>CAVXUV010000035.1:0-16012 GCA_963765095.1 uncultured Alphaproteobacteria bacterium
CACCAGGAATTTCGCGTTCGCGCCCGCGGTCCCTTCCAGGCCGCTGTGGAGTTTGACGGTGTTGATGTCGCCGACCCACTCATAGCCGACCGAGCCGACGGTGGTGAGCCAGGGCAGCACGGTGCGATAGAGATTGATCTGCGCGCCATAATCGGTCCTGCCGGTGCCAAGGCCATCGCCCGCGGTGGGCAGCTTGATGGTCCCGGCCAGCTCGATGCGCGGCATGAACAGATTTTCGCGCAGCAGGACATAGGCCGCGCCCACGGTGATGTCGCCCAGCCCGGACCGGTGCTTGGGCTCGGTGTTGAGGGGGGCGATGACCACGGGCACGCCCAAATCGCCGGCGAGCTGGCCCGGCCCCTCGATATCGACGTAAGGAACCGTCACTTGCAGGCGCAGCCGCCAGATCTGCAGCATGGCGGTGGCGGGAAGCTCGAACACCGTGGTGCCCGTGCTGGTGCAGGTGATCGACAGCGTCACGGCGCATTTGGCGCCATAATTGCCGGTCACATAGTCAAACCCGGCGGTGGCGCCCCAGTCGAAACTCTGGGACGAGGTGTCCGCGAATGACAGCGCGGCGTCCGGCAGCGTCTGGGACTTGGCTGGGGATATTAGGGCCGGCGACGCCGCCAGCAGCGCGGCGGCTATCCATGCCGCCGTCTTGCAGCATCGTGCCAGCCAGCTTGTCAGCCATCTTGCAGCCGCCGATCCCGGATCAGCCATGGCCCCCTCAGGCGAATCATCCATCCCGCCCCAAAACTACGCCAAATGGCGGATGGAGGCCGTTTTCATCTGCGGCGGTACTTAGCTCCAACAAGCTAACGACCCACGCCCATAGGGTTGTGCCGGGTGCGCTTGGCACGATTTCGCCCACACGCCAGCGGAGCGATAATGGTCTCCTGCGGGGGCACGGCCGTTGGGAGCGCGCATGCCGACCCATGGCGAGATTTTCGACACCATCTATCGTCACGACCTCTGGCACGGCGGGTCGGGGCCGGGTTCGGCTGAGGAGTTGACGCGCGGCTATCGCAATTTCCTGCGCTATTTCATGCACGCCAACCGGATCGCCAGCGTCGTCGATCTGGGCTGCGGCGATTGGCAGGTCAGCCGTCACATGGATTGGACCGGCATCGACTATACCGGCGTCGACGCCTCGCTGGTGGTGCTGCAATCCACCCGGAAATTCGCCCGCGACGGCGTTCATTTTCTCCATGCCGATGCCGTCACCGAAGCGTTGCCGCCGGCAGACCTTCTGATCGCCAAGGATGTGCTGCAGCATTGGCCCAATGCGGACATTCTGACGTTCCTGGCCCAGCTTCCGAAATACCGCGCCGCGCTGATCACCAACGCCTGGGCGCCCGAGGGCAGCCCCCGGTGGAATGAGGATATCCATGTGGGCGATTGGCGCCCGCTCGACCTTGCGCGGCCGCCCTTCAATCTGCCGGGATGCTTTGTCTACGCATTCCAGGCCTTCGAAGTGAAATGGGTTTATCTCTGGCTGCGCCCGCCCGGCGCATCACCGGCCGAAATCGCGCACTGACGTTTTCTCCAGGCTCGGGCTTTCGCTTCAAGGCGGAGCGTCCGGACAGGGGTGGGAATAAGGTATCATGCGGTAGCGGACCGTTTCCGTCGTCACGGAATTGTCTGACGCCTGGAACGCCTCCAGCAGAAAACTCGCTGTCAGCACCGGGGTTGGCGTAAAGTCGTGGATGGACCCGTCCACATCCCGGTATTGCGTCCGGTACTTGCCCGAGAGCAGCGCGGGCCACGCGCAATAACGATACATCCCGGGAGGTTCGGGCAATTCCGTGATCTCCGACCGCCGTTCGGAACTGATCATGCAGGAATTGGTCACAGCGGGATCGAAGGGCTTGCAGGCCTGCCCATAAAGGATGGCTGACCGGCCATCGCCGGCCGAGGAACAGCCGCCGAGCATGAAAAGGGCAGCGCCCAGCACCGGGATTTCGCCGCGCGCTCGCCACCGGGTTTTTGCGCTGGTTCCGACGATCATTTCCAGGCTCGCGGTACTCGCCGGGAAAGGCTAAGCCAACGCGCCCCAGCTGCGATAGAGCACGTAAGCCGCGACCACGAAAATCAATGACGCGAACACGGCATTCAACAGGCCCCGGCGCGGCGCCATGCCGTGGGCCAGCTTGACCCCGCCCAGGCCGCCGACAATGCCGCCCGCCACGAACACGCAAGCCAACATCCAGTCCACCCAGCCGGACAAGGCGTAATTGATCGCGGTGGTGATCCCGAACGCGCCCACCGCCAACAGCGATGAGCCCACCGCGTTGAGGATCGGCATGCCCGTGGCCAGCATCAGCCCCGGCACGATCAGAAAGCCGCCGCCGATGCCGAAAAAACCCGACAGCCCGCCGGCGCAAAAGCCCAGCAGGGCCAGTTTCAACGCATTGCCGGAATGGAGCTTGACCTCGGGTTGGCCGTCCTGCTCCCGCCGGCGCAGCATCAGAATGCCGACCGCGAACATCAGCAACGCGAACAGGAACAAAAGCTTCTGGCCGTCGATGGCCTTGCCCAGGGTCGAGCCCAGGAATGCGCCCGCGACGCCGGTGGCGGCGAACAGCCCGGCGCAACCCCATTTCACGATTCCCGCGCGCGCATGGGTCATCAGGTTGATGGCGGCATTGGCGGCGACGGCGACCGCGGTGGTGCCGATCGCCCGATGCGGATCGGAAACGCCCACCACATAGACGATCAGTGGCACGGCCAGGATGGAGCCGCCGCCTCCCACCAGTCCCAGAACGAATCCCACAAACAGCCCGGACACACCACCGAGCAGATACTGAACCAGGCTGATAGGCATTCTGCGGCCGCTCTCCCCAACGATCCATCCTACAGGATTTAACAGGATTCCATATGGACAATACCGATCCATGCAGAGCATCCTTGGGCGGCGCGCTCGAGCAGGGGACCAAACGATGGCGTTGTGGAGACGGGAATTTCTGGGCCTGGGCCTGACGCTGGCGGCGCTGAGCAGTGGCAAAGCCAGTGCTGCAACCGCGAACGCGCCAAAGGACGAATCGCAGGATGCCTGGCTGGACCAGGGCGGGCGGCGGCACCGCATCATCTTCGATACCATCAGCGCCAAGGGCGTGGGCGAGGCGCTGAATTTCGCCGACAATTTCTACAAGGCCAATCTGAGCGGGTACGGCATCCCGGGCAGCGATCTGTCGGTCGTGATCATCCTTCGCCATTTCTCGGTGTCATACGGCTTCAACGACGCGGCATGGGCAAAGTTCGGTCCGGCCTTGTCCGATTGGGGCGGCCTGGCCGGGCTGGGGATCGCCGCGCCCGCGACGGTGAACCCGTTCAATGCCGCGCCGCCGGATCCGAAACTGTTCAGCAACGGGCGGAAATTGAGCAGTGTCGGGCAAGAGGGCGCGCGCTATGCCGTCTGCGAAGTGGCCGCCAAGGCTGTCGCCTTCATGCATTCCAAGGCGACCGGCGCGGACACCAATGCCGTGCTGGAAGAATTGAAGGCGAACATGATTCCCGGCGCCGTGTGGGTGCCCGCGGGCATCGTGACGCTCAACCGCGCGCAGGAGAAGGGATACTCCGCGTCCATCTGCGGATAGTTAGTTCTTCAACGTGCGCGGGTCGGCAGGCCGCGGCTTGCTGTTGATATAGGCGGCGAGATCGCGGGCCTGATCCGGCGTCAGCGTGTTTTCCTGGCCAAGTGGCATGTTGGCGCGGATAAAGCGCGCGGCTTTTTCCACTTCATGCATGCCCGCGCCCCCGTTGAACGATTGCGGCCCCCACAGCGGCGGGATGGCCGCCGCCGCGTTGCCCGCGCCATCGGCGCCGTGGCACGCCGCGCAAGACTTGGTGAACAGCTGTGCGCCGCGTTCCGGGTCCGGTGAAATGTTGGATGCCGGCAACATGGGATAGCCCGAACCTTCCAGGGTCATGCCCGTCGGCGCGCCCGTCGCCAGCCAGGCGAAATAACTCTGCAAGTCGGTGATGACGTCGCTGTCGGCGGGCGGCTTCTTTCCGTTCATGCTGTAGAGGAAACATTCCTGGATGCGCAAAGCCATGGTGTTGACTTTGTTGTTCTTGGTCCGGAATTGCGGATAAAGCGGCCAGGCGCCCCACATCGGGATCGATCCCGCTTTTCTGCCCTTGTCGAGATGGCAATCCGAACAATTGAGATTGTTGCCCACGAAAGGCCCGGCATATTTATGCGTCGTGGTGAATATCTGTTCGCCGCGCTTGATGGAATCGCCCAGCGGCCCCGCCGGAATGGCGCTTTCGGGCGGGGGCGTGAACGCGTTCGCCGACGCGGCATGGCATATCACCCACGCCGCCACGAAACCTGCAATTTTTCCGCGCGACCTCACTTCGAATGCGGCACGTGCAACGCGATCAGCTCTTTCTCCATCGCCGGATTGATCAAGGCATAGCCCTGATCGTTGAAATGCTCGCCATCCAGGAACAGGTCGCCCGGGACCTTGCCGCTGGCATCGCGCACCGGCGCATCCATGTCGAAATATTTGAAGCCGGAATCCTTTTTGGTCTGTGCCTTGGCGAGCTCATTGAAGCGATCGATGGCGGCAGCTTCGCCCGGATTCGCGAAGGCCGAGTTGGGCGCGTGCTTCATGCTGAGGAAGACAAACGGCACCTTGGGAAAGTCCGCGCGGACCTTGCGATAGACCTGCATGGTCAGATCGAAGGCGTGGTCGCCGCTGTCGCCGCCGGTGACGTCATTGTCGCAATAGAACAGGATGGCGGAGGGGTGATATTTCCCGATCACGTCCTTATAGTAATACAGCACGTCCTCGATGACATTGCCGCCGAAGCCCCGGTTGATCACGCTGAAGCCGGGAAACGCGTCCGCGGTCTTCCATTTCACGATGGTCGAACTGCCGACAAACAAGGCCGGGTTCT
The DNA here is from genome assembly GCA_963765095.1 of uncultured Alphaproteobacteria bacterium. Taxonomy (GTDB): domain Bacteria; phylum Pseudomonadota; class Alphaproteobacteria; order Micropepsales; family Micropepsaceae; genus Rhizomicrobium. Next base: position 4,909 of record CAVXUV010000035.1, read on the forward strand.
TGGGCAGCGCATTCCGGGCGTCGAAATCCCGGAACGCCTGGACGTCCTTCTCGTAACGCTGCGGATCGGGCACCACGAAGGGGTGCGGATAAAGCGCCTGGTCTTCGTGGTACAGCGCCATCACATCGGCGTAATTTTCGGGATGGTGCGAATAATCCAGCCAGTGCACGCGCCAGTACGCCCCGGTGGTTTTGTAGAAGGCCGCCACCTTGTCCTTGTCGGCGCTGGCGTTGTTTTTGGCCTGGGCCAGGAAGTCATGGAACGCCTGCTTGTCGCTGGCGTCGTCGGCCTTGCCCAAGCCCGGAACTCGCCAACAGCAAAAGCGGCGCCAATGCCAAACCCGTAAGAAAATGCCGAATCATTGCTTCCCCCTGTCAGAGGGAATTCTGCGTCCCCTCCGGATACCCAAAAGATACGCTCACTATAGATATTTGGGGGGCGGAATCCATGCCAAAGGCTTGCGGATTTTCACCCGCAAGCCCCTTGGAAGCGTGACGCGGCTGGAAGATCAGCGATGGTGACGATAGGACCGATGACGATAGTGATGATGATAGTGATGATGGGTGCCAATGCCGACACCGATACCGCCGACATGCACGCCGATGATGGCGGCGTCGGCCGCGCTTGTGCCCAGCAGGGCCAAGGCAAAAAGCGAGGCGATAAGGGTTTTCATGACGGGTCTCTTTCGCGGGATGCGGGTTCTGCCTCTTCGCCCACACCGGCGTGGATGGCAGTTGCCGTGACCTAATCCGCGAGATCACGCTTTGTTCAAAGGCGTACAAATAAATACATTTGATTCCTGCCCGCATGCGCCGCTGGAAGGGCCCATCAATCGACCGGCATTTGATCCAGATCAATCAGCGGAAACGCCAACGCGATAGCCTTGGTTAGCGATCCCGAAGGAGAGCATCATGGACAACGAGAAAAAACCAGGCGAGGCGGTCCCGTCTTTCGATTTCACCAAATTGTTGAACCAATACAAGCTTCCTGGCGTCAATTTTTCCGCCGTTATCGATTACGAGCGCAAGAATATCGAGGCGCTGACCAGGGCAAACCGGGCGGTCTTTGAGGGATGGCAGGCGCTGGTGACCCGGCAGGCCGAGATTCTCCGGGAAACCATGACCCAGGCCGTCGCCAATGCGCAAAACAAGGACGCCCTCAAGCACCGCAAGGAGCTTGCCGTTCGTGGGTTCGAGAAGGCGCTGGAAAATATGCGCGAGCTTGCCGAAATAACCGCCGAATCCCAGAACAAGGCCTTTGCCGCGATCAAAAAGCGGGTGGAGGAAGGCATCGAGGAATTGCGCGATCTGGGAAAAGGCAAGTGAACGCGGCGTTCACCAGGCCTGACTAGAGCGACGCCTGCACGGTCCCGCATTCGACACAGGTAAATGTCGGTGGGGTGCCGGGGTGTATTTTGAGACTTTCGGACATCTCGACCACCCGCCTGGCATCGCCCGTGCCAGCCCAGGTGATATGCGCCGTGCGGCCGCAGCCGCCGCAGACCAACTCGTTCATGTATTGGGCATGCTCCGCCGTTGGGCGTGCTTCCACCGCATTCTGCTCACTCATGCGCGCAGGCCACCGAACAGGAACAAGACAAGAATAATGATCAGGACCAGGCCCAGCACGCCGCCCAATCCGGCGCCGCCATAGCTGCGATGGGCGTAGTAACCGCCGCCGCCGCCAAACAAGAGCAAAAGAACAACGATAATCAGCAAAAGGCTCATGGACGAATCCCTTTCAATATCGCCACATAACGCGCAACCCGGCGATTGGCCCCAAACAATCGGAACTTTCGCGTCTCCGAAGGCCGGGCCCTGACCATGAAAAAGCCCGCCGGTTTTCGGCCGGCGGGCTTCGTCCAGCATTCAGCTGTTACATGCGATAGGTTTCGCGTTCCTTGCGGATCTGTTCGGCGTCATAGAGCGGCGCGTCGGGATCGTAGCCATTCCAGCCCGTGTCGCGGTACGCCGCTTCGCGGGCGGCGATATCGAAAGCCGAATTCGTCCATGATCGCCGCGTATTTGGCTTCATCCTTGTCCGGCACCTTGGCGGTGACGATGGCGCCGCCGCGGCGGAGCGCTTCCAGATAGAGCTCCGCATTCTCCTTGCTGGTGCCGGATTCGACCAGCGCGCCGATCAGGCCGCCAGCCGCGCCGCCGGCCACTGCGCCGGAGGCCAATGCGGCCAGCCAGCCCGCGGCCACGATGGGGCCGATGCCGGGAATGGCCAGCATGCCAAGTCCCGCCGCCACACCGGCGGCGCCGCCCGCGATCGCGCCCAATCCACCACCTGTGGCCGCACCCTCGGCGCGGTCATCCTTGCCGTCGCGGTCTTTGTCATGGATGGGATTGACGTCGGAGCTGCCGGGCTTGTGCCAGCCATCGGCATTGCTGGCGACGATGCCGATATGGCTGTCGCCCAGGCCGGCGGCCTTGAGCTCGCGAACGGCAAGTTCGGCGGAAGCATAGTCGTTATAAACGCGTGTGAGAGTCTTGGTCATGTGATGATCCTTTGAAGCGAGAAGGGGATGGGGCGGGTTAGTTGTTGACGTTGCCCTGGTAATCGACGCTGACGGGACCGGAATGGCCGTCCTTCATCGCGGTGCCGCGCCAGACGCCGTTTTCGTCTTTGCGCAGTCTGGCCACATGGGTGTAGCCCTTGGCTTCGATCTGGGACTTGGCCTCGGCACGGGTGAAGCTGTTGGCTCCCGCAACCGGCGCCGAAGAATTGTTGTCATGCATCGATTTGACGGCGGGATTCTGCGGGCCTTGCTGGGCCGGCATGTTCTGCGCGGACGCTAAGGTTGCGAACAATCCCATCGCCGCGACAGTGAGTACGAAAACGCGCATTTGAATCTTTCCTTGTGTAAGCCCTAGGCGTAACTCGCCGGATCATGGGACGTTCCGGTTCCGTGCTCTATTCGAGGGACAGTGGCACAGCCGCGATCCGCGGAACCGAGCGCCCTCCAGCGTGTTCTCACCGCTGATCCCTACACGGAGAATATCGATGGATAAGGACCGTATTGCCGGTTCGGCCAAGCAGGCCGGCGGCGCTATCAAGGAAGCCGCGGGCAAAGTGACCGGCGATGCCAAGCTCAAGGCCGAAGGCTCGGCGGAGAAGGCGGCAGGCAAGGTGCAGAATGCCGTTGGCGGCGCGAAAGACGCCATCCGCGACGCAACCAAATAATCCGGGACGTTTTGAGAAAGGCCCCGGATCGAACCGGGGCCTTTTTTATTGGGCGGCTTTCGCTGAAATCGCGCCGAACAGGCGGGCATATTCCGCTTCGGCCGCGCCATAAGAGCCGTTGGCGGTTTCCTCGAGTGCATGCCGGTCGAGGATGGTCACCTGACCGCGTTCCGACGTGATCATTCCGGCTCTTTCCAACTGGCTGATCGCGGTGGTGACGCCGGGACGCCGCGTGCCCAGCATCAGGGCCAGGAACTCATGGGTGAGCAAAACCTTGTCGCCATGGGCGCGATCCTGCGCCATCAACAGCCAGCGGGCCAGGCGCTCATCCAGTTTGTAGCGAGCGTTGGCCAGCGCGGTGTAACCCATCTGTACGGTGAGGGTATGAGCATAGCGCAGCAGCTGACCGCGCAGGTTTGCGTTTTTGTCCATCGCCGCGCGCAAATCGGAAGCGGCGATGCGCCAGCCTATGCCCGGCGACTGCATGAAGGTTTCGTGGGGCGAACGGTCGGCGGCCAGCAGGACGGGAAGTCCGGTCATGCCGTCATTGCCGACAATGCCGATTTCGATGGCGTGACTGGAGCCGCTGGTGGCGACCATCGAGGCGAGCCCGCTCGCCGGAAAATAGACAAAGTCGATGGCGCGCCCGCGCGCTTCCAGCATTTTCCGCGCGGGAAGCTCGACTTCGCTGAGCAAGGGCTTCAGCAGCCCGCGGTCAGCCTCGGACAGGCTGGCGAGAATCCGGTTTCGGGCGAATTTCCGTGTCGCGTCCAACGTCGCTCATTTTCTCAAGCGGCAAGAGCTTTCGGTCTTGCCTGATCCGGCCCCAGGAAGGATGTGAAACCCAAGTAGGCTTGGAGGGCGAAGAACGCAATCGGCATATATGTCTAATTTAATACCCAAAAACCGGACTTAAAGACGCGATGCAAAACCTGCCTTGATTGCTTTTGGGAAGCGCCTCTGCATGCAGGTAGAAGTCAATTAAGGCAGGAGAAATAAGCCAATGGGTGGAACGAAGCCGTCGTGCCCCGCTTACCCTTATGTCCGAAAAGGGACGTTTTAATCGGATGGAGGACGGCAATGCGCTACTTCTTCCATGTCCGTGACCGGCAGGGACTGATCCGCGACGAAGAGGGCACCGAACTGCGCGACTTGGCGGCCGCGCGTTTGGAAGCGTTTCTCAGCGCGCGGGATTTCGCCATGGAGGACCTCAGGCGCGGCGGCCCGGTGCTGCTGCGCCAGATCGAGATCGCGGACCGCAGCGGCAAGGTACTGAGCACCATGCCGGTGATCGACGTCGTGCATTGAGCGGGCGCCCGTCACAGCAACCGTCAGGACGGCATTCTATTGGGCCGCCGTCTTCCCTTCATCAACACGGGACACGGTGCGCTCCTCGATGATACCCAGGACCGTTTCATGATCCGGCTTTGACGCCATCTCGATGGCTTCAAGATCCACCCGGTTGTGCACGTCAGGCAGGTCCCGGCGCAGCTCTTCTATCAGGTCGATGATTTTGGAGGTCTTATGCTCGGCGAGAAGCGCGACTTCCAGGGCCAGTTGCTGCCGCCGTTGCGCCAATCTGTCCGCCCGTCTTTGACTCGCCAGGATCAGAATGGCGATGCAAACCCCCGATCCCGACAGGATGATGCCCAGAGCGGGGAACGGGTAGCTGTCCGGCCAGGTCTTGCCAAAGAGCGACCCGGCCAGGACCCACGCGCAAAGAACAGACACGACCAGGAGAAGAAAAAGCGGCTTGCCCACCAGGGAAGTGATCTTGTCGACCAGACGTTCGGCGCGCGTCGCCTCGCGCGCATGCACGACTTGCATGGCCGAGATCGCTTCGACCGCTTCTTCGACATGCGAGGGAAGAGGCAGTTCGCTTTCCACAGATTTCAACCGTCCGTGCGAGGGGCCTTCACATTTGCCTAACGCGGGACGCTCGATAAAGAGCCTGCGTCAACCCCCGATCATTTCGTGGACTTTGTTGCCCAAACTCGTCATGGCGAAGGGCTTGGTCAAGACCTCCATGCCGGGGTCCAGATGTCCGTTCCCCACTGCGGCGTTCTCCGCATAGCCGGTGATGAAAAGCACCTTGAGGTTCTTGCGCTTGAGCCGGGCGGCATCGGCGATCTGGCGTCCATTCATGCCCCCGGGCAAACCGACATCGGTGATGAGAAGGTCGATCTTGGCCTCGGTCTCCAAAATCTTGAGCGCCGCAGGGCCGTCGTTCGCCTCCAGAACATGATAAAAGCGCTCCAGCAGGACTTCCGCGATCAGCATCCTCACCGTCGGGTCGTCATCCACCACCAGGATGGTTTCGCCAAGGCCGCGTTCGGCATGGTCCTGTTCGGGCACCGCCTCTTCGTCCGGTGAGCCGATGTAGCGGGGGAAGTAAAGGCACATGGTGGTGCCCTTGCCCACTTCGGAATAGATCCGCACCTGGCCGCCCGATTGCCGGACGAAGCCATAGATCATGGAGAGGCCAAGGCCGGTGCCCCGCCCCAGCGGCTTGGTGGTGAAAAACGGATCGAAGGCGCGCGCGATCACTTCGGGCGTCATGCCGGTGCCGGAATCCGTCACGCACAGCGAAACATATTGTCCGGGGGCGATGTCGCGCTCCCGCGCCGCGCGCTCGTCCAGCCACTTGTTCGCGGTCTCGATGATGAGGCGTCCGCCGTCCGGCATGGCGTCACGGGCATTGATGCAGAGGTTGAGAAGCGCGCTTTCCAGTTGCGAGGCGTCCACCCGGATCTGCCACAGCCCGATCGCGCCCACCACTTCGACCGTCACATTCGGTCCCATGGTGCGGGATACCAGCTCATGCATGCCCGAGATCAGCTTGTTCAAATCCGCGGTGCGGGGATCGAGCGTCTGCCGCCGGGAAAAGGCCAGCAGCCTGTGGGTGAGGGAGGCGGCGCGGTTGACGGAACCGATCGCGGCTTTCAGGAAGCGGTCCACGTCATGGACGCGGCCCTCCGCGATGCGGGTTTGCACCCGTTCCAGCGCGCCGCCGATGCCTTGCAGCAGATTGTTGAAGTCGTGCGCGATGCCGCCCGTGAGCTGGCCCACGGCTTCCATTTTCTGCGCCTGGCGAAGGGCTTCCTGCGTCTCCATCAGCTTTTCCTGCGCCGCCACCTCTTCGGTGATGTCGCGCCCCACGCAATAGACCATGCCGTCTTCCGGCACCCCCACCCACGAGATCCAGCGATAGCTTCCGTCCTTGCAACGATAACGGTTGGGGAAACGGATCGCGGGCTGGCCGATCTGGGTGAGATTGAAGCCGTCGCGGGTGCGCTCGACATCGTCGGGATGGAGCAATTCGAAGATCGACATGGCGGCGACTTCGTCTTCGGACCAGCCCAGGATCGTCTGCCACGCCGGGTTGGAGGTTTCGAAATAGCCTTTGGAGTTCAGCGCACCCATGAGGTCCGGCGACACCTGCCAGGTCAGTCCCCGCGCCTGGGTGCGCTCCACCACTTTGCGTTCCAGGTCGGCGTTGAGTTCGCGCAGGCTGGCTTCGCTTTTGCGCAAGGCTTCCGCCGCGCGATAGGCCTGGGTGACTTCATAGCCGCCGGCAAGCACCCCGGTGACGACGCCCGTCACGTCGCGAATGGGCTGATAGACGAAGTCGACATATTGAGTCTCGCCGCTGCCATGCAGGCGCAATTCCATGCCATGCAAAGTGACGGCCTCGCCCGTGGCAAAGACCTTGTCGAGAAGTTCGTAGAAGCCCTGACCCTCGAGGTCGGGGAACACGTCGCGGATCGTGCGCCCGATGAAATCGGACCGTTCCGCGATTTTGACATAGGCCTCGTTCACATATTCGAACACATGCTCCGGCCCCGTCATCACCGCGACAAAGCCCGGCATCTGGTCGAAGAGATCGCGCTGACGGGCCTGTTCCGCGGTGGCGCGGCGCTCGGCCAGAACGCGCTCGGTGGTTTCGACCACGAAGGCGATGACACCCGCCGGCTGCCCGCTTTCGCCCAGCACGGGCGAATAGTCCAGATTCATCCAGACCTGTTCGGGCCGGCCATGCCGGTAGAGGGTGAGCTCCTGGTCCTTGTAGGCCAGCGTGCCCCCGGCCAGGCCCACGCGCATCACATTGTCGTTGAACGCGGCGACTTCGGGCCAGCCCTCGCGCACCTTGCTGCCCAGCAATTGGGGATGGCGCCCTCCGGCGAACACGGAATAGGCATCGTTGTAGAGCATGATGCCGTCTTCGCCCCACAACAGCACGATGGGCAGCGGCGAGCGCAGCAGCATCCCCACGGTGGTCTGCAGCGACTGGGGCCAGGACGATGGGGGCCCAAGGGACCGCGACCAGTCCCGCGCCACGATCAGCGCGCCCAACTCCCCTCCGCCTGCCAGAAAGGACGGCCCCTGGGAGGGTTCTGAATTACGCAAATCCGCCAACGGCCCCATCCCGCACAACAAAGCCCCCACAATGAGATCCCCCGCTCGCGGCAGCCTTGCAGGGCATCGCGGTCCCAACCGAAGAGAAATTAACGCGAAATTCCCCTTACGGCCAAAAACGCCCGATCCGGGGGGAAGTTCCGGACGCTGTGTGCGCGCGAAAGATGCGGCTAGCGGCGGGCTTGCCGGAAATTGGCGTGATCCAGCACGGCTCCTTCGAACGCCGTGGGCATTTTGCTTCCGTTCTGAAGCACAAGAGCCAGCAAATTCGCTTCGCTGAAATTCGCATGCGCGAGGTTTGTGCCAACAAACGACGCGCCCCGCAGATCGGCCCGGGTAAAGATCGCCCCGCGCAAATCGGCACCGTCGAATCTTGCGCCCTGGAGTTCGCACTCCGTGAAATCCGTATTTACCGCGATGGTTTTCTTGAGGTTGATGCCGGTCAGCAATCGCTTCTTCATGTGCTGGGCAAGCAGGCGGATGTCTTCTCCCTCGAGACTCGCCGGACTTCCCTGCCGGCCGTCCGACCGTGCCCACTTTTCGGTCTCATCCAGCATCGCGAGGTAGCGCGGAAGCTTGGCGCGCAATTCAGGACTTGGATCCTTGATGCAATTTTTCAGCCGTTCCGAAGGAACGCGAAGTTCCGACAAATTGACGCCGACCAGGACCGCGCCATCGAAGGTTGCGTTGTCCAATGTCGCACCGGCGAAGGAGGCCTGGTTAAGTATCGCGCCATCGAACTTGGCGTTCTTCAGGTTTGCGTTGTTCAATCTCGCCTTCTTCAACGAGCAATTCTCGAAGCTGACGGAATTGCCCATCTCCGCTCCAGGGGCGGTCCATTTTCCTTCGCGGCCAACCATGGCAATGGTGGCCTGGCGGAAGTCGGCGCCGTCCATGTCCGCGAACTCGAAATTCACGCCTTGGAGGCGCGCGCCGCGAAGATCCGCGCGGCACAGCCTGGCGCAAGACAGGTTTGCTCCCGTGATGTCGGTGCAATTCAGCGTTGCCCGGCTAAGATCGGCGCCCGCCATGTTGGCGCCCGCAAGATCGGCGCCCGACAACTCGATCTCTTGGAGGCATCGCTGACTGAGATCGATGCCGCGTGCCTTCACGAACCGCAAATCGGCGCGAATCCCGCCCGGACGGCCCAGGACGAATTGTTCGTGCGCTCTGATGGCAGCAACGAACTCGCTGGCGTTTGCTACCTTGCTCTGCATGCGAATACCACTTCAAGCCGTGGGGGCTCGGCAGTCTGCTGCGGGCGACAATGTCTTAATTTGTACCCGATCGGCCCTCTAGAAAACGTTAACGAAGGGTCGTGCGCACAGGGTTTTCGTTATGAAGGCCATCAGGTGCGGCGAGCGGTCAGCGCGCGATCCTGCCGGTCAGCCAATCCACCCTGGGCGGCTTTTCGCCCGGCATCAACGGATGCTGCGCAACGTAAAGACGATACACAGCATCCGCCTTGCGATAGCGGTCTTCCAGCCAGAGGGACAGAGCCGCCGTCCCGACCGCCAGCGCGATGAAGAAAAAAGCCGCGTATGGGCCGATATTGTTCTTGCCGCCGCGAGCCCCACGGATTCGGCGCACCATAAAGTGCCTTACGATTTTCCCCATGTCCGGCCCCGCCGCTAAAAGGCCTTGGTGATGCCGGCGAAGAAGCCGCGATGCTGGCCATATTGCGGAGCGAACACGCCCACGCCCGAACCGTTGCGGATCTGATAATCCACGTTGAACAGATTGACGATGTCGAAGCGGCCCCCCCATCCGTCCATGCCGATATCGCTGAAGTCATGGGCCGCGCCCAGATTGACCACGCCATAAGGCGGCACATGGCCGCCATTGGGGATGGTGGTGCCATCGGGCGCCGTCGCGTCCTCGCGCAGTCCGCTGCCGAAGATCGCGTCAGCGGAGAAGACGGTACTCATCCATTTGTAGGTGGCGCCTGCCGACGCCGAGACGGATTGATCATGGTCGAGATGGATGTAATGGGTCTGGGTATAGGCAAGTGCGGCAGGATCGAAGGTGAACTGGCTGGTGATCCAGCCTTCGCCCGCCGCGTGCGCCAGGGCCGCGTTGAGATAGGCGGTGAAATTCCCCGTCGTGTAGTCTCCCGTGAACTCCACGCCCATCTGCCGGCCCCGCGCATAATTGAACGGCGTCAGGATGATGGGGGCGCCGAACTGGCCTTCGTCGATCAGGTCGCTGGAATGCTTCATGTAGCTGTCGACCGCCACCTTGAGCGCATCCGTCAGCTGCTGCGAGACGCCGGCGTCGTAATAGTCGGCTTTCTCCGCGATGGGGGTGTTGTCCAGCGGGTTGAGCGGCGCGTTGGTGGTGTTGTCGAACAGCCCGATATCCTTGTTCGAGACCAGCTCGATGGGGGGCGGGGTGTAATAGCGCGCAAAGCCCGCATGGACCACGGTGCCTTCCCACGGCGTCCACACCGCGTTGGCCCTGGGGCTCAGCTGATTGCCGCTGGAATAGGCGCTGTACTGGTCATAGCGCAGGCCGTAATTGACCGTGAAATCCTGGAACAGCTTCCATTCGTCCTGGGCATAAAGGCTCAAGGTCCAGGCATGCTTGGAGCCGTTGTCGATGAGGTTGAGCGGCACGGCCGAGGTCTGGCAGGTCTGGGTCGGATCGCTGCAGAGCGGATTGAGGTTGGTATTGCCCGGACCGCCAGGCGCGGTGGGCAATACCAGGGATGACGTGTTGCTGAGAATATCGTCGGCTTCATAGATCACGCCGAAGCGCACGGTATGCGGGCCCAGATGCCAGGCGCCTTCGTCCTGGGTGCCATAGGCCGTGTCGCGCTTATAGGCGGTCTGGGCAACGCCATCATAAAGAATGTCGCCCACATTGTTGCCCGGCGTGAAGAAGAGGCTGGAATAGCGACCGAACACCGAAAGGCTGAAATCCACGGGACCTTGGCTGCGCAGATAGCTGAGAGTGCCGTAATGGGTGATCTCGCGCTGGCGTTCATCCAGTTGCTCGGATGGAAATTGACTGATGCCGTTTGCCTGCAACAGGTAATTGCCCGACCCCGACGGATCCAAGGGACCCAGGCCGACGATGCCGCCAAGGCCGGTGGGCTGAAGTCCCGGCTGATTGGGTATCTGGAACATGTCGTTGGAGGTCCCCAGGATCGCGCTCAGGCTGCTGTTCTGGTCGAGGATGTCCTGCGCAAAGGCAAAGCCGTGCCATTGCGTGGTGCGGTCGTGCAGGGGGGTATGGTCCCGGTCGGGCAACTCGATCCCCAATGAATTGGTGTTGTAGTCGCCGCTGACGAAATAATTGAAATTTCCCAGCGAGCCGCCGTAGTCGAAGCTGGGCTCCAGGGTGTTGTGGCTGCCGCCATACATCGAGAAATGACCGCCGGTATCGAACAGCCCGGATTTGGTCTTGATGTCCACGATGCCGCCGGTATCAAGGCCATATTCGGCGGGGAGCGCGCCGGTGATCAGCTGCACCGATTGGGCCAGTCTGGGGTCCAAGC
>CAVXUV010000036.1:0-41648 GCA_963765095.1 uncultured Alphaproteobacteria bacterium
GGATCCGTGGAGAAGGATCTGCGCGCCTTGGGCGAGCGCGGTGACATCATCAAGACCATGCACCAGACCCTCACTAAGAGGGGCCTAGAACGGGGTGTTGGCGACTACGCCATCCATCGGGCTACAGATCCAGCTACCGTCGTGGTTGGCCGGGTGGTCGGCAAAGGGCTTTCCGCCGACGAAATGTCCGACCGCATCCATCTGGTGGTCGATGGGATCGATGGCCGGGTCCATTACGCCGAGATGGCGGAAGCCCAAAGCCAGGGCGTCAGGGTCGGCTCCATGGTGGAGATCGGGCGAGGATTTGCCAAGCCGCGTCAGTCCGACCGAAATATCGCCGAGATCGCGCGTGACTGTGGCGGGTTTTATCAACCTAGTACCCATCTCATCATGGCCCGGGACCTGGAGCGGGTTCCGGGTGGCGATCCCGACGAATTTGTGCGGGCCCATGTGCGCCGGCTCGAAGCCTTACGGCGTGCGGGCATTGTCGAGCGAGTGGATGACAGAACCTGGAAGATCCCGCAGGATTATTTGGACCGGGCCCAAGCCTATGACAGCAGGCGCAATCCGCAGTTTGGGGTGCGGGTCCTCTCTATGCTCGATCTCGATGCCCAGATCGGTGCCAACGGGGTAACTTGGCTGGACAGAGAACTGCTTGCCCGCGAGATGCCAATTCGAGACTTCGGGCTTTGGGCTTGTGGCCCAATCTGCCTTGGCTCGCCGGGAGCAATGGCTGATCGAGCAAGGGCTGGCAAAGCAGGACGGCGACATGATCGAGTACCGAGCCAACCTCCTTGGCACCCTCACCCGTCGTGAGCTTGCCGAGAAAGGCCAGGAATTGGCCCGGGAGGCGGGCACGAGTTTTCATGCGGCCCAGGACGGGGAATATATCTCCGGCCGCTACAAAGGCGCGGTGGACCTTGTGAGCGGCAAATATGCCCTGGTGGAGATGCGCTCTTTGGAGTTCACCCTGGTGCCCTGGCGACCCGTCATCGAAAAAGAACTTGGCCGCAATGTCGCCGGCATCATGCACGGCGATGGTATCAGCTGGGAGATGGGCCGCAGGCGGGAGATCGGCATTGGGATGTGATCCTCACCGCAGAAGCAGTTGGCTTCGCGCCCGCAAGCCTGCCGGGCCGCGGCACGCGGTCAAGCCCGCGCGGGCTCAGGCCCGCACCCCTTCGGGCCTTGGGGCATTGACTCGCGTGCCTCTATCGGCCCTGCCTTGGCTTGGGACGCGAGCTGGTGACTGTTGCTCTCAGTTGGAATGAGCCCTGGCCCAGATCACATCGCGATCGCATGAAAAACTGTCTCCCGATTCTCTTTTTTGATGGCCGAGCGGGTTTCAGCGTGCCGCAGCGCACAGATGGTCGGTTGACTTGACGCGGGACTGAGCAAAAATTCCCGGCATGGGGGGTCAATCTGCGCGAGGCCATAATGACCCGGAAGAAACTCAGTGAGCCAGCGCGGATACCGCCTGATTTGTTTGACCAACCAGCACCTGTGACGCATGTGCCGACCAAACAAGCCACCGCCAAGGCGGTGAAGGACATCCCGTTCATGGAGCGGCCCACCTGCACAATCAAGGAGGCCTGCAAGGCTTCCGGCATGGGGAGAACCAAGTTCTACGAACTCATCAAAGGGGGCGAACTCAAGATGATCTCAGTGGGTCGCCGGCGTCTCGTTCAGGTGCCGTCGCTGCTGAAGTTCTTGAAGGTGGACAATAGCTCGCTAAACCATTGCGCTCGCTAATTCCCAACCGCGGCCCTTATGAAGCGCTGTTTGCTCGGGCAATTGGCGACGACGCCTTAAGGCGATCAAGATAGTCCGCCCACCATATCATCATCTTAACACGCTCATCCCAATGTTCGCCGCGTGCATAGGCTCGCCGCACATCGTTGTTTTCAATATGCGCGAGTTGGCGTTCGATTGCATCTGCGCTCCATTTGCCGGACTCGTTTAGTAGCGTCGAAGCGGACGCGCGGAAGCCATGCGACGTCATTTCGTCCCGCCCATAACCCAGCCGCCGAAGGGCACCGTTCAATGCATTCTCAGAAATTGATTTCTCGGAGCGTCCCAATCCAGGAAATACCAGCTTGCCGTGGCCCGTAGTCTTATGATGCTCTTCGAGAATAGAGAGCGCCTGGCGCGGTAGATAGATGCGATGTTCGCGACGCATTTTCGTTTTCGCGGCGGGGATTGTCCAGATTTTTGTAAGAAAATTGAACTCGGTCCATACCGCGGTCCGAAGCTCGCCCGGGCGCGGAAATAAAATCGGCATGAGCTTCAACGCGGCCTGCGTGCTGGAAGATCCGTCGAACGTGTCGATGGCACGAAGCAAACCACCAAACTTTTCTTGTTCGACAATTGCAGCGCGCGGTTTCACTTTCGGCGAGGTCAGTGCGCCCCGCAATGCCGAAGTAGGATCAGTTTCAGCCCTGGCGGTCGCGATAGCATAGCGACAGACGGCGCCAATAGTTGCTCGCAATCGTTTCGCGGTTTCATAACAGCCGCGAATTTCGACTTCCTGCAGCACTTTGAGGCAGTCGATTGGTTTGATCTCTGAAACGCGCTTCTCACCCAGGGATGGATAGGCAAAATCGAGAAGCCAGTTTTTCTTGATGAGCGTCGCTTCGGCGCGACCTTCACGGGTAAGCTTCGCGACAAATTCTTCTGCGACGGCCTTGAAGCTATCGGTCGGCGCCTCGGGCTGAGCCTTTAGCTCCTTACGCTTTTCAGAAGGATCTACACCGCGCGCGATGTGTTTCTTGGCTTCATCCCGGGCAATGCGTGCCTCCGCCAAAGAGAACAGCGGATAGGCACCGAGGGAGAGAAGTTTTTGCTTATGCCCAAAACGGTATGCGAGACGCCATAGCCGAGAGCCATTCGGCATGACCCAAAGTTGGAGGCCGCCGGCATCGGACAGCTTCCGAAGCTTGGGGCCGGGCTTTGCGGCCCGGCAGGCTGCGTCGCTTAAGGCCATGCCGTTGTCCCTGGCCCAGGCGATACCAACAGATGTCGGTTCGCATAAGGGGCCGATACCAACAAGCATACCAGCAGGAATTTCGGATGCCCAGGGGAGAGCACGAACGGTGATCGGGAGTTTTTACAGGCTTTATGCGGATTTATCGGTCGAATGTGAACCGCGGCGGATCACTGCGAACAAGAACATACAGTGAACTGGTGCCCAGAAGAGGACTCGAACCTCCACGCCTTGCAGCGCTAGTACCTGAAACTAGTGCGTCTACCAATTCCGCCATCTGGGCAGATGTCGAAGGCGGCGATGTTTAGAGTCGCCTACCTCGGGCGTCAACTGCAGAACAGGGCAGACAAGACCTACTCCTCTCGCTAAACAGCACAGCCTGATTGGATTTTTTTCCATGGAAGCAAGACAGATCACGATTTTCGGCGGCTCCGGTTTCCTGGGCCGCCATGTGGTGCGGGCACTGGCCAAAAAGGGCTGGCGCATCAAGGTGGCGACGCGCCATCCCAACCGCGCCTTTTTCCTGCGCCCGCTGGGCCAGGTGGGCCAGATCGGCTTCATCAAATGCGACGTCAGCGACCGCGACCAGGTCGCAACCGCGCTCACGGGCAGCCACGCCGCGGTCAATCTCACCGGCATCCTTTTCCAGCGCGGCCAGACCTTTCAGGACGTGCATGTGGACGGCCCGGCGGCGATCGCCGAAGCGGCCGCGCGCCACGGCCTGCGCGCGCTGGTGCATGTCTCGGCCATCGGCGCCGACAGCGAATCGAACTCGCGCTATGCCGAGAGCAAGGCCGAAGGCGAAAAGCGGGTGCGCGAGGCGTTTCCCGCCGCCACCATCATGCGGCCCTCGCTGCTGTTCGGGCCCGAGGACCAGTTCTTCAACCGCTTCGCGGACCTGGCGCGCTTTCTCCCTGCCCTGCCCCTGATCGGCGGCGGCCGCACCTTGTTCCAGCCCGTTTTCGTGGGCGACGTGGCGGCAGCCATCGTCACCGCCCTGGACGATCCCGGCGCGCAGGGCAAGACCTATGAACTGGGCGGCCCTACCATCTATAGCTTCAAGCAGTTGATGGAGATCATGCTGTCGGTGATCGGGCGCAAGCGTATGCTGGTGCCGGTGCCGTTCTGGCTCGCCACGCTCAAGGCGATCTTCCTGCAGCTGATGCCCAAGCCGCTGCTCACGCCGGACCAGGTGAAGCTGCTGCGCAAGGACAATATCGTCTCGCCCACCGCGCATACGATCCGGGATCTGGGCATCCAGCCCACCACGGTGGAAGCGGAAGTGCCCGCCTATCTCTGGCGGTTCCGCGCCAAGGGCGAATATGCCGATCTGGTGCGCGAGTAGCGGCTACACGTATATATAAGCCGCCAGCGCAATGGCCGCGGCGATGCGGTACCAGCCGAACGGCGTGAGGCCGTAGCGCTCCACGATCATCAGAAATCCGCGGATCACCAGATAGGCGACGATGAAGGAGACGACAAAGCCCACGGCGATGTCGAGGCTCTGGCCGTGGTTGAGCGCCGCGCCCTTCTTGTAAAGCTCGAACACGGTGGCACCCAGCATGGTGGGAATCGCCAGAAAGAAAGTGAATTTGCGTCGCGGCCACCCGGTCCACGCCCAGAAGTCTCGCCGCCCAGAATGGTGGCGCCCGAGCGCGAGGTGCCGGGGATCAGCGACAGGATCTGGCACAGTCCGATCTGGAAGGCTTTGGCAAGGGCAGGGTTTCGCTTCCATATAGCGCGGTTTGGGCGACATGCGCTCCAGCAGCAGAATGATCACGCCGCCGATGAACCAGCTGGCCGCGATCACCGGCATGGCGATGGCGGGATTGAGCAGCAGGTCGAGTTGATCCATTTGATCACCAGGACGCCCACGATCGCCGACGGCAGGAAGGCCACGATGATGCTGAGCGCGAAACGCCGCGCCTCGGCCGAGGACGGCAGATGGACCAGCGCCTGCCAGAAGGTCCGGAAATAGATCACCACCACCGCCAGGATCGCGCCCAGCTGGATGACGATCGTGAAGGCTTCCCATGCGTCGGTCAGGCCCAGCAGACGTTCGGCCACCAGACAGATGGCCGGTGGAGGACACCGGAAGAAATTCGGTCAGGCCTTCGACAATGCCGAGCCAGATCGAAATCAAAATGTCATGCATGGAATCCGGGGTCTCCGGGGCGCGGCCCAAGAGGTAGCATTGCCCGGAGCCACGCGCCATCGCCGTATGCTTGGCTTTTGGTAAGCTGGCGTCATGGCGCTGAGGAGAATAATTCGGGCGGGGCTGGGCTGGCTGGGGGCTGGCTGATCCTGTTCCTGGTGCTGGTGGCGGCGCCGGTGGCGCTGCTGCTGCTGTTCCGCTTTCGTGCCCCTGCCCGGCACGCCGGAAATGATGCGTGAGCCTGATCGAGGGCAAGGGCGCGCATTACGCCTGGTCCGACCAGATCCCCCCCGTCCTGGGCAAAGCGGTAATCGGTTCGGAGGACCAGAATTTCTGCCGCCATCACGGCTTCGACTGGAATCCATCGACAGGCGATGGCGGCGCATGAGCGTCATCCCCCGGAAACCGTTGCGCGGGGCCAGCACCATCTCGCAGCAGACCGCGCGCACCCTGTTCCTGGTTCCGGTGCGCAGTTGGGTGCGCAAGGGGATTGAGGCCTATCTGACCGTGCTGGTGGAAGCGCTTTGGCCCAAGAAGCGCATCCTCGACGCCTATCTCAATCTGGTGGATTGGGGGCACGGCAATTTCGGCGCCGAGGCCGCGGCGCACGCCTATTTCCACACCGGCGCGGCGCGCCTCACCCGTAATCAGGCGGCGCGGCTGGCGGCCATCCTGCCCGATCCCGACAAATGGAACGCCGCCCCGCCGGGGCCTTATGTGGCGGAGCGCTCGGCCACCCTGGTCGGCACGCGCCTGTGGTGACCCGCGACGGCCTGGATTTTTGCGTAAAATAGGGCGCTCCGCTTACAAGGGCCTTGCGGCCCGATCCCAATTCCGATGCGCCGACTGATCCATCTCATGCTGTCGCCCAGCTGCCGGCTGGCCCGCCTGATGGTGGCGGAAAAGCGCGTCGCCTGCGATCCCGCCCATGCCGAGGATGCCCGCAATCCCATGCCGGTGTTCATCGACATGGATGGCACCCGCGCCGAAGGCCTATGGGCGATCGTGGATCATCTGGAATCGCATTACCCCGAGCGCCCGCTGGCGCCGGAAGATCCCGCCGAGCGCGCGATTCCTTGCGCTGGCTGGATTGGGCGATGGGGCCCTTTCACGAACAGGTGACCCAGCGCATCGTTTATGAAAAAGGCGGGCCAGCGTTTCACCGGCGCGCCCGGAGGCGCGCGCCCGACATGAATGTGATCCGCGCAGGGGCGCGAGGAATTGAAACTGGCGCTGGGCGCGATCGGCCAGGCGGTGGAAGTGGAACGGCAATCTCGCCGGCCGGGCGCCGCCCTGGGCGATCTGGCGGTGGCGGCGCATCTGTCGGCGCTGGATTATTTCGGCGAAGTGCCGTGGAGCGAATTTCCCATCGCCGCCGAATGGTATGTGCGGTTGAAATCGCGGCCCAGCTTCCGCTCGCTCCTGGCGGACCGCGTGCCGGGCCAGCCGCCGTGCGCGCCATTATGCCGAACTTGATTTTTGACGCGATCGAGGCTCTTGCGCGCGCGAGCCGCCGAAGGCTTCGATGTTGTGCGCGTGACAATCCGATGCCGCGCCGGGCAATCCGCGAAGGCCTTAGCGCCTATCTCGCCCCGGACATCACGGCGAATGGACTGGATGGGAACGCAGCGGAGCGCGCGCCGATCCGCGGAGCCTGTGGCCCGACGCGCGCAGGTCGATCGTGCTGGGACTGAATTACGGGCCCGATCACGATCCGCTGGACAATCCTGGCGAAAAAAGATCGCGGCGCGATTTCCGTCTATGCGCTTGGCGATGATTACCACGATGTGGTGAAGAAAAAACTCAAGGCGCGTGGCGGGCTACATCTTCGAGAAGTACGCGGCGAGGTGAAAGTGTTTGTCGATACCGCGCCGGTGATGGAAAAGCCGCTGGCGCAAAAAGCGGGCCTGGGCTGGCAGGGCAAGCACACCAATCTGGTGAGCCGCGAATTTGGCTCGTGGCTATTCCTGGGTTCGATCTTCACCACCCTGGAATTGCCGCCGGACGATCCCGAAGTGGATCATTGCGGCAATTGCCATCGCTGCCTGGATGTCTGCCCTACCGATGCCTTTCCCGCACCTTACAAGCTGGATGCGCGGCGCTGCATCTCCTATCTCACCATCGAGCACAAGGGTCCTATCCCGCGCGAATTCCGCGAAGCGATGGGCAACCGCATCTATGGCTGCGACGATTGCCTGGCAGTCTGCCCCTGGAACAAATTCGCCCAAAGCGCGGCGGAGATGAAATTCCATGCCCGCGCCGAGGCACCGCGCCTCGCCGATCTTTGCAAATTGGACGATACGGGGTTCCGCGCCCTCTTCCGCAAATCGCCGGTCAAGCGCATCGGCCGCGAGCGTTTCCTGAGGAATGTGCTGATCGCGGTGGGCAACAGCGGCGACACTGCCTTGGCCGGAGATGCGCGCGTGTTGTTGGACGATCCCTCACCCTTGGTTCGTGGTGCCGCGATATGGGCGCTGTCCCGACTGCTACCGGAGAATGAGTTCGTGCCGCTGGCGGCCAGCTACGGACCGAGGGAATCCGATTCCGCCGTGAAGAATGAGTGGCTTCGTATGGAGCGGGGTTAGTCGAGCCACCGGAATTTCCCCGTGATGACGGCCATATTCAATCTGTGCTTCCCTCAGAAAGCGAACCATCCGACCATCGGCCGATGGGGATCAGGAATATCGTCAAGCGCTCGTCCGGAAAATTGTAGCCAATGACGGGTGATTTCGGCGTGCCCACGCCCCACGATTTGAGGTCGGTTTGCGGCATGTAGAACATCAGGTGGGGAAGCCAATGCCCCTCGCTATGGTTGAAATAGGTCCCTTTGGACAGCATGTATGATAGCGATCCCGGCTTCGCGACCGGCAGCTCGCCGCTTACGATGGCCGCTTTGAGCCCTTCTTGAATTTTCGATTCCGTACCCCCGGCGAGCGCGATTTGTGTCCGCTTGATCGTCTCCGGCACCTGGGACTGCGCCGCGACCGCATTGTAGCAGATCGGAGCACGCACGTGGGGATTCCAGAAGTTTGGATCGCCAAAACCGGCGGACCAGGAGCGCGCGACCAGACAGACAAAGCCATTGGTCCCCTTCACCGCCGTCTGAAAGCCGCTGGCGGTAAAGACCATGACTTCCGCATCCTTGGCGATTGCATTTGTCGCGGCGCTTCGCGCCAGAGCGATCTCCGCATCGCGGGGGATAAAATATTGCGCCACCGGGGCCATGCTAGGAAAGGCAGTCTTCGCAGGTTGTGCGGCGCTTGCTGAACTCAAAAGACACAAAGCCAAAATACAGCCGAACGCTTTCATGTCTGCCTCCTCTATTCTTCTTCGTCTTCCGCCAGATCGCGCAACCGCTCCAATGCCTGTTGCCAGAAGCGGTCGTATTTTTTCAGCCAGGGCGTCAACGCATCCTGCATCGCTTTGGCCTCCAGTGAATAAATCTGCTGGCGGCCTTCGCGGTTAGCCTGAACCAGGCCCGCGCCGCGCAGCCCCATCAGATGCTTGGAGATGCCCGAGACGACCAGATCGGGAAATTCCTCGGCCAGCTCCGTCACGTTGAGCGGGCCCTGCTCGGCCAGAAGATCGAGAATGCGGCGCCGCGTGGGATCCGCCAGCATCTTGAACAGCGTGTCGGTGGCGTCAGTTTTCACTGGCGTTCACCAGCGCGGCCAGCTTGTCCAAAATCCCGTGCGCGTCGGAACCCTGTTCATAGTCCGCGACCAGATCGGGCCAGGAGGCCACGCCGGTGGCCGCGAAGCCGTCATGGATGATGGTGACCTTGGTGCCCCGGGCGCTCGCCTCGAGCGCGATCACGAAGCGCGCGGGATGCACCCAGCCCTGGTTCTCTTCCAGCCAGGACAGGATCAGCCAGCCTTCCGGCACCAGCTCCATCACATGGCCCGATACCCAAGTCTTGTTGTCGGGACCCAGGAAGCGGTATTTGCCGCCGACATTCAGATCGATTTCCAGATTGGCGCTGATCCAGCGGCGCAAGGCCTCTTGCGAGGCGATGAAACGCCAGACCTTGCTGGGCGTGGCGCGAATTTCGATGGTGCGGACGACTTGGGCGTGGGTCATTTCATATCTTACCATTGGGTAAGATATTTCTTATACTTGGCTTCGGTTGCCGTCAAGCCGGGTCACTATCGTCCGGTACTTTAAGCTTGTGGGCTGCGGCTCAATGGGCCTTAGCGTCGGTGAGGTACAGCTTCTGCTCGCGATAGGCGATGTAGAGACGAAAGCGCGACAGCACGTCATTGCCCAGCAACAGGGAAGCGAAATCGTTGCCCAGAAAATTGCGCCCCTCGGTCAATTCTATGGGGGGATTGGCAACCGACATTCCGCCCATATTTATCGTCTTGAACGGATAGGTATAGGCACTGATCGTTTTGGACGGAGAGTTCCAGATACCATGCGTATAGGGCGCCAAGGATCGGTTGCTCCAAAGGCCTGACACCGTCTCTGCGGGTTTAATATCGGCGCTGTCTTGTGTGAGGCCAAACATGCTGTCCGCGTCTCGCATGCTGAGCACCGATATGGGCGCCCCGGTATCAAGGATGGCATGGGTGTTCCGGCCATCGAGCGTCACCGGCACCCGCACGTGTCCATCCCTGGTGAGCGTGAACGGGACGACGTTATAGGAACCGGCCCAATACACCGCGTGATCGGCGCAAGGGTGGGGTTCGAACAGACGGAATGTGCCGCCGCCGAAATCGAACTCCGCGTCATATTTGTTCAGGACATCCGGCGCGATCAGGCCGTCAACGCCGGCGAAAGATTCCATCCACCCCATATACACCTGGTCCAACCCAAGTTCGCCGATCTGCACATGGTCGCGATGCCCGACATTCCCCAGCCGGTGAGCGCCAGCCAGCGTGAGGCTGGAAAAAGGCCCGCCGGTGTCGATGCCCAGCGTCGCGTCTTTGCCGTTTACAGAGGCCGGTATGATCACATGACCGGATTGCAGCGTCATCGGCACCTGGGCCATGCGCACTGGCTTGCAGTCCGCCGACCGGTCGGGCCCCTCCTCGGCATGAACCGGCACCGAAACAGCCGCGAAAATTATGAGCAACAAAGTGAAGATGATCTGCGCCATGCGCGTCACTCCATTAGGCTTCACCCATCGAGAACATCCAGGCCGCGGCGGAATCGAGGATGCCGGCGAGGATCTCGCTGTCCTTGCGTCCGGTTTTCGCGGGCACATGGAACGAATGGTCGGCATCCTGGGCCAGGACCAGCTTCGCGCGCCGTCCAAGAGACTTTACCATGGGCGTCAGGAACGCGAGGTCGGCGAGCGCATCGCGCGTGCCTTGCAGGAAAAGCATCGGGATACGCACATCCTTGAGATGTGCCGCCCGCTCGTCCGACGGCGCGCCCGCGGGGTGGAGGGGAAAGGCGAAAAAGACCAGCCCCCGCACGCCGTCAAGCGGAGCGCTCGCTTGCGCCTGCGACGTCATGCGCCCGCCGAAGGACCGTCCACCGGCGAAGAGCGGCAACGGCGCCGAACGCTCACGTCCGGCTTTCACCGCGGCGCGCACGGCTTTGTGCGCGACCGCCGGGGGATCGACACGCTTGGAGCCACGCTCCATATAAGGGAAATTATAGCGAAGGACGGCGATCCCGCGCGCAACAAGTCCGGCTGCAACCGCTTCCATCGACGCATGGGTCATGCCAGCGCCCGCGCCATGCGCCAGCACGAGGCAGGCCTTGGGTCTGGCAGGCGCATTCCAGATTCCGGAGACGGAATTTTTGGCATCGAGTGCGATGCTGAGGAACTGGGACATGGTCTCCCCGCTATTTGGCGGCGTCCAACTCTTCCAAACCTTCGCGCGCGGCTGCGGCGCTTTCGCCCGCGGGCGCGGCCTTGAGCGCGCTTTCGAAATCCCTGCGCGCGGCGGCGACGTCGCCGGCATGACGGGAAATCTCGCCCCGCTCGACCAGCGCATCGGCGGAAAAGGGCTTGAGCGCCAGCGCCTGATCCGCGTCCTGGCGCGCCTCTTTCAATTTCCCTTCCGCGTCCCGCGCACTGGCGCGCAAGACCAGAAGATCGCCGCGCCTGGGCTGAAGCGCCAGCGCCGCGGTGAGATCGGCTTCCACCTCGCTCCAGCTTTTCTTCATTGCCTGGGCGCGGGCGAGATCGGCATAGAGATCGGCGTCATTGGCCGACAGCGTGAGCGCGTTGGAGAAGCTCGCCACCGCCCGGTCGGCCTCGCCCGCCAGCATCCAGGCATTGCCCGCCTGTTCGAAAATCTCGGGCCTGAGGCGGCCCATGTCGGGGGCGCGGCCCAACGTATCCAGCCGCGTGGCGGCTTCGGGATAGCGTTTCAACTCCACCAGCGCCACGGCGGCGCAATGATCGGCGGGCGCGCCGCCCTTGGCCTTGCTCCATTCGGCAGCCAGGGATAGCGCCCGGCCGGGATCGAGATTGGCGGTGCGAAGGCAGCTCTGATAGCGCGCGCTGGCGCTCTCGGCCGACAGGGCGGGCGAGACCAGCGGCATGAGCAGAAGGCCCGACAAAAGACATAATCGCTGGGTGATCATCGCGTTGTCATAGAACAATCTTGCGCGCCGGGCGAGAACCGCGTCATCTGTGGACCGCGCGACCTGGAGGGAAATTCATGCGCCTGTTGTTCCCCGTACTGGCTTTCCTGGCGCTGTTCGCGATCCCTGCATTGGCCCAGGACCAAGACCAGTTGCAGGGTTTGCCGCCGCGGGCCGCGCCCACCGCCCATGTCCAGGTCCAGTCCCTGGCGGTGGTGGATGCCACGCCCAATTTTGACGCCGCCCGTGCCACGGAGGCATATCTCGCGCGGGTGAGCGGCGCGGCGCGCGCCCGCTCCGACACGTATTTCGAGGGCGGCTATTGGTTGATGCTGGTGGATCTGCTCTGGACCCTGGCGGTGTCGGGGCTTTTGCTGTGGCTGGGTATCGCCGCATGGCTGCGCGACTGGGCGGCGGAGAAAACCCACAGCCGGACCTCGCAAGCGATCATCTTCGGTCTTGCCTATGTCGCCATCATGGCGGCGGCGCAATTCCCGCTCACGCTGTATGAAGGTTACTTCCGCGAACATGCCTACGGCCTTTCGACCCAGGATATCTGGGCGTGGCTGGGCGATTACGCCACCGGGCTGGGTCTTGCCTTCATCGCCGCCTTGATCTTCGTGCCCCTGCTCTATGGCGCGATCCGGCGCGCCCGCGACGCATGGTGGCTATGGGGCGCGGGCCTGGTGATCCTGTTCCAGATCGTGACCGTGGTGATCTTTCCCCTCTTCATCGCGCCGCTGTTCAATCATTATGCGCCCCTGGCGGAAAGCCCGCTCAAGGCGCAAATCCTCTCGCTGGCGCGGGCCAACGAGATTCCCGCCGACAATGTCTATGTGGTGGACGCCTCGCGGCAGTCGAACCGCATTTCGGCCAATGTCTCGGGCTTTCTCGGCACCACCCGGATCAGCCTCAACGACAACCTGCTGCATCAGGGCACGCCGGACGAAGTGCTGGCGGTGCTGGGCCATGAGATGGGCCATTATGTGATGGGCCACATGACGCGGCTGATATTGCTGGGCGGGCTGGTCACCACCGCCGCCTTCGCCTTCATGCATTGGGGCTTCATCTTCGCCACTGAATTGTTCGGCGGCCAGTGGCAGGTCCGGCGTGTCGAGGACATTGCCGGATTGCCGCTGCTGGTGGCGCTGATCAGCATCTTTTATTTCCTGGCCACGCCCGTCACCAACACGATCAGCCGCTCGACCGAGCATCAGGCGGATATTTTCGGACTGGATGCGGTGCGCAAGCCCGACGCCTTCGCCACCGCCATGCTCAAGCTTTCCACCTATCGCAAGCTCGAGCCCGGCAAATGGGAAGAGATCATCTTCTATGACCATCCATCCGGACGCACCCGCATCATGGACGCCATGATCTGGAAGAAGGAACATATCCGCGACGTGGACATCCGCGACACGGTGAGCCCGCAATAGCTACTTGCGGGCTTCCAATGCCAGCACGGCGTAACTGGTGGCGGCATCGCTCATGAATTTTCCCGGCATGGAAGACGGGTCGCGCGCCTTGTTGAGCGACCAGGCGGTCCAGGCGCCCGTTTTTTTGTCCTGATTGCTTAAAAGCCAGTCGAGCCCGCGCGCGACATTCTTGTCCCCGCGCGCCGCACCGCCTTCCTCCCGCACCAACACGATCAGCGCGGTGGCATAGCCATCGGAGCGTCTTTCAAACGGCGAGTCATCCTTTCTCGGCCCCCACGGTCCCAAGTCGGCCAAGCTCCATCCGCCGTCGGCATGCTGCAGCTTGTCCAGCTGACTTATCAACTGGGAGCGCCGAGTTGCGTCGAGCACCGCGGGAAACGACTCGGCCGCCCAAAGCGCCACGATCTTGTTGAGCAGCGGTTGCGCGTCGTAATGGCTGCGCAAATACGAAGTCAGCAGATCCAAATTTTTCGTGATCTTCGGGTCGGAACGATAATTGCCGGGGGCTTTTCCAACCGCCATCGCCAGAAGCGCGGCCCAGTGATATTGGGACTCCTTCGATTCAAAGGGCGCAAGCCCGAAATTCTGCCAGACCCAGGAACCCGCATCCGGGCCATCCTTGCTCTGAAGCGCCCAGGCATTTGCAAACGCCGTTTGCGTGACATCGCTCACATGTCCGCTGCGGCGGTCGTAGCTGCTGAGGATGAAGGCGTTCAACACGGCTTCGGAGTTATACGGATTCGACTTCCTTGCCCGCGCCCGAGGGGATGTCGCTGTAGAATGGCTGCATTTGCGACCAAATGGAGACGCGCTTTTGGATGCTTGCCAAGAACGCCTTTTCTGCCGGTGTCTGGGTTTCGTCATTCAGCACCTGATGCAAAACGGGGCGCGCCAGGCCATAGGTCGCCTGGGTATGGCATGAAATACAGAGCGTGGCTCTGTCCTTGTGCGGACGATCCCAGTCCTGCCACTCGGCTTCCCGGCCATCGAGATAACGGGCCGCCGCCTGGCGATCCCAACCGCCCTGTGTGGACTGGTCCTCCGCGTGAGACGTCGCGGGGATCAGCGCGAAGGCGACCGCGCATGACAGCACAAGGTTATTTCGAAACCACCCGGTCTTCATCGTTCGGCCTCCCCGCCGCGCGCCGTATCACTTATAGTAGCACATTCGCGACACGGTGAGCCGGGGGTCGGGGGCAGCGCAGGAAAGGGAAGGTTCGATGGAGAAATATGCCAGCTTCGCGGAATTCTATCCCTTCTATCTGGGAGAGCACGCCAATCGCACCACGCGGCGGCTGCATTTCCTGGGCTCCAGCATTGCGCTGCTGTGCCTGGCGGGACTTGTATTCACCGGCGATCCCTGGTGGCTGGCGGCAGCCATTATCGCGGGCTATGGCTTTGCCTGGTTTTCGCACCTGGTGTTCGAAAAGAACCGGCCCGCCACCTTCCGGCATCCCATCTACAGCCTGATGGGCGATTGGATGATGTTCTGGCAGATCCTGTCGGGAAAGATCGCCTTTTGACCGAGCCCTTCGCCGATTGCCGGAACGTCAATTGGGACGGACGGGGTAAGGCGTGCCGGGCTTGAGGCCATTCCAATAAATCTTCTCGATCAGCGGCGCGGGATTGTCGTCTTCCTTTTCCCAATGCATGCCCGCGGTGGCCTTGGCCCAATAGGCCGGACTTTGCGCGAAGTGGAACGCAGGGCGCGCGCCCGCATGGGCCCGGCCCGTGAACGACGCGGCGAACGGCGCCGGCTCCTGTGCCTGGTAATCCCAATGCGCCTGGTTGAGATCGAACACCGAGGTCATCAGCCGCTGGTTGGCGTCATAGATCGAAAGATGATCCAGCCCCAATATGTCCTCCATGGTGGTCAGGAGATTGATCGTCGAATAGCGGTCGCTGACCACTGCATGCTGTTTCACATAAGGCCCGGCGATGAAACAGACACTGCGATGGGCATCGACATGGTCGGGGCCATCTTGCGCGTCATCCTCGATCACGATCACCAAGGTGGAATCGGCATAAGGACTGTGCGCCACGGCCTGGACCAGCCGGCCCACGGCATAGTCATTGTCGGCGACCTGAGCCTCGGGCGTGTTGATGCCGTCGATGGCCTGGGCGAAGCTGCCCAGATGGTCGCGCATCAGCCGGACCAGGCTGAGCGATGGCAAATTGCCGTTCGCCACATAGTCGCGGAATTCGCGTTCCCACTCCGCTTCCCGGAAATAATCGGGAAAGCGGGTATCGAAGCCGCGGAAATAGGGATCGGTCAGGGGCGCGAGTTGAGGATTGGCGGGAAAGGCCACGCGGGTTTGGGTCTGGAAAGGATTTTCGATTTCCGGAACCGGACTGACGCGATTGTCGTACGGCGCTAGGTCGAGCAGGAAGCCGTAATTGCGCACGGTGAGACCGGCGCGCATCGCCGCGTCCCACAGATAGCCCTGCTGGCGTTCCGCGCCGGGGCCATCGGGCGCGGCGACATTGTTCGTGCCCGGAAGCAAATCGTCATTGTCGGGATAGCCCGGCGCCGCTGCCTTGCGTCCGGCGGTTCCCTCGATCCCGACATTGACGTTCCGGTTGGTGCCTTCCCAATCGTAGGAAAGGCCACGCCCCGCATAATTCAATGACAAATTCTTGGCGCCGATGTCCAACTCCATCGCCGACGTGCTCCAGGGCCAGCCATTGCCGCTCACCTCGCCGGTGTCGAAGAAGTTGTCGATGGTGGCGAAATTCGCCGCCAGCGCATGGGCATTGGGCGTGATGGTCTTGCCGAATTCCGTCAACCGCGTATCGCCATTGCCAATTCCGAGGTCGCCCAATTCCTGATCGTAAGTCCGGTTCTCGCGCACGATATAGATGATGTGCTTGATGCGCTGATGGAGGGCCGCCATCACCCGCTGATCTTCGGCGTCCATGCGCACCGAAAGGTGATCATTGGCGATGACTGTGCGGGTGAGTTCTGAGAGGTCGCGTTCCCCCGGAACCGGCAGGCTGAGAAAGCCGCCCTTGGAAAGTTGCAGGACATATTGGTTGGCGGCGCGGCACTTGGCCTGACGCGTCTTGTCGAAGGCGCTGGCCTGGCAGATTTTGGGATTGGCCCCGGGAATGCTCTTGCCGTTGACGATATAGAGCATCTTGCCATTCGTGCTCACGCTGACCGAGTTGGGCCAATAGCCGGTGGGGATGAGTTCCGCGACCGCCGGTGTGGCTTGATCCAATGCGACAATCGCCACGGCATTTTCGCCACCATTGGTGACATAGAGTCGCTTTTCGTCCGGCGAGAGGACAAGATCGTTGGGCGCCACGCCGTGATAATAGGCTCCCGCCGCGACCAAGGCAGGCGGGGCGATGGTCCGGATCGTGTTCACGACCTGATTGGTCCTGGTGTCGATGACCAGGACGATATCGGCGTTGTCGCTGGCGAGGTAAAGGCGCGAGCCCGTGCGATTCAACACCATCCGGTTTGGATTGCCTTGTACCGGAATGCGCGCGGTGATCGCCGGCGCGGCTCCGCTCAAATTCACGACATCGACTTCACGGTCGCGCATGCTGGAGACATAGGCGGTGTCGCCGCCCTTGATCGCCACCCAGAATGGATAGGTGCCCCCCGCCTTGCCGCCGCCCGGCTGCAACGAGATTTCGGTCGGCGGACCCGCGGGCACCCCGTTGGTCAGAGGCACGATGGACAGCGAGTCATTGTAAAAGTTGGTCACCAGCAGCTTGCCGCCGTCCGCGCTGACGGCGAGGCCGCCCGCTTCCGGTTTGGCGGCAAGCCCCTTTGCCTCGCTGTGGCCCAGTTTGATCAGCGCCGCGCCGTCTTCCGACCAGGGGCCGCGATCCCTGGAGAACACATGCACGTCGTCGTCCACGCCGCCGGATACATAAAAATGCCGGCCATCCGGCGCGAAGACCATGCCCATATAGCTGTTGGGAATTTGCAGCGCCTGGACCTGCCTGGGCGCTCCCGAGGCAATATCGAAAACAAAGACATATTCGTTGGAGGCCGCCGGAATGGTCTTGCCGTCCGCGTCGAACAGCCGGTTAAAGCCGCTGGTCAAGATCAACAACGTCTTGCCATCGGGGCTGACGACGGTGGCGACCGCCTGGCCTGCCGTGTAGGCGGGAAAACCCGGCAGATGGGGATTGAGATGTTCAAACCGGGCCCCGGCAGCCGCAAGCGGTGTGACCCGCAGCCCTGACGGCGCCAGCGGTGCAACATGGGCGTGCGCTGGCGCCGCGGCATGAATCTGCGAACTGGTCAAACAAGCAAGGGCGAGCCCCAGCAGGATTTTATGTCCGGCGTTCATTTCCCACGCTCCCCAGAAGTTTCACTTATCCGGCATGAAGATGACATTTCGGTTTCGGGTATCAGAAGCCAAATTCTGTTTGCCTGCAAATCGGGCAGATGCGCGGGTCACAATTGTGTCGCGCCGATGTAGCGAAGCTGTTTGGTCACGCCCGCTAGCTTTCCGCTTCCACGGAATCGATTGGGGGGCCATCGCATGACATCGTCGCGCCTGAAAAGCTTTTTGTTCGTCACCACCGCCATCGTAGCTGTCCCATTCGCGGCCATCGCGCAGGCACAGCAGGTCGCCGATGCCGGCAGCGGCGGGCTCGAAACGGTGATCGTTTCGGCCGAAGCCAACACCACCCGTTCGGCGGTCGATATCAGCGGCGTCGAGGCGCAGAAAATTCTTCCGGGCGTTTCGCCGCTCAAGGCGATCGAGAGCTTGCCCGGCGTGGTTTACGAGACCGCCGATCCCTGGGGCAACAACGAACAGAATGAATCGCTGGTCGTGCATGGCTTCACCACCCAGCAGCTGGGCTATACGATGGACGGCGTGCCGCTGGGCGACCAGCAATATGGCAACTATAACGGCTTGTCGCCGTCGCGCGCGGTTTCCAGCGAGAATGTGGCGCGGGTGACGTTGGAATCCGGCGCAGGCTCGCTGGGCGTGGCCTCCACCAGCAATCTGGGCGGCGCCATTGAGACCTTTTCCAGCGATCCTTCGGAGGAGAGGGCCGCCGATGCGCGGCAGACTTTCGGCGCGGACTTCGCGCTGCGCACCTTCCTGCGCTACGACATGGGCGATTTGGGCGACGGCACCAAGGTCTATGTTTCCTATCTGCATCAGGACCAGCGCGCCTGGGATTTCGACGGTCATCAGCGCGGCGACCAGTTCAACGCCAAGCTGGTGAGTCCCGGCGCGGCGGGCAAGCTGACGATCTATTTTGATTATCAAGACAAGGTCGAACCCAATGAAGACGCGGTGGCCTTCGGCAACCAGCAGGCCGCGACGTCCACCTATTTTCCCTATACCAGGCCGTTCCTGTTCCCCAACTACAATGCAGGCGTCGCCTATCTCACCAACGGCACGCCGCCTGCCATCTATGGCAACAATTTCTCCAATTACGACAGCGCCGCACAGCGCATGGACGTGTTGAGCTATGTCCAATATGACTGGAATCTGAGCTCGGACATGACCTGGTCCAATCAGGTCTATTTCCACCACGACACCGGCCGCGGCATTGTCGCCGGGCCGATCAACCAGGCCGGCCTGCCGGGACTGTTCGCCATTTATTATCCCAGCCTGGTGGTGGGCGGCTCGACCACCAGCGCGGGCACGCTCGCGAACATCAGCAATGTCTTCGGCGGCACCGGCTACGAAGTGCGCACCACGGAATACCGCATCAACCGCGGCGGGGAGCGCTCCACCCTCAACTGGCAATATGGCGATCACCAGATCGAGGCCGGCCTCTGGTACGAGTATAATGCCTCATCCACGGCGCGGCGATGGTATCCCTTCTCGTCGGCGAACGGCGACCTCTCGCCCTACTCGGTGCCGCGCGATCCCAATTTCACGCAATACTACGTCACGCTCAAGACCGACGACATCCAGCTGCACTTGCAGGACCAGTGGCACATCTTGCCCAATCTCCTGCTCCAGATCGGCGACAAGGCCAGCCTGCAGCGCGCGGGCAACAACGTCATCACCCAGCAACTCAATCTGCCCACCACCAATCCGCCCGTGGTCTTCCCCACCGGCTCGATCAGGTCCGACAATTGGCTCCTGCCGCAGGCAGGCGCGGTGTGGGACGCCACCGACAGCGAGCAGATTTTCGCCAATATCCAGCGGAATATGCGCCAGTTCATTCCTTATGCGGCGGGCAGCAATTTCTATGGCGCCTCACCCTGGAGCCTGGGCAGCCAGGCCGCCTTCAATACCTTCGCCTCGACCGCGCATCCGGAAACGTCGTGGACGTACGAAGCGGGCGCCCGCACCAATCACGAAGTGGATATGGGACCGCTGACCTCCTTCCAGGGCCAGGCGAGCTATTACCATGTGGATTTCTCCAACCGGCTGCTCAATGTGGCGGCCTACAACTTCATCAATCCCAATCCATCGGTGCTGGTGAATGTGGGCGGCGTGACCACCAACGGCGTCGACCTGGCCGCGACCCTCAACTTCGGCGATCATTTCCACTTCTATGACGCGGTCTCCTACAACACTTCGACCTACAACTCGAACTACACCACCGCGACGGGCACCAACGGCGCCACCGGCCTCAGCACCGTGAACACCGCCGGCAAGGAGGTGCCGCTCACGCCTGATTGGCTGGAGAAATTCATCCTCAGCACCAATTTCGGACCCGTCGAGGCGCAATTGAACGGCGACTATATCGGCCGCCGCTTTGTCACCTATCTCAACGATCTTTCGGTTTCGCCGACTTTCGTGCTGGGCCTTGAAGCGAGCTATACGATCGGTCTGCCCGCCGGCAGCGCGGTCAACAGCCTCAAGCTCAGCGCCAATGTCACCAATCTTGGCGACGAGAAAGGTATCTCCACCGCGGTCGTGACCGGCGCTTCGGGCGGCTATCAGGCCTATCCCCTCCCGCCCCGCATGTGGTTTTTCACCGTGGAGGCAGGTCTCTGAGTTCCATCGCGCGCCGAATGCGAGTGGGTGTCTGACAATTTGTCCCTAAACGGACTTTAACGATCTTCACACCTTGCAGTCTTGTGTCGGTTTCGTGTTGCCGCCGCTGAGGGGGACCGGCTAGAAACGCCCCATGAGCGATACACACACCCCTGCGTGGCTTTCTCTCCTGAACGCACTTCATCGCGATTGGCGCGAAGCGGAAATTCAAAAGGGCAAAAACCCTGACCCGGTCATAGAAAAGCATCTTCGTGAGATCGGCGCGTGGCCGCCTCGCCACGCCTCGCGTCAATAACGGCGAAGCACGCGCAACACCTCGCCCCAGCAGCGACCGTTCAGAGCGGCACGTCCGGCGTATTCATCACGCGGAACATATGCGCAGTGGGACTGTTGTCGTTGCCCAGCCCTTCCGGCGGATTCTTGAAGTGACGGCCCACGATGTCCAGGAACGGATCGATTTTCATCACCTTGCTGGAATCGAAGGCGTAGAGATCGTTCACCGTGACCGCGCGCGCCGCGCCGTACCATTTATGCTTGCGCGCATATTTATATGCGGCCTCGATGTGCGGCGGCGGCACATAATCCACGCCGAACAAATGCCGGTAGAGGTCGGGATATTCGTAGCCCGCGTCCTTGTCGGTATAAAAGCGCAGCGCCTGATGATAGCGGATCGCCCAGGCCGTGCGCTCTGGCACGTAAGGGGCATACATCTGCGCGCCCCACCAGCCATGATCGGTCTTGACCAGGGCGTGCACCGTGTCGTGCAGGAAGCAGGCAAGGATGATCTCCTCGTCGGCGCCGGACTGCATCGCCTTGTTGGCGCTTTGCAGGCAATGCTGACTGGTCCCGAACCTGTTCAGGTGAAAATCGATGATGGTGGGCTTCGCCGGCAGCGGCTTCAGCCGCTCCACCTTGGCGCCCGGCTTGGTGGTGACAAACAATCCACCGGCGCCGCGGCGATAGGACCGCGTCGTTATCTGCGCGTCCAACTCGGCGACGGTTGGCGGGGCCACATCTTTCATGCTGTCCGGCTCTGCATGCATCGCGGTGTCGTGCATGGGCGCGGCCAGCGCATCTTCCATGGCATCGGCGCGCGCCTCATGCGTCATGGCGGCAACCGCGGCGGCTCCGCCCAGGCTATTGATGAAAGTCCTGCGATCAAGTGATGGAAGCATCGCGATCTCCCCGAGTATGTTTTTACCTTGTGTGTATGTCGCGAAAAGCTGAGAGCATGAGGCTAATCCCGAACTGCCGCGAGTGTCCACATTGCACTGCACACCTGCCCTGGCATGAACCGCCCAAGCTCCTGTCACATCAGCGCGAACGGCTCGCCTTGGCGATCGCGCTGGCGATGGCGTTGCGATAAACATAGCTGGTCTCGGTGGCCGAAGTGACCACATCCACCTCTGACTGTTGAGTCTTGATCACTTCGCTGTCTAGGATGGGGCTGGCCTTGCGGCTGAGTTCAAGCAACTCGGCGCGATGATCGGGATATTGCACCACCTGCGCCCCGGCTATCTTTCCGCCACGGACGGAGATTTTGACCGTGAGGTCGCCCCACTCGAATTGCTGCATGTCGCTGAGATAATCGCCGTCCCGCAAATGGCTGCCGGGGCGAACGGGCGCGGTCGCGCCAGGCATCGGCGTGCCAGTGACCAGGGATAGGGGCGCCTGAGGGGGCGGCGGCTGATACATGGGCAGCGACGCCAACGCCGTGAGCGGCAAAGCCGGCGTCACATTCTTGGACACCGTGGCGAAGTTCAGATCGGCGCCGTGTCTTTGCCACCAGCCATACATCAGCGACACGGCCACGAGCGCGGAAGACAAGAGCAGCTTGCCGGCAAGAGTCTGGTGTTTCTTGCCGAAAATCACTTGACCCGGTCCCCCATCCAATGGCGCCAAAAGCCGACCTCACGCTCGGCAACCTGCGGCGACCGGATTTCATAGGTTCTATAGCCGCCCTCCTCCCATTCCTGGTTTAGGATACGGCCGTCCAAACCGAACCTGATGAGCCAGGCATCGTCCTTGTCGGTTTCGGTGTGAAATATTGCGAGGCAGGGAACACCGGCGAGCGCAAACGCGGTAATCCCGCGCTGGTCCCGGTCGGTATCCGTAATGACAATTTCCTTTCCCGAAATATCGGACGCCGGTGCCCCCAATCTCAGTCTCGCCAGGAGCTTTGCCGGGATCGCCACGGATCGCCCTCTGGTTTGGAGAGCGTCGTAGAGATCATGCAAATCGCCGGCGGCATAGGCAGGAAAAGGCACAAAGGTGATCAGCGAAATCACCAGAGCGCAAATGGATCTGGACCGGTTGAGCGTCACTTCGGCAGCGGAAGCGACCACACCTTGCCTGCGCCGCGCTCGGTCAGCCACAGCGTGTCGCCCGCGGGTTCGATGCCGGTGGGCGTGTCCAGCCCGGCCTTCAGCACCGTGACGTGGGCGGTGTCGCCCGTGATGGTGAGCGCATCGACCTGGCCCGAACCATTGGCGGCGACGAACAGCTTGTGGTTCGCGGCGCGCATGCCGTCAGGCCCCCGGACCGGCGCGTCCATCCAGATATCCACCGGACGCCCAGGCTTGCCCGACGCGTCAAATGGGATGCGATAGACTTTGCTGAAGATCACATTGTTCACATACAGCACGCCGTCCAGGAAGGTCAGCCCGTCAATGCCGTCCAGCACCTTGTTCTGCATGAACAGGTCGGGCTCTTTCGCGCCGGGCGCGAGCCGATAAATCTTGGCGTTCGATGTGTCGGAAATATAAAGCGCCTTGTCCGGCCCGACGACGAAATCATTGCAGGTGGTGGTGTCGCCCGGCAAATTCCAGCGCAGCTTCTCCTTGCCCGAGGCAAGATCGAAACCGCGCAACGCGGAATGGCGCATCGTGGGCGTGGTCCCCGGCACCGGCGTCAACTGACAGGTCCACAGCGTGCCTGTGGCGGGATCGGCCAGCTGGCCGAGGAAGAAGGTGCCGGGGCCCTCGCCGCTAGCGTCGACGAATACTTCCGCCGCCGTCGCGCCCTTCTTGAGGCGATAGACGAAGGGCGAGCTGGCGCTGCCCGCGATCACGCTGCCGTCGGGCGCGACGGTCAGGCTCTCCGGCTGGGACTTGGCGTCATGGATCACGATGTCGGCGGCCAGCGCCGGCATGGAAAAACCAAACAAAATCAAAACAGCCGTAACAATGCGCGTCGTCATCGCTCACCCCCGTGATATCCTGTTATACATAACGCATGGACGGACGCCATAAAAGCAGCTTAGAACAGCGGTCCGGCAAAGGGAGACTTCTCGCGTGAAATATTCATGGACGACGGCTGCGGCCTTGGCGCTTGCGGCTGCGGCGACGGGGGCAAATGCCCAGATCAACGCGGGCGAATTGCCCCCGGTGACCACCCTGCCCTTCACCATGACCCCGGTGACGAGTTTCGACCTGCCTTGGCGGCTGGCCTTCCTGCCGGACGGGCGCATGCTGGTCACCGAAAAGGTCGGCCGCGTCGTCCTGGTGACACAACAAGGCGCCAAGACCGAAGTGGGCGGCGTGCCTCCCGTCTATTTTCAGGGCCAGAACGGCATGCTGGGGGTTTTCCTCTCGCCCCATTACGCGACCGACCACAATATCTATCTCACCTATGTCGAGCCGCATGAATATGGCGGCAGCCTGGCGATGGCCGCGGGCAATTGACCTTTAACGGCGAGCGCGTGCGGCTCGACCATTTCGAAGTGCTTTGGCGGCAGATGCCTTCCGGCAAGGGCGGCCAGCCCGGCGCGCAGATCGCGTTCTCGCCGGACGGCAATTATCTTTTCCTCACCGTGGGTGAACGCCAGCGCATGACCCCGGCGCAGGACATCAACCAGCCGGAAGGCAAGATCCTGCGCCTGACGCTGGACGGCAAACCCGCGCCCGGCAATCCTTTTGCGCAATGTGGTGGGTGCCAAGCCATTCCCCTGATCGATCCGCCCGCCGATACGGAAGCGGCCAAGACCGCGCCGGTGGTGAGCACATACAATTTCCCGGACCGAACCTGACCCCGGCGGAGACCTGGACCACGGGCCATCGCACCCCCTATGGCCTGGCGTTCGCGCCCGACGGACGGTTGTGGGAAGCCGAGCATGGCCCCAAGGGCGGCGACGAATTGAATCTGATCGAGCCGGGCAAGAATTACGGCTGGCCGCTGGTGTCGTATGCCACCAACTATAATGGCGTGCCCATCGCCAGCCCCGACACCCGCCCCGACCTGGCCAAGCCTGTGATCTATTGGACGCCCATCATCGCGCCGGGAAATCTGATCTTCTACAAGGGCGCGATGTTCCCGCAATGGAATGGATCGGCGCTGATGGGCGGCATGGCGACCAAGACGCTCAACCGCATCGTCTTTGACGGCAAAGGCGGGGCCAAGCCTGCCGAGCGCTGGGCCGTGGGCCACCGCATCCGCGATGTGGAAGAAGGCCCGGATGGCGCCTTGTGGATGCTGGAAGACGGCAATCCGGGCGCCATGTTCCGCGTGACGCCGAAGTAGGTGATCCACGGCCGCCGATGGCGGACAAAGCGGTTCGGTGCCACTGTGGCGTCATGCCTGCTCTTTGCCGCCCGATGATTCTGTTGCTGGCGCTGCTGCTGGCAACGCCCGCCGCCGCGCAGGATACCCGGACCGGTCCCACCCCCGGGTGTGTGGCTGCACGCCAACAGGCGCATCGAGATCGAGATCGTTCCCTGCGGTGCGCTTTTGTGCGGAACGCTGGTCTGGTTCAAATGGCCCAACGATGCCCAGGGCATTCCCCTGGTCGATCTTAAAAACCCGGACCCGGCGCTGCGTTCGCGCGGGTTGTTGGGCCTCACCATTCTGAGCAACCTTCGCCGGACCAGCGACAACAGCTGGGCGGAGGGAAAAATCTACGATCCCGACGACGGCAAGACCTACAACGCTTTGATGTCGATCCAGGACGACAGCACGTTGCGCGTGCGGGCCTATGTCCTGCTCCCCCTGTTCGGCGCGACCCAAATCTGGAGCCGCATGTCCGCAGGGGTCACGGTGCCGGGAAATCTGCCCAACTGAATTGTAGGGTTACGCGGGTTGCAGATGGCCAAAATGCCTCTGAAACGGGGATTCTCCGGTCTGTCATAGTTTGACTCGCCAGCTGGGATAGCGACTATGTCCGACACCGGACATAACGTCCGTCTGAGAGACAAGCGGATTTATATCGCGCGCTCCCGTTCCATGACTGATGGAGACGAGCGTGGCGCAGCTTGATAATCAGACGAAATGGGTCGTCACCGAAAATATCGCCCGCTTTCAAGCCAATTGAAAACCGAGACGGACACTTGCCAGCGTAAATTGCTGGAGGGCCTGCTGGTGCTGGAGCAGGAAAAGCTGAAAGCAATTTCTGCATCACATCGCTAGCCGTTCGGCGACCCGGAAGCTGCAAACCACCGAGAATATTTCGCATGACATCCCACCCTTGATGACGGCGGCGTTCCGGTTCTGGGCCTGGTTTTGATCGGTGCCAGCCTTTACCCGGAAACCTTGACCGTATCTTCAGGGCCTGTCTGACTTTTTGCGGAGAAATACTCATGTCACTCGGCACCATACTGATCATCATTCTGATCATCGCCCTGCTCGGCGGCTTCAGCGGCTGGGGCGGAGGCCCGTTCTATGGCATGGGCTATTATGGCGGCGGCGGCCTCGGCCTTGTCCTGGTTATTGTCTTGATCCTGGTTTTGCTGCAGGCTCGCCAGCGACGGCGCTTCCAGTCCGGCACGGATTCGGATACGGGTCCGGACGGCGCGTTGCGGATGTCGGAAGACCCTATTTCTGTAAAAGACGTGCTCGGGAAATCTAAGAGCGCCACCTGTGAGAATGGCGCCGGCGGGGAATAGCGGATGCAGCAAGAACTCATGCCGGGCGCGGCGCCGGATTCGGTCTGGCGGCTGATGGTGGCGCAGGCGCTGGCGGGCGCAAACTCCACCGTCATCTACGCCACCGGGGCGATGATCGGCGAAGCCATCGCGCCCAATCCCGAACTCGCGACCTTGCCGATCTCGGTCCTGGTGGTGGGGATGGCGTCGTCCACCCTGCCCGCGGGCATGATCGCCGAACGGTTTGGGCGGCGCACCGTCTTCCTGCTGGGCAACAGCTTCGGCGTGATCGCGGGATTGCTGGGCGCGGCCGCCATCACCATCGGCAGCTTCGTTCTTTTCTGCGTGGCGACCTTCTGCGGCGGGGTCTATGCCGCCGTGGTTCTCACCTTCCGCTTCGCCGCCGCCGATTGCGTGCCCGACAGGATGCGGCCCCGCGCGCTGGCGACCGTGCTGGCCGGGGGCGTGGCGGCAGGCGTGGTGGGCGGTCAGCTGGTGAACCTCACCATGAATATCGTGCCGGCGCATATCTTCGTCGGCACTTACATTGCCAGTGCGGTGGCCGCTGTGCTGTCCGCCGCGGTCCTGTCCGGCATCCGGCTGCCGCCACTGCGCCATCACCAGGCGGGCCGGGGGCGGCCTTTAAGCGAAATCATCAGCCAGCCCTTGTTCGTCTCGGCCGCCGTGTGCGGGATCATCAGCTATCTCTTGATGAACTTCCTGATGACGTCGGCGCCGCTCGCCATGCATCTGCACGGGCATCAGCAATCGGCCGCGGACCAGGTGATCCAGTGGCACGTGGTCGCCATGTATGCGCCCAGCTTCTTCTCGGGACGGCTGATCACCCGCTTCGGCGCGGAAAAGATCACCGGCATCGGCCTGGTCATCATCGCGCTGGCGGCCGTGTTCGGTTACACCGGCACCACCATCTTTCATTTCATGGCGGCGCTGATCCTGTTGGGGCTGGGCTGGAATTTCGGCTTCTCCGGCGGCTCGGCCATGGTGCTGAAGACGCACCGGCCGGAAGAGCGGGCGCGGGTCCAGTCGGTCAACGACTTTTTGGTCTTCGGCAGCGTGGCGGTGGGTTCGTTCGTGTCGGGCGATGTGCGATGCATGATGGCTGGGAAGTGGTTTGCGCGCTGGCCATTCCGCCCGTGATCGCGGCGCTGGCCGCCCTGTTCATGTTCCGCCGCCGCGAAGTCGCGCTCGCCGCCGGTTAGGCCCGGTTACGGGCGCGCAGCCGTGTACACGCCGGGATATAGAGCATATGCTCTTAATCTGCTTCAGGCCGTTCGCGATGGAGAAAAACATGCCGGACAATCCTGTTTGGTGGAACGCCGCACGCTGCTCAAGGGCGCCCTGGTGGCCGCAGGCGTGGCAAGCGCCGCCGAGGCCTTGGCGCAAAGCGCCGCGCCGCCCCCGCCTTCGACGCGCCTGGAAGATGTGCCGCTCTCATCCAACGTCAGGGCCACTGTCGAACGGCGCGGCCAGGTCGTGCTGATCGGCATCAATCGGCCCGAGGTCTTCAACCGTTTCGATCCGGAAACATCCCACGCGCTGGCCGTTGCCTTCACCGGCTATGAGCATGACAATTCCCTGCGCTGTGCCATTCTGTTCGGCCACGGGCCGAATTTTTCGCGCGGCATCGATGTCGATGCGCACAGGCAGCCATCGGCCAAGCGCCCGCGGCAAATCAGGCGCCGGCGGCGAATAACGATGCCCTCGTCAGCTATACCGGAACCAATGCGAAGAAACGGCTGACCAAGCCCTTTATCGTGGTCACGCATGGCGACACCTGGAATGCCGCGCACGAACTCCATCTGGCGGCCGACATCCGCATCTGTGCCGCCGATGTCCGTTTCGGCCAGGATGAGAACACGCATGGACGTTACCCGGGCGGCGGCTCGACCGTTCGCTTTCCGCGTGAAGTGGGTTGGGGCAATGCCATGCGCTATATGCTCACCGGCGATCACTGGGCGCACAGGAAGCCTATCGCATGGGCGAGGTGCAGGAGATCGCGCCCAACCGGGATGCCGGCGATCAAGGCCGCCCTGCGTATCGCCAACAAAGTGGCGGCCTGCGGACCCTTGGGGATCAAGGCGACGCTGGGATCGGCGCACCTGGCGATCACGGCGGAGAGATCGAGGCCTTCGCCCAGATGGGCAAAGCCTATAACGCCTTGGATCTCACGCGCGACTTCCAGGAAGGGCGCGACGCGGAAGCGCAAAACCGGCCGCCGGTCTATATCGGGAAATAGCGCCGGGCGTCCCGTTCACAGGTGATGCCGACGTGGGATAACACGCCCCTGACAAAGAAGATGCCGATTGATCAGCTTTCGTGCGCGGTGCAACGATCCTGGTCTAACCTATCGCTGGCGATGGCAAATAGCCGAAAAACGGCCTGAAACGGCGCGGGGACGCCCCGTGGCGTTCTCGCCCCTGCCCTTTAGGAGCCTAAACTTTCGCGAACAAATCGCCTCGATGCGCGGGCTTTGGGTCGCCACCCCAAACGTCATTTCCCGTTGCGTTGAAACCAACCGATTCTCAGGGAGAAGCCGATGACAATCCATATCCGTGAAGAGATGAAGGACGATCTTCGTCAGCCCGCGGCTATTCCCGCCGCCAGATGATGCGCACCGCGATGTTGTTCGGGGGCGTGGCCGCCGCCGGGCTCAGCCTCAACAGCGAACTGGCCTTTGCCGGCGAAGACGACGTGCCGAAGGGCATGACGCCCCATCGGCTCCAACGAACGCTCGACCGGACCGATGGCGCCGGGCCTGGCCGCCGGCAATGCCGCGTTCGTCAACGCCAACCGCTATTCGCCCAATGGCGAACAGGACAAGCTGATCAAGGCCATCGCCACGATCGAGAATGTTCCGGAAGACCATATCGCCGCGCATCCCGGCTCTGGGCCAGATCCTGTCGCGCACCCTGGTCGCCTTCTGCTGGCCCACCAAGGGGCTGGTTCAGGCCTCTCCCACCTATGACAACCCCGCGCCTGACGAAAAATTCCTCAATGTGCCGATCGCCAGCGCGCCGCTGACCGCCGACTATCGCCATGACGTCAAGGCGATGCTCAAGGCCAATCCCAACGGGGGCGTCTATTACGTCGTCGATCCCAAAAACACCGACGGACCCACGACGCCGATGGCCGAGATCGAATGGCTGGTGAACAACAAGCCCGCCGGCGGGTTGGTCTTGATCGACGAGGCCTATATCCACTGGACCAAGGACTATCCCAACAACACCGCCACCCATCTTGTCCGCCAGGGCAAGGACGTGGTCCCTCACGCGCACCTTCTCGAAAGTGTTCGGCATGGCCGGCGCGCGGGTGGGTTATGTGATGGCGCGGCCCGACCTGATCAGGAAGGTGGAAGTGTATGACCGCGGCAACGGGCCCGCGATCCCGACCACGGCCTGCGCCACCGCCAGCCTGACGGCGACGTCGCTGATCAATGCGCGGCGCAACGAAATGATCCAGAACCGCGCCATGACGGTGGACTTCCTCACCAAGCGCGGCATGAAAGTGATCGGCCCCAGCCAGGCCAACATGATCATGGTGGACTGGAAGACCAAGTCGGCCAAGGAGATGGGCGCGATGTACAAGGCCCAGGGCGTGCAGCATCGGTGTAACTGGGCTGGCCGGTACTGCCGACCGTGGGCCGCATCTCCATCGGCAGCAACGCCCACGGGGAGGCCTTCATGAACGCATCGAGCAAAATCCTGGCCTGAGTTTATTGCCGCATAACAGAAAGCGCCCCTGTCACCGGGGCTGCTTTCTTGTTTGTGGTGGGCGCTCGCCCAAGGCTCGGCAGGTAGCAGGCCTTTCAATAAGGCGTGCCATCCTTGTGAACGAACCTGCCGTCAGCGCTTGCGCTCATCATGTCTATGTCGGAGCAGGTGGTGATATCGGCGGGCGAGCGCGTGCCGACTTCGAGATAGACCGCCATCTCATCCGATTTGTTGATCATGTGATGGCCATTGCCGGAATTTTTTGGAAATGCGGCGCAATCGCCGGCGCGCAGCACCGTCTCGCCGCCATCTTCAATCAGCGTCAATTCACCTTCCAGCACATAGACGAATTCGTCTTCGTGCGTATGCCAGTGACGCTGGCTCGACCAGTTGCCCGGCGGCAGCCGCATCAGATTGACCCCGAAATCGGTCAGGCCGCCGGCGTTGCCCAGCCGCTGCCGCACGCGGTCCGAACAGGGCGCATCGAATTGCGGCGGATAGCCCGTGCCTTTGCGTTCCGGCACCGCGCCGATATCGATCTTGGGCATCGCGATCCTCGCTCGCCGGATGACCGCCTAGGGATGGATAGCGATCTTGCTCACCCGCAGCCCAGTTCTTCGCCCGCATAGAGCAGGTTCTCGCTGGGACAGGCCAGTTCATGAATATCGCCGAAATGACCGAGTTCCTTGCCCGCGGCGCCGATCGTGCCCAGCACCGTGCCATCCAGCTTCATCTTGTAGATGCGGCCCGGATAGGAATCCGATGAAAACAGGAACTGCTCGCCGGCCTTGTTCGGCGGCGAGATGCAGATCGGCCAGGGTGCGCCCGGTGCGATGGTCTTGTTGGCCGGCCGGCGGCGCGTCGGGAGCGCGGGGCCCCGGAGGCTGGCGGATGGCATGAACATCGTTCGGCAGGGTGATGTCCGCCGGCTGATCGATGATGCGTTCGAACTTGCCGGTCTTGTCGAACACCTGGATGCGGCCATTGCCGCGGTCGCCGACATAGATGTTGTCCTGGGCGTCGGCCGCGATGGTGTGCGGGGTGTTGAACTGGCCCTCGCCCGAGCCCGGTTCGCCGAACGAGCCGGTAATATTGCCGTCCTGATCGAACATGGCGACGCGGGAATTGATGTAGCCGTCGCTGACAAAGATATTGTCCTCGAATCCCAGGTCACGTCGGTCACCTGGCGGAACATGCCGGGGACCGGCGGACGGGGCGGCGTGACGCGCTGGAACGGACCCAGGCCGTAGTCGGCAGATTCCTGCTTGCGTCCCAGAACCAGCGGGACTTCACCGGCCGGGTTGAACCTGACAACCATGTCGGTGCCTTTGTCGGTGGTCCAGATCTTGTCGTCCTTGTCCACCCGCACGGTGTGGGCGAAGCCAAAGCCATACAGATTATGGCCGATCTCGCGGATGATTTGCCGTTGGCGTCGAATTCCAGAAGCTGGGCGGCGATCGGGCCGAACACCGGGCCGGCGGTGTTGCCGCGGCTGAAAACGAAGACATGGCCTTTGGAATTGACGGCCACGCCGGCGGCTTCGCCGAAATACATGCCGGTGGGCAGGTGGCCGAACTGGGTGATCGTCGCGTTCAGGCGCGGCGCATCGGTGGTGGCATGAGACCGGCGCGGCGGCGGTCAGCATAAGCGCGGCAAGCGCGACGAGAGTTTTCTTCATGGGATGTCCCCTTTGGAAAAAGTTAACGCGGATTTGAAGCGAGGCGCATGTCCGCACAGGCGCAAGCGAGCGGACAGGATCGCAAAATTGCGAATGAGCATGGCTTTCCCGAATTCCCCAGTTCCGCTTTGCCGCGGTATTTGCCGGACTGTTTCAGATCGCTGCCGCCTCGTCAATTGGAGGGCGGGGGACTGGCGTGCGCCGCAATGCTCAAAAAAAGCGCATCTTCGCCGAACGTCCCCCGCAAACAATCCCGGCTTTTGATACGCCCCAGCCGGCTTTATAATGACGGCAAAACAATTCCTGGGAGGGCTCGATGAAAAAACTCGTCTGCGTCGCCGCCGCTCTGTGTCTTTGCTCATCTTTGGGCGCCGCGCCTGCGTTCGCCGCCACCAAAATCCTGTTCGTCGGCAACAGCTTCACCTTCGCGGCCCATTCCCCCGCCATGCATTATGAAACCGACCAGGTGCATGACCTCAATCCGCCGGATGCGCTGGGCCGCACCATTGGCGGCGTGCCGGCCCTGTTCAAGGAATTCACCAAGGAAGCGGGCCTGGATTACGACGTCTCGCTGGAAACGGTGGGCGGCAAAGGCTTCGACTTCCACATGGCCGAAAAGCGCGCCGTGCTGGA
The DNA here is from genome assembly GCA_963765095.1 of uncultured Alphaproteobacteria bacterium. Classification (GTDB taxonomy): domain Bacteria; phylum Pseudomonadota; class Alphaproteobacteria; order Micropepsales; family Micropepsaceae; genus Rhizomicrobium. Next base: position 31,950 of record CAVXUV010000036.1, read on the forward strand.
CAAGCCCTGGAACGTGGTGGTGGGTCACGGCTTTTCCACCCTGGATCAGGCCCATCCCGGCGACCCGGCCCTCTTGATCAAGTCCACCAAGGAAATGGCGGACATGTTCCACGCCCAGAATCGCGAAGTGAAATTCTATCTGCTGGCCACCTGGAGCCGCGCCGACCTGGTCTTGCCGCCAACGCGCCGGCGCCGTGGAAGGGCACGCCGATCGCGCAGATGGGCGCGGATATCGAGAAGGGCTACGAAGCCGCCGCCAAAAATGCGGGCAGCGAAGTGGCAGGCGTGATCCCGCTGGGGCTGGCCTGGAACAATGCGATGGCGCAAGGCGTTGCCGACGATAACCCTTATGACGATCAGGGCGCGTCAAAGATGAATTTCTGGGCCTATGATTCCTATCACGCCAGTTCCTTCGGCTATTACCTGGAGGCGGCGCTGGATTTCGGCAAAGTCACCGGCCAGGACCCGATGATTTGGCGGCGCCAGGGGCAAGGATCATGTCGCCGAGGATCTGGCAATTCGCCCGCCCAGCAGCGGCAACTGCTCAAGCTGGCGCATGACACGCTGGCGACAAGTGGCCAAACCTTCGTGGCGATGAACGACTGAGGCGGGCCGCTTACAATCGTGCACGGAAATGAATTCTCTCCAGGCGCACTCACTGCTTGGTCAGCGCTTTCGCCTGCGCTTCGAGAAATTCGCGGGCATATCGCTTCACACGATCGGGTGGCAAGTGTGCAAGCCAGTCCAGCGAATGATCCCGCCCAGTTCGCCTGCCAGCAGATAACCCATGTAATATCCTGCCCGCGGCGGCAGACCGCCCGGGGCCGGGCGGCCGCTGTCAAACCAGTGAGCTGACATGTCGAAGTCGGACAGCATCAGCCTTGCGGCGCGTGCGATTGCGCCGGGAGCCTGCATCCGGTGGACCATGTCCTGCGGAAACCACAGGAACCTGCTGCGCGCTGAGCGCGGGGTTCAGTCGCTGGCTGACATAGGTCGCCAGCCCCTCTTCCCACAGCGACCACCAAGTGACGCTGTCGGGATCCGGTAGGCGCGCGCCCATCACCTGGCGGTGATAAATGTGGAACAGTTCATGGGCAAAAAATGAGGGCATATCCTCAGGGCCGTGCAAGATCGCGATGGCATCGACGCCGAACAGCATGTGCGCCTGACCCCGCTCGTCCTTGTAGTCGTGGCCGTCGAAGCGCGGAAAAAGAGGGACCGAACACCACCGCCTCCTCGCAGCGGAAATCGGGAAAGGCCTTGAGAAATTTATCCTGGCCAGCAGCGAAATCCGTCTTCACCATCGCGGCCACGGCTCGGAATCGCGTCTCCGATAACGGCGGAAATCCCGGAAAGGCTTCCGGATGGCCGGGATCGAGAAGCCTTAACGCGTCCTTTTCGACCTTCGCGGGCCAATCGAGCCCCTTGTCGCCGTAAAATTCGGGATACTTGGCCGCGAATTCCTTTACGAACCGGTCGGCGCGGATGCCGGGCGCGAGATTTTCCGTCTGCGCCTCGAAGGCGAAGAATTCCGGCATCCAATTCTGGGGTAGCGGCAGACATCGGCACCCGGATTCGCCTTCGAGGCGCAGACAGGAAAATCTCGCGCCCGGCATCCGCGCCGACCGGTTCGTAAAGGAATTCGCGGCCAAGTATCCCGAATTTTACCGCGACGAGGGGCTCGATTGGCCCGCGAAGGTCCAAAAGGACGCGTTAAGGCTTCTGCGATCCCGGCCATCCGGAAGCCTTTCCGGGATTTCCGCCGTTATCGGAGACGCGAAATTCCGAGCCGTGGCCGCGATGGTGAAGACGGATTTCGCTGCTAGGCCAGGATAAATTTCTCAAGGCCTTCCCGATTTCCGCTGCGAGGAGGCGGTGGCGTTCGGTCCCTCTTTTCTGCGCTTCGACGGCCACGACTACAAGGACGAGCGGGGTCAGGCGCACATGCTGTTCGGCGTCGATGCCATCGCGATCTTGCACGGCCCTGAGGATATGCCCTCATTCTTTGCCCATGAACTGTTCCACATTTATCACCGCCAGGTGATGGGCGCGCGCCTACCGGATCCCGACAGCGTCACTTGGTGGTCGCTGTGGGAAGAGGGGCTGGCGACCTATGTCAGCCAGCGACTGAACCCCGCGCTCAGCGCGCGCAGGTTCTGTGGTTTCCGCAGGACATGGTCCACCGGATGCAGGCTCCCGGCGCAATCGCACGCGCCGCAAGGCTGATGCTGTCCGACTTCGACATGTCAGTTCACTGGTTTGACAGCGGCCGCCCGGGCCGGGCGGTCTGCCGCCGCGGGCAGGATATTACATGGGTTATGTGCTGCGCAGGCGAACTGAGCGGGATCATTCGCTGGACTGGCTTGCACACTTGCCACCCGATCGTGTGAAGCGATATGCCCGCGAATTTCTCGAAGCGCAGGCGAAAGCGCTGACCAAGCAGTGAGTGCGCCTGGAGAGAATTCATTTCCGTGCACGATTGTAAGCGGCCCGCCTCAGTCGTTCATCGCCACGAAGGTCTCGCCACTCGCCGCCAGGGGTGTCATGCGCCAGCTTGAGCAGTTGCCGCTGCTGGGTTGGGGAAATGCCCAGATCCTCGGCGACATGATCCTTGCCCCCGCGCCCCGAGATCGGCGCCGCGAGCATCATCGGATCCTTGCCGGTGACTTTGCCGAAATCCAGCGCCGCCTCCAGGTAATAGCCGTAGGAGCTGGCATGATAGGAAATCATAGGCCCAGAGATTCATCTTTGACGCGCCCTGATCGTCATACGGATTGCCGTCGGCAATTCCCTGATCGATCGCCGTATTCCAGGCCAGACCCAGCGGGATGATGCCCGCCACATCGCTGCCGGCATTCCTGGCGGCGGCTTCGTAGCCCTTCTCGATATCCGCTCCCATCTGCGTGATCGGCGTGCCCTTCCATGGTGCCGGCGCGTTGGCAGGCAAGACAAGGTCGGCGCAACTCCAGGTGGCCAACAGATAGAATTTCACCCGTGAATTCTGGGCATGGAACATGTCCGCCATGTCCTTGGTGGACTTGATCAAGAGGGCGGGGTCGCCGGGATGGGCCTGATCCAGGGTGGAAAAGCCGTGACCCACCACCACGTCCCATGGTTTGTCCAACACGGCCCGCTTTTCGGCCATGTGGAAATCGAAGCCTTTGCCCCCCACCGTTTCCAGCGAGACGTCGTAGTCCAGGCCCGCTTCCTTGGTGAATTCCTTGAACAGGGCGGGCACGCCGCCAATGGTGCGGCCCAGCGCATCCGGCGGATTGAGGTCATGCACCTGGTCGGTTTCATAATGCATGGCGGGGGAATGGGCCGCGAAAGTGAAGCTGTTGCCGACGAACAGGATTTTGGTGGCCGCGAACGCCGGCGCGGCGCCCAAGGATGAGCAAAGACACAGTGCGGCCGCGACGCAAATGAGTTTTTTCATCAAGCCCTCCCAGGGATTGTTTTGCCGCCATTATAACGCCGGCTGGGGCGTATCAAAAGCCGGGATTGTTTGCGGGGGACGTTCGGCGAAGATGCGCTTTTTTTGAGCATTGCGGCGCACGCCAGTCCCCCGCCCTCCGATTGACGAGGCGGCAGTGATCTGGAACAGTCCGGCATACCCGCGGGCAACAGCGGGGCTGGGGAATACGGGAAAACCATGCTCATTCGCAACATTGCGATCATGTCCGCGCGCATTGCGCCTGCGCGGACATGCGCCCGCTTCACATTCGCGTCAACAATTTCCAGAGGGGACATCTCATGAAGAAAACTCTCGTCGCGCTTGCCGCGCTTATGCTGGGTACAGCCGCGCCGGTTTCTGCCACCACCGATGCGCCGCGCCTGAACGCGACGATCACCCAGTTCGGCCACCTGCCCAAAGGCATGTATCTGGGCGAAGCCGCCGGCGTGGCCGTCAATTCCAAGGGCCATGTTTTCGTGTTCAGCCGCGGCAACACCGACGGCCCGGTGTTCGGCCCCAAGGCCGCCCAGCTTCTGGAGTTCGACGCCAACGGCAAATACATCCGCGAGATCGGCCATAATCTTTACGGCTTCGGCTTCGCCCACACCGTGCGGGTGGACAAGGACGACAATATCTGGACCACCGACAAGGGCACCGACATGGTGGTCAGGTTCAATCCGGCCGGTGAAGTCACGCTGGTTCTGGGACGCAAGCAGGAATCTGCCGACTACGGCCTGGGTCCGATCCAGCGCGTCACGCCGCCCCGTCCGCCGGTCCCCGGCATGTTCCGCCAGGTGACCGACGTGACCTGGGATAACGAGGGCGACATTTTCGTCAGCGACGGCTACATCAATTCTCGCGTCGCCATGTTCGATCACAATGGCAATATTACCGGCTCGTTCGGCGAACCGGGCACGGGCGAGGGGCAGTTCAACACCCCGCACACCATCGCCGCCGATGCCCAGGACAATATCTATGTCGGCGACCGCGGCAATGGCCGCATCCAGGTGTTCGACAAGACCGGAAAGTTCGAACGCATCATCAATCAGCCGGCTGACATCACTCTGCCGAACGATGTTCATGCCATCCGCCAGCCTCCGGCGCCCCGCGCACCCGACGCGCCGCCGCCCGCCAACAAGACCATCTCTCCGGGCGCGCCCTGGGCGATCTGCATCTCGCCGCCCAACAAAGCCGGCGAGCAGTTCCTGTTTTCGTCGGATTCCTATCCGGGCCGCATCTACAAGATGAAGCTGGATGGCACGGTGCTGGGCACGATCGGCGCCGCGGGCAAGGAACTCGGTCATTTCGGCGATATTCATGAACTGGCCTGTCCCAGCGAGAATCTGATCTATGCCGGCGAGGAGCTGAACTGGCGGGTGAGCAAGATCGTCATCCATCCCTAGGCGGTCATCCGGCGAGCGAGGATCGCGATGCCCAAGATCGATATCGGCGCGGTGCCGGAACGCAAAGGCACGGGCTATCCGCCGCAATTCGATGCGCCCTGTTCGGACCGCGTGCGGCAGCGGCTGGGCAACGCCGGCGGCCTGACCGATTTCGGGGTCAATCTGATGCGGCTGCCGCCGGGCAACTGGTCGAGCCAGCGTCACTGGCATACGCACGAAGACGAATTCGTCTATGTGCTGGAAGGTGAATTGACGCTGATTGAAGATGGCGGCGAGACGGTGCTGCGCGCCGGCGATTGCGCCGCATTTCCAAAAAATTCCGGCAATGGCCATCACATGATCAACAAATCGGATGAGATGGCGGTCTATCTCGAAGTCGGCACGCGCTCGCCCGCCGATATCACCACCTGCTCCGACATAGACATGATGAGCGCAAGCGCTGACGGCAGGTTCGTTCACAAGGATGGCACGCCTTATTGAAAGGCCCTGCTACCTGCCGAGCCTTGGGCGAGCGCCCACCACAAACAAGAAAGCGCCCCGGTGACAGGGGCGCTTTCTGTTATGCGGCAATAAACTCAGGCCAGGATTTTGCTCGATGCGTTCATGAAGGCCTCCATGTCGGCCTTGCTGCCGATGGAGATGCGGCCCACGGTCGGCCATACCGGCCAGCGGGGGCCCGCGATCTGCACGCCCTGGGCCTTGTACATCGCGCCCATCTCCTTGGCCGACTTGGTCTTCCAGTCCACCATGATCATGTTGGCCTGGCTGGGGCCGATCACTTTCATGCCGCGCTTGGTGAGGAAGTCCACCGTCATGGCGCGGTTCTGGATCATTTCGTTGCGCCGCGCATTGATCAGCGACGTCGCCGTCAGGCTGGCGGTGGCGCAGGCCGTGGTCGGGATCGCGGGCCCGTTGCCGCGGTCATACACTTCCACCTTCCTGATCAGGTCGGGCCGCGCCATCACATAGCCCACCCGCGCGCCGGCCATGCCGAACACTTTCGAGAAGGTGCGCGTGAGGACCACGTCCTTGCCCTGGCGGACAAGATGGGTGGCGGTGTTGTTGGGATAGTCCTTGGTCCAGTGGATATAGGCCTCGTCGATCAAGACGACCCCGCCGGCGGGCTTGTTGTTCACCAGCCATTCGATCTCGGCCATCGGCGTCATGGTGCCGGTGGGATTGTTGGGATTGACGACGTAATAGACGCCCCCGTTGGGATTGGCCTTGAGCATCGCCTTGACGTCATGGCGATAGTCGGCGGTCAGCGGCGCGCTGGCGATCGGCACATTGAGGAATTTGGCGACCGGCGCGGGGTTGTCATAGGTGGGAGAGGCCTGAACCAGCCCCTTGGTGGGCGAGCAGAAGGCGACCAGGGTGCGCGACAGGATCTCGCCCGAGCCGGGATAGACGGCGATATGGTCTTCCGGAACATTCTCGATCGTGGCGATGGCCTTGATCAGCTTGTCCTGTTCGCCATTGGGCGAATAGCGGTTGGCGTTGACGAACGCGGCATTGCCGGCGGCCAGGCCCGGCGCCATCGGTCCGGTCCAGCATTCGTTCGAGCCGATGCGCGTCATGCCCTTCGGCACGTCGTCTTCGCCGGCAAAGGCCAGTTCGCTGTTGAGGCTGAGCCCGGCGGCGGCCACGCCCCCGAACAACATCGCGGTGCGCATCATCTGGCGGCGGGAATAGCCGCGGCTGAGCAGATCGTCCTTCATCTCTTCACGGATATGAATTGTCATTCGGCGTTCTCCCTGAGAATCGGTTGGTTTCAACGCAACGGGAAATGACGTCTGGATGGCGACCCAAAGCCCGCGCATCGAGGCGATTTGTTGACGAAAGTTTAGGCTCCTAAAGGGCAGGGGGCAAGAACGCCACGGGGCGTCCCCGCGCCATTTCAGGCCGTTTCTCGGCTATTTGCCATCGCCAGCGATAGATTAGACCAAAATCCGTGCACCGCGCACGAAAGCTGATCAATCGGCATCTTCTTTGTCAGGGGCGTGTTATCCCACGTCGGCATCACCTGTGAACGGGACGCCCGGCGCTATTTCCCGATATAGACCGGCGGCCGGTTTTGCGCTTCCGCGTCGCGCCCTTCCTGGAAGTCGCGCGTGAGATACAAGGCGTTATAGGCTTTGCCCATCTGGGCGAAGGCCTCGATCTCTCCGCCGTCGATCGCCAGGTGCGCCGATTCCAGCGTCGCCTTGATCCCCAAGGGTCCGCAGGCCGCCACTTTGTTGGCGATACGCAGGGCGGCCTCGATCGCCGCATCCGGTTGGGCGCGATCTCCTGCACCTCGCCCATGCGATAGGCTTCCTGTGCGCCCCAGTGATCGCCGGTGAGCATATAGCGCATGGCATTGCCCCAACCCACTTCACGCGGAAAGCGAACGGTCGAGCCGCCGCCCGGGTAACGTCCATGCGTGTTCTCATCCTGGCCGAAACGGACATCGGCGGCACAGATGCGGATGTCGGCCGCCAGATGGAGTTCGTGCGCGGCATTCCAGGTGTCGCCATGCGTGACCACGATAAAGGGCTTGGTCAGCCGTTTCTTCGCATTGGTTCCGGTATAGCTGACGAGGGCATCGTTATTCGCCGCCGGCGCCTGATTTGCCGCGGGCGCTTGGCCGATGGCTGCCTTGTGCGCATCGACATCGATGCCGCGCGAAAAATTCGGCCCGTGGCCGAACAGAATGGCACAGCGCAGGAAATCGTCATGCTCATAGCCGGTGAAGGCAACGGCCAGCGCGTGGGATGTTTCCGGATCGAAACGGTTGAAGACCTCGGGCCGATTGATGCCGATCAGCACGACCTGGCCGCGCCGTTCGACAGTGGCCCTGACGTTGGATGAGAGCGGCACATCTTCCAGGCGCGTCGAAGGCGGGGGCGGCGCGGCGCTTTGCGCCAAGGCCTCGGCGGCGCTTGCCACGCCTGCGGCCACCAGGGCGCCCTTGAGCAGCGTGCGGCGTTCCACCAAAACAGGATTGTCCGGCATGTTTTTCTCCATCGCGAACGGCCTGAAGCAGATTAAGAGCATATGCTCTATATCCCGGCGTGTACACGGCTGCGCGCCCGTAACCGGGCCTAACCGGCGGCGAGCGCGACTTCGCGGCGGCGGAACATGAACAGGGCGGCCAGCGCCGCGATCACGGGCGGAATGGCCAGCGCGCAAACCACTTCCCAGCCATAATGCATCAGCACATCGCCCGACACGAACGAACCCACCGCCACGCTGCCGAAGACCAAAAAGTCGTTGACCGACTGGACCCGCGCCCGCTCTTCCGGCCGGTGCGTCTTCAGCACCATGGCCGAGCCGCCGGAGAAGCCGAAATTCCAGCCCAGCCCAACAGGATCAGCGCCGCCATGAAATGAAAGATGGTGGTGCCGGTGTAACCGAACACGGCCGCCAGCGCGATGATGACCAGGCCGATGCCGGTGATTTTTTCCGCGCCGAAGCGGGTGATCAGCCGTCCGAGAATAAGCTGGGCGCATACATGGCGACCACGTGCCACTGGATCACCTGGTCCGCGGCCGATTGCTGATGCCCGTGCAGATGCATGGCGAGCGGCGCCGACGTGATCAGGAAGTTCATCAAGAGATAGCTGATGATCCCGCACACGGCGGCCGAGACGAACAAGGGCTGGCTGATGATTTCGCTAGGCCGCCCCGGGCCGGCCTGGTGATGGCGCAGTGGCGACCGGATGTCCGACAGGACCGCGGCGGACAGCACAGCGGCCACCGCACTGGCAATGTAAGTGCCGACGAAGATATGCGCCGGCACGATATTCATGGTGAGGTTCACCAGCTGACCGCCCACCACGCCTGCCCGCCACGCCCCCGGCCAGCACGGTCGCCAGCGCGCGGGGCCGCATCCTGTCAGCCTGGCTAACGGCAGCGAAGCGGAAGGTGGGACCACGCGGCATAGACCCCACCGCAGAAGGTCGCCACGCAGAAAAGAACGAAGCTGCCGATGGTGATGGCGGCCGCGCCCAGCAATCCCGCGATCACGCCGAAGCTGTTGCCCAGCAGGAAGACGGTGCGCCGCCCAAACCGTTCGGCGATCATGCCCGCGGGCAGGGTGGACCACGCCATCCCCACCACCAGGACCGAGATCGGCAAGGTCGCGAGTTCGGGATTGGGCGCGATGGCTTCGCCGATCATCGCCCCGGTGGCGTAGATGACGGTGGAGTTTGCGCCCGCCAGCGCCTGCGCCACCATCAGCCGCCAGACCGAGATCCGGCGCCGCGCCCGGCATGAGTTCTTGCTGCATCCGCTATTGCCCGCCGGCGCCATTCTCCACAGGCTGGCGCTCTTAGATGTCCCCGAGCACGTCTTCTACAGAAATCGGGGTCTTCCGACATCCGCAACGCGCCGTCCGGACCCGTATTCCGAGATCCGGCGCCTGTATGCCGGAAGCGCCGTCGCTGCGCTTTGAGCCTGCCCAGCAAAACCAGGATCAAGACAATAACCAGGACAAGGCCGAGGCCGCCGCCGCCATAATAGCCCATGCCATAGAACGGGCCTCCGCCCGAGCCGCTGAAGCCGCCGAGCAGGGCGATGATCGACAGTTGAATGATGATCAGTATGGTGCCGAGTGTACATGAGTATTTATCTCCGCAAAAGTTCAAGGATCACAGGCCCTGAAGATACGGCTCAAGGTTTCCGGGTAAAGGCTGGCTCCGATCAAAACCAGGCCCATGCAAACCGGAACGCCGCCGCTCACGAAGGGTGGGATGTCAATGGGCAATATTCTCGGTGGTTTTGCAGCTTCCGGGTCGCCGAACGGCTAGCGATGTGATGCGAGAAATTGCTTTCAGCTTTTCCTGCTCCAGCACCAGCAGGC
>CAVXUV010000037.1:0-33908 GCA_963765095.1 uncultured Alphaproteobacteria bacterium
GCGCACCAGGCCGAACCACTCGCCGGTGCGGCCGAAACCGGTGATCACTTCGTCGCTGATCAACCAAATCTGATGCCCGGTGAGGACTTTGGTGATGGCGTCGAAATAACCTTCCGGCGGCACGATGGCGCCGCCCGCGCCCATCACCGGCTCGACGATCATGGCGGCGATGGTGTCGGGGCCTTCCTTCTCGATCAAGGCTTCCAGATTGGCGGCCAGGCGGGCGGAATAATCCGTCTCGCTTTCACCCTCTTCCGCGCCCCGATAATAATGCGGCGTGTCGGTATGGCCAGCGAAGGAAACGGCGCATCGAAACTGGTGTGGTCGGCGGGGATACCGGTGAGACTGGCCGCCGCCAAGGTGACGCCGTGATAGGCCATGCGCCGGGATATGATCTTCTTCTTTTTTGGGCTGGCCGCTGGCATGGCGGCATACCAGCGAATTTCACCTGGGTCTCGTTCGCTTCCGAACCGGAACAGCCATGAAAACCTTGCCACGGGAAAGGGCGCGATCTCCTTCAGCTTCTCGGCCAGCGCCGCTGCCGGTTCAAGGCTCTTGCCGGCGAGATGTGGCCATAGGGAGCTTGCGCATCTGCTCGGCTGCGGTCTCGACCAGCTCGTTGTCGCCCCAGCCCAGCGCGGTCACCATAGGCCCGAAAGCGCCTCGATATAGTCGCGCCCCGCCGTGTCATAGACCCGAACGCCCTGGCCCCGCTCGATGATCATGGGGCCGGTTTCCTCCAGCAATTTCAGGTTGGTGTAGGGATGGAAGAGGTCGTTGAGATCGCGGGCCTGGGCATTGGTCAGGGGCATGGAACAGACTTTCCGTAAATCGGGCGGGACTTTAGCCTTTTGCGCGGTCCCCGCCAAACTCCTATCATCAACGGAAAACACGGAGGAGCCATGCGCGGATTGATGCAGGACTGGCCGATGCGGGTGCATCGCTTTCTCGACCACGCCGCGATGTATCATGGCGGCGCGCGGGTGGTGAGCCGCAGTTCAAGGCGGTATCCATCGCACCAGCTATCCAGAAATCCAAGCCGCGCCTTGAAACTGGCGGGCGCGCTGACCCGCCGCGGCATCAAGAAAGGCGAGCGGGTGGCGACCTTGGCCTGGAATACCCATCGCCATCTCGAAGCCTGGTTCGGCATTGCCAGCGCGGGCGCGGTCTATCACACCCTCAATCCCCGTCTCTTTCCCGCCCAGATCGCCTGGATCGCCAATCATGGCGGGGCGCGGGTGCTGATGTTCGATGTCTGTTTTGCCCCTCTGGTGGAGCAGATCGCGCCGCAGCTGAAACATGTGGAGACCTATGTCGCCCTCAGCGACACCGCGCCCAAGCTCAAGCTGCCGGGAAAGCTGGTCGCTTATGAAGACTTCATCAAAGGCAAGGAAGGACGCTGGGCCGAGGTGGACGAGAACGACGCCTGCGGGCTTTGCTACACCTCGGGGACCACCGGCGATCCCAAGGGCGTGCTCTATTCCCATCGCTCCAATGTGCTGCACACCTTGTTGGCGGGACAAAGTCCCGGCCTGGGCCTCAGCGCGCGCGACGTGATGCTGCCGGTGGTGCCCATGTTCCATGCCAATGGCTGGGGCATTCCCTTCTTGGCGCCGATGACGGGCGCGAGCCTGGTGCTGCCGGGACCGAAACTGGACGGCGCCTCGCTTTATGAGTTGATGGAAGGCGAGCGCGTCACCGTCACGGCGGGCGTTCCCACCGTATGGCTGCTGCTGCTGCAATTCCTCGCGAACAATCGCCTTAACTTCACCCATCTCAAACGGGTTCTGATCGGTGGCGCGGCGGCTCCGCCCGCCATGATCGAAGCGTTCGAAGACCGCGGCATCACTGTCACCCATGCTTGGGGCATGACCGAGACCAGCCCGCTGGGCACCATGGCGGCGATCAAGCCGCCTTTGGATGAGGTGCCGCGCGCGCGCCAGCTCGAATATCAGTGCAAGCAGGGCTATCCCCTGTTCGGCGTGGAGATCAAAATCACCGACGACAAGGGCAAGGAACGCCCCCGCGACGGCAAGAGCGTGGGCCGCCTGAAAGTGAAAGGTCCGGCGATCGCGCGGGGCTACTATAAGGGCGTCGGCAAGGAAGCCTTCGACCGCGACGGCTGGTTCGACACCGGCGATGTGGCGAGCATCGATCCGCTTGGCTTTATGACCATCACCGACCGCTCCAAGGACGTGATCAAGTCGGGCGGCGAATGGATCTCCACCATCGAGATCGAGAATCTGGCGGTGGGTCATCCTGACGTGGCCGAAGCGGCGGTGATCGGCGTGCCTCATCCCAAATGGGATGAGCGTCCACTTTTGGTCATCGTGACCAAGCCCGGCGGCCCACGCCCACCCATGAGAGTTTGATCGCGCATCTCACGGGCAAGATCGCCAAATGGTGGCTACCCGACGCCCTGGTGGTGGTGGAAGAGATACCCCATACGGCAACGGGAAAAATCCAAAAAACCCAATTGCGCCGGCAGTTCGCCGATTTTAGGTTGGACTCCTGATCGTATCTGCTTCATTCCAGGTCCTTCATGCGCTTTCCATTTCTCGCTGCCCGCCTGGCGCTGGCCGCCTTGGTGTTGGCCTGCCTGATCGCGGGCGCGGCGATCGCTGTGGTGCGCGGTAACCTTGCCGGCTTCACGACCGGACTTGAAATCATGACCGCGTCGGTGGCGATGGGCATGATCGCCCTGGTCCTGGCGTTGATCTGGCTGGTCACGGCGCTGAAGGAGAATCGCGGCGACGGCAAGCTGGTGGGGCTAATTGCCCTGATCGGTTCGGCGCTACTGCTCTACGTGCCCCTGCATACGGTCTATGAAGGAATGAAGGCGCCGCCCGTCTATGACGTCACCACCGATCCGGAAGACCCGCCGCAATTCGTCGCCCTGGCGAAGCGGCCGCCCGGCGCCAATGGCACGGCATTCGATGGCGGCGCGGTCATCGATTACCGCGGCGAGCACAACACCGTGAACTATATGCTGCACACTTATTATCCAGGCCTGACCAAACCCTTGATGCCCATCCTGCCGACCACAGCGGCAAACCCGGCCCCGCCCACGGCGAAAATGTTCTGGCGCTGCTTCAACCGCGCCAAGGACATGGGCTGGCGGATCGTGGATCCAACAAAAAGAAGGCCGCATTGAAGCCCAGGCCAAAAGCCTCTGGTTCGGTCAGATCACCGACATCGTGATCCGCATCCGGCCCGCCGGCACGTTGGGCGCGCGCTTCGACATGCGGGCCGAGACCGAAACGGGCCACCGCAATTTCGGCTGGAACCTGGAATTGATGAAGACCTACCGCGCCGCACTCAACACATAGCTGCCGTCGGCCATCGGCTTGACCCGGCCGTCGCCGGCCATGTGAAGGAGATGCGCTTCCACGGTGAGGCTGGCGGCGCGGGCCAGTGCGGGCGAGATCCCCGCATACAACGTCTGAACCAGCGATGGCACGGGTTCTTGCCCCGCTTGATCGCGCGGGCGATCTGGCTTTCGCGCATCCGGCGATGGCTGAGATAGGCGCGCAGGAAGGGCGCGGGCCGGATGATGGGCGAGCCGTGAGTGGGATAAAGCACGCGGTCCTTGCGCTGGATCAGCTTCTCCAGGCTTTGCATGTAATGGCCCATGTCGCCATCCGGCGGCGCCACCACGGTGGTGGACCAGCCCATCACATGATCGCCGGTGAAGAGCGCGCCTTCGTCTTCGAGCGCGTAGCACATGTGATTGGAGGTGTGGCCCGGGGTGAAGACGCAGCGGAAGCGATAGACGCCGCCTTCAATCATGTCACCGTCCCGCACCGTGACATCGGGAACAAAGTCGCGGTCGCCACCTTCTTCCACCTCGCCATCATGTCGCGCGTGAGGTCCAAAGGCATAGGTCTTTGCACCGGTCACCTGTTTCAACACCGCCGCCGCGGGCGAATGATCGCGATGGGTATGGGTCACCAGAATATGCTCCACCTGGCGCGGACCGATAGCGGCGATCAGCGATTGGATGTGTTCCGGATCGTTGGGACCGGGATCGATCACCGCAACCTTGGTATCGTCGCCCACCAGATAAACGCCGGTGCCGCGAAAGGTGAACGGGCTGGGATTTTTCGCCAGCAATCTTTCGATGCTGGGAGACACGCGCTCGGCCACGCCATAGAGCGCGGGCAGCGACTGATCGAAATGCAGCGAAGAGTTGGTCATGCGCGCCGATGATTTTCAGTTGGCCTTGTCGTCCAGCACCTGGAACAGGCCGCGCAACAGCCGCCAGTAATACCAGACGCAGGCAACCGCCAAAGCCAGGAACATCAGCCAGAGCGTGAGCCCGGCGGGGATCAGCGCCAAGGCGAATCCGGGCCAGGACGCCAACAGCGAGAAGGCAAGACCGGCGACGCCGGCAAAGGTGAGCGCGCCCGCGACCACCACGACAGCCAGCCAGACCCAGAACACCATGATCATGTTGCGATAGTGGCTTTGATAGATGGTGCCGCGCGACGGCTCCAAGCGGAGATGGGCGACGATCACCCCGATCAGGGTGGTGAAACCGCCGCTGGGCAACCCCAGGAGGAAGAGGCCATAGGCGATCAGTACGGTATTGCGTTCGGAAAGCTCGTTCATCGGTCCCTCACGGGGGGCAGGATACAGGGCCAAGCGTGGTCCAAGGGAACTTTTTGCGGGTTGGTCAGTTTTGCATGGAACCCCCGAAATCGAAGGATTCTCCCCATGAAACATCTATTTCCCAAGCTGGCGGCCGCCACGGCGGTCGCTCTCACCCTTATCGCCCTTCCCGCTCAAGCCTCGGACAAAGGCGAATTGCTGCACGATGCCAACCGGACCGTGGAAAATCTCAAGCGCGACCCGGCTTTCGCCACCGCGGCCCGCATGATGGATCAGGCCCGCGCCGTCTATATCGTGCCCAAGCTGGTCAAAGGCGGTTTCATCTTCGGCGCCGAAGGCGGCGACGGCGTGCTGGTGCGCCGTACCGCGCATGGCTGGGGCGAACCCCGCTTTTACGGCATGGGTTCCGCTTCGTTCGGCCTCCAGGCCGGGCTTGAACAGGCCGAGCTGGTCTTCATCATCATGAGCAACCGGGCTTTGTCCGGTATCGAGCACGGCAACTTCAAGTTGGGCGCGGGCGGCGGCATTACCGTCGTCAATCTGTCGTCCGGTGTGGAAGGCGCCACCACTGCCCATGGCGGCGACGTGGTGGTGTGGACCAGCGGCACGGGCGCTTATGGCGGCCTGACCGTTGACGGCTCGGTGATCGGTCCCGACAAGGACATGAACGCCACCCCCACCACGGGACCGGAGGCGCAGGAATTGCGCGCAAATCTGGCTTCGATCCATTAAACAATCCGTTTTGTTCGGATAGACTGGGCGCGCGGGCCACCGTGCGCCCAGTTCTTTTTTGGAGGGATGTCCATGAAGCTTGTTACTCTCGTATCGCTTGCAGGCGCGCCGTTGCTGATTGCCGCCACCGCCTTTGCCGCCGATCTCGGGTCCGAGATCAACAATGCCCAAACCCATGCCGGGCTGGCCGCCCAGGCCGGCGACATTAATGGCGTGCATATGCACATGCATCACGCCTTGAACTGCCTGGTCGGACCGCAAGGCGACGGCTTCGACCCCAAGCAGATGAACCCCTGCGCCCAGTCGGGCAATGGCGCCATTCCCGATGAGATGGACCAGATGAAGAAGACCAAGCTGACGGCGGCCAAGGCCGATCTCAGCAAGGGGATCGCGGAGATGGACATCGCAGCCGCCAAGGCGGACGCCACGGCCGCCAGCACGGCCATCGCCAGCGCGAAGTAGTTTATCGGGGAAGGCCGGCTGCCGGCCGGCCTTCCTGCTTATTCAGCGCCCTACAAAACCGGGCCTGACGCGCTATATTAGCTCCATGGCGCACAACAACGGCATGGTTCCCCGCACCCGCAGGGGGCGCGGAGCTTCCGACAACGCGGCGAAGTTCAAAGCCGCGGTCGAGGCTGCGCCATCCATCGCGTCCGATCCTCATATCGATCCTGCTTATCTGGCGACGCCGGTGTCGGAACTGACGGCAGTGGAGACGGCAGCCTTCGTGCCGCATCGTCCCGCGCGGCCGGAGAAATCCGAAGGCGGCAAGCGGTTCAAGCTGGTGAGCGAATACCAGCCCGCGGGCGACCAGCCCACCGCCATCGCCGAGCTGGTCAAGGGCGTGGAAGCGCTGGAACGCGATCAGGTGCTGCTGGGCGTCACCGGCTCGGGCAAGACCTTCACCATGGCGCAGGTGATCGAAAAGACCCAGCGCCCAGCCTTGATCCTGGCGCCCAACAAGACGCTGGCAGCGCAGCTCTACTCCGAGTTCAAGCAGTTCTTTCCGGAGAATGCGGTCGAGTATTTCGTCAGCTATTACGATTACTACCAGCCGGAAGCCTATATCCCTCGCACCGACACCTATATCGAGAAGGACAGCTCCATCAACGAAGAGATCGACCGCATGCGCCATTCGGCGACGCGGGCGATATTAGAGCGCGACGATGTGATCATCGTGGCCTCGGTGTCGTGCATCTATGGCATCGGCTCGGTCGAGACCTATTCCGGCACCGCGATTTCGATCAGCCGCGGCGACAAGGTGGACCGCAACGGCGCCATCGCCGGGCTGGTGGCGCTGCAATACCGGCGCAATGACGAGAATTTCACCCGCGGCGCCTTCCGCGTGCGGGGCGACACCATCGACATTTTCCCGCCCACTATGAAGACCGCGCCTGGCGGGTGGAGCTGTTCGGCGATGTGGTGGATACCATCACCGAGTTCGATCCCCTCACCGGCCACAAGGCGGGCCAACTTGATTCGATCAAGGTCTATGCCAATTCGCATTATGTGACGCCCAGGCCCACGCTGCAGCAGGCGATGAAAGGCATCAAACAGGAGCTGATCCACCGGCTGGCGGAATTCCGCGCCCAGGGCAAATTGCTGGAAGCCCAGCGGCTGGAACAGCGCACCACCTTCGACCTGGAGATGATCGAGGCCACAGGCTCCTGCGCGGGGATCGAGAATTATTCCCGCTGGCTGACGGGGCGCCAGCCGGGCGAGCCGCCGCCCACCTTGTTCGAATATCTGCCCGACCATGCCCTGGTCTTCTGCGACGAAAGCCATGTCACCGTGCCCCAGATCGGCGGCATGTACCGGGGCGACTATCGGCGCAAATTCACCTTGCAGGACTACGGCTTCCGCCTGCCGTCGTGCATCGACAACCGGCCGCTCAAATTCGAGGAATGGGATGCGATGCGGCCCCAGTCGGTCTATGTCTCAGCCACGCCGGGACCGTGGGAGATGGAGCGCACAGGAGGCATCTTTGCCGAGCAGGTGATCCGCCCCACCGGCTTGATCGATCCCCCGGTGGAAATCCGTCCCGTGGAAACGCAGGTGGACGACCTGATCGCCGAATGCCGCGAGGTGGCCCTGCGCGGCTATCGCATCCTGGTCACCACCCTCACCAAAAAGATGGCGGAAGACCTGACCGAATATATGCATGAGCAGGGCATCCGCGTGCGCTACATGCATTCCGATGTCGAGACCCTGGAGCGGATCGAGATCATCCGCGACCTGCGCCTGGGCGCGTTCGACGTGCTGATCGGCATCAACCTGTTGCGCGAAGGCCTGGACATTCCCGAATGCGCGTTGGTGGCGATTCTGGATGCGGACAAGGAAGGCTTCCTGCGCAGCGAGACTTCGCTGATCCAGACCATCGGCCGCGCCGCCCGCAATGTGGACGGCAAGGTGATCCTTTATGCCGACAAGATCACGGGCTCGATGGAGCGGGCGATGGCCGAGACCGGCCGCCGCCGCACCAAGCAGGAAGCGTTCAACAAGGAACACGGCATCACCCCGCTCAGCATCAAGAAGAACATCGCCGACATCATGGGCTCGATGTATGAGCGCGACCATGTCACCGTGGATGCGGGCGTCCTGGAAGCGGCCGACGGCGAGCGCGCCTTCATCGGCCACAACATCAAGGCGATCATCGCCGATCTGGAAAAGCAGATGCGGGCCGCCGCCGCCGACCTGGAATTCGAGACCGCGGCACGGCTGCGCGACGAGCTGAAACGGCTTCAGACCGTGGCGCTCACCATCAGCGACGATCCTTTCGCCCGGCAATCGGATGTGACCCGGGCCCAGTTCGACGCCGAGATCGCCCTGTCGGACGAGACCAAACCCTCGCGGCCCGCCAAGCAGAACAACCGCAAGCGCTTGCAACGCGCGGGCCGGCCCAATGTGCCGAAGACGTTCGGATCAAGGGCAAGGTAGTGACGTCACATTCGCGACGTGCGCGCCCAGAACACTCCTGCGGATCACTCAGGCAATAAATGTCACTACCTCCCGGAAGTGAACGCTATTGTTCCCGCTGCAACTTTTATGGCCTCGGTGAGTTTGAAAACACCGCTGAAAGGATTACCTTCTGGTTTGCCATCCTCACGCCGTCTCCTTTCGGAAGTTTTCCCTCTTCCCACGGCTAATGGATAGGCGCTCTTAATAGCGTCATAATCGACTTCCGCACCCTTGGAATGATTGTATTTTGGCATGCGGCGCGATAACTCGCTCTGGGCATTCCTTTGATTTAAAGCACCATCTACATTTCGATAATGCATCAATATCCATACCTCAAAACATGGATTTGAAAATGCCACTTTCACGCCTGCTGCCGCGGCAGCTTTTTTCGCATCCTTGAGCTCGACGTCGGAGTTATTGTCTGCGTCGAAAATGGCCCAAACCTCAAACTCGCGATCGAAGCTATTGGCGCGCCCTCCCTTGCTCGCTTCTGTGAGGTGCTGCGCTTCCTTGATAGCGCGCGAGACAATGGTTGCAGGAGTACCTTTACCCTTTAAAATTTCCACCTTTACAGAACCATTGCGAAACTCAGTGGCGAACTTGTCGAAGTAGCGTGGCTCGGTATTTTTTCCTTCGCATACCACCACTATTAACCGCCGGGGCGCAAAGATAGCAGATGAGATAAGGGCGATCATGTCCCGCGCGTTCGTCAAAGAAACATCTCAGTCCGCTCCGCCGCCCGAGCGCATGGTGGAGGAAGGGCCCAATCCGGTAACGCCGGAAGGGATGGCCCAGATCGAGGCCCATGTCGCGCGCCTGGAAGCCGAGCTCAAAAGCGAAACCAATGTGCTGTTGCGCGAAACTCTGGAGCGCGATCTGCGCTACTGGTCCCAGCGCAAGCTCACCGCGGAAGTCGTGCAGCCGTCCCATGACGGCAGCGTAGCGTTCGGCTCGACCTTCACCATCGAACGCAAGGGCCGCCGGCAGACTTTCCGCATCGTCGGCGTGGATGAAGCTGACGCGGCCAAGGGCCTGATCAGCTTCCGCTCGCCCCTGGCGCAAGCAATATTGGGCGTGCGAGTCGGCGATATGGTCGAAGGAAAAGAGCCACTTGGCGAGATTGAAATTCGATCCGTCGATTAAAGCTTGCAAACTTTGTTCGCCGGATAAGCGGCGACCCCATTCACCTGCCCGTTTGCTATTTCCCCCTCAAAAGCGTAAGGACAGCCTTGCGACGGCGTCTCGTCAGAAGAAGCGCACTGTTAATTCCCGACCCGCCTTGTGCGCGCCTGGCCCAGACAGCCCAACTTCCCTGCCCGTTAAGCCTTCGCCGCCCCGGCATTCGCCTGGGCGCATCTCTCTGTAAAGGCACTACAATGGCTATCGGTACCGTGAAGTTCTTCAACACCTCCAAGGGCTTTGGTTTCATCTCGCCGGAAGGCGGCAACAAGGACGTGTTCGTGCACGCCTCCGCCGTGGAAGCGGCCGGCATGCGCACCTTGTCGGAAGGCCAGAAGGTCTCGTTCGACGTGCAGCCGGATCCCAAGGGCTCCAAGGCCGTCAATCTGAAGGCCGTCTAAAGCATTCGGTTAAGGGCGGCGGAGAGAAATCTTCGCCGCCTTTTTCTTTTTTTGCCGGTCCCGAACAGAAAGAAAAACCATGGCGCCCAGAGCCCCCAACTACCGCCAGGACCGTCTGCAGCGCGAACGCGCCCAGGCCGCGAAGCACGCCGAAAAGGCGGAGCGCCGCGCCGAAGAATCCGCCAAGCGCAAGGCGGCGAAAGAGGCGGCCGAACCCGGCACGCCCACCGAGGAAAATTCCTAAATCTCAGACCACGCGCCGCACCGGATATTTGTCGCGGATCGTGGCGTCGAAATAACGCCCCTTTGACCCGCCTCCATCAGCCCGATCCAGTCGCGCCGCGGCACGGCGTGATAGCGATAGACATGGCCGGTGACGAACTCGATTTCCAGCACGGCGTGGCTTTCGTCGTAGCCGGCCGAGCGCATCATGGATGAGGCGACGGGGCGGCGCGCGATCCGGGGCAGCGCGGAGGGCGGGGACTTTCGCGACAGCATCATGGCGCGGGCCTTTCGCCCTTCATTCTAGTTCCGATTTCCGGAAAATGGTTGCGGCAACCGTCACGTTGCAACCGCGAAAAGATGCGGGCCGGGTTTTTTGCCCGGAAAATCCGCGGCGGCGAATGCGTTAACCTATCGGGAATCTTGAACTCAGCCGCCCGCCCCTTTCTTGCCAATACGTCATCTTGCGCGTATTGTCGCGGTCACTGGAGATGAGACCCGTCACAGACGAAGCGCACCTGTAGAAGAAATCCTGCCGCCTTCCGTGCGCGCCTGGACGAGACAGTAACTCCCTTCGCCTTAGACCGCCCCGCCTCCACCCGCTCCGGCATTTTGCCGGACCGGAATTCATGCAGGACGTTCTTATGCCCATCGGAACCGTGAAGTTCTTCAATACCTCTAAAGGCTTTGGCTTTATCGCGCCGGAAGGCGGCGGCAAGGATGTGTTCGTGCACGCCACAGCGGTGGAAGCCGCCGGCATGCGCTCCTTGACCGAAGGCCAGAAGGTCTCGTTCGACATCGTGCCGGACGCGCGTGGCGCCAAGGCCGCGAACCTCAAGCCCGCCTAAGGCTGGTTCGAGACAAAGCAAAGCCGGCGACGCGAAAGCGCCGCCGGCTTTTTGTTCCTTGGCCACACGGACTGGCCGGTGCTCCGGCGGTTACTGCGTGCCGGAGGGCGGCATGGTGATGGTCACCGTCTTCTGGCCCGAGCCGCTGGTCGAGAAGCTGGCATTGCCGGTGCGGGTGCCGTTGGCGCCGGGAATGGTGGCCGCCACGCTATAGTTGCCGGCGGGCAGCTTCATCAGCACCCAGGGGGCGTCGCAGTCGGTTTCGACCACGGATTTGCCGCCCTGCATTACCGAAATATGTTCCTGGGCCAGATCCTCGCCCTTGGCGTTGGCGAAGACCAGCTTGATCGGGTAGCCGCTCCAGGCCGGATTGTCCTTGGCCGAGCCCACGCCGGTGCAGACGGTTTCGACCCCCGCGATGGTCACCGGCTGGTCCTGGACCGCGAAAGCGCTTTGGGTGAGGGCGGGCAGCGCCAGCGCATAGCCGGCGGTCACTGAAAGGACTATGGCGAAGCTGGAAATACGCATGATTTAAGTCTCCTATTTCGCCCTTCGGGCGATGGTGTCTCCCGTCACCCCTGTTGCCCTGTTCAACCCGCTCCGAGCCCCTTGGGTTCCCTTTGGCCCCATCGCGGGAGCGGATAGACTGGTTCCCATGCGCGGAATTGCCCTGTTCTTGAGTTTCCTTGCTTTGACCACCCCCGCTTGGGCGCGGCCCCATGCCGTGGCGCATCTCAAGGACCTGGATGGCAAGCCGGTGGGCACGGCCACCTTTTCCATGGTCAATCGCGGCGTGCTGATCGAGTTCGATTTGACCGGGCTGCCACCGGGGCCGCACGGCATTCATCTGCATGGCGCGGGAAATTGCGATGCCAAGACTGCCTTCACCAGCGCGGGCCCCATCCTTCAGGTGGGACCGGTGATCCGCAAACACGGTTATCTGGCCGAAGGCGGGCCGGAAGCGGGCGACCTGCCCAACCAGTTCGCCGGCGCGGACGGCAAGCTGCACGCCGCGGTGATCGCCAACGGCTTCGGCCTGGGAAACGGCAAACGCTCCATCTTCGACCGCGACGGCGTCGCCATCATCGTCGACCAGCGCGGTGACGACTACCGCACCCAGCCTTTGGGCAATGCGGGCAACCGCATCGCCTGCGGCGTGGTGATCCGCACCCAAGGACCCTTGCCGCGCCCCATGCCAGCATCCATGCCCGCCGCCATGCAGGCAAAAGTGCATTGATGGGATTGGAACGCCCCATCGCCGAACTCACTCTGGCGGAGATGATCGACGCCACAGCGCTGCGTCATGCCTTGACCGCGCTGGCCAAGAGCGGCCCGGAAATCGGCACCCTCAGAAAAGAAGGTCTCAGTCTTATCCGGGCGTCGTTCCAGGCGGGGCGCGCGCGGGTGCAGCAGGCGGTGGAGCAGGAAGGCTTGCCGGGATTGGCGGCGGCGCGGGCGCTGTCGGCGCTGCAGGATGCCGTGATCCAGGTGATCTACGACTTCGCGGTCAAGCATGTCTATTACGCGCAGAATCCCACCACGGCGGAGCGGCTCGCCATCGTCGCCACCGGCGGTTATGGCCGCGGCGAGCTGGCGCCGGGCTCGGACGTGGATCTTCTCTTCGTGCGCCCGTTCAAGCAGACGGCATGGGGCGAGAGCGTCATCGAATTCATTCTCTATATGCTGTGGGATCTGGGCCTGAAGGTGGGCCACGCCACCCGCAGCCTGGCGGAATGCGTGCGCCTGGCCAAGCAGGACATCACCATCCGCACCGCGCTGCTGGAGGCGCGCTATCTGTGGGGCGACCGCGCGCTTTACGACGATTTGCGCAATGCCTTCTGGAAAGAGGTGGCGACGGGCAACGGCCAGGATTTCGTCGAAGCCAAGCTGGCCGAGCGCGATGTGCGCCATGCGCGCCAGGGCGAAAGCCGGTATCTGGTCGAGCCCAACATCAAGGAAGGCAAGGGGGGCTTACGCGATCTCCAGACGCTCTATTGGATCGGCAAATATCTTTATCACGTCGAGGACGCCTCCGACCTGATCCGGCACAATGTCTTCACCGCCGACGAATACCGCACCTTCCAGAAGGCGGAAGCGTTTCTGTGGAATGTGCGCGTGCGCCTGCATTATCTGCTGGGCCGGCCGGAAGAGCGGCTGTCGTTCGACGTGCAGACGGGGCTGGCGGCGGCGCTGGGCTATCGCGACGACGCCAAGCCCAGGCGCGCGGTCGAAGCTTTCATGCGTGCCTACTTTTTGGTGGCCAAGGATGTGGGCGATCTCACCCGCATCTTCTGCGCCGCCCTGGAAGAGCAGAACCGCAAGCCGCGCCCGTCCCTGGTGCGCATCCTGCCGGGGTTTCTCAAGGCGCGCGCGCCGGGCGATGATTTCTATGTCGAGAATGGACGGCTGACCGCCGCGCCACGCGCGTTCGAGCGTGATCCGGTCAATATTCTGCGCATCTTCCGCCTGGCGGACGAGAAGAATGTGGACATCCATCCCCATGCGCTGCGCACGCTGACCCGCTCGCTCGACCTGATCACCGACGATCTCAGGAATAATCCCGAAGCCAACCGCATCTTCCTGGAGACGCTCACCTCGCGGCACAATCCGGAATGGGCGCTGCGCATGATGAACGAGGCGGGCGTGCTGGGCCGCTTTGTGCCGGCATTCGGCCATGCCGTGGGGCTGATGCAATTCAACATGTACCATCATTATACGGTGGACGAGCATCTGATCCGCGCCGTGGGCAATGTCGCCTCGATCGAGCGGGGCGAGCATCGCGAGGACAATCCGCTGTCCAGCGAGGTGGTCAAGCGCATCCATTCGCGCGAAGTGCTCTATTGCGCCATCCTGCTGCATGATATCGCCAAGGGGCTGCCCGGCGATCACAGCGATGTGGGCGCCAAGATTGCCCACAGCCTGTGTCCGCGGCTGAGCCTGTCGCCCGCCGACACGGAAGCGGTGGCGTGGCTGGTAAAGAACCATCTGGTGATGAGCGACACCGCCCAGCGCCGCGATCTTTCCGATCCCAAGACGGTGAAGGATTTCGTCGCCCTGGTGCAGACGCCGGAGATGCTGCGCATCCTTCTGGTGCTGACGGTAGCCGACATTCGTGCTGTCGGACCGGGGGTGTGGAACGGCTGGAAGGGCCAGCTTTTGCGCGAGCTTTATCATGCCGCCGATCAATTGATGGCGGGCGGCGAACAGCGGCCCAAACGTTCGGCGCGGGTGGAAGGGGCCAAGGCGGCATTGGCGGAGCGGCTGGCTGACGTGCCGGAGAGGGAACGCGCCAAGCTTCTGTCGCGCCATTATGACGGCTATTGGCTGGCCTTCGACAGCGACGAACATGAGCGTCATGCCCGCCTGATGCTTGAGGCCGACCGCACTGGACAGCTTCTCACCCTGTCGGCGGAGCCCAACACCTTCCGCGGGGTGACCGAAGTGGCTCTCTACACCCCCGACCACCCGGGCCTGTTCTCGCAATTCGCGGGCGGCATCGCCATGGCGGGCGGCACCATCGTGGACGCCAAGGTCACCACCACATCGGACGGCTTCGCGCTCGACATCTTCTCGGTGCAGGACGCCGACGGTTCGGCCTTCGACGATCCCGACCGGCTGCGTCGCCTCAAGGCGACCATTGAGAAAACCGTCACCGGCGAGGTCTGGCCGCGCCGGGCGCTGACCGACAAGCGGCCGTTCAAGACCAGGACCAGCGCCTTCACCATCACGCCCAAAGTGCTTTTCGACAATGACGCTTCGCAAAGCGCCAGCGTGATCGAAGTGGAAGGGCTTGATCGCCCGGGCTTCCTCTATGACGTGACCCAGGCCCTGTTCGAATCCGGGCTTTCGATCTCGGCCTCGATGATCGCCACTTATGGCGAGCGCGCGGTGGACGTGTTCTATGTCCGCGATGGTTTCGGCCACAAAATCCGCCATCCCCAGCGCATCGCCGCCGTCACTGAACGGCTGAAAAAAGCCATGGCCGGAAACCCTTGAGGCTTTGGGGGCGAGCGGGCATAACCCGCCCAAAGCGCCAAAAGGCAAAGGCCAAAAGGCAAAGGAAAGACATGACGCACACGCTACGGGTTCTTTCGGGCATGCAGCCCACCAACACCCTGCACCTGGGCAATTACCTGGGCGCGCTCAAGAACTGGGTGCGGATGCAGGACCAGATGCAGTGCCTCTATTGCGTGGTGGATTTGCACGCCCTCACCACCGAGGCGGGTTATGGCAAGCCCCAGGACCTGGGCCTTTCCACGCGCGAAGTCGCCGCCGCCTATATCGCCGCGGGCGTCGATCCCGCGCGCTCGCCCGTCTTCAACCAAAGCCAGGTGCCAGAGCATGCCGAGCTGTCCTGGGTTTTTAATTGCGTGGCGCGGCTGGGCTGGATGGATCGCATGACCCAGTTCAAGGAGAAATCCGGCAAGCACAAGGAGCGCGCCTCGGTCGGGCTTTACACCTATCCCGTGCTGATGGCGGCCGACATCCTGGTCTACAAGGCGACGCATGTGCCGGTGGGCGAGGACCAGAAGCAGCATTTGGAGCTGTCGCGCGACATTGCCCAGAAATTCAACAACGACTTCCATGCGCCGGATTTCTTTCCCTTGCCCGAACCGGTGATCACCGGCGCGGCGACGCGGGTGATGAGCTTGCGCGACGGCACCAAGAAAATGTCCAAGTCGGATGAAAGCGACATGTCGCGCATCAATCTGACCGACGATGCCGAGGCCATCGCCAACAAGATCCGCCGCGCCAGGACCGATCCCAATCCGCTGCCCCACAGCAAGGAGGAATTGAAGGACCGGCCGGAGGCGGAGAATTTGCTCAACATCTATGCCGCGCTTGCCGACAAGGATCGCGACGCTGTGATCCGCGAATTCGCCGGAGCGCAATTCTCGCATTTCAAGCAGGTGCTGGCGGATCTGACCGTGGCTACCATCGGGCCGGTGACGGCGGAGATGCGCCGGCTGTTGGCCGATCCCGCCGAGATCGACCGCGTGCTCAAATCCGGCGCCCAGCGCGCCCGCGCCATCGCCGTGCCGGTGATGGAAGAGGTGAGGAAAAAAGTTGGCTTCATCGGCTGACACCAAGACGGTTCTGGTGACTGGCGCGGCCAAACGGCTGGGCCGCGCCATCGCGCTGGATTTGGCGGCACAGGGCTGGAACATCGCGCTGCATTATTCGACCTCGCGCGACGAGGCAGAAATAGTGGCCGCTGACATTCGCGCTTTGGGCGCAACCTGCGCGATTTTCCCGGCCGACTTCGCCCGCGAGGCCGAGACGGAGAGCCTCATTACCCGCGTCAATGCCGGGATGGGGCCGCTCACCGCCCTGATCAATTCAGCCTCCTTGTTCGAGAATGACGATTGGCAATCGGCCAGCCGCCAAAGCTGGGACGCGCATATGGAAATCAATCTGCGCGCGCCGTTCCTTCTCTCTCAGCATTTCGCCCGCCAACTGCCCAAGGGCAAAAAAGGCGCGGTCGTCAACATCATTGACCAGCGGGTGTTGAAGCCCACGCCGCAATTCATTTCCTACAGCCTGTCCAAGGCGGGGCTTTTTTGGCTCACCACCGCGCTGGCGCAGGCGCTGGCGCCCGACATCCGTGTCAATGCGGTAGGACCTGGACCGACTTTGCGCAATCCCCGCCAGTCGGAAGCCGATTTCGCCCGCCAGCGCGACGCCACCATCCTCAAGCATGGCGCCGAACCCACGGACGTGGCCGATGCGGTGCGCTATCTTCTCGAAGCCGAGGCCGTCACCGGACAGATGCTGGCGGTGGATGGCGGCCAGCATCTGATCTGGCAGACGCCCGACGTCCTGGGGTCGGAATGAGCGAAACCGAGACACCCCGCTTCGCCAGCGCGACCAGCGGCATCCGCCATGTCTTTATCCGCAATCTGGAACTGGAAGCCCATATCGGCGTCTATCGCCAGGAAGAGGGCCGGACCCAGAAAGTGCGCATCAATGTGGATTTGGCCACCCAAGACAGCCCCGACATCCAAGACATGCTGGAAAATGTGGTGGACTATCACGTCATCGAAAAACGCATCCGCGCCATCATCGCCGAAGGCCATGTGCGGCTGGCGGAAACCCTGGCGGAACGCATCGCCGACGCCTGTTTCGAGGACACAAGGGTGCGCACCGTGCGAATCCGGGTGGAGAAGCTGGAGGCGCTTACCAATGCCGAAAGCGTGGGGATCGAAATTGAGCGCACCCGCTAATATATTAGCCCCATGGACTCTGACACGCGCCCGCTGAAGGGCGCCGAATTGATCGCCTCATACCTCAAGAACCTGCCCGACCAGCCCGGCGTCTATCGCATGCTGAGCGCGGCGGGCGACGTTCTCTATGTCGGCAAGGCCAAGAGCCTGAAGAAGCGGGTGAGTTCCTATGCCCGGGGCGGGGCCCATAGCGAGCGGCTCACCCGCATGGTGGCCGAGACGGCAGAGATGCTGTTCGTCACCACCGCGTCGGAGACCGAGGCGCTGCTGCTTGAGTCCAACCTGATCAAGCAGCTCAAGCCGCGCTACAATGTCTCTTACCGCGACGACAAGAGTTTCCCCAACATCCTGTTGCGCGAGGATCACCCCTTCCCGCAACTGCTCAAGCATCGCGGCGCCAAATCCATCAAGGGGATTTATTTCGGACCCTTCGCCAGTTCGGGCGCCGTCACCCGCACCTTGAACACGTTGCAGCGCGCCTTTCTGTTACGCTCCTGCTCCGACTCCGTCTTTGCCTCGCGCACGCGGCCCTGCCTTCTGTTCCAGATCAAGCGCTGCAGTGCGCCTTGCGTGGGCAGGGTGGACGAAACCGGCTATCGCGAATTGGTGGAGGAAGCGGAAAGCTTTCTCAACGGCAAAAGCCGCACTGTTCAGGACACGCTGGTCGCGGAAATGACCCAGGCTGCAGACGCCCTGGATTTCGAGAGCGCGGCGCGGCTGCGCGACCGGCTGAAGGCGATGAGCCAGATTCAATCCAGCCAGGGCATCAATCCATCCACCTTCGACGAGGCCGATTTGTTCGCGGCTTATTCGGAGGGCGGTCACACCTGCATCCAGGTGTTCTTCTTCCGCGCCGGGCAGAATTGGGGCAACCGGCCTTACTTTCCCCGCCATGCACCCGATATGGAATTGCCGGAGATTCTGGAATCCTTCATCGGTCAATTCTACGACGAGCGCACCGCGCCCAAACTGTTGCTGACCTCGGAAGAATTGCCGGACAAGGCACTGCTGGCGGACGCGTTAAGTCTGCGCGCCGATATGAAGGTCGAAATCTCCACGCCCCAGCGTGGCGAGAAGCGCGAGATCATGGACCGCGCCCTGACCAACGCCCGCGAACAGTTAGGCCGGCGTATGGCGGAGAACAGTGCCCAGGCGCAGCTGCTGGGTGGCGTGGCGGAGGTGTTCGGCATGGACACGGCGCCTCAGCGCATCGAAGTCTATGACAATTCCCATATCCAGGGCGCGCATGCCATCGGCGCCTTCATTGTCGCCGGACCGGATGGCTTCGAGAAAAACCAGTACCGCAAATTCAACATCAAGACCGCCGAGCTCACGCCCGGCGACGATTACGCCATGATGCGCGAAGTGCTTACCCGCCGCTTCGCCCGCCTGATCAAGGACGAGTCCGAACAAGTGGCGGAGTCCAAATGGCGGCGGCCCGACCTGGTGCTGATCGACGGCGGTCCGGGACAATTGAGCGTGGCCTGCCAGGTCTTCGCCGATCTGGGGGTGGAGGACATCGATCTGGTGGCGATCTCCAAGGGCCCGGACCGCGACGCCGGGCGCGAGCATTTTTACGTGCCCGGAAAGGACCCTTTCCGCCTCGATCTCAAGAGCCCCGTGCTCTATTACCTGCAGCGCCTGCGCGACGAGGCCCACCGTTTCGCCATCGGCAGCCACCGCAAGAAACGCAGCGCTGCCATCGGTGCCAATCCCCTGGACGAGATCGGAGGGGTTGGCGCGAACCGCAAACGCGCCTTGTTGCAGCATTTCGGCTCGGCCCGCGCGGTGGCGGCGGCCAGCCTGGCCGACCTTCAGTCGGTGGGCGGGGTGAGCGAGACCCTGGCCCGGAAAATCTTCGACTTCTTCCACCCGACCTGAACAAATCACAGGGTGGTTTCGCGGGGAAAGTCAGCCAAAAAGGGGTGATTTTGGCAACCCGCCCCCCTACACTCCCGCCCATGATCGCCCTGCCCAACGCCCTCACCATCATGCGCATCCTGCTGGTGCCGGTCTTCGCGGTTGCTTTTGTGATGCCGGGCGAAGTCTCGCGCATCGTGGCCTTCCTCGTTTTCGTGGTTGCCAGCGTCAGCGACTGGCTGGATGGCTTCGCCGCCCGCAAGCTCAAGGCCGGTTCGGAATTCGGCCGCATGCTGGACCCCATCGCCGACAAGGTGCTGGTGGCAGTGGCGCTGATGATGCTGGTGGCGGAAGGTGACATCCACCAATTCTATCTCACCACTGGGCTGCGTTCGCTGCTTAAGCTGGTGCCGGCGCTGATCATTCTCTCGCGCGAGATCCTGGTCTCCGGCTTGCGAGAATTCCTGGCCGGCACGCGGGTGAGCGTGCCCGTCACCGCCATCGCCAAACTGAAGACGGCGGTGCAGATGTTGGCGATCGGCGCGATGATCCTCACGCCCCTAGCCGACACTTTCTTTCCGGGCCTTCCCGCCGACAGTTATGACGCCATCGCCTATGCCCTGTTGTGGATCGCCGCGGCGCTCACGCTTTATACGGGCGTGGTCTATTTCAAGAATGGCCTTACCTATATCCGGCCCGGCATCGCGCCCGTCGAGGATCGGACGTGACGCTGCTTTATTTTGCGTGGGTGCGGCAGAAGATCGGCAAGGGCGAAGAAACAATAATGGCGCCGGCAGGCGACGTCGGCCAGTTGATCACGCATTTGAAAAGCTTGGGCCCTCATTACGCCGATGCCTTCGCTGATCTGTCGCGCATCCGGGTGGCGGTCAATCAGGTACATGTCGGCTTGGACACGAAAGTGGGGGCGCAGGACGAAGTGGCATTCTTCCCGCCGGTGACGGGCGGTTAGGATGACAACCACGATCCGCGTCCAACGTGAGGATTTCGACTTGGATCGCGAAGTCGCAGCCCTTGCCGGCGACGGGGAAGCCGGCGCGGTGGCGAGCTTTACCGGCCATGTGCGGAAAGAGAAGGATCTTTCCACCCTCACCCTGGAACATTATCCGCACATGACGGAAAGCGAGATCGCGCGCATCGCGGCAGATGCGGAACAGCGTTGGCCGCTCACCGGCCTAACCGTGATCCATCGCGTGGGCGCGCTGAAGCCCGGCGAACGCATCGTGCTGGTTGCGGTGGCCTCCCAACACCGCCAGGCCGCGTTTCAGGCCTGCGAATTTCTCATGGATTATCTCAAGACCCATGCGCCATTCTGGAAGGAAGAAACGCGAGGAGATGCGCATCATTGGGTCGAGCATCGCGCCAGCGATGACGAGGCCGCGACGCGCTGGCGGAAGTGACAGGCTATCTGTGGGTGTTCTTCACGCTGATCGCGGCGATGGGCCAGACCGCGCGCAACGCCATGCAGCGCGATCTCACCCCGCGCCTGGGCGCGGCGGGTGCCACCCAGGTGCGTTTCCTGTTCGGCTTTCCCTTCGCGCTGCTGTTCCTGATCGGCGTGGCGCTTTCCACCCATGCGCCGTTGCCGAAATTCCATGCGGCATTCGATCTTTGGACACTGATGGGGGCCGCGACCCAGGTGGGCGGCACCGGTCTGATGCTGCTCACCATGGAGCAACGCTCATTCGTGGTCACCATCGCCTATCTCAAGACCGAACCGGTGATCGTGGCGCTGTTCGGATTCCTCTTCCTGGGCGATGTGGTGACGTTGCCGATGGCGGGCGCGATCGGCCTGGCGATCGCCGGCGTGTTGCTGATTTCGCTCAAATCCGGCGGCGATCTGCTGGCGCCGGGGTGGCGCCCGGCCATACTGGGCTTGGCCTCGGCATCGTTGTTCGCGCTGTCTTCCATCGCCTATCGCGGCGCGATCCTGGCAGCAGGCGGCAATTACGTGATGGCGGCCACCTTCTCGCTCACCTGCGGGCTGCTGTTGCAGACCCTGATCCTGTGGCCCTATCTGATCCTCAAGCGGCGCGACACGCTGTCCGCCATCGCGCGCTTGTGGCGGCCGTCTCTGCTGGCGGGTTTCGCCGGCGCGGCGGCGTCGCAATTCTGGTTCCTGGCTTTCGCGTTGGCCACGGCCGCCAGCGTGCGCACCCTGTCATTGGTCGAGATCGTTCTTGCGCAAGCCGTCTCGCGCTTCATCTTCAAGCACAAGACCACGGCGCGCGAGGCGCTGGGCATCGTGATCGTGATTGCCGGCGCGATCTTGCTCGTCCGTGCTCAGCCGTAATCAGGCCGCGGCGACTTTCACACCCCGCACCTCATCGGCGTACGCGTTCATCAAGGTCTCGGTGAGCTTGCCCGGCTTGAACTTATAAGGGCCGATTTCCTGCACCGGCGTGACTTCCGCCGCCGAGCCGGTGATGAAGCATTCGCTGAACTGGGTGAGTTCTTCCGGCTTGATGTGGCGCTCGATCACGGGAATCTGATGCGCCTTGGCGATGGCGATCACCGACTGGCGGGTGATGCCATTCAAGAAACAATCAGCGATGGGCGTGTGCACACTGCCATCCTTGACGAAGAACATGTTGGCGCCCGTCGCTTCCGCCACATAGCCGCGATAATCCAGCATCATGGCGTCGGCATAGCCTTTGGCTTCGGCGGCGTGCTTGGATAGCGTACAGATCATGTAGAGGCCGGCGGCCTTGGCCTGAGTGGGGGCCGTATCGGGCGCGGGACGCTTCCAATCGGAAATGTCCAGCCGGATGCCTTTGAGCTTTTCTTTTGGATCGAAATAGGACGGCCATTCCCACACCGCGATGGCGACATGAATCTTGGTGTTCTGAGCCGAGACCGCCATCATCTCACTGCCCCTGAACACCACCGGACGGATATAGCCGTCCTTGATGTTCTGGGCCTCGGCGGCCTGGATGCAGGCGGTGTTGATCTCATCCTGGGTGAAGGGAATTTTCATGCCCAGGACTTCCGCCGACCTGAACAACCGCGCCGTATGTTCCTTGAGCTTGTAAATGGTGCCGCCATAGATGCGCTCGCCTTCAAACACACAGGACGCGTAATGAAGACCATGGGTGAGGACGTGGGTCTTGGCGTCGGTCCAAGGCACCAGCTTGCCGTCATACCAAAGGCTGCCGCTGCGCTGGTCGAAAGGGATCACGTCTGCCATTGTCTCGGTCCTGCTGTGTCTCTGTCCTGATGTCAGGCCCGGCTCGGCCGGTTTCCTGTTTTCCTCGCGGGACTTATAGGGACTTGCCCTGCTTAAGCCCAGGTTTTAGGTATGTCAGCATGGCGGACGCAAAACCCGCAAGAGCCGCCCGTCCGATTATGACGGGCGATCCGGAATAGCAGCCATGACCACCAGCATAACCTCTGGCAAACCCTCGCTATCCGACCCGCATCTCCTGGTGGTGGATGACGACGAAAGGCTGCGCGCGCTGCTCACCCGCTATTTGTCGTCCAACGGGTTCCGGGTCACCGCCGCCGCCCATGCCGCCGACGCCCGCGCCCTGATGAAAAGCATGGCCTTCGATTGCCTGATCCTGGACGTGATGATGCCGGGGGAATCGGGCCTGGAGTTGGCAAAGGGTGTGCGCCAAGGTTCGCAGCAGCTCCCCATCCTGATGCTCACGGCGCGGGGCGATCCCGCCGACCGCATCGCCGGGCTGGAACTGGGCGTGGACGATTATCTGCCAAAGCCGTTTGAGCCGCGCGAGCTTCTCTTGCGCATTAGCGCGCTGTTGCGCCGGGCAGCGCCGGTGCAGGAGAGCGCCACCCGCCCGGTGCGGATGGGTGCGGCCCTGTATGATCCCGCTGCGTCGCGACTCACCCGCGCGGGCAAGCCGGTCAAACTCACCAGCTCGGAAAGCGCGCTGCTGCAATTGTTCGCCGCCAATGCCGGTCATCCTTTCTCGCGCAGCGATCTTTGCGCTCGGCTGGGGGTGAGTTTGGAACGCTCGATCGACGTGCAGGTGACGCGGTTGAGACGCAAGATCGAGGAAGATCCCAAGCTGCCGCTTTATCTTCAGACCGTGCGCGGTGTGGGCTATGTGCTCTTGCCGGATCGAAGCTGATCATGCGGCCAGAACCATGACATTGGGGCGCTTCATCAAGAAATTCCTGCCGCGCGGCCTGTTCGGCCGTTCGCTTATCATCATTGTCGCGCCCATGGTGCTGCTGCAGGCCGTCGTCACTTACATGTTCTTCGAGCGCGATCTGGATACCTCGACCCGGCGCATGGCGCGCGACGTGGCCGCCGACGTCGCGTTCCTGGCCGCGCTGGAAGATTCCACGCCCACCCTGGAACGCGACGGGCTGCGCGCCTTGTCCGCCCGCGAACTGCGCTATCGCCTCACCTTCCATGACGGCGACAAGCTGGCCGCGCCGCTGAAGCCCGCCACCAGCACCATCGACGTGGCGCTGGATGACATCCTGGCCAGCCGCATGGGACCCAGACGGCATTTTCAGACCAGCCGTGTCGGCAATGATTTCGACATCAAGGTCGATGTGAAGGACGGCGTGCTGGAGATCCTGGCGCCGCGCGACCGGGTCACCGTCTCCCAGCCCGATATCTTCATTCTTTGGATGGTCGGCTCCGCCTTGATCCTGGTGGCGGTCGCGATCCTCTTCTTGCGCAACCAGGTCAGGCCTATCGAGCGGCTGGCCCGCGCCGCCGACATGTTCGGCAAGGGCCGTCCGGTGTCCGACTTCAAGCCTTATGGCGCGACCGAAGTGCGCCGCGCCGCCCAGGCCTTCATCACCATGCGCGAGCGCATCGAGCGCTATGTCAACCAGCGCACCGAGATGCTGGCGGGGGTGAGCCACGACCTCAAGACGCCGCTCACCCGTATGAAGCTGGCGCTCGCGATGATGCATGACGATGCCGACACCCGCGCCTTCAAGGCCGACATCGCCGAGATGGAGCATATGCTGGACGACTATCTGGCCTTTGCGCGAGGCGAAGGCGGCGAGGATTCCGAAGACAGCGATTTGGGGGAATTGGTGCGCGACACCGCCGCGGCCGCTGCCAAGGCGCGGGCCGCCGACGACGACCGCGTGCGCGTTACCGCGGCGCCCCACATGCATATGATGGTGAAGAAGGCGGCACTCCGGCGTTGCATCACCAATCTGGTGGACAACGCCTTGAAGGCGGGCAAGCATGTCGCGATCACCCTGACCCGGAGCGACCGCCATGCCGAGATCGCGGTGGAAGATGACGGTCCGGGCATTCCCGAACACCGGCGTGAAGAAGCCTTCCGGCCGTTTCATCGCCTGGATGAGGGGCGCAATCTGCAGGTGGGTGGCTCGGGCCTGGGCCTCGCCATCGCCCGCGACATCGCCCGCGCCCATGGCGGGGACATCATCTTGGACAAAAGCGCGCTGGGCGGATTGAAAGCGACGATACGCCTGCCGGTCTAGTCTAATCACACACCGGCTTTCTTCCCCCGTTTGGCGAAGCCACTGGCGGGGGATTGAGGCGAACGGCCAAGTTCGCCGAACGTCTTTCGAGGGCTTATCCCGAGAAAGACAGATGGGAGCTACCTCAGTTCTTCCGCCCGTTTGCGCGCGGCATGGATGGCGCGCTTCATCAAGGGCACCAGCCCGTTTTTCGCCATCAGCACCTTGAGCGCGGCTTCCGTGGTGCCGTGGGGACTGGTGACGGCTTCGCGCAAAGCACTGGCTGGCGATTTGTCTTTCGCCAGCAACGCGCCGGCGCCCGCCACGGTGGCGCGAGCGAGCTTTTCGGCCTGGTCGCGCGGCAGGCCTTCGGCGATGCCCGCCTCCGTCATCGCTTCCGCCATCAGGAAAAGATAAGCCGGACCGGAACCTGACAGGGCCGTCACGCTGTCGATCAAGTCTTCCTTCGCCACCCACACCGTCTCACCCAACGCGGAAAGCAGCGCTTCGGCCTTCTTCCTGTCGGCTTTGGTGACGCCCGGCGCGGCGAACAAACCCGTGATGCCGTGGCCGATGGCGCCCGGCGTGTTGGGCATGGCGCGGATGATGCGCGCCTTTTTGCCCCAGGCCTTGAACAGCAGTTTGGTGTGGGTGCCCGCCGCCACCGAAATCATCAGCGCCCCGGCTTGGGCAAAGCGTTCCAGCTGTGGCGCTTCATGTTTGAGGATTTGCGGTTTCAGGGCCACCAGGCAGGCGGAGAATTTCCCTGTCCCCACATCGGACGGCGACGCGGCCAGCCCGATCGCTTCCTTCTTGGCTAGGCGGCGCAATTCGGGGGATGGCTTGGGCTCGACCACTGTCACCGGGCCGGCTCTTCCCGCGAGCCAGCCTTTGAGCAGCGCACCGCCCATCCGGCCGGCGCCCACCAGAAGCAGCGAGTTCCCTCACGCTCTTCCCGCGCACTCCAGCACGGCGGCGGCGACCGCGTCTTCCGCGCTCTTGCCGCCCCACAGCACGAACTGGAAGGCCGGGTAGTAATGTTCGCACGCTTCCAAGGCGAGATTGAGCAGGGCCTCGCATTGCGACGCACTGGCCTCGGCGCCCGGGAAAATCATGGCATGGCGGAAGACGATGGAACCTTCCTCATGCCAGAGATCGAAATGGCCAATCCAGAGCCGGGCATTCACATACATGAGAAGGTCGGCCACGTTCTGGCGGCGCACATCGCCCGTCACCCGCATATCAAACGTCGAGGTCAGATGCAGTGATTTGAGGTCGTCGCGCCAGGAAAAGCTGAAATGATGGTCGCTCCACTTGCCGGCCACCGAGAGATTCAGCTCGTCGCGGCCCGCCCGTTCGAAGCTCCAGCCATTGTTCTCGACCGCCCGTTCGAGCAGGTCGATCGGGTGGTCCTCAAAGGACAGCTCATCCTGGTGAATCTCGGTCATCTCAACTCCACGCCACAAAGCGAAGCAGTTGAGACCCAAACTGGCACAAGATTTTGCGGTGGCACAAGAGTCACGGACTCCTCATCCCCGCCCCTTAAGAAATTCCACAGGTTTGAGACGGCCCGAGGTCGGAGCCGATTTTCGAATTCCAGGGCGGCGATCCGGGCGGCCAGCGCCTCATTCTCCGCGCGCGCTTTGGCGGCCATCGCCTTGACGGCTTCGAACTCCTCGCGAGGGACGAAGTCCATGTCAGCCACCAGCCGTTCCAGCCGCTGCTTCACGAATGTGTCGATTTCGACCCGCACACCCTGGGCCATGCCGGCCGCATCGGTGAACATCTTGGCCACACCATCCAGGAACGGATTGTCGGTCTGCGCCATGGTTGTCTCCCTCTTGCTTATATGGAGAAGCAGACGGCTTGACACAATGGGCGAAGCAGAGCGAGTTGCGGCACATGGTCCTGGCCGCCCTTCCCTACCCTCATTTCGATCCCGTGCTGGTGCATCTGGGGCCCTTCGCCATCCGCTGGTACGCGCTGGCCTATATCGCCGCGCTCTTGTTCGCCTGGTGGGGAATCGTCCGCACGTTGAAGACGCCGTCCCTGTGGAAAGATCCGCCTTTCAGCGGACGGCCCCCCGCCACCGAGGACCAGATCGGCGACCTGGTGGTCTGGTGCACCTTCGGTGTCATCCTGGGAGGGCGGTTCGGCTGGGACCTGATTTATGGCATCGGCCTGTGCAGCGTCTCGCCCGACGCGGATTTCTGCCGGGGGTTGCCTTACGCCTTTGTCACCCATCCGTTGAAATGGATCGCGGCGTGGGAAGGCGGCATGTCTTTCCATGGCGGCCTTCTGGGGGTGGTGATCGCAGTCTGGCTGTTTTGCCGCAAAAACAAACTCGCATTTCTTCCCATCGCCGATCTGGCCTGCGCCTTCGCGCCCTTGGGCCTGTTTTTCGGCCGCATCGCCAATTTCGTGAATGGCGAATTGTGGGGCCGCGTCGCTGACGTGCCCTGGGCGATGGTCTTTCCCCGCGCCGGGCCCTTGCCGCGGCATCCCAGCCAGCTTTATGAAGCGGCGCTGGAAGGCATCCTTCTTTTCATTATCGTGCAGATTGCGCTGCGGGTGTTCCGTGCCCAGGACCGGCCCGGTTTGATTTCCGCGATCTTCTTTTTTGGCTATGGCACCTTCCGCTTCATCAGCGAATTCTTCCGCGAGCCGGACGCGCCCTTCCTGGGACCGGTCAGCATGGGCATGGCGCTGTCGATACCGGTGTGGCTGGGCGCGGGCATTCTGTTCGCCGTGGCCCTCAAGCCCAAGAGATGACGGCGCTCGCATCACGCATCGGCGCCTTGATCGCGGCCCAGGGCCCGATCTCGGTGGCGCAATATATGATTTGGCCTTGCACGATCCCGACAGCGGCTACTACGCCACCCGCGAGCCGTTCGGCGGCAAAGGCGATTTCATTACCGCGCCCGAAATCAGCCAGATGTTCGGCGAGATGATCGGCGCCTGGTGCGCGCAAGTGTGGAACGACCAGGGGAAGCCCAAGAACACGCATCTGGTCGAGTTGGGGCCAGGGCGCGGCAGCTTGATGGCGGATGCCTTGCGCGTGCTGAAACGCGTGCCGGGATTCCTGGACGAGGTCCAGGTCGTGATGGTGGAAGCGAGTCCGGTGCTGCGCAATATCCAGCATGACAAACTCAAGGACAGCGGCGCGCGGATTCGCTGGACGGCGCGTTTCGACGTGCGCGATGCGCCGCTTCTGGTGATCGCCAATGAATTCTTCGATGCCTTGCCTATCCGCCAATATGTCAAGACCGCGCGCGGCTGGTGCGAGCGCATGGTGGTGATGAAAGACGGCAAGTTGGATTTCGCGCTGGCGCCGCTGCCCGCGCCGACCGCCTCGGTCCCTTCGTCGCGCGCCGGTGCGCCGGCAGGCGGCGTCTATGAAGTCTCCGCGGCGGCGACGGCATTGAGCGAAGAGATCGGACGCGACATCGCCGCGTATGGCGGCGGTGCGCTGATTTTGGATTACGGCTATTCGGAAATCGGCTTCGGCGAAACCTTGCAGGCCGTGGGCGCGCATGAATTCGCCCAGCCCCTGGATCGAGCCTGGCCGCCACGATCTTTCCGCCCATGTGGATTTCACTGCCCTGGCCGACGCCGCGCGGCATGGCGGCGCGACAATCTTCGGGCCCATGCCGCAAGGCGCGTTCCTGGAACGGTTGGGCATCGCAGCGCGGGCGCGGCAATTAATGACCGCCAACCCCGGTCAAAAAGATCAAGTCACGGCCGCGCTCCAGCGTTTGACCGCGCCGGAGCAAATGGGAAAGCTGTTTCAGGCGATGGCGCTCCTCCCATCCTCCGCGCCGCCGCCGCCGGGTTTCTGACATGCGCATCCACCGCGCCCCCAACCTCGCCGGCCAATCCGGTCTCGCCCACGGCTTCTTCCCCGAGAAGACGGAGTGTCACAAGGCGTCTATGCCAGCCTCAATTGCGGGCCTGGCTCGCGCGACGATCCGGAAGCAGTGACGGAAAATCGCGCGCGGGCATTGGGCGCTTTGGCAGACAGAGCCAAACTTGTCACCAACGCGCAGATCCATGGCGCCATCGTCCATCAAGTGGACGAGAATTGGGATTTCGCGATACGGCGCGAGGGCGACGGATTGGTTACGGCACAAGAGGGGGTAGCGCTGGGCATTCTCACTGCCGATTGCGCGCCGGTGTTGTTAGCCGATGCCGAGGCTCGCGTCATCGGCGCCGCTCATGCCGGTTGGAAAGGCGCATCGGGCGGCGTGTTGGAGGCCACCGTCGCCGCCATGGAGAAACTGGGCGCAAAACGGTCACGCATCGCCGCCGCGATCGGCCCCACTATTTCCCAGGCCAATTACGAAGTGGGCCAAGACCTGCGCGACCGCTTCGGTCCGGACGATGCCCGCTTCTTTGCCGAAGCCGGACGGCCCGGCCATCTCCGCTTTGACCTGCCCGGCTATGTTGCCCACAGGCTGGAGACTGCCGGAGTGGCAATGTGAGCGATCTGGGGCTTTGCACCTATCCCGAGGCCAATGGCTTTTTCAGCTTCCGCCGCACCACCCATCGCCGTGAGGCCGATTATGGCCGCGAATTATCGGCGATTTTGCTCACCAAATAACGAGTTGCGGGCCCCGCCCCGGCCCGCTACAAGCGCCGTCATCAAAACTTCACCAGTTGGGGGTCAGGCGCGATGACGGATCTGAACGGTTCGCGGGGCATGCGCCTGATTGCCGGCAATTCCAACCACTCGCTGGCTGCCGATATCGGCCGCTATCTCACGCTGGAGCCGGTCAAGGCCCAGGTCCGCCGCTTCGCCGACATGGAAGTGTTCGTCGAGGTGCAGGAGAATGTCCGCGGCGAGGACATGTTCGTAATCCAGTCCACCAGTTTTCCCGCCAACGACAATCTGATGGAATTGCTGATCATGATCGACGCGCTGCGCCGCGCTTCGGCCCGGCGCATCACCGCTGTGATCCCCTACTTCGGTTATGCCCGCCAGGACCGCAAAGTGGGTCCGCGCACGCCGATTTCCGCCAAGCTGGTGGCGAACCTGATCACCCAGGCCGGCGCCAACCGCGTGCTCACCGTCGACCTCCATGCCGGGCAAATTCAGGGCTTCTTCGACATCCCCACCGACAATCTGTTCGCCATGCCGGTGATGGTGAAGGACATCCTGGATCATCACGGCAAGAATTTGCCCATGGTGGTCTCGCCCGATGTGGGCGGCGTGGTCCGCGCCCGGGCGCTGGCGCGCAGGCTGGGGACCGAACTCGCCATCGTGGACAAGAGACGCGAGCGGGCCGGCAAATCCGAAGTGATGAACATCATCGGTGATGTCGAAGGCCGCCCCTGCGTGCTGATCGACGATATCGTGGATTTCGGCGGCACCATCTGCAATGCCGCGGACGCGCTGCTGAAGAACGGCGCCACCGAAGTCTATGCCTATGCCACCCATGGCGTGCTGTCGGGCGGGGCGGTGCAGCGGATCAAGAATTCCAAGCTCAAATCCATGGTGGTGACGGATTCCATCGAGTCTACCGCCGAGATGAAAGCCTCTCCCAATATCCGCAGCATCACCATCGCGCCCCTGATCGGCGAGGCGATGCGGCGCATCAACAATGAAGCCAGCGTCTCGAGCTTGTTTGACTGATGATCAAACTTTTCTACTCCCCCAATACCTGCGCGCTGGCCCCGCATATCGCCCTCAATGAAGCGGGCGCGGATTTCGACCTGGTCAAGGTGGACACCCAGAAGGGCGAGCAGCGCCAGCCCGAATATCTCGCCATCAATCCCAAGTCGCGGGTGCCGGCGCTGGCCACCGAGCGCGGCATCCTGACCGAAGTGCCGGTGATCCTGGGCTATATCGCCCGCACCTTTCCCACCGCGCAACTCGCGCCGACGGACGGCTTCGATTTCTTCCGCATGCAGTCGTTCAATTCCTATCTGGCTTCGACCATCCACATCACTTTCGCCCATATCTTCCGGCCCGAGCGCTATGCCGACAGCGACGCGGCCAAAGCCGACATGAAGGCCAAGGTTCCCAGAAATCTGGCCGACCAGTTCGGCCTGGTGGAGGAACAGCTTTCGGATGGCCGGGATTGGGTGCATGGGGCGCAATACACGGTCTCCGATCCCTATCTCTATGTCTTCGCCCGCTGGCTGGAACGGGAAGGCGCGGGCGGTATTGCCCCCTTCCCCAGGCTGGCTGCCCACCGGGCCCGGGTCCAGACCCGCAGCGCGGTGCTGAAATCCCTGGAGCAGGAAGGCATCAAGCCGGTCTAGATGAGGCGGCCCCGGGTTGTCTTTGCCGCCCCCTTCCGCTAAAAGCCCGCCTTTCCGGAGCCCCATCCAGGCTTGCCGGTGACGAAGGATCAGGAAAATGGCGCAAGTTCAAGAACTTAAGGCGGAATCGCGCGATGGCTGCGGCAAGGGTCCGGCCTATCAGGCGCGTCTCAAGGGCCTGATCCCCGGCGTGGTCTATGGCGGCGAGGGTGAGCCCGAGACCGTCAATGTCGATGGCCGCACTTTGGAGCGCCATATCGAGAAAGGCTCCTTTCTCACCACGCTCCTGATGCTGGACGTGAATGGCAAGAAGACCCGCGTGATCCCCCGCCAGCTGCAGCTCGATCCGGTCAGCGACCGTCCCGTGCACGTGGATTTCATGCGCCTGGCCGAAGGCTCCAAGGTGCGTCTGGAAATTCCTGTCCACTTCAAGGGTCAGGGCGAATCCCCCGGCCTCAAGAAGGGCGGCGTGCTCAATATCGTGCGCCATGAGATGGAGCTGATCTGTCCCGCCGACAAGATTCCCAATGAAGTGCTGGTGGATGTCTCCGGGCTCGACATCAACGAGTCCATCCATATCTCGGCGCTCACGCTGCCCGACGGTGTCAAGCCCACCATTCGCGGGCGCGACTTCACCATCTGCTCCGTCGTGGCGCCCACCAGCGTGATCGAAGAGCAGCGCGCCGCTGCGGCCGCCGCCGCCGCGCCTGCCGCCGAAGCCGTGCCCGCCGAAGGTGCCGCGCCCGCCGAAGGCGCCGCGCCCGCTGCCGGTGCTGCTCCGGCCGCTGGCGCTGCTGCCGGCACCAAGGGTGCGCCTGCCGCCGCTCCGGCCAAGAAGTAAGCGCGTACGCGCGGAGGCGTCTCCGTCATGGATGCGCTTCTTATTGCGGGTCTGGGAAATCCCGGCGAGCGCTATGCGCGCAACCGTCACAATGCCGGATTCATTGTCGCCGACGAGATCCATGCCCATTACCGCTTCGGGCCGTGGAAGGCGAAGTTCGAGGCCTTTCTGTCGGAAGGCACGCTGGCGGGCCGCAAAACCTATCTGCTCAAGCCGCAGATCTTCATGAACCACAGCGGCGTGAGCGTGGGCGCGGCGCTGCGCTTCTTCAAGCTGCCGCTGTCGGCGCTGGTGGTGTTCCATGACGAGATCGATCTCGCCGCCGGCAAGATCAAAGTGAAGACCGGTGGCGGCGATGCGGGCCAGAACGGGCTTCGCTCCATCACCGAGAGTTTGGGGCCGGATTACCGGCGGGTGCGGATTGGCGTCGGCCATCCGGGCGAGAAGTCGCTGGTCACCGCCCACGTGCTGCAGAATTTTTCCAAGGAAGACATCGCCTGGTTGAAGCCGCTGGTGGGCGCGATGGTGGAAGCCGCGCCGCTGCTGGCCGAGGATGACGATGCCGGCTTCATGACCAAGGTGGCGCTGCTCACCAAGCCGAAACCCGAAAACAAAAAGCCGGATAAAAAGAAAGTCGAAGAATAATGGGATTCAAATGCGGCATTGTCGGTCTTCCCAATGTGGGCAAGTCCACCCTGTTCAATGCCCTCACCCAGACGGCGGCGGCGCAGGCGGCCAATTATCCCTTCTGCACCATCGAGCCCAATGTGGGCGACGTGGCGGTGCCCGATCCGCGCCTGGACACGCTGGCCAAGATCGCGGGCTCGGCCGAGATCATTCCCACCCGCATCACCTTCGTAGACATCGCCGGTCTTGTGCGCGGCGCATCGAAAGGCGAAGGGCTGGGCAACCAGTTCCTGGCCACGATCCGCGAAGTGGACGCGGTGGCGCATGTGCTGCGCTGTTTCGAGGATGACGACATCACCCATGTCGAAGGCCGCATCGATCCCGTGGGCGACGCCGAGACGGTGGAAACCGAATTGATGCTGGCGGACCTGGACAGCGTCGAAAAGCGCATCAAACCGCTGGAGAAAAAAGCCAATTCCGGCGAGAAAGAAGCCAAGGAGCAGTTGGCGCTGATGATGAAGGCAGCGGTCCTGCTGCGCGAGGGCAAGCCCGCGCGGCTGGCCCAGCTTTCGCCCGAAGAGCGCGGGCCTTACGCGCAATTGGGCCTGATGACATCCAAGCCCGTGCTCTATGTCGCCAATGTCGAGGAAGCCTCGGCAGCCACGGGCAACAAATATTCCAAGCTGGTGGAAGAGAGGGCCAAGGCGGAAGGCGCCCGCGCGGTGGTGATCTCGGCCAGGGTGGAAGAGGAAATCGCGCAGCTGCCCAATGACGAGCGCCAGGATTTCCTGGATTCGATCGGGCTGAAGGAACCGGGCCTCAATCGCATGATCCGGGTGGGCTATGAGCTGTTGGGCCTGCTCACTTTCTTCACCGTCGGGCCGAAGGAAACCCGCGCCTGGACGGTGACCAAAGGCTCACGCGCGCCGCAGGCCGCGGGCGTGATCCATACCGATTTCGAGCAAGGTTTCATCCGCGCCGAAACCATCGCCTATCCCGATTATGTGGCGGGCAAGGGCGAATCCGGCGCGCGCGACGCCGGAAAATTCCGCCTGGAAGGCAAGGACTATGTCGTCGCCGACGGCGATGTGATGCATTTTAGGTTCAACAACTAAGCGAGTCCGGGCTTTGATTGAACAGGCCGTCCGCGTCGGTACTTTGCACGGCGCCTTTCACGCACCGCGCGAGTAGGTAAAGCAGAAGCCGGGCATCGCGGCCGCGATCGAACGACTCGCGCACCTGGTAGTAATGCTCCAGGGCGTCCTCGTGAGCGTCGCGCCAGAGTTGTTTGTAGAACGCGGCAAGCTCTTTTGGGCGGTTGTTGCGAAGCCCGCCGACAGCTCCAGTGCAAAAGTGGAGTTAATCTCAGGCCATTTTGAGGAGGGATCTACCGATTTTGAAGGATCGGGGGGATTGCCGCCATTCTCCGGTACAGGACGGGATATTGATGGTTTTTGATACCACGACAATGATTGCAAATGCATTGAAGGAATGCACGGGTACAGCAGACATCCAGCTCACCGACGGCGGGGAGCACGCGGATCTCGCATCAACCGTGGCGTTCTCCCTTGCAAAAGCAAAGAAACAGGCACCGGTAAAAATAGCGCAGGAGATCGCTGCCGCACTCAAAGACAACAAAGATCTCGCGGAGCAGGGTATCTCCGTCGAGGTGAAAGGCCCGTACATCAACTTCATCTTCGGGAGCGTG
>CAVXUV010000038.1:0-220463 GCA_963765095.1 uncultured Alphaproteobacteria bacterium
GTTTTTGTGTATGCCTCGTTAAATTTTCGTATTGTAATGTTTCACACAGTATGGCGCGGTTACACGTGGCCCCACTTCATTGA
This sequence comes from uncultured Alphaproteobacteria bacterium, assembly GCA_963765095.1. Taxonomy (GTDB): domain Bacteria; phylum Pseudomonadota; class Alphaproteobacteria; order Micropepsales; family Micropepsaceae; genus Rhizomicrobium. The sequence goes on from CAVXUV010000038.1 coordinate 84, forward strand.
AATCTTTGTGCCGCCCCATCGCAACTCCTGTGCAGTCACAGCAGTGCGTATCTTGATTTGATTGAATCTCAGCTTTATTGTAACAGCAAATAATTCAGTGACCGCTATGGCAAGTGATAAGTTTTCGTCATAACTCTCGTTAAGTGTGGTGTAACCCAACATTTTTGGCAAGTCGAACCCCATATATGAACTGTGCATGGTTTAACACAATGGATATGGTATGTCGATAGTCGAGGACATGCGCTAACCAGTTACATTCTGGTCGGCAAAACCGGAATGCGCCGCGTCTCCTTTTGGTGGTTTTCGGCAAGCCTATATGATGAGTGAGTTGCTAACATCAGTGCAAAATAAAAATGCGACAAATGGTTCACCGTCTGCTGTTGCATGATGTTGTAATGATCAGCTAGTTCGAATTGAAACTATAGTCAAATGATAATAATTTCATGTCATATTTCATAATGGCTTTCTGATAAATCATAATGTAAATATATTTGAAGGATTTTGTTTCGATGTATTATTAATTTTTACCCAATCAACATGGTTATAACATCACTATGGTCCTGCCGGTGTAGTTGTCCGCTTGATGAAGTCTTAATTTGTAAATGTTACTATAATAAAGCTTACGCCTTATGAGCACCTTCGGATAATATGGTTCCAATTGATCCATTTTCAATTTTGATAACACATTATAAGCAACATTTTTATGGAAAGTTAAGTTGCAACACTCATAACCCAAACTAGCAACTGAGTAATCATTGACCTACCTTTGATAATTGGTAACACCATAATCCACCAGATTATGATTAACATGTCTTGTATGATTTCAGATGTATATAAATTACGCTTTACGCGTATGGTAAACATGGTGCAGCAATTGTATGAGTACTATTACGCGTGATGTACTAAAAATGGAGCATGTGCCTTATTTTTTTGGTCATCTTCTAAATCATATTGAAAAGAATTCATTAAGGATCAGTACTCTGTGGGCTACAAATTTGAACCTACATTGCGCACAGGTTTGAAATGCGCTGCATGTATTTTGAAGGTAAACCCAAAGCTTGTTCTAGTGTCGGTTGATCCGTTTGCTGTTTGATGTGGTAGCTTTGTTTAAAAAATGACATGAATAAAGACTCATGTCATAACCAATATCAGTGATGTATCGCCGGCACCCTGTTTCAGTGGCACAAACATCTTTCCTAAAGACGTTATGATTGCATTGAACATAAATCGTATACCATTCATGGATCATCATCATCATCATCGTACCAATCAGTATCATCATCGTGCGCATTCTTCGAGCAGCCTAGCAACAATCGTCAATAAAAGTTTGTATCCTCATAAACATACGTATAATGTTATACAAAACTGTTGAACCAACTTGTATTGTGGGTTTTCGACGTCATATGGCACATCAACAAAAATGTGACCAAAATAGCCTACATAACACAACCATTGCCCTCCAGTGGGTTCACCAGGGTGCGCAACGCTGATATTCAATTTTATGTGACTCAAGAAACTTTTAAAAAAGCAAATTCGTGTCTCATTCTTTTCATATCCAGAATTCGTAAACTCTGAAATTGGATCAGTTTGTGGCGTTTTAAAAGAACAATATAATACGCCTCTCTGTAATTGTCTCGCAATTGAATCTGCACTGTATATAATGTGTGACATATCATACCCTAATATGGGTTTGTGGTTTGTGTTTACCAACTTTCAATTTCTGCAATTATAAAATCTGCTACCTTCCCAATCATAAATTCCATAGACAACCAGTTGCAAGAATCTGGATCAAGCCCTGCATCTGTTTACTAGTTGGTGGCCCTAACCTTTCTGTTTTTAGACTTGCATATTCATCATCTTTTAACATGCTGCGATAGCCTTTATTTATCACGCTCTCAACCGCAATGTTCTACCAAAGACTTTATAATGTCTTTTTGTTTAAGTTGACCTTTACAGGTATTCACTTACTTATACGCGGTTTTAAAACCCCTCGCAATTCTTTTCGCCAGTGTCAATTTGACGCTGGGGCAGAGCAAGTTAAAGCTGCATAATCACATCTGCAAGTGGGCTTTTTTGCACCAATGTGTAGCATCGCCGCTTGCCTACCTTGCACTTTGCTCAGGCTAATTTTCCATCCGATTCTCCATAATTTGTAAGGGTTCGCAATTTACGTATTGTGTTTACCAACTTTCAATTTCTGATATGGTCGGTCTGCTACTGCCACTGCATAATTAAACATATCCAAGTTTGAATTGATACATGCAGCTGCTTGTTCATGTGCACTGGTGGCAGTTGTTCAACCGGCCTAATCGCTTGTTTCTAGTGCCAGATCGTTCTGGTTCACTGATGCAACATATCCAGACAGTGCCAAATTGTTTTTTTCGTAGCCCATTTAGGTATATATTTACATCTACAAATCTTGTTTATGACCGCTTTCAGATTTTTTCGCCAATGCTGTTTTCGTTAGTGCGCATGATAAAGTTGTCATGGCCACTTGTGCAAATGGCATCACACGATATATATCAACATAATACTTTGCGCCCTACGCATGTTCAAGCTAATTTTAATAACACTGAGATTTATAAATGGCAGCTTGCCAGTTTTGACCACTGTAGACCTAATTAAAGCTGCTGCCTTTTTACAAGATTCATATTCATTTTTCCAAGAATAATTTTAAAGTTTATTTGGTGAGATTAATAATGCAGTACCAATTTATTTTCGGGCATTCAAATAAGTTTGGTCAGAATCAACGTCACATTTTTCATCTTTTTATATTCTTTTATCCTTCTTGCACTTGGACAGTCTGCCGCAGCGTAGTCAAAATAATCATTTAGTTTTCAACGACAAAGAATCTTGTCAAGGTTCCATTTTATGATGATTCCAACAATCATATGAAAACTGATTGGAGGTGTAACTCCACTTTGTGTGCCGTATATGTAAAGCATAATATCTGAGAAGTCTGGCAATGTGTCACAATGATCAATGACTTGTCAATTTTTGTGCCTTCTTCTTATCATACAGCATGCTAAACTAATTTTCATCTGTTTCCACATTTATACGGTTTGCGCCAATTCCAATTGCATATGAGCTATAACATAATTATGCAGTATTTTACTATACATGTTGTTTTCTTAATTCTACATAGTCGTATGTTTTTTAGAACTCACACATTTTTACCCCATTTCTAACAAGAGGCTAAACGGGTCCACAATATGTGGGTAGGAATGACGTGTCTCAGCCTCAAAGTTGGTTGAGCCAAAGGGCCAATTTTATATGGATCATCTTGACATATGTGTCATTTCACGCCCAGTGATGTTGATCTAATACGCGACACCGTTGTTTTTTGGTACGTGCAGACCAAGTTCAATGTCCTCAAACATTATGGTAGGCACATCAGTAAACTTGTCTAGGCGTTGCAATGGCCTTCAGAAATCGGCGGCGTTGAAGAAAATGAAGCTGCTTTGTCATGACAGCCTTTTCAGCTTTGTGGTGAGCAATTTGCGATAGCTTCTTGATGAGATTGATCAGCCCCCGCGTCAACCTGTCCCGGTAGTCTCCGCAGCGCCACGTGGAGCGCGGTCAACTCTTCATCACAATGACGGGCGGGTGTGCAGCTGATGGGTTTGATGACCATGACGGCGCGTTCTGTGAAGACGCTTTCTGGTGGCTTGCAAGACTTCCTTTGACGCTCCAAGCCAATGATGGAGGCTGTGTGGTGCATGCAGGTACGGTCAGTGCATTGACATTGTAGTGGTTGCCGCGGCGCCGAAATAATGCGCAAAGCCCAGATCCAGAGTCGTTGCCGGGCTGAGGCGGATGGCCGGACCGAAGCCCACCATGTATCTGTCATCGTCCGGAACGCCGGTATCGCGGTATGCATCGGTCACCGGGGATTCGTCATAGCCCAATCCGCCCATCAGGCTCCACACATCGTTCAACCGATATGTACCGCCCACCGACACCATCCAGCTGTCGCGGTAATTCTCGACGAAGGCGAAGTTGGGATTGGGCGGCGCAATGACCGACACATCCTGGAAGACATGCCATTCCGTCCACTGCACGTCGGAAGACAGGCTGAAATCGCTTCCGATATCCTGGGTCACGCTTCCAGTGATCGACGCGGGGAGATGCAGGTCCGAGCTGGCGCGCGCGGTGGAAAGGCCGAGCAGGGGATTGGTCTGCGGCGATAGTTTCAACATGCCGTCCAGCTTGTGCGCGATACCGGAGCGATAGGTGAGGCCCAGATGCGTACCGTCCCAAGGCTGCGCGAGCACACCCAGATTATAGCCCCAATTCCAATTGGCGGCGCTGAGATCAAAAGCCCCGTCCGGCGTTCCCGGCCCGAAAATGAGCGACTGGTCGATGCCGCTCGACAGGCCGAGCTTGAAATATTGCAACGATACGCCGCCACCGACTGACAACCAATCGGTGAGCCGATAGGAAAGATTGGGATTGATATCGAGGGCAAGCGCGGATGTCTTGATGTTCACATAGCGTCCTGACCAGGCGTTGCCATAATCCACGGTGTCGCCGAATGGAGCGGTGATGGCCAATCCGGCCTTGGCCCGGTCATCGAGGTCGAACACGCCATAAAAATGCGGGACGAGCGCCACCTGTCCGTCCTGGCGGTTATTGTTTCCGGGCAGGGTTATTCCTGAAGCCGTCAAGCTGCCGGTGAAATGAATATCGGGCGATACGAGCGCGCCGCCGGCCTCGACCTGGGTGCCTTGAAGCTCACTCATGCCAGCCGGATTGTTGAAGACCGTCGACACGTCGTCAGCCCGTGAAGCGTTGCCGGCAAACACCGTGGCAACGGATTCGGCGCTGTTTTCGCGCACCATGAAAGCGGAAGCCGCGGCTTGGCCGCTGCCGGCCACCGATAAGGCGCCGATCAGGCATAGAATACCGTTGGCGTGACGCACGTTGATCCCGGCCGTCTCGGCTGTATGTTTCCAGGGGGAACCTAACCACCCTTTGGTTAACAGGGCCTTTCCGCGCGGTCGTCACAATTAACAAGGTGGCCCCCGGTCACCCCTTGGCAGCCAAGCGGCCGATCAGAAGCTCAAAAAACCGGGGGAATCCACGTCGATCGCCACTTTGGTGTTTGGGACGTATTTCTCCCTGAGCACGGCCGAGGTCGCCGATCCCGCCAAGGTGGGCGCCGAACCCCGAATGGCCATCCGGTCTGCCGCCAGTTTTTCCATCTCCGGCCGGCGGGCCTGGCTTGCCTGGATGGGGCTGTAACCCACCGTCTCGCCGGCGGTGAGTTCACCCGTGGTTTCGATATCGACGTAATAGTCCTTCCAGGTGAGAAGGGTGGGGTCCAGGAAGGCGGCCATCGCCAATGGATCATGCATATTCGGTCCACCCAGAAAGCCCTGGGCGCGATTCTGCTCGATGGTGTTTCGAGCGATGGTGGCGGCAGCTTTGCCAATCGCGGTGCCTGACGTCTCCAGCCGTTTCACATGCGCTTCGGTAAGGGCTGTCTTGCGGGTGACGTCCAGGCCCACCATGGAAAGCGGGATGCCCGACTGGAATACGATGCGCGCCGCTTCCGGGTCCACATAGAGGTTGAACTCCGCCGCCGGGGTGACATTGCCGCCCGAGAGTGAGCCTCCCATCATCACCACGGCCTTGATCAGCTTCGCCAGGCCGGGGTCGGATGCCAATGCTGTTGCCAGATTGGTCTGCGGGCCCAGCGTGATCAGCGTCACCTCGCCCGGATATTTCCGCACGATATCGCGAATGAAGACCGCAGCCGGATCGGCGATGGGTTTTGTCTTGGGCTCAGGGAATACCGCGCCGCCCAATCCGTTCTCGCCATGGGCGTAGGTTGCGGTGACCAGGCGCCGCTCCAAGGGCGCGCTGGCGCCCGCCGCCACTGGAATATCGGTGCGGCCTGCGATTTCGACCATGCGCAGCGCATTGGGCAACGTCAATTCCAGCGGCACATTGCCGGCCACGGGCGTGATGCCCTCGATTTTAAGCTCCGGCGAGCGCATCGCCAACAGAAGCGCGAAGGCGTCGTCGACACCCGGATCTGTATCGATGATGACGCGGTGTGTTGCGCCCGATTCCTGACCCAAAGCCGGCGCGGCGGCGGCGCTGGCGATCAGGCCCGTGGATGTGGCGACGAAGGTCCGCCGTGTGATGTCTGTTACGCAGGTTTGTTCGCCCATTTTGTTCTCCCCTCGGTTCACCATAGCCGCAGACCGGTCGGGATCAACTCCGCGCCGTCTTTCGCAGTTGCGTAAAGCGAGGCTGTTGCTGGTCCGGCGGACTTGTGACAGCCTCGCCGCGCGGAGCTTGGGGGCGCGCATGTTTCAACCGGACAATTACGCCATCGCCTTGGCGATGATGCTGATCACCATGATCTGCTGGGGATCGTGGGCCAATATGATGAAGCTCACCCCGGGTTGGCCTTTTACGCTTTTCTATTGGGATTATGTGGCGGGCGTGCTTCTGGTCAGCCTGGTCCTGGGCCTCACCATGGGCTCGACGGGCGGGCCTGATGCCATGCTCGCAAACCTTGGCCGGGCCGCCACGACGAATATTCTTTACGCGCTGGCGGGCGGCACCGTCTTCAACCTCGCCAATCTGCTGCTGGTGGCGGCGATCTCCATCGCCGGCCTGGCGGTGGCCTTTCCCGTGGGTATAGGCATCGCCCTGATCGTGGGCGTGCTCTTGAATTATATTATCGCCCCGGCCGCCAATCCTCTGTTGCTGTTCGGGGGCGTGGCGCTGGTGCTGGCAGCCATCATCGTCGATGCGCTGGCCTACAAAGCGCGTGGCGATGGCGTTCACACCGATGTGGCGCGCGGCCTCAAGCTTGCGATCGCCTGCGGTATCCTGATGGGTCTCTTCTATCCGCTGGTGACCAAATCGATGCAAGGCACGGGTGGTCTGGGGCCCTATTCGGTGTCTTTTGTTTTCTCGGCAGGCGTTTTTGTCTCGTCCTTTCTGTTCAACAGCTGGCTGATGCGCCGGCCGCTGACCCAAGACCCGCCTTGCCGCGTTGCCCAGTATCGCGCGGCGCCGATGGCGACGCATCTGGCGGGAATTGCCGGAGGCGCCATCTGGGGCGTGGGCATGACGTTCTCGCTGGTGGCGGCAACCACGCATTTCGTGGGCACGGCTGTTTCCTATGCCATTGGCCAGGGCGCGACCATGGTGTCGGCCGCCTGGGGCGTCTTTGTTTGGCGGGAGTTCGCTGGCGCGCCGGTTTCGGCACGGCGCCTTCTGGCGTTGATGTTCGCGCTGTTCCTGATCGGACTTGGCCTGGTGGCGGTGGCGCCGCTCTACGGATGAGCGGCATTCTTGTCATCGGCAGCGCCAACATGGATCTGGTGGCGTTCTCGGACCGGCTGCCCCAGCCGGGTGAGACATTGCTGGGCACCTTCCACAGTTTCGAAGGCGGCAAGGGCGGCAACCAGGCGGTAGCGGCGGCGCGTGCCGGCGGCAAGGTTGCGTTCCTGGGCCGCATCGGGCTCGACCTGTTCGGCGCGCGGCTGCGCAAATCGCTTGAGGAAAATGGCGTCGATACGCATTTGCTGGGCAAGGTCGAAGGACCCTCTGGCGTTGCCATCATTATGTCGGGCGGCGGCGACAACATGATCGTGGTGGCGGCTGGCGCCAACAGCCAGGTCACCGAGGCCGCCATAGGCCCGGAAAGTTTTTCCGGCATCGGCTTCGTGCTGGCGCAACTGGAGACGCCGCTCGAAGGCGTGATTAAGGCGGCCAAACTGGCGCGAGAAAAGGGGGCCGTCTTCATTCTCGACCCCGCTCCGGCACGCGCGCTGCCCGACGCGCTTTTGGCGAATGTGGATTGGCTCACCCCCAATGAAGGCGAGGCAGCCATGCTTCTGGGGCTGAGGGAGTTGGGCGATCCGCTTCAGGCGGCGCGCCGTTTGAAGGCACTCGGCCCGCGCGGCGTGGTGCTGAAGTTGGGTGAGAAGGGCTCTGTGCTGTTGGCAGAAAGCGAACCGGTGCTGGTTCCCGCGCAAAAGGTGAGTGCGCTGGATACGACGGCCGCCGGAGACGCATTCAATGGGGCGTTTGCCGTGGCGCTGGCAGAGGGAAAGCCCGCGCTTGTTGCGGTGAGATTTGCCACCGCTGCCGCCGCAATTTCCGTCACCCGCCATGGCGCGCAACCCGCCATGGCGTCGCGGCGAGAGATAGAAGAATTTCTTGCCCGGCAGCAATAAGGCATCGTCGCTGTCCGCGGCATATCAGGCTGCGCCGACCGTTCGCGGCCACAGCTTGGAATTCTCACAAAATAACGCGGCTTAGCTTACATGCCGTGTGGGTAGTTCTGCGCCCCCCCCAAAAGCAGCGTTTTCCAGGGGAAAAGCCCTGCGGCTTTCGCCGCAGGGCTTGCCGATTGAGAGCGTTCCTAGGGTAAAGTCCGCCCCCAGTTTGGATCATTGACCTCAACGGTCAAGGCAGGGTTCAGGCGTGGGCGAAATTGCATCTCTCTTTTGAATTAAGTGTGGGGTGGCGCCGCTAGTGCCGAAGGATCGCGCCGCCGATGTCACCGTCTGGGCGGGCCGCGGTATGGATGTCCAGATAGAGCTTGCCGGCCAAAAGATCACTCGCCAGATCTTGATTCAATTTGATGGCACCACTGATGGGAAATTCCGAAACTGGCAGGCTTAGGAGGGACGGTCCCTTCGCGCTCGCGGAAACCGCGTGGATGTCCGCCTTCGCCGGCGTCACGCCGTCATAGTTCACATAATATTGAAGCTCGCGATTCTCGGTGTCGTAAGTGAACTGGGCTTCGGCGAAGGCATCGCTGTCGGTTTTGGGAAGGGCGCTGCTGCCCAGCAGATGCGCGACCAAGGTGACGGTTTCCGCTTCAGCGGCCGGCGCCGCAGCGAACAAAAAAAGCCCCGCCATCGCCAGAGAAGATAGTTGCCTCATCGCAGCCCAACGTCTTTGCCTCTTCAAGGCCTAGCATGGCCCACGCAGATTTTGTACTGGGTAGCGAAGCAACAAAGAGGCAGGGTCATGAAAATACTAATCGGGGGCCTGGCATGGTTTTCGGCCATGTTTGCGGCTCCCACCGGCGTCTCGGGCGAGCCGTCCGTCGCAGCGTCCGGGCCATGCCTGCCCACCCGATCATCGAAGATCGCGGCGGCAACCGCTTCATCAATTTCGACATGATCGTGACCAATCGCAGCCATGCCACACTGCGCCTGACCAAGATCGAGCAGAGCGTCTATGACGCCGCCTACGCCCTGGTCCTGCGCCGCGCACTCAACACCGACGCTTTTGCGCCTTCGATCGCGGTAATCGGCAATCAGCTTCTGGCGCCGGGGCAAAGCCTGGACGTCTTCAATCCTTTTCCCCAATTCGAGGCCCAAGTTCCGCTTTCGCGTCTGGACTATTCCTTCTGCCTGCAGCGGGAAAGAAGCGACGCCGAGCGGGAGAAGAATCTCCACCGCCTGCCGGACGATTGCGACTTCGAAGTCGAAACCAGCGTGACCCCGCGCGTTTACACGCCGAAGACCGCGTTCACTCTGCCCCTCAAAGGAAAGATATTTGTCTGGGAAGGGCATGATTTCTATGCCCACCATCTGCGCGTGCCCTTCAACCCCAAGGTTCAGGCCATGGGCATCATGGCCAACAGCAACGAGTTCGCTAATGATTTCATCTACACAGACAGTCGGGGGCGGCCCTATCACGATGATCCTCGGCGGATCGAGAATTGGTACAGCTACGGAAAGCCGATCTATGCGCCGGGTGGCGGTAAAGTCGTCGCGGCGGCCAACACCATCCCCGACAATTGGTTTGAAGACGTCAGGGCGACAAAAATCGGCTATCCCAAACTGGCGCGGGCAGGATCCCGATGACATGGGTAATTTTGTCTTGATCGACCATGGCGACGGGGAATTCAGCCTTCTGCTTCACATGAAGCCGGGCAGTGTGCGTGTGAAGCCGGGCGATGCTATCGGAGACTGGCCAGCAGATTGGTCAGTTATCGGCTTTACCCGAAATTCCCTCTTCCCTCATTTGCATTACACGGTGATGGAGGGACCCACAAAATCGGGGAAATCCTGGGGCCTGCCGGCTTATTTCACCCGCTTCCACCGCGTCTATGGCGCCAGGTCGGTCGAAGTCGGCCGGGGTCCGGTGAACTCCGGCGATTTTGTCGAAAGCGACGTACCGTAAGGCCCGTCAGTCGTAATGCTTCACCGGATAGGGGCGGTCATCGGGATAGAAGCCGTCGCGATTGGGCATCTCCACCTTGGGCAAGGATTGCGCATCCATGGCCGCGCTCTTGTCGATGATATTGCCTTCGCCCAGGATTAAGGCGACCAGCGAATAGACTTCATCGGGTTGCAGCGAGCTCGGCGCGGTATAAGGCATCGCCCGCAGAATGTAATCGTAGAGCGTGGTGGCGTAGGGCCAATAGCTCTCGACCGTGATTTTGAATTTCGGCGTGTTCAGGGTGCCGCGGCCGCCTATCAGGGCCGGGCCACCGCCTTGGGGCAGATTGGGATCGCGAAGGCCTTCCAGCTTGTCGCCGTGCACATGCCGCGCATTGCTCGGCATATATCTTTTGCCCTTATCAAAAGTGCCGCTGCCTGCCGGCAAGCCCATGCCCGTCGGGCCGCACATCCTTGTTCCAGGCATCGATATCGGCCTGGGTCGCGGGCGTGCCAAGGATAGTCGCCGGTATAGCCGGTCCCTTGGCCCATCACTGCCGGCGGGGCGGACAGTAACGAGAACGATGCTCCCAGAAAAACGGCTCCCTTACGCATTAAGGACATTGGAGACGCTCCCATTCGCGGAAATCTTCCAGCTCTGGATTCCGTTGTAATGATAGGTGGGGCCCACGCCTTCGGTGGCGGTGAGAAACGACTTGGTGGGCTGGACATAGCCGGTTTGATCGGTGGCCCGGCTTTCGATGATGGCCTCGCTGCCGTCCCAATGCCAGGGATAGCGGAAGCGCACATGCGCCTTGGGCAGGACCGGCTCTTGCAACGACGCAAGCCCCAGCTCTTGCCGCCATCCGTCGAATCTCGACCCGCTCGATGGGCGCGCGGCCCGACCAGGCGATGCCGCTGACCTCGTAGAAGCCTTTGCCCGGCAGCCGCATGTCGCCCGAAGGGAAGGTGATCAGCGACTTAGCTTCCATCACCCAGGTGAACTGGCGTGACTTTCCCGTAGCGTGATGAGGTCGGTATATTTCAGGTCTCTTCCCTTGTCATGAAGGGCTTGTCGCCGACCTTGAGCCGCCGCAGCCATTTGATGTTGGTGTTCCCCTCCCAGCCGGGAAGGATCAGCCGCATGGGATAGCCATTCTCCGGCCTGATCGCTTCGCCATTCTGGGCATAGGCGACAAAGGCGTCGTCCATGATCTTGTCGATGGGTACGCTGCGCGACAGCATTGCGCCATCGGCGCCTTCGGCCAGCACCCAGGCGGCGCCGTCCTTGATGCCCACCGCGCTCATCAAGGTGGTAAGACGCACGCCCGTCCATTCCGAAGTGCTGGTGAGGCCATGGGCGGCTTGCGCGGTCTTGGGAGCGGCGCTGCGCGAGGCGGCATTGGAATTGCCCGAACATTCGACGAAGAGGGTGCGCGAGATCGAAGGGAAGCGCTTCAAGTCCGCCACCGAATATTTCATCGGCCTGTCCACCATGCCGTGGATGAGAAGCCGGTGTTGGGCAGGATCGATGGTGGGAACGCCATTGTGGTGGCGCTCGAAATGGAGACTGGAAGGCGTGATAATGCCCCAAAGCGATTGCAGGGGGGTCAACACGTCGGTGCCCGCGGGGTCGCTTCCCGCACCACGGTTTCGAATTGCGAGCGGGTGCCATAATCGCTTTTCGCCAATTGTCCGGGCACCGTCCATGACCCCGGATCGGCATCAGCGGCCAGGCTCCGCCTGGGGAGAAGGGCGGTGGCGGCCGCCGCAGTCAGAAGCCCGCCGCCGCGCAAAATCTGGCGGCGGCTGGCCTTGGGAAACATCCCCTCCTTGCAGGGGCAATCTTCTTCCAGCGGCCGCCCAAGGTCTTCATCCGTCGCGGATTCGCCGATATTCAGCGCGTCGTGCGTCCGATCCATTTCGCTCCCCTGTATTGAGCCGGTCACCGTCGCCTATGACCGGCGACTGGTTGACTGGTAACGGGCACCGCGCCCGGCCCTTATGACGAAGTCCCCGGTCCATGGTGCCGGACAATCGCTCAACCGGCAAGTCCCAGTCTGCATTGGAAAATTTGCCGGAACAGGACCCGCTCCATGGCCGGTTGCTCGATTAAGTTTCGCCAAGCGGCAGCGGAAAAGGCGGTTCCGCGTTTAGCAAATTGGAGGGCGCGGTTCTTTCGCATAGGAGCGCGAGTATGAAATTGAAGACCTTGTTGCTTGCCGGAGGTTTGTCACTGGGTGGGTTGATAGCGGCCGTGGCACCAGCCTCTGCTTATATTGCCTGCAATCCCGATGGTGATTGCTGGCACGCCGACCGCCGGGTCGTGGTGCCGGGCGTAACCTTCACCTATCACCCGGACGATTGGTATTTTCACCGTCACTGGGATGGCGATCGTATGCACTGGCGCGAATATCACGAAGGCCGTGGCTATTGGCGCAACGGCGTGTGGGTGACGCTTTAATCCACGTGAAAGTTGGATCATCAGCGCCCGCGGGTCACACCCGCGGGCGTTTTGCTGTTTCCACATTTCGGAGAATTGGCCGCTGCCGGGCAGCATGCGCGCTACCACGCCGTCATGTTTGACGAAATAGTGATAGAGCGCCGCGACCACATGCAGCACGATGAAGCCCAGGAGCACATAGACGAGGATATTGTGGATGTCGCCGGCTTCGTGACCCCAGTGCGAGCCGTTGGGCGCGATCGCCGGCAAGGTCACCACACCGAACAGACGCACGTCCCAGCCCCGTGCATTGGTTGCCGCCCAGCCCAGCAAGGTCATCGCCAGGACAAGAATATAAAGCCCCCAATGAACCAACACCGAGCCAGCGCGCTCCCATGGGGTGAGCGTGGGAAGCTGGGGAACGGGATTAAAGAGGCGCCAGATCAGACGCAGAACGATAAAGAACAAGATCGCGGCCCCCACCGAGAAATGCCAGGCGACCCATCCCTCATCCGCGGTGTGCCGGCCGATATGGGGCATGATCGAGCCGATCGCGTATTGCACGGCCAGCAGGATGAAGATCAGCCAATGAAGGATCTTGGCGACCGCGCCATAGCCGGGCGCCTGGGTGATGGGCATGGGTGAACGCTCCTGATGGTTGTCGGGAACCGCGGAAGGAAAGACCGAATGGTCCGCGCCCCAGAGAGGGAGTTTTAACCGGAACAGATTTTCTTATTTCCAGAAGCCCTGCAAGAACCGACATAGATATTTACACTTGGGATATGCGCTGGGTTACCACGCATAGGCGAAGCTCAAAAAAGCGCCATGCGGTGACGCCGACAGATTTGTTTCCACGCCAAAGCGTTTCTTGAAGGGCGTGGTCAGGACGAAGCCATAGCCCGCGGCGATCCCCGAGCTGGCCAGCGTGTCGTACCAGTGATGTTCCCGGGCTTGGACGCGGCTATAGGACACGAGCTGGCTGAAGGCCAAAGCAGGCAGGCCATATTCCCAGCCATAACGGCCCCAGAGATACGAAGAGCCGGAGGAGGCAAGGGCGCTGGTACCGGACGGGAAGGACTGATCATCGGCGCCGTTGGGCCGTTCCTCATGGACAATGTTCTTGAGCGCATAGGCGGTCCCCACTGTGAGGAGGGTTTCCGCCGTCAATTCGGCAAGCCCGATCGTGTCGCGCTTGTAAAGCGTGATACCGGCGGCGGCGAGCGGAAGCGCGATGGCCACGCCGCTTCCCAGCGTCTCGATATTCTTCTGCGTGGAGGTGAGGGGAGTGGTGTTGATGGATGCGGCATCGGCCCCGCCGGCGCAGCAAAGGAAAAACGCCGCGAGGAGAAATCTGGTGATGAACATCGCCCCCTGCATATTGGATGGCCGCGAGCCTAACCGCGGGAACTGCCTTCGCAAGCGCGGAATGCGGACATTGGCAAATGGTAGAATTCAGCGCTGCCGGTCAGCAGCCCAAGGTCAGGTCAAGTCAAGGAATGTTCGCGCTTACCCAGGGGAAGAAACGGTATCAGCCCAGGGGTGACGCGCGCATAGGCGTCGTAGGGGGGGAATGTCTCCCGCAGCACTTTCTCTTCATAACGCATGCGGGGAAATTGCAAGCCCAGGGAGACCACGACCATCAGCAGCGCCCAGGGCTGGCGATATTGCAGGGCCACACCCAGCATCGCCCACTGTTCGCATAGATAAAGCGGGTGGCGGACAAAGGCATAAGGCCCTCCGGTCACCAATGTCCGCGCCTGGGGAAAGATGGAAAAGGCTTTCCCAAGCCACATCAGCGTAACAACCGATCCCAGCGTGCCGCCGACCACGATAAAAGTGGAAAGCCCCGCCAGTGCGCCGCTGAGGGTGACCCTCGGAAGCAGCAGCATCGCATAGCCGAAGTTTGCGCCCACGAACGCCCAGGCCCGGGGGCCAAAGCCAGCGGCTTTGGCGACGGGCAGGCGGCGCGTGCAAACAAGAACCAGTTGCAAACCCAGAAAGACGGCGCTGACCGCCTCGGTGAGAATGAGGGAGTAATTTCCGCTTCCGCCTCGCCATTGCTGCGGGATGACGATGGCAAACCCGGCCAGAGCAAAAACGGAAAAAAGGATCAGCGGCGATCCCATCAGAAGATCGCGGAGCCGCGTGTCGCGGGATCGCTGGATTTCGCTGTGACTCAATCGCCCTCCGTCGGGGCGAGACTAAGCGGGTTCGCCTCCCCGAATAAGGGCAACGGACACAAGATTTCCTAATCCTCTGCGCCATTCCGGAGTGGGTGGGAGAAAGAGTTTCACGCAGGAACCGCCGAAATACGGCTTTTTCCCGCATACCCATCCACATTAATTCGGTTTTTCTTGACCTTTCAGGTACGGCAAACACACTGACATTCGGGCTAGCCCAAAAAGGTTCCAATGGACTGTCGAAATTTTATCGTGCACGGCGCGCGTGTTCGCTTCCTCGCTCTTTTTTTCTTGATGACGTTGGCGGTTCCGCTGGCGCCTGCGCAGGCGGCCGACCAGGACGTCCTGCGGGCTACCCTTCCCAACGGCCTTCGCGTGGTCATTGCGCGCGACACCTTGGCCCCGGTGGTTTCGACATCGATGAATTATCTGGTGGGCTCCAATGAAACGCCCACGGGCTTTCCCGGCATGGCTCACGCTCAGGAACATATGATGTTTCGCGGCAGCGCCGATCTCAGCGCCGATCAGCTCGCCGATATCGGCAGCATCATGGGCGGCGATTTCAACGCCAACACCAGCGAAAGCGTGACGCAATATCTTTTCACCGTGCCCTCCACCGATCTGGACATCGCCCTGCATATCGAGGCGCTGCGCATGGCCGATGTCACCGACAGCAAGGAAGGCTGGGACCAGGAGCGCGGCGCCATCGAGCAGGAAGTGGCCGAGGATGTCTCGAGCCCCCGCTACATCATGTATCAGCACCTGCGTTCCGCTTTGTTTGGCGGCACGCCCTACGAACATGATGCCCTGGGTTCGCGGGAATCGTTCGACAAGACCAGCTCGGACATGCTCAAGGACTTCCACGACGCGTGGTATGCGCCCAACAACGCCGTGCTGGTGGTGGCGGGCGATGTCGATCCGCAAGCAGCGATGGAAAAGATCAAGACCCTGTTTGGCGCGATCAAGCCCAAGAAATTGCCCGAGCGTCCGGCATTTGCCTTCCGTCCCGTGGATGTAACGCCCATCCATGTGGAGACCGACAGTCCCGCCGCCACCAAGATGATCACCATGCGGTTGCCGGGCTCGAACAGCGCCGACTTTCCGGCCCTTGAAGTGCTCGCCGATGTGATGTCCAGCCGCCGGTTCCAGCTCTATGCCCTGGTGCCGGAAGGCAAGGCTGTCAGCGCCCGTTTCTCGCTCGACCCGCTGCGCGAGGCAAGCATCGCCTCGGCCAGCATTTCGGTCGCTCCCGGCGCCGATCTGAGCGCGGCGGAACAGACGTTGCGCGGCATTCTCACCGATGTGGCGCAGCATGGCGTGCCGGCTGAACTGGTGGCAGCCGCCAAGGCGCAGGAATATCGTGCCGCCCAGACCCGCAAGAATTCCATCGCCGATCTCGCTTCGGCCTGGTCGGACGCGGTCGCCCAGCAAGATCTCGATACCCCCGACCAGGATCTGACCGCGATCGAGAAAGTCACGCCGGACGAGGTCAATCGCGCGGCGCGCAAATATCTCGATCTTGCTCGCGCCGTCACCGTGACCATGACGCCGCGCGCCGGCACGCATACACCGTCCTCCGATCGTGATTTCGGCGGCCAGGAGACTATAGCTTTGGGCGAAGCCAAGCAGGTGGCGCTGCCCGATTGGGCCGAAAACGCGCTCAATCGCCTGGATATTCCCCAATCCACCCTCCACCCCAGCGTCGCCACGCTTTCGAACGGCATCACCCTGATCGTGCAGCCCGAGAATGTGAGCGACACGGTGAGCGTTTACGGTCATATCGAGAACCGGCCCGAGATCGAGACCGCCACCGGCAAGGAAGGCGTGGCGGAACTGGTGAGCGCCATGTTCCGCTACGGCTCGGAGCACCTCGACCGGGTCTCGTTCCAGCAGGCGCTGGATGCGATCGGCGCGGGCGAGCATGGTGGAACCGATTTTCAGCTCCAGACCATGGCGCCGGACTTCGAGCGGGGCGTGTCCCTGCTCGCGGACAATGAACTGCACCCGGCTTTCTCATCCGCGGCGATGAAGATGGTGCGCGACCAATATAGCCATATGATCGCGGCCCGCATGCAGACCCCGGGCTTCCTCGCCAGCAAGTCGTTGCGCGAATCCCTTTTTACCAAGGGTGATCCCTCCTTGCGTGAGCCGGTGCCGGAGAATATTGGCCGCCTCACCATGGAAGACGTGCTGAATTACTATCGCACCACCTACCGGCCCGATCTCACCACCATCGTGGTGATCGGCAAGGTGACGCCCGACCAGGCGCGCACCATGATAGAGAAATATTTCGGCAATTGGCACGCGGTGGGTCCCAAGCCGGATATCAATCTGCCGGTCGTGTCGGTCAATCATTCCGCCACCTTGACTGTGCCGGACGACAGCAGGGTGCAGGACACGGTGGCGCTGGCCGAGAATGTGCCCCTGGCGCGCAAGGACGCCGATTACTATGCCCTGGAGCTGGGGAACGCGGTATTGGCGGGCGGCTTCTACTCTTCGCGGCTCAGCAATGATCTCAGGAAAAAGACGGGCCTGGTGTATTCGGTCGATGCCGATCTGGAAGCCGGCAATACCCGAAGCGTCTATATGATCAGCTATGCCTGCGATCCCATCAATGTAGCCAAAGCGGCCACCCTTGTCGGTAATGAGCTCAAGGATCTGCAGAACAATCCCATCTCCGCCGGCGAATTGCTGCGCGCCAAAGCCTATCTCTTGCGCCAGCTTCCCCTGCGCGAAGCCAATGTGGGAGAGATCGCGCACAGCTTCAATGCGCTGCGCGATCTTGGCCTGCCGCTGGACGAGCCGTCTGTGGCGGCCAGCCATTATGTCAGTCTCAATGCAGATGACGTCCAGACGGCGTTCCGCAAATGGATGCGTCCCGACGACCTGGTGCGGGTCAGCCAGGGTCCGGCGCCGCAATAGCCGCACATAACAAAAGCGGCCCCATCAAGAGCGCCGTTTTTCACCCCCGAAGGAGGGTTGTCGCCGGACCCGTGGGTTCCATCGGCGTACGCCCGGGCGGTTGATGCCTATTCGCGCATCAATGGCTTTGCCGGTAGGGCAGCGGCAAACGGATTTGAAAGGCCGCGCCTGGGCCGTCCTCCAGCGCTTTGATCCTGCCGCCATGCGCCTCGACGATGGACTGGCAAATCTTGAGCCCGATGCCCAGACCGGTCTCCTTGGTGGTGGCGAAGGCATGAAACAATTTGCCCGCCATCTCGGGCTGAAATCCGGGACCGGTATCGCGGATCATGATTTCGATATGCCCCGGCTCGGCCAGGGAAGACGAAATGAAAATCTCTCCCTTGGGATCGTCCGCCATCGCTTCTTGCGCATTGCGGATCAGATTGAGAAAGACCTGCTGAAGCTGAATTTTGTCCAGTGGAAGGCGGGGAAGGCGGGGGGCCAGCTCCAGCCGCATTTTAATGTGGTTATGGGGCGCGCCGACCGAACTCAACGACACGGCCTCGCGGACGACCTGATTGACGCTCTCCAGCGTTCTTTCGCTTTCCCGCTTTTCCACGAAGTCCCTGAGATAGCGGATGATGGTGCCGGCGCGAATCGTTTGGTCGGCGGCTTTTTCCATCGCATCGCGCGCTTTCTGTAGTTGCGTCGACGAGGGCATGCCCGCGCCCAGGAACCGCTGTGCCGCCTTGACGTAATTGGTCACCGCCGTGAGCGGTTGATTGAGTTCATGGGCGATCGCCGCACTCATCTCGCCCATGGCGCCTAGGCGCGTCACATGGGCAAGTTCTTCCCCCAGCGTCGCGGAGGCCGCCTCTCGATGCGCATCGCTGAGGTCGCGGAAGATGGCGACCGCATGGTCGCGTCCGTGAAGGCGCCCCCAAGCCAATACAACACGCAGGGGAAAGATGGATTGATCCTTGCGCGCTCCAGGCATGTCCCAGCTACGCTGAACCGGTTGAGCGACGCGAAGCTCGGAAAAATGTTCTTCCAGCTCCCCGTGAAGGGTCGGCGCGATCAGGACATTTATGTTCTTGCCGGCAATCTCCGCCAACGAATAGCCGAACATTTTTTCCAAAGCGGTGTTGCCATGGCAGATCACGCCCAACGCGTCCGTCATCACCACGCCATCGGGCGAAACTGCCATAAGCCTGTCGAAAAGAGTGTCGTCAGGACCGGTATCAAGGCCTTTGCCGGGCAATTCCGACATGCGTATTTTCCGCCCTAACCATGCAACACCACTAACGTACAGAAGGGGACATTGGACGCTGCCGCGCCAGCGCCGCGTGACACCGCGGTTGCCGCGGCGTTAACGTTGAATGGAGAATTTTGCCGATGCGCGGCGCGGAAAATCTGGCTTTTCAGGATCAGCTGTGGATTTTACGCAGAATTACGTATTTTCGCCGGCGATGTGCGCCGCCTAGTTTGCCGCGCAAATGTGGATGAGTTGAGAGCAGTTGTGGTTAACGTCAAACAGCGTCTGATTTTTGTCGTCGAGGATGACGAGGCGGTGCGCGCCTCGACAAGGGCGCTGTTGGAAGCCCAAGGTTTTCTGGTCAACGACTTTGTCGATGCCGAAAGCTTTCTCGCCGTCACCAATGGAGCGGAAGCCGATTGTCTCGTGCTCGATCATAATCTTCCCGGCATGTCCGGACTTGATTTGATCGGCGTGGTGCGCGAGCGGGGCGTGGACACTCCGGCCGTCATCGTGTCCGGTCATGGCAAGCCGCTTCTGACGCGCGCTGCTCAAGCTGGTGTGCATGCGGTGCTGCGCAAGCCGTTGGCCGCGGATGCGCTGCTGCATTGGCTGGATCAGATTTTCGCGAACGATGATTGAGGCGGGCCGCGCACGCTTTTGCGGCGAAAGAAGGACGCTCTAGCAGGGAACTTTCGTCGGATTCATCCGCATACGTATTTATCCGGATGCGAAATAGGGGCGAAAGTGCGGGTTTTGTGGCGAATAAGTAGAAACCCGCTCTGGCGGCACGTAAATATACCTACGCGGAATCCCCAACTATTGATTCGGCGGAAAAATGCCCATGGATATCCACACACGCATGACGCGTGTGGGCAAGGGACTGGGGGCTAGAATGGCGACGGCACGCAGCAGCGCGCAGGCCGCGAAGCGCAATGAAACCGGCGCGGCGGCAATGCCAACCGGGCAAGACGCTTCCCCGTTAACGTTAACGCAGCACCCAAACGAAACGGGGCGCTGAGCCTATGCTCGTATCATCCATCTCCTATTTTTTGCGCGGTATGGCGGCGATGGCCGGCGCGCCCGCAACTCTCTTCATGAATTTCTCGGTTGCCGCCTGTCTTGTCGGTTTCATCAGCGTCGGCTGGGCCTTCAGGCTCAGGGCGCATCTCGACCAGGCGGAATTGCAGACCGATCTTGAAAAATCCCGCGCCGAAGCGTCGGCGGCTTTTCACAATGCGCTTCTCGATAATGGTCTGCAGGGTGTGGTGGTGAATCTGGGCCCCGAACAGCAATATTTCGGCAATGGCCGCGCACTCTTCGAGCTTTTAATGGAAAGCCCCGACGCGCCGCGCGCAATGCAAGCATTGGACGGCTTGGTCAAGGACGGAACCGTCTTCAGCCTTTCGGCGCGAGTTCCTGGGGGCGTTCTTGCCTTGCGGGGCGCACCCATCGGCAAACATACCGCTCTTTATATAAGTGAGCATCATGAAGACGACGGCAGCGATGCCCAGATGATCGACAGCCTGCCTTTGGCAGTTGCCTCCTTCGATGCCAACCGCAAGCTGACACGTTACAACAAGGCCTATGCCGAGCTTTGGGATCTGCCGCGCGCGTGGCTCGATACCCATCCTTCGCTGGGCGACATCCTCAACCGGCTTCGTGACCAGCGCCTTCTTCCCGAGCAGCGCAATTTCGCGCAATGGAGGAAAAGCCAAGTCGATGCCGCGCCGGCCCAGGGCAAGGAAATCGAAGAGACCTGGCATCTGCCGTCGGGAAGGAGCGTCCGCCTCGTCGTCCGCTCGCATTGGAGCGGCGGGCTTTTCATCGTCTATCAGGACATCAGCGACCAGTTGAATCTGGAGTCATCGCTCAATCTTCTCACCCAGGTCCAAAAAGCCACCCTCGACACGCTGGACGAGGGCGTCGCGATCTTCGGCACCGACGGACGCCTGGTTCTGTACAACGCCCTGTTCGCCAAGATGTGGCGGTTGACGGAAACAGACCTCACCGGTCAGCCGCATCTTGCCAACCTGGCCAAGCTGTCGGCCAAGCGCATAGGGCATGACGGCATCTGGAACATCGTGGCGTCCGGCGTGAATTCGACATCGCCAGAGCGCTTCGGCGAATGGGGCAAGGCGCGGCGGGCCGACGGACGCACCATCTCGCTGGCGCTGTCTCGGTTGCCGAATGGGGCCACCATGGCCAGCTTCTCCGATCTGACCGATCTGGAAGAGTTCCGCCAGCAGCAACACAAATCGTCCCATCTAGCAGCACCCCTGGTGATGCAGCACCACCAGCCCGCCTGAACCGCAATTCCTCCGTCTACTGAATTGTGGAAGCTGATGCCGGTTTGACACAATCGGAATATAGGCTTGCCGCCGGGCTGCGTGTATGATTTCCGGAATCACGCGGGGGCGTGTCGCTGCCCTGGGGATATGGCCTTCGCCGAAGGCTCACGCGGTTGCGTCTCTCTTTATGCCAAAAGTTGCATGATCGAAGAGCAACACGTATTCATTGTAGACGACGACGCGGAAGTCCGCAATTCCTTGCGCGTCTTGTTGGAAAGCGCAGGGCTTCGTTCACACACCTATTCTTCGGCGGTGGAATTTCTCGCCGAGCCTTTGCCCAAAGCCGGTTGCGTCATTGCCGACATCCGGATGCCCGATATGAGCGGCCTGGATCTCCAAGAGGAGATCGCCCAGCGCGACGCACATCTACCGGTCATCATCATTACCGCGCATGCCGATGTGCCGCTGGCGGTGAGGGCGATGAAGGCGGGCGCCATTGATTTCATCGAGAAGCCGTTCGATGACCGGCAATTGATCGAGAGCATCCGTCACGCCTTCGAAGTGGGCGGCAAGGCGCGCAGCCGTTCCGCCGAAGCCGGCGCGGCGCGGGAAAGACTGTCTCAGCTCACCTCCCGCGAACGCAATGTTCTGGAAATCCTGGTCAGGGGCCGCTCGAACAAGGTCGCCGCGCATGAACTCGGCATCTCGCCGCGAACGGTGGAGATTTATCGCGCCCGCATCATGGACAAGCTTCACGCCTCCAGCCTCTCGGACCTGGTGCGAATCGTATTGATCGCGGGCATCGAAACGGAGCAGGCATTTTTTCGCAGCGTAAAACCAGCCCCGCCGCGAATGGTCTGACACGGCTATCGGCCGTCGGCGTTGTGTTGCCCTCCGGTGACAATCGAGTCCCATTCGGTTGGGACATGATGGGATGCATTTGGCCTCAAACGCCGGGATGAATCCGTGTTCGCTGCGTTCGTCATCGCAAATCAGACCAAAGCGATCGCGATGGACCGGTTCTGCACATTTTGCAGGCAAAAAATTCTGATTTTGTTGCCCCAGCGTCAGCTTGTGCACGGTCTCCACAAATCACAGGCGCCCGCGCGTTATTTTTTGCACATCGAAAGCGCAACTTTGCCGATTGCAGCGCCACTCGGCATCAGAAATAGATGAAACTTCACTTAGAATCACGGCAGCCGCCGACTGGGCGCCGTTACGCACATTGCCGGCCGCACCCAAGACGGCCGTTCAACAGGAGGGGAAATATGAATAGGACTTGCCTTTTGGCTGCATCGTCTTTGCTGGCGATCGCAGCGTCATCAGCCGCCTGGGCGCAGGACGCCGCCGCCAATTCGGAAGGGGTCGAACAGGTCATCGTCTCTGCATCGCGCATTTCGATCGCCGGCTATCAGCAGCCCACCCCGGTGACGGTGGTGGATTCCGAGCAGCTCGAACGCGACGCGCGAACCGATATTGGCGACGTGATCCGCGAATTGCCGTCCTTCGGCGGCTCCACCTCTCCCAACAACAGCGTTCAATCGAGCCTGATCGTGACCGGCGACGCCGGCCTGAACGAAGTCAGCCTGCGCAATTTGGGCGTACTGAGAACCCTGGTTCTGGTCGATGGACAACGCATCGTCGCTTCCAACATCGCGGACGGCGCGGTCGACCTCAATACCATTCCAACCACCTTGCTGCAGCGCGTGGACGTAGTCACCGGCGGCGCATCCGCGGCCTGGGGTTCCGACGCGGTCGCTGGCGTGGTCAATCTCATCCTCGACAAGAATTTCACGGGTTTCAGGGCCAACATCGAAGGCGGCGACAATTACGATCTCAACCATGAGTTGTATAAGTTCGAGGCCTCCTACGGCACGTCGTTCGCCGGTGACCGTGGGCACATCATCCTCAGCGGCGCCTATATGGACAGCCCGCAGCCTTATTTCGCCGACCAGGCGCAATGGTTCAACGGCACCAAGCTGGTGAACAATCCGGCTTATACGGCGACCAACGGTCAGCCACAGCTGATCCATGCCAACAATGTCGGTCTGGCGCAGGCGACCCAAGGCGGCCTGATCGTCAGCAATCCCGCCGGTACGACCCCGGGCAGCGCCAACATCTTGGCGGGCACCCAGTTCGTCGGTCCCGCCGGAACGCCGGCGCCCCTCTATCTCGGCAATGTCTCGTCGATCTTTTCCAACGGTGGCAACGCTGAAACCACCATCAGCAATCTGAACATGCTGGCCGTCCCGCTGCGTTCGCAGACCGCGTTCGCCTTGGCCAGCTATAAATTGACGCCCGACATCCAGGCGTCGGTCCAACTCAACTATGGCGGCTCGCGGACCGAGAACAACAGCTATGCCAAGGTCAATTACGGCAACATCACCATCAATGCCGGCAATCCCTACATTCCGGCCCAGACTGCGGCCATAATGGCAGCGGACGGCATCCCCTCGTTCAATCTCGGCACAACCAACCTCAACAATTTCGGCACAAACGGCAACTCGCTGCAGAACAACTCCATGCAGAGCGAGGCGCAATCGCTGGGCGTGCCGGTGACTGTGGTCGACCGCCAGCTTCTGCGTGGCGTGTTCAGCCTGGACGGGTCGCTGGGCAACGACTGGTCATGGAATGCTTATTATCAGCACGGCGAAACGCGTGTCTTTCAGACTTTGCTGAACAATGTGCAGACCGCCAACTACAACAATGCCGTCAATGCGGTAACCGTCACGGCGGCTAATCGCGGCACGTCGGGGCTCGGTGTCGGCAGTATCGCCTGCGCCTCCACCCTGACCAATCCCACCAATGGGTGCGTGCCGCTGGACGTGTTCGGTGACGGCGTCGCTTCGGCCGCGGCTATCAATTACATCGACGGCGCGGCACGCAGCGGGGGAGATAATGAGGTCACGACGCTCAACCAGGACGTCGTCTCAGGATCGATGCAGGGTAAGCTTCCGTGGGGTCTGCCGGCCGGCCGCGCCTCGGTGGCGTTCGGCGCGGAATACCGCAAGGAAGGCGGTCGCGAAATTGCCTCGCCGCTGGCGGCCGCGCACAGCTTCTCGGTGGGCAATTTCACCAGCTTCGCGGGCGAATATAACGTTCAGGAAGGCTTCGTCGAAGTGGACGCGCCGCTGTTGAAAGACAATTTTGTCCAGTCCCTCGATTTCAACGGGGCCGGGCGCATGACCAGTTATTCGACCAGTGGATTGGTCGAAACCTGGAAATTGGGTTTGACCAGCCAAGTGAATGACGATTTCCGGTTGCGCACCACCTGGTCATTCGACATCCGCGCGCCCGATCTGTCCGAATTGTTCAGCGGCGGTGTGCCGATCCTGGGTTCGGCGGTCGATCCGCATTCCGGCCAGAATGTGCAGATTTATGAGTTGTCGGCGGGTAATCCCAACCTGAAGCCCGAGCAATCCACCACCATCTCGGGCGGCGTGGTGGTGACGCCTCATTGGGTCGAGGGATTAAGCCTCTCGGCAGACTGGTACTCGATCGACATCAGCAAGGCGATCGTGACGATCTCTGCCAGTACAATTCTGGCGAATTGCAAGGCCGGTCAGCAGCTCTATTGCGCCCAGCTGATATTCAGCGGACCGGGCGGATCCCTGTCGCAGATCAACTCGGGTCCCCTGAACGCCGACCAGCAGACTGTGTCCGGTCTCGATTTCCAGGCTGACTACATTACCGACTTCCTGGCGGGCAAATTGCTGCTGCATCTGGTGGGCAATTACACTGACGAGCAGACCCAGACCGACCAGGGCTTCAAATATGATTATGCCGGCAGCTTGAGCTACGATTTGCCTTTCCAGGGTGTTCCGAAGTTCAAAGCCACGCTTGGGGCGACCTACAGCCAAGATGCTTGGTCGGGAACAGTGCAGACCCGCTTTATCGGCGCTGCCCAACTGGTCAATGGTTGGACCTCGGCCAACGTGGACAGCAACAGCGTCCCGAACGTGGCCTATCTCGACCTGCGCGGCTCGTATCGCGTGACCGACAACATCCAGCTCTATGCAGCGGTCGACAATCTCCTCATACGCCGCCGCCGGATGTGGCGGCTAGCCCGGCGTCGGTCACCGATTTTGAAACTTCGGTGCGCGACGACGTCTATGATGCCTTCGGGCGCGTCTTCCGTGTCGGCGTGCGGGTAAGTTACTGACGGCTGTTTGACCGCGACATGGCTATGCCCCGCTTCCCTCCAGGGAGCGGGGCATTTTCAGCCCCAGCTTTCCTTCACACCCTGACGCTTGCCCACGGGTGCGGGGGTCTGCGGAAGTTCTTTCAGCGGCGCGCCCAGCCATTTGCCCTGACCTTGCTGAAAGCCCATGGCGAGCGCCGTCTTCGCCATCGCTTCGCTCTCGATCCATTCCGCGATGGTGGCGACGCTCATCTCACCGCAGAGTTTGGCCAGCCCGGCGAGCAGGCGGTCATCGCGTTTGGATGAGCCGATCTTCTTGATCAGGGCGCCGTCAAACTTCACGAAATCCACCTGGAAGGCGTGGAGATAATTGATCGACGCCGCGCCCGCGCCGAAATCGTCCAATCCCACCCGGTACCCCATCGCTCTCAGGCTTGCGATCGCCCGGCCGGCGGCTTCCAGGTCTGTGATGGCGGCTGTCTCGGTAATCTCGATCAGCGCTCGGCTGGCCAGCTTGCTGCGTTTGCCCAGCATGGCCGCCAGCACACCGAAGCTGGCAGATGAGGCGATGGTGGCCCCCGAAATGTTGAAGGCGATGCGCAAGCTGTTGTTCCGCTCCAGCACGTCCAACACCTTCTTGGCGACGGCAAGATCGAAGGCGTTGGCGATTCCCAGGGCCTCCATGAATTTGATGGTTTCGGCCGTGCCTTGCGCCTGGTTGAAGCGGGCGAGCGCCTCGTAATGCGAGATGCGTCCACTATCCAGGTCGCGAATGGGTTGATAGGCGATTTCGAACGCGCCTTCGGCGACCGTTCTGGTGATATGGGCAAGGCGCTTTTCGGTATCTTCCATCATGCCGGCGAACGCGCCGGCGATGTCCCCTCCGGGTGCTTCCACTTTCCCGCTTTCGGCAAATTGCCCGATCACGTAGCGAATGGACAAAAGGCGCTGCTCGGGCGTGAGCTTCGCCCCCTCAAGGCCCAGCTGCATCTCCGCGATATCCGGCGGGTTTATGCAGTCCACCGCGACGGCTTCTCGCACCCTGATCGCCAGGTTGAGTTCGCCTCTTGGGGTGACCGCGCCGAAGCCGGTTTCTGAAATCCTGCCGGTGGCACTCGCCCCCGCTTTTCTCAAACTTTCGCCGATACGCTCCATCAAGGCTTCGGATTTTCCGGCGGGCAGTTGCGCGCACAGATCCGGCAGGCCGGGCACGTTGATCAGGGTGAGGGAATCCTGGACGCCGGCTTTTTCCACCGCGGCGAGAAAATCCTCGCGCGTCGACAGGCCGGTCTTCGCTTCGCGCGTCTGCGCCGCCGTGTGCTCCGGCCATGCCAAGGTGCAGGATATGTTGGCGCCATTTTGCGGCAGGCGGAACATGGCCAGGTTGGCGTCCTCTCCCGTCGCCAAGGTCAATGTGTAAGGCCCGGCTCGCTGCCCGCTTTTGAGCGCGACCGTGATGGCGGCGAATTTTTCGGCTTCGGTTCCCTTGAACAGGGCGGCGGCGGGCTTGCCGATCAGCGTGTCTCCATGCCCCCCCGCCAGATCGTGTGCTGCGCCCGCCGCGAACAGAATCGTGCCTGCCGCGTCCATCTCGAAGAGGAAGTCGGCATTGGTAAAGGCAAATCCCAAAAGGCGCGGAATATTCAGCATCCAGGTCCCGAGCACCTGACCCCGCGCAACTTGCCAAGAATATCTTAGGATACTGTAAATAATTATGGCGCGACGTTAACGCCTTGACACAACTTGCGGTTTTAGTTGGTTTCGATCAGCGTCACGCCGGCCGCGATCAGGATCGCGCCCAGTCCCTTACGTATGAGATTGGCCGCCGAAAGGTCTTCATGGCCGATTTTGGGAAAAAACAGAAGTGAACAAGATGCCGAAGGCGAAAACAAAAAATGAGGTGGTGGAGGAAATCGCCGACACCAGCGCGACCGGAGCCAATAGCGAGGCATAGCGCACGCTGAGGCCGCCCCCCAGATTGATCAGTTCGTTGGCGGCATTGACGCCGATCAGGGGGCCGGGACTGCGCTGGAACAATTGCGCGAACTGGCGGCGATAGCCGGGCTTGAGCAGCAGCAGCACCCCAAATACGCCTTCGCCGACAAAGGTCCAGAATGTGGTGGTCCAGAAATTGTCGCGAATGGCGAAGAATTTGAAAAGGACAGTGGAAAGCGCGAGCACGAAGGTGGCGGCCAGCATCAGTCCGATCAATCCTCCCTTGAGCCCGCCGAAGCTCAGCCGGTTGCGCAGCGAAAGGCTGAGCGCGCCCGCCACGATCAGGCCGCCGCCGAGGAGCTGATAAGAGCCCAACCGCTCATGCAGGAAGAGATAGCCCAAGATAAACGTGAACAGGGTGGAGGCCTGGAACAGCGGCGCCACCACCGAGGCTTCCTCGCTTTGGATGGCGCGCAGGTAAAAAAGCATCGCCCCCATGTAAAGGATGCCGGACCCGGTCATCACCGCGATCGCCTTGAGGGACGGTTTGAGGATGCCAGGCTCGATCCACCAGATGAGAGGCAGCAGCACCACGCCCAAAAGCGCGGTGAACAGCATCAAGACGGCGGTATCGCTATCGCGGAAATAGCGATCCACCAGATATTTGTCGATGTGCGTGGAGACCGCCCAGCAGACGGGTCCGGAGAACGCCAGAAGAAGCCACATGCGATTGCGACTTTAGCGAGACTTGGGGAACTGGCAATCTCCGTCGAATCCGATTTGCCCGACGTCAACGGGAATTCCCGGTCAACCGGTGATGCGCTGCCCGTTGGACAGGACCTCGATGCGGCGCCCACCAGCCCTTCGGCTCGAAACACTCCGCGTCGCTGCCGCTGGCAGAAGGCTGGCCCTTAGCCACTGATCCCATGTCGCGCAAACCACGCCGTCGTTCCAGCCGATGAAGCGATAGCCGGCTTGGTTCATGCAGGTCTGGATCTGTTTGAAAGGCTCGCCCGGCGCACCCCGGGAGGGGCTTTGGACGGCGCTTTTTTTCGCAGGCCGCCAGGCCGGATTTCTGGTCCGCAAAGCTGCCCATCAGCGGCAGCAGCGGAAGCAAGGCAGAAATGTACGGACGGCCATGATAGCCCAGGAAAAGCCCGAAAAGCCTATGCCAAACGGGAACCGGGCCAAAAGCGTTGCCTTCTAAAAACTTATATATTTTGGGGTCATAGAAAGCTTGGCGGGGTGCCGGGGGATATGCCTAGAATTGGTTATGCGAAAACGGATGATCAAGAACGCCAAGGCCGGCGGCGGGGGAGCACTGCATCTCACGCCTGATTGCCTGGAGAATGCCTATGAATATCTGCGCACCACGCCGCCTTTTCGCGGCATGAATCTTCCGCATGCGGATAATCTCGTATTCCGGGTGATGGGCGCGCGCGACCGCTTCGGTCATTTCCGCGGGCGGTATAAATCCATCCCGGATCTGAACGAGATCGGGGTTTCGATCCGCTCCGTCAATTCCACCGATCTGCTGATGGCGACGATGGCGCACGAGATGATCCATCTCTATCAGCACGAGAATGGCAGCGCGACGCGAAGCGACCACAATGCCGAGTTCGAGCGCATCGCGTCCCGCGTCTGCCGCATCCACGGCTTCGATCGCGAGAGCTTCTGAAAGAGGCCAAATTGAAGAGGCCAAATTGAAAGAGGTCAGGCCACCGCCTTGACGCGCAGCGGTCTGGTCGCCGCTTCGGTGTCGCCCGGTTCCTCATACATATAGTCGCGGGTGAGCGGCAGGCTGTCGACGCGCTTGGCGATCTGGATCTGGAACACGACTTGATTTTCGTGGCGGAAGGCCATTTCGGCGCCGGCCAGATAGAATTCCCACATCCGGCAGAAGCGTTCGTCATACAGCGCCGCGATCTCGGCGCGGTTCGCCTGGAAGCGCTTCTGCCATTCCGCCAGGGTCTTGGCGTAATGCAGCCGGAGGACTTCGATATCGGTGACGATCAGGCCCGCCTTCTCGATCACCGGCACCACTTCCGACAATGCCGGCGCATAGCCGCCGGGGAAGATATATTTGCGGATCCAGGCGTTGGTGGCGCCCGGTCCGTCGGCCCGCCCGATCGTGTGAAGCAGCATCACGCCATCGTCGGCCAGCACTTCGCGCGCTTTGGCGAAGAATTGGGGGTAATAGCGCGCGCCGACATGTTCGAACATTCCCACCGAGACGATACGGTCGAAGCGGCCGGTGAGCGCGCGATAGTCCTTGAGCTCGAAGCTGACGCGATCCGCCAGCCCATTCTGCTTGGCCAGCTCCTCGGCGGCCGCCAATTGCTCGGTGGAAAGGGTGATGCCCAGGACCTTGGCGGCGCGTTCGCGCGCCAAATCCATCGCCAATCCACCCCAGCCGCAACCGATATCAAGGACCGAAAGATCGCCGCGGTCGAAATTGAGCTTGGCGGCGATATGGCGCTTTTTCTGTGTCTGCGCCATCTCCAGCGTGTCGTCGTCGTGGGCGAAATAAGCGCAGGAATATTGCCGGCTCACATCCAGGAACAGGTCATAGAGGCGGCGGGAGAGATCATAATGATGCGCCACATGGGCCCGCGCCGCCCGGGCGGGATTCCACTGGGCGAAGCTGCGGAGCGCCCGGCGGACCAGGCGCAGGATCCGATGGGTGCCGCTGGCGCCCGTGACCGCCATATTGCCCATCAGAAGGTCGAGAAGGCCCACCACGTCGCCTTCCTCGATGACCAGGCGACCCTCCATGTAAAGCTCGCCCAGTTTGAGGTCGGGGTCGAGGCCGAGGGACAGGAGCGCGCCCAATCCTTGAGCGCGATAGCGACATGCGGCGCCGCCTGGCCGTAAGTCCTTGTTTTTCCGTTGGGAAGACGCACCGCCAGCGACCCCCGGCGGATATAGCGGTTCAACAAAAAGTCCAACATCTGCAAAGCCCCCAACAATTCCGAAAGCTGCCAAGTCCGTTAAACTGTCCTCTCCCTAAAGAGTTGCTCGATTTTTCGACGGGAACCGGGCTTCTGCAAGTAGCTTTTGGGATAGGGGAGGTCTGATGCCGTCCAAAAAACTTGCCGTCTACCGGGCCAAACGAGACTTCGGCCGGACCCGTGAACCCAGCGGCGCCGAAAAAGTGGCGGCGGGGCCGCAGCTGCGTTTCGTGATTCAGAAACATGCCGCCACCCGGTTGCATTACGATTTCCGGCTGGAATGGAAAGGCGTGTTTCTGTCCTGGGCGGTGACGCGGGGGCCCTCGCTGGATCCGGCCGAAAAAAGGCTCGCGGTGGAAGTCGAGGACCATCCCCTCGATTACGGCGACTTCGAAGGCACCATCCCCAAGGGCCAATATGGCGGCGGCACGGTGATGCTATGGGACCGAGGCTATTGGGCGCCCGAAGGCGATGCCGATGCGATGCTCAAAAAGGGCGATCTCAAATTCGTGCTGGAAGGCGAGAAGCTCCACGGCAGTTGGGTGCTGGTCAGGATGCGCAACGACCGCAATGCCCGCTATGGCAAAAGCAAACGCACCAATTGGCTCCTGATCAAGCATCGCGACCAATATGCCGAAGAGGGCAGTGGCGAAGCGATCCTGAAGAAGGATAAGTCGGTCGCGTCGGGACGTAGCCTCGAGGCGATAGCGGCAGGGACGGGCAAGAAACCCACCGCCTTCATGCAGCGCAAAAGCTTTGCCGCCGACGCAGTCTGGAACAGTCGCAAGAAAAGCGATGTCCTTGACAGCGATGGCGAAAGCGAACCCGCGCCGCGCGGCAAAGCGGTCAAGGCGTTGCCGCGCTTCGTCGCGCCGCAATTGTGCCGCGTGGAAGATCGCCCGCCGCCGGGCGCGGGCTGGATCCACGAAATCAAGCTCGACGGCTATCGCATCCAGGCGCGCATCGAGGGTGGAAAAGTTTGTCTCTTCACGCGCAAAGGGCTCGATTGGAGTGACCATTTCCCCGAAATTGCCCGCGCCTTGAAACCGTTGCCGGACTGCATCCTGGATGGAGAAGTTGCGGCCTTGGATCACAAAGGCGTGCCGGACTTCGCCGGGCTTCAAGCCGCCTTATCCGACAAGAAGACCAAGGACCTGGTGTTCTTCGTCTTCGATCTTTTGGTCGAAGGTGGCGAGGATTTGCGCAATTTGCCCCAGGTCGCGCGCAAGGCGCGGCTGAAGACCCTGCTGGCGCAAACCAAGAGCCCGCTGGTTCGCTATGTCGACCATCTCGATGCTGGGGGCAACGCGGTTTGGGAGTCGGCATGCCGTCTGGAATTGGAAGGAATTGTCTCCAAACGGGCAAACGCCCCTTACGTTTCGGGACGCTGGCGACAATTGGGTCAAATCCAAATGCCGTGCCGGGCACGAAGTCGTGATCGGCGGCTGGAGCACGACCGAGGGTAAGTTTCGCTCGCTGCTGGTTGGCGTCCACAAGGGCAAAGACCTTGTCTATGCGGGCCGGGTGGGCACCGGTTATGGCGGCAAGACCGTGTCGAAATTGCTGCCCCGGCTGAAAGAGGAAGAAAGCAAGACCAGCCCTTTCGCGGGTCGGGGAGCGCCGCGCCAGGAAGCGGGCGTCCATTGGCTGAGGCCCAACCTGGTCGCCGAAATCGCGTTCGCGGGCTTCACCGGCGACGGCATGGTGCGGCAGGCTGCCTTCAAGGGTCTGCGCCAGGACAAGCCAGCGGATGAAGTGGAGGCGGAAATGCCGGCAAGCGCAAAAAAAACCAAGCTGGTAAAGCCGACAAAAAACCAAGCAGCCAATTCCAGCACTGTAATGGGCGTGGCCATTTCAAAACCGGACAAGGCGTTATGGCCTGACGCGGGCGACGGCAGGCCCGTCACCAAGCTGGATCTGGCGCGCTATTTGGAAGAGATGGGCCCCTGGATGCTGCCCCACATCAAGGGCCGGCCCTGTTCCATCGTACGGGCGCCGGACGGCATCGGGGGTGAACATTTCTTCCAGCGCCATGCCATGCGCGGCGGCTCGCCCTTGTTCCGCGAAGTGAAAGTCTCCGGCGACCGCCAAGCCTATCTTGAGATCGATCAGGTTGAAGCCCTGATCGCAGCGGCCCAGGTCGCAGCGCTGGAATTTCATCCCTGGAATTGCGCCCCGGGCGAGCCCGATCTTCCCGGGCGATTCGTCTTCGATCTCGATCCCGCGCCGGATACCGCGTTCGAGCGCGTGATCGCCGCGGCCCGGGAGTTGAAGGAGCGGCTGGGGAAATTGGGCCTCTCCGCCTTCTGCAAGACCACTGGCGGCAAGGGCCTGCATGTGGTGACGCCATTCAAAGCGGGGCGAAAGGACCATTTGGGCTGGCCGGAAGCCAAGACTTTCGCTCGCGCCATCTGCGAAGCGATGGCGGCGGATAGTCCGAACGATTACTTGGTCAACATGTCCAAGGCGAAACGCACGGGAAAAATCTTTCTCGATTATCTGCGCAATGACCGCACCTCGACGGCGGTGGCGCCGCTTTCGCCCCGCGCGCGGGCGGGCGCGACCGTCTCCATGCCGCTCAATTGGTCTCAAGTGAAGAAAGGCTTGGATCCCAAGACTTTCACGGTCCGCACGGCGCCCGCATTGGTCAAGCGGCACAAGCCTTGGACCGATTGGTGCGAGAGCGAGCCGCCCTTGAAGAGCGCCATTTTGCGCTTCACCAAGGGCAAATGAGAGGCATCCAATTCGCGGATGCGTTCTTATAGGCGCCCTGCCAGAACGAGTATCAGCAAGATGATCAGTATCAAGCCCAGCCCGCCGGAAGGGCCATAACCCCAGCCTGCGCTATAGGGCCAAAGGGGCACCGAGCCCAGGATCGCAAATATCAATATGATCAGCAGGATAAGGCGTAGCATGGAGTTTCCCCCGTGGTTCCATGACCCACAACGGCGCGCCGGGAAATTGGTTCACAGGCCTGTCACGGTTGGGCACGCCCGTCGCCTTGTCAGAGACCCGGCCCCGCGCCAGTCTCCTGCCGAAAAAGCGGTCACACGGCCGCCAAAAGAATATGGGGCGAGGAAAGTGATAAACGGGTCCGATACCGCGTGGCTGATGATGGCCACCGTGCTGGTGCTGCTGATGACCTTGCCGGCGCTGGCCTTGTTCTATGGCGGCCTGGTTCAGGCCAAGAACATCCTGTCGGTGCTGGTGCAGTGTTGCGCCGTGGCCTGCCTGGTCTCGGTGCTGTGGTTCGCGCTCGGCTACAGCCTCACTTATTCGGGCGGCGGCGACTTTCTGGGCAACCTCAAGGCGGCGTTCCTGCAGAATGGCGACCGCACCATGCTGCATCCGGGGACCAACATTCCCGAAAGCGTCTTTGTGATGTTCCAGATGACGTTCGCGATCATCACCCCGGCCTTGATCATCGGCGCCTATGTCGAGCGCATCCGTTTTGACGCGGTGCTTTTGATCTCGGGCCTTTGGCTTTTGATCGTCTACGTGCCCGTGGCCCATTGGGTGTGGGGCGGCGGCTGGCTGGCCAAGAGGGGCGTGATCGATTTCGCCGGCGGCATCGTGGTGCATGTCACCGCGGGCGTTTCCGCGCTGGTGGTGGCCTGGATGCTGAAGCCCCGCGTGGATTTTCCCAAATCCGTCCGCCCGCCGCATGCGCCCTGGATGGTGATGGTGGGTGCCTCGCTTCTTTGGGTCGGCTGGTTCGGATTTAATGCAGGCAGCGCCTTGGCCTCCAATGCCGATGCCGGCATGGCGATGCTCACCACGCATTTGTCGGCGGCCACCGCCACGCTGGTATGGATGGCGATCGAATGGGTCTCGTTCGGCAAGCCGAGCCTGGTGGGCGCGGTGACGGGCACGATCGCGGGCCTTGCTACCATCACGCCTGCGGCGGGCAGCGTGGGACCCATCGGCGCCGTGGTTCTGGGCGCCGCCGCCAGCACCATCTGTTACATGGGAGTCCATTTCGTGAAACGGGTCCTGGTGGTGGACGACGCGCTGGACGTGCTGGGCGTCCATGGCGTGGGTGGCGCGCTGGGAACCTTGACCCTGCCTTTCCTGGCGGGTTTGGGCTTGGGTGGCTCGGCACTTCACCATCCGATCGGTGCGCAGTTCCTGGTGCAGGCGGAAGGCGTGGTGGCGGCCGCGGTCTGGTCTGCTGCCGCCACCTTCCTGATCACCAAATTCGCCGGCCTGGTGGTGGGTCTCAGGGTCGACCGCGATCATGAGATCCAGGGCCTGGATTTTGCCACCCACGGAGAAAGCGCGTATCACGGCAACCGATAGGCCAACGGAATAGGTTTAGGCACATGAAGCTGATCATTGCCATAATCCAGCCGCACCGGCTCGATCCCGTCCGCGAGGCCCTGACCGCGATCGGCGTGGATGGCATGACGGTGTCGGAAGTCCGCGGCTATGGCCGGCAAAAGGGCCACACCGAAATCTATCGCGGCGCCGAATACGCGATCTCATTCGTGCCCAAGCTCAAGCTGGAAGTGGCCCTGCCTGCGGCCCGGGCCGATGACGCGGTTGCCGCCATCGCCAAGGCGGCGCGCACCGGCAAGATCGGCGACGGCAAGATCTTCACCCTCGATCTTGATTCCGTGCTGCGTGTGCGCACCGGTGAAACCGGAGAGACGGCACTCTAGCGGACGGTTCAGTCCGCCTCGCCGTGATGGTGCGCGTGCAGCTTGGAAGCTTCGGCGCTGTGATGGGCGGCGTGGGCGCCGTGTCCCGAGGCGATATGGGCATGATGGGCCGCTGCTTCGGCCTGCTCGTCTTCGTAATGTTTTGCGGCCACGCGGTGGTGGCGCGCGGCTTTTTCGTGATGCTCAGCGGCGGCATGATGGTGGGTGCTGGCGGGATGCTTATGGGGCATGAACAGCGCTCCGTTGCCTCGTTCCATTCCAAGAAACACCATGCGCGCGAAACAAACATGTCAGGAGGGGCCCTTTCCCGCGAAATTTAAGCCTGTGGCGTAACTTTGACCCCGAGACGGGCGAATAAGATCAAAAGCGCCTATTGTGCGCCCGAGGTGATCCTATGAGACATATCTCCCTGTTGGCCACGGCGGCCTTCCTGGCACTTTCCCCCGCCGCGCGCGCCGACGACCTCGACAAGGCAATCCCGGCGCCGGCAAACGATCCAGCCAACGCCGCCGCCAGCGAAACAATGGTCCTGGCGGGCGGATGTTTCTGGGGTCAGCAGGCTGTGTTCGAGCACGTCAAGGGCGTGACCAAAGTGGTGGCCGGTTATTCGGGCGGTGCCGCCGCGACCGCGACCTATCCCCTGGTGACCACCGAAACCACGGGTCATGCGGAATCCGTTCAGATCACTTTCGATCCCAGACGTGTGTCCTTCGGCAGGCTGCTCCAAATCTATTTTTCGGTGGCGCATGATCCCACCGAGTTGAATTTCCAGGGTCCGGACGAGGGCAGCAGCTATCGGTCGGAAATTTTCTTTGCCACGCCGGAACAGGAAAAAACCGCGCGGCTCTATATCGCCCAGCTGGACCAAGCCCATATTTTCGGCAAACCAATCGTCACCAAAGCCGAGCCACTCAAGGGCTTTTATGCCGCCGAGGGCTACCATCAGGACTATCTGATCCACCATCCCGACCAGCCCTATATCGTGATCAACGATCTGCCCAAGCTGGCGGCCTTGAAGCGCGTTTGGCCCGATCTTTACCGTCCGGACCCTGTCCGCCTCGCCAGCCGCTGATCGCCGGCCCTATCGGCCCCGGATCGCTCCCAAATGCTTACAGGGCCGTCATGAATCGCCGGCCGTTCACCATTGCCGCATGGCCGCACGGAATCCCCTTCACGGGGCGTTTCCTTTGCCGAGACG
Organism: uncultured Alphaproteobacteria bacterium; assembly: GCA_963765095.1. Classification (GTDB taxonomy): domain Bacteria; phylum Pseudomonadota; class Alphaproteobacteria; order Micropepsales; family Micropepsaceae; genus Rhizomicrobium. The sequence goes on from CAVXUV010000038.1 coordinate 36,191, forward strand.
ATCTGCTAACTCCTGCCCCCGTTTCCAAGCGTTAAGGCGGATTTCGCCCTTTTTTCCCAACTGAGACGAGACTCTTTATGACAAACATGACCCAAAAGCTGGTCATCGGCGCCGTGGCCCTGGTGCTCGGTCTGCTGATCGGCTGGGCGGTACGCGGGGTGGCGACCTACAATACATCCACCCAGGCGGTGACCGCTTACGGCTCCTGGCGCGTCGCCTGTCCGGCCGCCAAACAGGCCAATGTGAATTGCGAGATCGTCCAGGACGTGCTGGACAGCCAGACCCATGAGGAGATCGTGCGCATCGCACTCGGCAAGACGCCGGACGGCAAATCGGCCCTCGACATCGTGATGCCACTGGGTGTGGCGCTCGAACCCGGCGTCGGCATTGTCTTCGGCACAGATCCCATGCGCACCGCCAAGTATCGCACCTGCACGCAGCAGGGCTGCATCGTCGATGTTCCTCTCGACCAGAAGCTGCAGCATTCGCTCGATGCCGGCAAGGACGGTCGCCTGTTGTTCGCGGGCGTCACCGACACCAAGCCTATTGCCATTCCGATTTCGCTCACCGGATTTGCCGACGCCGAGCGCGCCTATCACCGCGATGAAGCCAAGCGCGGGTCCTGGTTCTGGAGAATGCTGTGATGAAGATGTCCTCTTTGTTGTCGGGCCTAGTGCTCGCGGCGCTCACCTCGGGCGCGGCATTGGCGCAAGGCGCTCCGGCGCCGGCGCAACCCTCCACGCCGCCGCCTCCGCCGGAAGTGAAGAATATCGGCGACTGGCTGGTGCGCTGCTATGCCATGCAGTCGCCTTCGCCCTGCGACATGTATCAGCAGCAGAATGACGCCAAGAGCCAGCAGCGCGTTCTGGCGGTGTCGCTCGCCTATATTCCCTCGCGCGACCGGCACGCGATCCAGATTTCCGTGCCGCTGGGCGTTTCGATCCCGAAGGGCGTCACCTTGCAGGCGGGAAGCTACACCTCGCCAATGATGCCCTATCGCCGTTGCGACCGGGCGGGGTGCTATGTCGAGATGCTGATGGACAATGCCACCGTCGACCAGCTCAACCATGCCGGCGCCAATGCCCTGATCAGGGTCACGGCAGACGACGGCAAGAATTACGACCTTAAACTGTCCCTGAACGGTTTCACCGCCGCGCATGATTCGATGGCCGAACAGGCACGGGCCAAGGCCAAGTCGGATGGCGCAGCCGCGCCTGCCGCACCGGCAAAAAAATAATCGGCCAATAGAGAAATAAAAAAGCCGCCGGCAAAACCGGCGGCTTTTTTCATTCGACGCCTTTGCTTTGCTCAGGCTGTCTGAAAACGAAGCGCCACCCCGTTCATACAATAGCGCAAACCCGTGGGTTTCGGTCCGTCGTCGAAGACATGGCCCAGATGGCCGCCGCAGCCGATGCAGCGGACTTCCGTGCGCTCCATGTCGAGGGAATGATCCGCCGAGGTGAGCACGGCATTGGACAGCGGCTTCCAGAAACTTGGCCAGCCGGTGTGGCTGTCATATTTGGTGTCTGACGAGAACAGGACCTGATCGCAGCCGGCGCAGGAGTAAGTCCCTTTCTTGTAATTCATGTCCAGCGGGCTGGAATAAGGCATCTCGGTGCCCTGATGGCGCAGAACGTCATAGGCGGCGGGCGAAAGAATTTTCTTCCATTCCGCCTCGCTCTTGGTCACGCGATAGGCGGCGAAAGCGGGCAGAGCGTGCGCAAACGCACTGGCGCTTCCCATCAACAACAGGCTGATAAAGTTCCGTCTTTGCATGAATTCCTCCTCGCCATGGCGGCACGAATATCACTTCGTTCCAGCGGGACAAAAGTTACGGAACCGGCCCCCCAAGGCCTCGTTACCTCTTGGCCAAATGGAGAATAAATGATGGACAAGGACAGGATCAATGGCTCGGCCAATCAGGCCAAGGGCGCGATCAAGGAAGCTGCCGGCAAGATGACTGGCGACAGCAAGCTCGAAGCCGAAGGCGCGATGGACAAGGCCAAAGGCAAAGTACAAAGCGCCGTCGGTGGCGCCAAGGACGCCCTCCGCGACGCGTCGCGTAACTAGCTCCTTAAACATGCCGTAAAAGCCCGGCTCCCTCGCGGAGCCGGGCTTTTGCCGCTTGGCGCACTGTCTTGGGTTCCCGGACCGCGATATAGTGGTTCTTCCCCGCGCACCCAAGGATTTCCTCCATGACCGCTTTCCTGAACTGGCTCCGCTCGATCATGGCGGCGGTGCTGAACGGCGTCGCCAAATTCGTTTTTCTGCTCATCCTGGTTTTCGTCGTACTGCTGGTGATCGGCCTAGCGCGAGGCGACGGCCTTCCCGGCAACATGGTGCTGACCATGGATCTGCGCCAATCGGTGCCGGATTCGGCGGTGACGGGCTTTTCGCTGAGCGGTCCGCAGCAGACCATGATGAATTATGTCTTCGCGCTGGACGCCGCGTCGCGCGATTCCCGTATCAAGGGCGTGGTCATGCGGCTGGGCAATGGCGCGGTGCCGTTGCCGCAGGCCGAAGAGCTCTCCGACAGCCTCCGCCGCTTCAAGAGCCACGGCAAATTTGTGATCGCCCAGGCGACGGGTTTCCTCACTCCCGGCATGGGCGACTATGTCGCCGCCAGCGCCGCCAATGAGATCTGGGTGCAGCCCCGCAGCGACTTCAAGGTCGCCGGCGGCGGGCTGGGCGAGATTTTCCTCAAGGGCCTGTTCGACAAGATCGACGCCGTGCCGCAGATCGCCAAGCGCGCCGAATATAAAAGCGCGGCCGACATGTACATGGAAAAGACCATGACCGCGCCCGATCGTGAACAGCTCACCGAGGTGACGAAATCCTGGCGCGATGAGGCGGTGGCCGAGGTCGCGCGCGCGCGTCATCTCGATCCCGCCAGTGTCGGCGCCGCCTTCGACGCCAGCCCGCAATTCGCCGAGGACGCGAAGGGCAAAGGCCTGCTCGACCGCATCGGCTATGATGATGATGCACTGAACGCGGGATTGGGCCGGGCAGGCGCAGGCGCCAAAGCGACCAAGATCACCGACTACATCAAGACCAAGAACTTCAGTACTGCGTTCGGCGCCAATCTGGCGGTCGTGGAAGCGGCCGGCGACATCGTCGACGGCACCGCCAAAGGCGATATCTTCAACACCAATGCCGGGATCGCCAGCGACGACCTTTCCGAAGCCATTCGTCAGGCGGCCGGCACACCCGGCATCAAGGCCATCGTGCTCAGGGTGGATTCACCCGGCGGATCGGTGACGGCATCGGACCAGATTCTGGATGCAGTGAAAAAGGCCCAGGCCAAGGGCAAGCCCGTGGTGGTGAGCATGGGGGCGCTGGGCGCCTCGGGCGGTTATTTCATTTCGGCCAGCGCCGACCGCATCATCGCAGAGCCCGCCACGCTCACCGGGTCGATCGGTGTGCTCACGGGCAAGGTTTCCGTGGGCAAGTCCTTGGCCCTGATCGGCGCCGAAATGGATGAGGTCGCCTCGGGCAAGAACACGCTGATGGACTCGGCGATCGCGCCCTATACGCCCGATCAATGGAACGCGCTCAATCATGAGGCCGATGTCATCTACGATGATTTCCTGCACAAGGTGGCGTCGGGGCGGCATCTCTCGGTCGAGCAGGTAAGGAGCGTGGCCGGCGGCCGGGTGTGGACCGGTGCCGACGCCAAGACCCATGGTTTGGTGGACGGGCTAGGAGGCTTCTGGGAGGCCGCAAGCACGGCCGCCAAGCTGGGCGGCGTTCCCACCGACCGCATGGTGATCCGGCTTTATCCGCGGCGGCGCGGCCTTCTCGAAGGGCTGAGCAACCTGATGGGCCAAAGCCAGGCCAGCCTCAAGGCCCTGGAAGGGCTTGAAACCCTGGAGGCGCTGCCGGGCATCAAAAACCTCATGGGCGCCTTGGCAGAGGCTCCGCGCGGTGGGGTAACATTGCGGGCGCCCAACCTGGCTCAGTAAGGTTCCCTTACGGAAGGGGAAACATTTGTTCGCCGCAATCCAGGGCCTATATTCCCACTCGAATCTCATTGGCGTGTGTCCGCCAAAACTGCGAGATTATGTGGCCGAGTGTTCCACGCGGGGGCATTGGTCACCGGCCACGAGTTTGTTGGAGAGATTGTTATTTCTACCCCGGGAAAAGCGCAGGCGGCGGCCAAGCCAGTCGGCGAAATGAACTTTGAGACTGCGCTGAAGGAGCTCGAGACTATTGTCGCGCGCCTGGAACAGGGTGAGGTCGATTTGGAAGATTCCATCGTGCTTTACGAGCGCGGCCAGGCGTTGAAAAGCCATTGCGAGGCCAAGCTCAAGGCCGCGGAAGGCCGCCTGGAGAAGATTGTGCAAGGCGCGGGCGGTCCCGCCATCGGCGAAAGGCTGGATGTGGCATGAGTCCAATTGCTGGTCTTCGCGTTTTGATTTGTGACGGTTGCGCCGTTTCCGGGGGAATGGCATGGAACCTTTTTTGCCCCGTTCTGGTCACGTCATGACATCACCCAGCAAGACACCCCTTCTCGATCAAGTTCAGGTGCCGGCTGATCTGCGCAAGCTGCCGCGGAAATCGCTTCGTCAATTCGCCGGCGAATTGCGCACCGATCTGATCGACATCGTCTCCGTCACCGGCGGACATTTCGGCGCCGGTCTGGGTGTGGTCGAACTCACCGTGGCGCTGCACTATGTGTTCGATACGCCCGAGGACAAGTTGATCTGGGACGTGGGCCATCAGGCCTATCCCCACAAGATCATCACCGGCCGGCGCGCGCGCATGCGCACGCTGCGCCAGGGTGGCGGGCTTTCGGGTTTCACCAAGCGGGCGGAAAGCGTCTATGACCCGTTCGGCGCGGCGCACTCCTCCACTTCGATTTCCGCCGGCCTCGGCATGGCGGCAGCCCGCGATCTCAAGGGCGGCAACAACAACGTGATCGCCGTGATCGGCGACGGTGCCATGAGCGCGGGCATGGCCTATGAGGCGATGAACAACGCCGGCGCCAACAAGAACCGGCTGATCGTGATCCTGAACGACAATGACATGTCGATCGCCCCGCCGGTGGGCGCGATGAGCGCCTATTTGGCGCGCTTGGTCTCCAGCCAGCCCTATACGGGCCTGCGCAATTTCGGCAAATGGCTGGCCAAACGGTTCCTCTCGCGGTCGCTGTTCAATGTGGCGCGCCGGACTGAGGAATATGCCCGCGGCTTGGCGATGGGCGGCACGCTGTTCGAAGAACTGGGCTTTTTCTATGTGGGCCCCATCGACGGCCACAATCTGGATCACCTGATCCCGGTGCTGGAGAATGTGCGCGACCGCATGAAGGGCCCCGTCCTGGTGCATGTGGTGACCAAGAAAGGTCACGGCTATGCCCCCGCCGAAGCCAGCGCCGACAAATATCACGCGGTATCGAAATTCACCGTGCTCACCGGCGAGCAGAAGAAGACGGTGGCCAAGGCGCCCACCTATCAGAAAGTGTTCGCCGAAAGCCTGGTTCAAGAAGCGCGGAGCGACGACCGCATCGTGGCGATCACCGCGGCGATGCCGTCGGGCACCAGCGTGGATTTGTTCGAGAAGGAATTCCCGGGGCGCGCCTTCGATGTCGGCATCGCCGAACAGCATGCGGTGACGTTTGCCGCGGGACTGGCGGCGGAAGGCATGAAGCCTTTCTGCGCCATCTATTCGACCTTCCTGCAGCGCGCCTACGACCAGGTGGTGCATGACGTGGCGATCCAGTCGCTGCCCGTGCGCTTCGCCATGGACCGGGCGGGCCTAGTCGGCGCCGACGGTCCCACCCATGCCGGCAGTTTCGATTTGGCCTATCTCGCCACCTTGCCCAATTTCGTGCTGATGGCGCCGGCGGATGAAGCCGAACTCACCCACATGGTGGCCACCGCCGTGGGCATCAACGACCGGCCCAGCGCCATTCGCTATCCCCGCGGTGAAGGCACGGGCGTGGCCCGCCCCGAAAAAGGCATTGCGCTGCCCATCGGCAAGGGCCGGATCATCCGGGAGGGCTCGTCCATCGCCATTCTATCTTTGGGCGCCCGGCTTTCCGAAGTGATGCTGGCGGCCGATAAATTGTCCGGCTACGGACTTTCGCCCACCATCGCCGATGCGCGTTTCGCCAAGCCGCTCGACACCGATCTGATCGCCAAGCTGGCGCGCGAGCATGAAGTCCTGATCACCATCGAAGAAGGCGCCACGGGCGGCTTCGGCAGCCATGTGATGCAGTTCCTGGCCTGGGAAGGGCTGTTGGAAAAGGGCCTCAAGGTCCGGCCCCATGACCTTGCCCGACGTGTTCCAGGATCAGGATACGCCCGAGCGCATGTATGCGCAGGCCGGGCTGGACGCCGACGGCATCGTCAATGTGGCGTTGTCGGCGCTGGGTCGGTCGAACGAAGTTCCGACCGCCGTAGGCAAGATCGCCTAAGCGGGGAATGCGCGCCGACATTTTTCTGGTCGAACAAGGCTACGCAAAAAGCCGCAGCGAAGCCCAGGTTGCCATCAAGGCCGGCCTGGTCAAGGTGGGTGGCGCGCTTTTATCGAAGCCATCACAGACCATCGCGGAAGGCTCGGCCATCGAATACCGCAAGCCTCACCCCTACGTATCGCGGGGTGGGGTCAAGCTGGTTGCGGCGCTTGATCATTTCGGTTTGGCGGTCGAAGGCCGCGTTTGTCTCGATCTGGGCGCATCCACCGGGGGCTTCACCCAGGTGCTGTTGGAGCGGGGCGCGGTCGAGGTTTGCGCGCTGGACGTGGGAACAGGGCAGCTGGATCCTGCATTGGCGTGCGATCCCCGCGTGATCTCTCGTGAAGGCGTCAACGCGCGCGATCTCACCGCGACCGATTTTTCCAAACCCTTCGCCGCGCTCACCGCCGATCTCAGCTTTATCAGTCTGACGGTGGCGCTGGCGCCGGCGCTGTCCTTGGCGGCGCCGGGCGCCTGGGCAGTATTGCTGGTCAAGCCGCAGTTCGAGGCGGGCCGCGCCGCGCTCGGCAAGAGGGGCATCGTGCGGGATGCGCAAGCGCGCGACGAGGCCTTGCGCCGCGTGGTGGATTTCGTTGCCGGTGAAGGCTGGTCGGTCCTGGGCGCGATGGAAAGTCCCATTCAGGGCGGCGACGGCAATATCGAGTATCTGTTCGCCGCCGTGAAATCATGAACCTTTGCCGGCACTTCGGCGTCTGCGGCGGCTGCAGTCTGCAGAATCTGTCCGCCGACGCTTATGCCCACCATAAACGGGAGCTGGTGACAAAGGCCCTGGCGCGCACGGGGCTCGCGGACGCGATGGTGAACGAGCCTTTGCTGTCGCCCCGGAAAAGCCGCCGGCGCGCCGTGTTCAAATTCGGCAAGGAGAAGGGACAAGTCGTAGCTGGCTTCCATGCCGCGCGCAGCCACGCCATCGTCGATATGCAGGAATGTCTGGTGCTGTCCCCGGCGCTGCTGGGTTTCGCCGGGTTGTTGCGGGAACGCCTGGCGTCGCTTTTGGCGGAAGGCGAGAAGGGCGAAGTGCATGCCCTCGACATGGACAAGGGGCTCGATCTCGCCTTTCGCTGGCGGCGCAAGCTGACGCCGGCATTCACCGCGGAGCTGGCGAAGACATTCGGGGGCGCCGGGATCGCCCGCATCTTCGTTAATGGCGAAATGGCGCTCGAACGGACGAAACCCGAAATCTCTTTCGACGGCATCGCGGTGACACCGCCGCCGCATGCCTTCCTGCAGGCCACTCCCGAAGGCGAACAGGCGCTCCAAGCGCGCGTGACCGCGTTGACCAAGGGCGCAAAAATCATCGTGGATTTGTTCGCTGGCCTGGGCACCTTCGCCTTGCCATTGGCACGACACGCCAAAATCCACGCCGTCGAGCAGGACAGCGAGGCGCTGGCGGCTCTGGCCGCGGCGGCGCGCAACACGCCGGGTCTCAAGCCGGTCACCACGGAACAGCGCGATCTGTTCAAGCTTCCGCTCACGGTGCTCGAGCTCAACCGTTTCGATGCCGCGGTGCTGGATCCCCCGCGCGCGGGCGCCGAGGCGCAAGTGAAGTTGCTGGCGGGGTCCAAAGTCCCGCGCATCGCCTATGTCTCCTGCGATCCGTCCAGCTTCGCCCGCGATGCCGCGATTTTGGTGAAGGCCAGCTTCCGAATGAGCGATGTGACCCCTGTGGATCAATTCCTTTATTCAGACCACATCGAATTGGTCAGCGGGTTTAGCCGCTAGAGTTGGCCAATCCCAAGCCGAGGCCCGCCTCCCCCGTGCGCGAAGCGCTGACAGGGGCGGTGGCCGCAGCAGCGCTTGCGATGCGAAGGCGGAGGGGTCAACCAATCTGCGCGCGGTGCCTGAGCGCTTGGTCGGCCAATACCAATGCCATCATCGCTTCACCCACCGGCACCGCGCGGATGCCCACGCAAGGATCGTGGCGGCCCTTGGTGACGATCTCGGTCTCCGCGCCGGATGTGTCGATGGTGCGGCGTGGCGACAGGATGGAGGAGGTGGGCTTGACCGCGAACCGCGCCACGATGGGCTGGCCGGTCGAGATGCCGCCCAATATGCCGCCCGCGTGATTGGAGAGGAACGCGGGCTTGCCTTCATTTCCCATGCGCATCTCATCGGCATTCTCTTCGCCGCTCATGGCCGCCGTGGCGAATCCGTCACCGATCTCCACGCCCTTGACCGCGTTGATGCTCATCAGCGCGCTGGCCAGTTCGTTATCAAGCTTGCCGTAAATGGGCGCACCCAGGCCCGCGGGGATGCCTTCGGCCACAACTTCCACCACGGCGCCAACAGACGAACCCCGCTTGCGCACGCCCTCGAGATATTCCGTCCACGGACCAACTGCCGCCCGGTCGGGACAGAAAAAAGCATTGTTGGCGGTCTCGTCCCAGTTCCAATTGGCGCGATCGATCTTCTCCGTGCCCATCGCCACCAAGGCGCCGCGGATAGTCACTTTGCCATAAAGCTTATCCAGCACCTTGCGGGCGATGGCGCCGGCCGCCACCCGCATCGCGGTTTCACGCGCCGACTGGCGCCCGCCGCCGCGATAATCGCGCACGCCATATTTGGCGTCATAGGTATAGTCGGCATGACCGGGGCGGTATTTGTCGCGGATGTCGGAATAATCCTTGGAGCGCTGATCCAAATTCTCGATCAAAAGCCCGATGGGCGTGCCGGTGGTGAGTTGGTCCGCCATGCGCTCGTCCTGGAAGATGCCCGACAGTATCTTCACCGTGTCGGGTTCTTGCCGCTGGCTCACGAATTTCGATTGGCCGGGACGCCTGCGCTCCAACTCGCGTTGGATATCGGCCTCGACCAGGGGAATGCCGGGTGGGCAGCCATCCACCACGCAGCCGATCGCCGGGCCGTGGCTTTCGCCAAAGGTGGTGACGCGGAAAAGATGTCCGAAGCTGTTGTGCGACATGGTGGAACTTGGTCTAGCCTATCGGCTTCGGATTCGACAAGGCGTCGCCCACGCCGGGAAGCTGAACCACTTCGCTCCCCCGGACGCGAAAGGCCACGCCTTGCGGCTCGTCCAGCGCCGACATCTGCGCGGCGTCCAGGCCCACGAACAGGCCTCTCAGGATGCGGGTGAAGGCGCCGTGGCTGACCGCGAAGGTGTCGGTGGTCAGGCTTTCCACCCAATCCTCGGCCCGCGCCGCCACCTCGCGATAATTCTCGCCGCCCGGGACATGCACATTCCATTTGTCGGCTGCGCGGGCATCGAACAATTGGGGATCGCGGGCCCGGGCTTCGGCATCGGTCAATTGGTCCCATGCGCCCAAATTGATTTCCTCGATGCGCGGATCGGTGGTGTAGCCTTCGCGCGGCAGGCCCAGGGTCTCGCGCACGATCTCCATGGTGGTCCGGGCGCGCTGCAAGGGACTTGAGACGAACGCCAGTGCCGGCGCCGGGCCCAATATGTTCTTCAGTGCCAGGCCCACGGCCTTAGCCTGCTCGCGGCCCCGCTCGGTCAAAGGCGTGTTCTTCTGCCCTGAGAAACGCCGCTCGCGATTGGCTTCGGTTTCGCCATGGCGGGCGAAATAGAGCGTCACGTCCGGCTTGAGGGTCAGCTTTTCCCGCGTCATGCCCGGACCCAGGGGTTACGCCCCCGATTCCTGCTTTCCTACCGCAATGTCAGGCGCGTCCTCGGCTTTCATGCCGACGATGTGATAGCCGCCATCCACATGCAGATTTTCGCCGGTGACGGCGCTCCCCAGATCGGAAAGCAGGAACAGCGCCGCATTGCCCACTTCGTCCTGGCGGACGTTGCGGCGAAGCGGCGAATTATATTCGCTCCATTTCAGGATATAGCGGAAATCGCCGATGCCGCTGGCCGCCAAGGTCTTGATCGGGCCGGCCGAGATGGCATTGACGCGGATGGCGCGCTTGCCCAAATCTTCGGCCATGTAACGAACACTTGCTTCCAGCGCCGCCTTGGCCACGCCCATCACGTTATAGTGCGGCATCACTTTTTCGCTGCCGTAATAGGTGAGGGTGACAAGGCTGCCACCGTTATTCATCATCTTTTCGGCGCGTTGCACCACTGCGGTGAATGAATAGCAGGAGATGTCCATGGTCATGCGGAAATTTTCCAGCGTGGTGTCGACATAGCGGCCCTTGAGCTGCTCTTTGTCGGAAAAACCGATCGCGTGAACCAAAAAGTCCAGACTGTTCCAATGCTGCTTGAGTTCCGCGAAAGCGGCATCGATGGAAGCTTGGTTCGAGACGTCGCAATCGATCAGCGCCACCGGCTTGACGGTTTCAACCAGAGGCGCGACGCGCTTCTTGAACACGTCGCCCTGATAGGAAAAGGCCAATTCCGCGCCCGCAGCATGCAGCACCTTGGCCACACCCCAGGCGATCGAGCGGTCATTGGCGACCCCCATGACAAGGCCTTTTTTGCCTTTCATCAGGCCTTCAAACGGCATGAAAACTCCCCGATTTGCTGGATTCGATCCTAGTCATTTGGGGCGGATACGCCAGCCTGGAAATATCTCAGTTCAAACGAGGTCCGTCTCCCCTTCGGCGCAGAGCGCCTGGAAGGGGAGGTGGCCGCAGCACGCTCTCGAGCGTGCGAAGGCTGGAGGGGTTATTTCATGCGTGCGCGGGGATCAAAGCTGGACTGCCAGCCCTCGACAAAGCTTTTGAGCGCGGGGTCCGGCCGGTCAGGCAAAGCCACCACCAGGCGCACATAGAGATCGCCGGCTGCTTCGCCGCCATGGGCGGGAACACCCTTGCCCTTGAGCCGCAAGACCGCGCCCGAATTGGAGTTGGCGGGAATGGAAAGATTGACGGTCCCGCTCAAAGTGGGGACGGGAACTTTGGCCCCCAACACCGCTTCCTTCAGCGTCACCGGCAGGTCCATACGCAGGTCATTGCCGTCGCGGGTGAGGTAGGGATGGGCCGCTACCGCGACCTGGATCAGGACATCGCCGTTGGGTCCGCCATTGCGCCCCACGCCGCCGCGGCCTTTGACGCGGATCTGCTGCCCATCCTTCAGGCCCGGCGGAATTTTCACGTCGATCTGTTCGCCATTGGCGAGCACGATGCGGCGCGTGCCACCCATCACGCTTTCGGCGAAACTGGCGGTGATGGCGACGGCGAAATCTTCGCCCCGCGCGGGGCGATTGCCGCGCCCGCGTCCGCGCCCGCCCAGAAACTCGGCGAAGATATCTTCCGCCGAGAAGCCTTGATCGGCATTGCCCTGATCGTTCCAGCTGAAATGAAATTCGCGGTCGGCGTTTCCAGGCTCGCCGCCGCCGAAGGGATTGCCGCGGAAGCCTCCGGCGCGCGGATCGAAGCCGCGCGGATTGCCACCGGCGTCGATTTCGCCGGCATCGAATTTGGCGCGCTTTTCCTTGTCGCCCACAATGTCGTAGGCGGCCGAGATTTCCTGAAAGCGCTTCTTCGCCGCATCGTCGCCGGCATGGGTATCGGGATGATGTTTCTTGGCAAGCCCGCGGAAGGCTTTCTTGATTTCAGCCTCGCTGGCGTTCTTGGCCACGCCGAGGACTTGATAAGGATCGCGCATCAGGGTCTGAACTCAATTTCTTGCGGGGATTCGTGTACCGCCAATATAGGATGCTTCCTGTTCGGTTCTAGGGCGCGGGCCCCGAATTGAGCCAGCCGGGTCCCCGCCTCTTTCATGCCATGGCTGGCGGCTGCGGCGTAGAGACGGCGCGCCACGGTCATGTCCTTAGGCACGAATTCGCCGGCTTCGTAGAATTGCGCCAACTCATATTGCGCCATGGGATGATTGGCGGCTGCCGCGGCAGCCAGAAGAGGCAGCGCCCGCTTGGGATCCGGCGGTCCCGCCTCGCCCTTGATCAGCATGTCGGCCAGGTCGGCCTGAGCGGTGGGAAGCCCGGCTTCGGCGGCACGTTCATACATGTCTTCCGCGCCCCTGGGGTCCTTGGCGGTGCCCAGCCCCTGGCGCCGCATCATCGCAATGTTGCGCATGGCGGCGACGTCCTCGTCCTGAAGCGAAGACCAGATCTGATAGGCCTTGGCATAATCGCCCGCGTCATAGGCCGCGACGCCGCTATCGAAGTTGTTCTTGATGCTGACTGCGGTTTCCGTGGCGCAGCCGCCCGCGGCGAGACCCAGAACAAGTGTCACGATAGGATAAAATTTGCGCATGGCATCCCTTCCGGACAGAGGCTAGCCTGCCGCAGCCGGGGATGCTACGCCAGAGACATGGGCGAAATTGGTGGACCTTTGGATGACGGTGGCATCGCGCATGGGCGCGATCCTTTCGATCTTTTTCAGGAGTGGCTGAAGGAAGCCGAAGGGGTCGAGATCAACGAAGCCAACGCCATGGCGCTGGCCACGGTCGATGCCCAGGGCCGTCCCAATGTCCGCATGGTTCTGCTCAAGGGCGTGAACAAGGACGGATTTGTTTTTTATACCAACAAGGAAAGCGCCAAGGGCGGCGAGCTTCAGGCCCATGCGCATGCCGCGCTCAATTTCCACTGGAAAAGCCTGCGTCGCGCCGTCCGGGTGCGCGGCTCGGTCGGCGAGGTGAGCGGCGAGGAAGCCGATGCCTATTTCGCCACCAGGGCGAAGGACAGCCAGATCGGCGCCTGGGCCTCGGCCCAATCCCGCCCCATGGAAGGGCGCTGGGCGTTTGAGAAGGAGATCGCCAAATTCGCCGCCAAATACGGGCTCTCCAAGGTGCCGCGGCCACCCCATTGGACCGGCTTCCGGCTGGTGCCGTTCGAGATCGAATTCTGGCGCGATCGGCCTTTCCGCCTGCATGACCGCTTGGTCTATCGGCGCAACGGCACGGACCCCTGGCGCACGGAGCGGCTCTATCCGTGAGTGTGTTCGCCGAACATGGTGTCCATATGCGCCGCGCCGCGTACGCGTCGGTGGGCGTTTCGCTGTTCCTGGTCGTGATCAAGACGGGGGCGTATTTCCTCTCGCATTCGGTGGCGATGCTGGCGAGCCTGGCCGATTCCGCGCTCGATCTTTTCACGGCGGGGCTCAATGTTTATGCGATCCACGAGGCGCTGGCGCCCGCCGACAAGGAGCATCGCTTCGGCCATGGCAAGGCCGAGCCTTTGGCGGGCTTGGCGCAAGGCGCCTTCATCACCGCCTCGGCGCTGTTCCTGGTGATCCAGGCGGTGCAGCGGCTGATCAATCCGCAGCCCATCGACCACGGTCTTGCCGCGCTCTTGGTGATGCTGATCTCCATCGTGATGGCGATCGGGCTGATCCTTTACGAGCGCCGGGTGATCAAGCGCACCGGTTCGCTGGCGGTGTCGGCCGACCAAACTCATTATCTGGGCGATCTGGTCACCAATATCGGTGTGGTGATCGCTATTCTTCTGGCGACGGTGCTGGGCTGGATCGAGGCCGATCCCATCATCGCGTTGTTCGTGGCGGCAGTCTTGGCGGGCAGCGCCTGGATCGTGTTCCGCAAGAGCCTCGATCAGTTGATGGATCATGAATTGCCGGATTCCGACCGCGAGAGGATCATCGCCATCGTGCGCAGCCATCCCCAGGTCCGGAGCCTGCACGATTTGCGCACGCGCGCGGCAGGCCTTTACACCTTCATCCAAGTCCATATCGAACTCGATCCCGATATGCCCTTGGCCGAGGCCCACACCGTGAGCGACGAAGTGGAGCACGAACTTTGCGCCGCGTTCGAAAAGGCGGAAGTGATCATTCACCAGGACCCGGCGGGGCTGGAAGAGGTGCCAGACCGGTCCGCCATAGCCGGAAATTCCTGAGATCCAGCCCCATGATCCGGGCCGCCTGATTCTGCACGATGCCGTGGAAGACGCGCGCGGCCAGGAACCAGAGCGGGCTCACCAGCAGCGACATGGCGATGACGGCGATGGCGAGCTTGTGGCCGGCATCGGAAAGCGCGCCCACCGCCAGACCGGCGCTGGCGATGACGAAAGAGAATTCTCCCACCGGTGAAAGGAACAGCGAGGCTTCGAGCGCGGCGCCAAAGCTCTCGCCCGCCAGCATCAAAAGCAGCCAGTTGAGAAAGGTCCTGCCACCCGTCACCACCACCAGCGCGGCCAGGATCACCCAGGCATGGGCGATGAGATAATGCAGATCAATCAAAAGCCCCACCGAAAGGAAAAAGACGAAGAGAAGGATGCTTTGCACCGGTTGCGCCAAGGTCAACGCGCCCCGGCGTAAGGTCGAATGCCCAACCGCCAGGCCGCCGAGAAACGCGCCCAGGGCCGGGGACAAGCCAAGAAGCCCTGAAGCCGCGGCGGCGGCGAAACAAATGCCCAGCACGCCCAACGTGCCGACATCGAAATCGTTGAGCAGATATTCCGAACCGGGAAAGCGGAAACTCTTGATGCGGCCCAGCACGGCGATGAAACCGCCCAAGAGCATCAGCGCCAGCACCAATTTGAGCGCAATCAGCACGATGCTCCAATGCGAAAGCGGCGCGCCTAAAGCGTTGGTGACCAGAAGCAGCGGCACCACCGCCAGGTCCTGCGCCACCAGGATGGCCAGCGCCAATCGTCCCGCCGCAGTGTCCTTCTCGCCGGCATCCTCCATCATCTTCATCGCCACGGCGGTGGATGAGATCGACAGCATGCCGCCGATCACCGCCCCGCCCATCACTTCGCCGTGAACGAACAAGGTGAAGACCGTCACCGACGAGACAATGATCAGAATGTTGAGGGTGGTGACGGTGAGCGCCAGAGGCAAGGACTTGCGGAAGGATTGCAGCCGCATCTCCATGCCGATGATGAACAGCAGCATGAGAACACCCAGATCCGCCAAGGTTTCAATCGAGTCCGATGTCTCGATCAAGCCTAAGCCCGCCGGTCCCAGCGCCACGCCCACCAGAATGAAACCGGCGGCCGCGGGCATGCGCACGCGGCTCATGCCGAAGCCCAGCGCCACAGCGGCGGCCAGGACCAGGGCGAGAGCGGTGAGGTTTTGCGTGTGCATTTTCACTAAGGGACAAAGAGCGAGCGCAATGATAGGCTCGAGCCATGATTGATCCCAAATCCCAAAATGAGGGCAGACATTCAGAAGAGGGGCGCACCCTCATCCTCACCGGCGCGTCACGCGGCATCGGCCACGCCACCGTCAAGCGCTTTTCCAGCGCGGGCTGGCGCGTGATCACCTGTTCCCGCCACGCTTTTCCCAGAATTGTCCCTGGGCCGCGGGGCCGGAAGACCATATCCAGGTCGACCTGGGCGATCCGGCCGACACCAGGCGCGCTGCCGGCGAGATGAAGGCCCGGCTCAAGGACGGCATGCTGCATGCCCTGGTCAACAATGCCGCGATCTCGCCCAAGGGACCGGGGGAGAAAGGCTGGGCGTCCTCGAGACCAGTATGGAAACCTGGCGCCATGTCTTCGAAGTGAATTTCTTTTCCACCATCTGGCTGGCGCAAGGCTTGAAAGAGGCGCTGGCCAAGGCACAGGGCGCCATCGTCAACGTCACCTCCATCGCCGGCTCGCGCGTCCATCCCTTCGCGGGCGCGGCCTATGCCACCTCCAAGGCGGCGGCGGCGGCGCTTACCCGCGAGATGGCGGCGGATTTCGGGCCCCTGGGCGTGCGGGTGAATGCCATCGCACCGGGCGAAATCAACACCGCAATTCTTTCACCGGGAACAGAGAAGCTGGTGGAAGCGATCCCCATGCGGCGGCTGGGCGAGCCGGCGGAAGTGGCCAAGGCGATCTATTATCTGTGTACGGATCAGTCATCCTATGTGACAGGCGCCGAACTCCATATCAATGGCGGCCAGCACGTCTGACGACCAGGTTGTGACTACCAGCGCAGCGCCCAGCGTCCGATGACGGCGCCGATCAAGGCCGCGGCCGCGATCCCGGTCGTGTACCAGATGAAGATGAAGGGCGCGGTATATTCCACGCAATGGAAGGCATAGACGCTGGCGCCTGCGCCGCCGGCGAGAAGTCCTGCGCCCGCGCCGGCAAGACCCAGTCTGGTCGGCGCCAGTTTCCGCAACGCCCAGAACAAGGTCACGAATATGGGAAGCGACAGGGTGACAATGTCGAGGGCGCAAACCCGCCATGAGTCGCCCATCACCATATGATGACGGTCGACGCCGGGCTGAAGCAGTTGGATGGCCGCCGCCGCCAGGAGCAGGATCATCGGGACGCCCAGCAGGAGCGCCGGACTTTTGGCGCTGGCGTCCGAGCGGCCCAGCCGCTCGACAAGCCAAAGGCCCAGCGCGGTGAAGCTCAGCGTGTAGGCAAGCTTCATCCAAAACGCGCCGCCCTGCATCGCCACCATCAGGTCCGGGCGCGGTCCCATCGCCGCCAGCATCGCCAGGCCCGAAAGAAGGATGCCCAGGCCCAATCCCATCGCCAGCACACGGGCCACATAGCGGGACGGTGCGGGCGCCAGATCGGAACTGAGATGGGCGATCAGGTCATCCGTTTTCACTGCCGCCTCCCAATTCCTGGCCCATGGATTTGACGGCGCGATGCACCGTCACTTTCACCACGGTTTCCGATAGGCCTGTCGCTTTGGCCTCTTCGGCGATGGAGCGGCCTTCCAATTTCACCGCCCTCACCAGGTCGCGTTTCTGCGGCGGAAGCTTGGCCAGAAGCTTTTCCACGTCGCGCTTGGCGCCCGCGGCTTCGGCTTCGTCATGGGCGAACAGTTCGGGGGCGTCGTCCAACGCCACGGTGGCGTGGCGTTTGTTCTTGCGCCAGGCATCGATCAGCTTGTAGCGCGCGATGCCATGCACCCAGGCCGTGAAGGGGAGGGCCGGATCGTAGGTGGCGCGCTTTGTGTGTATCGCGATCAATGTCTCTTGCACCAAATCCTCTGCGTCGGCTCCAGCCCGCTTGGCGAAATAGGCGCGCAGATGGCCGCTCAACTGGGCCAGGAGGCGGGCATAGGCAGCGCCGTCGCCGCCAAGGCTCGCCAGCATCCATGCGCGATATTGGGCTTCCGCGGCGATCAACTGGGCTACTTCCCTCTAGTACGGAGCGCGGCCGAAACAGTTACACCAACCGGTACATTCCAGGACCAGCGCCCGTCTTGTACGAATATTAGCCTGCCGCGGAAAAAGAGGAAACAAAGCGTCCTGTGGCCGTAAGCCATTACAATGGCTTGTTTATTTGTCTTGATGGGCCTCGAGTATTTCAGCCACGGTCTCCTTGCCTTCGGCGCTGTGCAACCACGCTTGTGCCTCATTGAGGCTCTGAAATTGGAGTGGAACCTTGTGGGGCTTGTTGCGCTCGGGCACCGGCACCAGCACCTCGAAAGTTCCCGCGAAGCGGGCGTCCTTGGTCTCGGCGGCGTAGGGCGGGGGCAGCTTGGGCTTCTTGTTTTTCATCACGCTCTCGCCGTTGGATATCGTTGGGATTCGTATCGCTGAGTTGGGGGCTTCTATCAGCTTCTTTTCCCTTTTGCCAAAGAAGAAGATGGCTTTTTGCGGCCGCTTTTCCCTTGCCAGGGCGCGTCGTGATGGTCGCGTTTCTTGCGGCCGATGCCCAACTGCTCGCGCCACAGCCGGGCGGGGATTTCCTCGACCTGACCTTCCGGCAATTGCCCCAGTTGGAAGGGGCCGTAGGAGATACGGATCAGGCGCGCCACTTTCAACCCCAGGTTTTCCATCACCCGTTTGACTTCGCGGTTTTTGCCTTCCTTGAGCGAGACCGTGGCCCAGGAATGGACCCCCTTGCTGCGCTCGAGGTCCGCCACGATCGGGCCATAGGCGACGCCCGCGATGGTGACGCCGGTCGCAAGCTTGTCGAGATCGGCCTGGGTGACTTTTCCGAACAGGCGCACCCGGTATTTGCGCACCCAGCCCGCCGCGGGCAACTCCAGCCGGCGCGCGATCTCGCCATCATTGGTAAGAAGCAGAAGACCCTCGGAATTGTAATCCAGCCGCCCCACCGACACGACGCGGCCCAGGGATGGCGGCAAATTGCCGAACACCGTGGGCCGGCCTTTTTCGTCCTTATGGGTGGTGACCAGGCCCGAAGGCTTGTGAAAGCGCCACAGCCGCGCGGGCTGGCGTTCCGCCAGCGGCTTGTCGTCCACCTGGATCACATTGTGCTCGCCGACATTCAAAGCGGGGCTGGTCACGGTCTCGCCATCGAGCTTGACCCGGCCTTCGGCGATGAGCTTCTCGGCGTCGCGGCGCGAGCACAGACCCGAGCGCGCAATCGCTTTTGCTATGCGTTCGCCTTCCGGCTTATTCTCCGACAATAGGATCTCCATGACCGACGAAGAAGCCATAGCACTGGCGCTTGCCGAAGCGGAAGCGTGCGTTGCCCGCGGCGAAGTGCCGGTGGGTGCGGTGCTGCTTTCCGCCGATGGCGCGCTTCTGGCGCGGGATGGCAACCGCATCCTGGAGCGGAAGGATCCCACCGCCCATGCCGAGATGCTGGTGCTGCGGGCGGGGGCGGAAAAGCTGGGCAATGAGCGGCTCACTGGCACCAGCCTGTTCGTCTCGCTCGAGCCTTGCGCCATGTGCGCGGGCGCGATCGCGCTGGCGCGGGTGGCGCGCCTGGTCTTTGCCGCCGAGGACACCAAGGGCGGGGCGGTGTTGCACGGCCCCCGCTTCTTCGATCAGCCCACCTGCCATCATCGTCCCCTAATCGCGCGCGCCGGCGACGCCGCCGCCGCGGGCAGTGTGCTGAAAGAATTCTTCCGAGGCCGGCGTTAAAACCAGGTAGGGGCGGAGCCGGGGAAACCCAGCAGCAGCACTTCGCGCGCCGCGATCAAACCGATACCGGCGCCGATCAGCACGTCGCTTAAGAAATGGGCGGTAAGAAGCGTGCGTGTGACGGCCAGGACCGCCGCCACCCCGAACCACAACGGCCACAATGACGGCCAGACGCAGGAGAAGATCACTGCTACGCAGCAGATGGTAAGCGCATGTCCGGAGGGGAAGGAATTGTAATCCAGGTTGAACGAAAGCGGCATGAAGCCGTAAAGCCCCATTTCCATGTCATCGCGCGGGCGTCTTCGTCCCAGCACCAGCTTGATCGCGTGCAGCACGGCGCTGCCCAGGGTAAGGCTGGCGATGAAGGCCAGGCTGTAATTGATCAGCAATCCAATATCCGGATTGTTGACGCCGAAATGACGGGCTATCGCCGCGCCCATCAGGGCCAGAATCGCCACTGCCAGCCAGTGACCTGCCTTGGCATAATGGGTGATGCTATCGAGATGGCGGTGCATGCGCGCATTCACATGATCGTATATGAAATGCGCGGCGGCGCGGTCGATGAGAAGCGCCAAAAGCCCCAGAACGATCAGGATAAGCCCGGTTACAGCCAGCATAGGCGTTGGTTGCTATGGCGGCGTGGCCAAGTCAAGCATGTCAGCGCTTGAGTGCCCGCCAGCCGATATCGCCACGGAAGAAGCTGCCCTGCCAGTGGATGCGGGAAACAGCGTCGTAGGCCCGGGCGCGCGCCTCGGCCACGTCCTTGCCGGTGGCGGTGACGTTCAGCACGCGTCCGCCCACCGCCACGATCTTGCCGTCACGTTTTTCCGTTCCCGCATGGAACAGGGTGATGCCGGGCAGCGAGGCCGCATCGTCCAGGCCGAAAATCTCCTGCCCTTTTTCATAATTTCCGGGATACCCCTTCGATGCCATTACGACGGTAAGCGCGGCTTCATCTTTCCAGCGCAGATCGAAATCCGACAACACGCCGTCGCGCGCCGCGAGCAGTGCGGTCAGAAGATCGCCCTTGAGGCGCGGCATCAAGACCTGCGCCTCGGGATCGCCGAAGCGGCAATTATATTCGACCAGCTTTGGGCCGCCTTTGGTGATCATCAGGCCCAGATAGATCACGCCCATGTAAGAGAGCCCGCGGCGGGCGAACTCGGCCACTGTCGGGCGTACGAACACATCCATTGCTTGCGCTTCCAGCGCCGGCGTCAGCACCGGCGCGGGTGAATAGGCGCCCATGCCGCCTGTGTTGGGCCCGGTGTCGCCATCGCCCACGCGCTTATGGTCCTGCGCGCCGGCCAGCGGGATCACGGTCTCGCCGTCGCTCAAGGCAAAGAAGCTGGCCTCTTCGCCTTCCATGAATTCCTCGACCACGATTTCGTAGCCGCTTTGACCGAAGCCGCCTTCGAACATGAAATCGACGGCACGATCGCTTTCGGCGTGCGAGCCGGCAATGATCACGCCTTTGCCGGCGGCCAGGCCGTCGGCCTTGATCACCACGGGAAGGCCCAAGCTGGCAGCATAGGCCTTGGCTTCTGACGGCGAGCGGAAGCGGCGATAAGCGGCGGTCGGGATGCCGATCTCGGCGCAAAGGTCCTTGATGAAACCCTTGGATCCTTCCAGCACAGCCGCCGCTTTGGATGGTCCCAATGCGCGGATGCCGGCGGCCTCGAACTGATCCCACAATCCGCCCACCAGCTGGGCGTCGGCGGCGATCACGGCAAAATCGATTCGCTTGGCGCGGGCGAACTCGACCAAAGCGGGATAATCCTGGGCGGGAATGGGAACACATTCCGCGACCTGCGCGATCCCCGCATTGCCCGGAGCGCAATAAAGCTTGCCGAGAAGGGGGCTGGCCGCCAGGGCCCAGGCCAGCGCATGTTCGCGGCCGCCCGATCCCACCAGAAGAATGTTCACCGAAGCCTCATTCAAAATCTGGCCCAAAATCTGGCCCAAAATCTGGCAAAGTCTGTATCATCACCCATCCATGAGCGAAACCGCCAAATCTCCCCCATCCACTTTGGCCAATCTGCCGGAATATTCGGTCAGCGAATTGTCCGCCGCCCTCAAGCGCGCGGTTGAGGAACGGTTTCCCTTTGTGCGAGTGCGGGGCGAAATTTCCGGGTTGAAGGCCGCGACTTCGGGCCATGTCTATTTCGACCTCAAGGACGACAAGGCGGTGTTGAACGCCATCGTCTGGAAGGCGAGCACGCGCTTCCTCAAGGTCAAGCCCGAATCGGGCCTCGATGTGATCTGCACCGGGCGCATTACCACCTATCCCGGATCGTCGCGCTATCAGTTGATCGTAGAGCAGATGGAACTGGCCGGGTTGGGCGCCCTGATGGCCATGCTGGAAGAACGAAAAAAGCGGCTCGCCGCCGAGGGCCTGTTCGATGGCGCGCGGAAAAAGAAATTGCCGTTCCTGCCCCAGGTGATCGGGGTGATCACGTCGCCCACCGGGGCGGTGATCCGCGACATCATGCACCGGCTCAATGCACGCTTTCCCCGCCGGGTGCTGATCTGGCCGGTGGCCGTGCAGGGCGAGCGCGCCGCCGCCGAGATCGCCCAAGCCATTGCCGGCTTCAACAATGTGACGGCGGATTTTCCCAGGCCCGATCTCTTGATCGTGGCGCGGGGCGGCGGCTCGATCGAGGACCTGATGGCGTTCAACGAGGAAGTGGTGGTGCGCGCTGTTGCCGCCAGCCTGATCCCGTTGATCTCGGCGGTAGGCCATGAGACCGACACCACCCTGATCGATTTTGTCAGCGACGTGCGCGCGCCCACGCCCACCGCCGCGGCGGAACTGGCGGTGCCGGTGCTGGCCGATCTTGAGGCGCAGCTTGCCGATCTTGGCCGGCGCACGCGCAATTGTTTCGACAAGGGACTTTCCGACCGGCGGCGGCATCTGTCGCAACTGGCGCGCGTGCTGCCCAGGCCGGAGCAATTGTTCGCGCCGTCCCGCCAGCGGCTGGACCAGACCGGCGAACGCCTGGGCTTGGCGCTGGGCCGAAATCTTCAGGTTCATCGCACGCAACTGGCCAGGACTGCCGCGCTGCTGAGACCGCGTACCATCCTCAGTCATATTCTTCATGCCCGGGAAAGGTTGGCCAATCTTGAGACGCGGGCGCTCCGCTGCGAGCGGGTGCGCGTGACCAAGGATCGCAACCGCCTGGATGCGCTCGCCCGGGTGCTGGAAGGAATTTCCTATCGCGCGGTGCTGGAACGGGGCTTTGCTCTGGTCAAAGGCGCGGACGGCAGGCTTCGCCGCCGCGCTGCCCAGATCAAATCGGGGGAACATTTGCTTTTGACCTTCGCGGATGGTGAAAGCGGCGCGCTCGCGGAAGAAATACCCAAGGCGCGCATCAAAAAACCGAGTGGCGATCAAGGAAGTCTGTTTTAAGCTGGATGCTGGTGAGGACCGAATTATGAACCGCATGGAACGCGACAAAGGCGAGGCGAAGCTGCACTTCCTGGACGGCGATTTCGAGGTCGTGCAACCCGGCGCCTATATCGTCTGCGCGGTGACCGGCGCGCAAATACCCTTGGACGCGCTGCGCTATTGGAGCGTGGACCTGCAGGAGGCCTATGCCAGCCCGGCGATCGCGACCAAGCGGATGCAGGAAAAAGGTCTGGTCCCTTGATCCGGCGGCGGCGCTTTCTTGCCGCCGGTTTGGCCTTCGCGGCCATGCCGGCCCGGGCTTCGACGAATTGCTTGGTGATCAAAGGCGCGATGGAACAGGGCAGCCTGGCGCTGGGCTATGCCGAGCCCGGCGCATCCGTCACCGTGGATGGCGAAAAGGTACGGATGTCGCCTCAAGGCGTCTTTGCCTTCGGGTTCGCGTTCGACCAGACCAAGCCCAGCATTGTCGCCGTCACCTGGAAAGATGGCAGTGTCGAGACCCAATCTTACACGCCGGCGGTCCGGCAATATGAGATCGAGCGTATCAACGGCCTGCCGCAGGCGACCGTGACGCCATCGCCCGAGGAATTGGCGCGCATCAAGAAGGAAGCCGAGAATATCTACATCGCCCGCCAGCGCGATACCGTGAGCGACGACGATTTTCTGTCCGGCTTCGACTGGCCCGCGCCGGGAATCGAAAGCGGCGTGTTCGGCAGCCAGCGCATCGACAATGGCGTTCCCATGGCGCCGCATTTCGGCGTTGACATGGCGGCGCCTACCGGCACGCCCATCCATGCGCCGGCCAACGGCGTCGTCACCATTTGCGATGATTATTATCTGGATGGCGGCTTCACCCTGATCGATCACGGGCAGGGTGTTTCCACGTGCTATCTGCATCAATCCAAACGGCTGGTGGCAGTGGGTGACCGGGTGAGACGGGGCCAGTTGATCGGCCATATCGGCCAGACCGGCCGCGCCACCGGGCCGCATCTTCACTGGGCGATGAATTGGTTTGAAGTGAAGCTCGATCCGTCACGCTCGACGCGGAAGCCTAAACCCGATCCACTTTAACGCCCTTGGCGAAATCACTTTCTGTCGGCCAGCGGCGATGGATCCAGAGCCATTGCGACGGATCGGCCCGCACCATCTCTTCCAGGCGATGATTGATCGCCGCCGTCAGGGCGTCGGTGTCGGCGCGGATGTCGCCGCTGGGCGCAAATTCCAACTGAGGATGCATGGTGACGCGGAAGCGTGCGCCGCCCAGCCTTTGATTGGAAGCAAACACGATCGGGAGATTCAGCTTCAAGGCCAGCATGGCGGGCGCCGGCGTGGTCATGGCGTTGCGGCCGAAAAAGGGCGCGGGAATCCCCTCATTGGTTTTCTGGTCCGCCAAAAGAAGGATCGCCTTGCCGCCGCGCAGCAACGAGAAGATGCGCTTGGCCCCGTTGTGTTTGCTGATCTGGTCGGCATAACCCTTTTTTGCCCGTGCCTTCGCGATGTAGCGGTCCACATAAGGATTGTTGGGCGGCCGATAGACGATGGCGCCGTCCAGCCCGAAACAGTTGGCGGCGATCCCCATGATTTCCCAATTGGCGAAATGGCCCGACACCAGCAATGCCGACTTGCCGCGCAGCTTTTCCGCGATATCGATATGCTCGGCTTCGATGCGCCGATCGGCGCCGTAAAGATCGAATTTGTCGAGGTGGGCATATTCCGCCACCGTACGCCCGAGATTGTCCCACATGCCGCGAAGAATGGCGTCGATTTCGGCTTTGGGTTTTTCCGGAAAAGCGCGGACAAGGTTTTCCCGCGCCCTTTGGGTCACGCGCGTGCGCGCGAAAATGTTGCGACCGATGAAGCCGCCCAGCGCCGACGCAGCATCCACACCCAATATCCGAAACAGGCCCATGAAAGCCAGGAACAGGCCGGCTTCGGCGCCATAACGCAATTTGCGGAACGGGGAGAGGGCGGGGACGGACATTCCTTGCTCGCGCTAACCCGGCGCCATGACCCTGTCAAGCAGTCCGGTCCAGCAGGGAGGCAAGCGAGGAGGGATCGTCGAATTGGGCGCGGACCTTCAGCACGGCGATGCCGCTGCGGTCCTTGTCCGACAGGCGCACGAAATCCTTTGCCGTGGTGATGAGTTCGGCGCCCGCAGCCCGGACCTTCAGCGCGGCAATCTCTCCGGCTTGGAAGAGATGATGATCGGCGAAAAATTGCGTTCCCATCACCAGCGCGCCGGACGCCTTCAGCGTGGCCACGAATTTCTCCGGCCGTCCGATACCGGCAAAGGCGAAAACCCGCCGGCCTTTCAGGACCTCGCTTTGGGGCTTCAATTGCGCGCGCAAGACCGGTCCATCATAGCCCTGAAGATCGGGGTTGCCGCGCCCCATCACGATCACCGCGTCGGCGCGCTTCAATCCTTGGCGCACGCTCTCGCGCAGCGGCCCGGCGGGGATCATCAAGCCGTTGCCGAAGCCGTTCTCCCCATCCACGACGACGAGAGACAAGTCCTTGGCGAGGGAAAAATTCTGATGGCCATCATCCATAACGATGGTGTCGGCGCCGCGCTCCACCGCGAACGCCGCGCCTTTCGCGCGATCGCGGGAAACGACGGTGGGCGCGACCTGGGCGAGAAGCAGGGCTTCGTCGCCTACGCGTTCGGCATTGTCGGAGGCCGCCACAAGATGCGGACCGATCTCCCGGCCGCCATAGCCGCGGGTGAGGAAAAAGACCTTGCGTCCTTTCTCTATCAGGTGCGCGCCGATGGCCAGCGCGATCGGCGTCTTGCCGCTGCCGCCCGCAGTGAGGTTGCCCACACAGATCACCCGCGCCGGAGAGCGGGAGGGCGCGGCACGCCATGCTTTCCAGGCAACGGTCGCGCCATAAAGCGCTCCCAGAGGGGCAAGCAGCGTCGCGGTGCCGCCCCGGCGGCTCCAATAGTCAGGCGTGCGCATTTTGGCCGAGCAGATTTTGGAGCGCGCCCACGGTTTTCTCCACCGCGCCCGCAAGTGTGGCCGCGCCTTTGGCCGCCGCGCGCCCGGCGATTTCGGCGCTTTCCGGATCGGACAAGAGCCTTTTGGCCTCGCGCGCGATATCCCCCGCGCTATGGACGCTCCCGAAGCCTTGCGCACCCAAAATCGCCGCGAAGGCGGTCGCGGAATTGGCGCGGGACGATCCTGCCAGCACCGCGCAATGGAGCAGCGCCGGCTCCAGCGGATTGTGGCCGCCCATCGGCACCAGCGTGCCGCCCAGGAAACAAAAGGGCGCCAGCCGATAGAAGAGGCCCAACTCTTTCATAGTATCGGCGATATAGATGGCGGTTCCAGAAGTGATCTTGTCACCCTTGGCGCGCCGCGCCGCTGGCCGCGAACCGCACAGCATGGCGATTTCGGCGCCGCGCTCGACATGGCGGGGCACGATGACGGTGAGAAGCTCCGGAAAATCGGTACGCAGAATATCATGGGCGGGCAGGATCGTTTCGTCTTCGCCGGGGTGGGTCTGGGCCGCGAGCAGAACGGGCCGGGCGCCGATGGCGTTCTTCATGGCCTGAAGCTCCGCCGCATTGCAGCCCAGGGGCGGCGCGTCGGCTTTGAGGCTTCCCGCCACCATTACGTCCGGCGCGCCCAGCGCGCGGAAGCGCGCCGCGAATTCTTCATCCTGGGCCAGGATCACGTCGAAGGCACCCAAAAGGGCGCGCGCCGTCTTGGGCACCCATTGCCAGCGCGCGGCCGAGCGTTCCGAGATGCGGGCATTGATCAGCGCCAGCTTGACGCCCCGCGCCTTGGCTTCCAATAACAAGGTGGGCCAGAGATCGGATTCGACAAAAAGACCGGCAGCCGGCCGCCAATGATCGAGAAAACGCGAGGCCGCGCGCGGCGTGTCGAGCGGGACATATTGATGGATGGCGCCTTCGGGCAAGCGCGCTTCCATCATCGCGGCGCTGGTGACAGTGCCGCTGGTCACCAGCACCGGGTTTCCCTGCGCCAGTAATTTTTCAATCAAGGGCAGCGCGGCCAGGCTTTCGCCCACGCTCGCGCCATGAATCCAGATCAGCCGGCCGTCGGGACGCGCTTTGCCGGCATGGCCCAGCCGTTCCGTCATGCGGGCGCGCTCTTCCTTGCCGCGGGCGGCCCGCTCGCGCAGCAACAGCGGTGCAAATGGCGTGGCCGCCATGCCCAGCCAGCGCCAGGCGCCCAACACCGGGGGCAACGAAGCCATCAGCTCACGCCTTCATCGGCGAGATTGTGGCGATAGAGTTGGGCATAGAGACCGCCCATCGCCAGCAGGGCCTGATGCTTGCCGGATTCCGTCACCCGGCCCCGGTCGAGCACGAAAATCTGGTCCGCGTCGCGCACGGTGGAAAGCCGGTGCGCGATCACGATGGTGGTGCGCCCCTTGGTCAGCCGGGTCAAGGCGTCCTGCACCTGGCGCTCGCTTTCCGCGTCGAGCGCCGAGGTCGCTTCGTCCAGAAGCAGGATCGGAGCGTTGCGCAACATGGCCCGCGCAATGGCGATGCGCTGGCGCTGGCCGCCCGACAATTTGAGCCCGCCTTCACCGACGCGCGTGCGATAGCCCTCCGGCAGTTCGCAGATGAAGTCATGCGCGGCGGCGTTGCGCGCGGCGCGTTCGATCTCGTCGTGACCGGCGCCGGGACGCCCCAAGGCGATATTGTCCTCCACGCTTTCGTCGAACAGCACCGCTTCCTGGGTGACCACGCCGATGGCGGCACGGAGCGACTCCAGCGTTACGTCATGGATGTCCTGGTTGTCGATGGCGATTCGGCCGCTATCGCGGTCATAGAAGCGCAGGAGAAGATTGAAGATGGTGGTCTTGCCGGCGCCCGAGGGACCGACCAGCGCGACCTTGCTGCCGGCCGGAATATCGAAAGTGACGCCGTCCAGGATGGCGGAATCGTCGTCATAGCCGAAGCGCACATTCTCGAAATTCACCCGGCCCCCATCCTTCGGCACGAGCAGGCTCGCCGCTCCGGATTTGTTGACGATGGAAGGCCGCGCATCGATCGCGGCGAACATGCGATGCGCGGCGGCAATTCCGGCCGAGGCCGTGGGCCAAAGCTGGCTCAAATTGCGCACCGGCTGCTGTGCCAGCAGCAGAGCAGTGATAAAACCGACAAAGGTGGGGAGCGTCAGTTGCCCGTGCAGTGTCTGGTAGCCGGCGAAGAAGAGAACGAGCGCGATCACCAACCCCGCGAAGATATCGGTCATCGGTGCCGCGGCGGCACGAAGCCTGACCGCCTTGAGCAAGGTATTGAGTCGTGCCCTCAGCCGCGCATCCACCCGCTCGACACTTTGCGTTTCCAATCCGTAAGCCTTGATGATGCGCCGCCCATCCATCGCCTCGGAGAGCGCGATGGAAAGATCGCCGGTCTCGGTCATCCCGCGGGTGGCCGCGCGCCGCATTGAGCCGCCCAATCGCTCCATCGCCCAGGCAACAGCCGGGAGTGCCAGAAGCGAAAGCAGGCCAAGCTGCCAATCGCTGGCGATCACGATGCCGATATAGACCACCAGCTGTACCAGTTCGAGGAAGATGGCAGCGACGCCCTGGGTCAGCGCATCGCGCATCAGGGTGGCGTCGTAAAGAAAATTGGAAACGAATTGGCCGGAATGCACGGCGTTCAAGTCGGCGAGGTCACGGCGGATCAGCCGGCCGAACATATCACGCTGGGCCTGGGCCACCGCTTTTTCGCCCAGCGAGTTGATCAGCATGCGGCCGAAGAATAACCCGCCGGCGCGTAAACCCATGATGCCGAATGCCATCAGCGACAGCGGCACCAACAGTTCCGCCTTGTGGCGCACGAAAATCTGGTTCGTGACGCTGCGGACCAGCCAGGGAAGCCCGCCCCCCATCGCTGAGGCAAACAGCATGCAGAAGATGGCCAACAGCAGAAGGCCCCACTGGCCCTTCACATAGTCCGCGAGCAGACGGCGTATGGCGGCGCCGGTACCGGCTTCGCGCAGGGCGGGACGGGTCATAGGCCGCCCTTTAGCATTTGTTCCGCGCCCGGGCGAGAGGCAAACACCTGATCCGTCAAAGACTTAATGCCGGTCTGGGAGGTCCGGCTCCATCAGCCGGTGAATATGGACCACGAAATATCGCATCTGGGCGTTGTCCACGGTCCCCTGGGCCTTGGCCGCCCAGGCGCGCCTTGCTTCGGCGAAATTGGGAAAGATGCCCACGATGTCGAGTTTGGTGAGGTCCTTGAAATCGATGCTGTCGGGCGAGACCAGTTCGCCGCCAAACACAAGGTGAAGCAACTGCTTAGGGGTGGATGTGGTCATGAGTGTTCCGGGTCTTGGGACGGGCGGGGGGTCGTTTAGAATGAATTGGGGCGCGCTTTAAGCGAATTCTTTTCGCGGAGCATTGCGAGGAGAGGGGGAACCAGGCCCGGTCCGGCGGCGATGGTGGCGCCCTGTATGGCTTGGGGCCGGTTGTAGCGGAGGGGTGCGCCGTCCGGCCCCGCCAGCAAACCACCCGCCTCGCTCAGGATCACATCCGCCGCGGCCAAGTCCCAATCGCGTTTGACCGTGAGGCTGATCATGGCGTCGAACCGCGCTGCCGCGACCAAGACAATCCGGTAGGCGATGGAGCTGAAGCTCTTGATCTGCATCGGCGGCCACTCGGCAAAAAGTTTCTTGTCGCCCAGAAGGCGCAAACCTTCGATCGAGGTCATCGAGCCCACATGAATGGCCTCGCCATTGAGGCGTGCGCCGGACCCGGCGGACGCGACGAAACATTCGTCCTGCGCCGGATTGAACACCACACCCGCGATGGGCCGGCCCGCTTCGACGATGGCGGCGCAGATGGTGAAATGGGGACGCCCCTTCATGAAGGCGACGGTGCCGTCGATGGGATCGACGACAAAAATGCGGGTCTTCCCCAACCGCGCGGGTTCATCCACGCTTTCTTCGGACAACCAGCCATAATCGGGGCGCGCTTGGCGCAACTCCGCGCCGAGGAATTTGTCGATGGCGAGATCGGCTTCTGTGACGGGACTGCCGCCCTCCTTGCTCCAGCGTTCGTAGCTGCCGCGGAAATATTGCAGCGCGATCTTGCCCGCCGCGCGCACGCGGCTTTCCAGCAGGGCCAGTTCCTCGCCAGATTGTCGGTCAGGCCCCGGCAATCGTCATGCCTTCGATGCGGCAGGTGGGCGCGTTGGTGCCATAGCGGAACTCCAGATCGTTGGCGGGCGTGAGCTGCCGGAACATCTCCTTGAGATTGCCCGCGATGGTGACTTCCGAGACGGGATACGCAAGCTCGCCATTCTCGATCCAGAAGCCGGCGGCGCCGCGGCTGTAATCGCCGGTCACGCCATTGACCCCCATGCCCATCAGCTCGGTGACATAAAATCCCTGCTTGATGTCGGCGATCAGGGCCAGACGCGAAAGCGTTCCGGCCTCCATGTAAAGATTGGTGGCCGACGGCGAGGGCGGTCCACCGGTGCCGCGGGCGGCATGGCCGGTGGGCGTAAGGCCCAATTGCCGGGCGCTGGCGCAATCCAGCAGCCAAGTGGTGAGGATGCCTTTGTCGATCAGGGCGCGCCGGGCATTGGCCACGCCTTCGCCATCGAACGGTTTGGAGCGCAGGCCGCGCTGGCGGTGCGGATCGTCGATCACGTTCACGTGCGGCGCGAAAATCTCCGTTCCCATCCGATCCTTGAGAAAAGAAGTGCCGCGCGCCACGGCCGCTCCGGAAATGGCGCCGGCCAAATGACCCAGCAGACCCCCCGCTTCGCGCGGATCGAACACCACGGGCACGCTCTGGGATTTCACTTTGCGGGGGTTGAGCCGCCGTACCGCTTTTTCGCCGGCGCTTTTGCCGATCGCCTCGGCGCTCGTCAGGTCGGAAGCGTGGCGGGCGCTGGCATGGTCATAATCCCGCTCCATGCCGGTGCCTTCACCGGCCAGCACTGCAACGCCGATATTGTGGCTGGTGCCGGCATAGCGGCCGAAGAATCCCTCGCTGGTGGCGAGCGCGATGGCGAGGCGCGAAAAGCCCGCGCCGCCGCCTTCGGAATTTGTGACGCCGGGAACGGCCAATCCCGCTTGCTCGGCATCGCGGGCCCACGCGACCAGAGTCCCCGCCTCCGGTTCCACTGGATCTTCCAAGTCCAGATTGGGCGTCTCGCGCGCCAGGAGCTCCTTGGGCGCCAGACCGGCATAGCGGTCTTCGGGGGCGAGCCGCGCCATGGCGATGGCGCGCTCGGGCAAGGCGGCCATCGCGTCGGGTGAAAAATCGCTGGAGGAAATCATCGCCACCCGCTTGCCGACAAAGACGCGCAAGCCCAGATCGGCGCTCTCGCTGCGTTCCACATCCTCGAGCTTTCCCAGCCGGTAGGACACGCTGGCCGAGACATTCTCCACCAGGAGCGCGTCGGCGGCGTCGGCGCCCTGGCGTTTGGCGGCGTCGATCAGGTGGCCAAGGATTTTCTGGGGGTCGCGGGGCTGGGGCATGGCTTTCCGATGCCGCAAAGGGGCAAGCCCGTCAAGCCGGACCGTCAAGCGGAGACCGGCCTCACTCCTTGTAACGGAACAGGGCGGATTTGCCCGAGACGGCGTCGCTGATGTAGAGCCGCTTCTCCTTGGCGGCGAAATAGACATGCAGGTGACGGAGCACGTCCATGCCGATGATCAGATCCGGTATGGATACTCTCCCAGGTTCCAGTTCGGTCGACGTTGAGGGATCGAGCACGCGGTTGCCCGAGAGCGGGATATGCGATGGCCCCAGCAGGAACAGCGAGCGCGGGCGGTCATGCACCGCAACTTGGTTGGGCAGGAGGTAAGCCTGCAGGTTCGTGACTTCGACACCCTCGAAAGTGAGCTTGTCGAAGGGATGGTGGTAAAGCGTGACGCTCCGGTCGCCATTGAACTCGGTCAGGGGCGTCATGTCCGGCGATGAGGGGGTGAGGCCGAACAGCCGGTTCGCCACCTCCATGTTCATCACGGTAAATTGCGAACCGGTGTCCAACACCGCGTTCAAAGTGTGGCCGTCCACTGTCACCGGAATGATGATGAGGTTGTGGCTCTCGGCGACGGGCACCACGGCGATGCGATCGGCGGGCCAATAGACCACCCGGCCCTCGCAATGATCAGGCGCGAAGGTGGTAAGGCGGCGTGCGCCGAAATCCATGTCGATATCGTCGCCGGGAAAAAGGTCGGTCGCCAGCAAGCCGTCATAGGGCAGCGAGGTGCCGAGATCGGGGTTGGGCGCGACCGCGACCGGCACTTCGCGTTGGCTCTGGACGCCCAGGGTCAGTTTGGGCACGGTGGCCTCGGCATTGGAGCTGTTGCCGGCAAGGTCGAACAACCGCTGTTCGCGGTATCGCTGCGGCAGGTCCAGGCTGTCGGCAGTGGCGCGGGCGATCTGGGTGACCAGACCGCCGGTATCGAGCAAAAGCTTCTTGTCGGTATTGTCGATCTTGACCGGCACCACCATCACGGTGCGGTCGGTGGTGGCCTGCATCTGCACGGAATTGAGGATGCGCAGGCTGGCGTTGCAATCCGCGGCATGAGCGGGTGCCGCGCCGAACAGGCACAGGACCGCGGGCCAGACACTCAAGCTTCGAAAGGCGTTTCCCACCTTTCGAGCATAAACCTCCGGCTCGGCGGCGCAAAGCCGAAACAGCGTAAGTTATTGACCGGCCGAGGCGTTGGACGCCTTGAACAGCACGGATTCCCCGGGTGTTGCTTCGGTGATGTAGAGCTTGCTTTCGGTGGTGGCGACATAGACGTGCAGATGCCTTAGCACATCCATGCCGATCATCATATCGGGGCTCAGGCGGTTGATGATGTCGTCCTTGTGCAGGGCGTGGCTTCCTATCACCAGATCGTCGCCCGGGCCGCCGCCATAACGTATTTGGCGCACCGTGACCACGGGATTGGCGACCGTCACGCCATCGAAGGAGAGAGCGGCAAAGCGCCTGGGATAGACCTTGTTGTCGGCATCGTCTTTGAGATTGCCGGGCGGGGCTCCCGCATCCGGTGAAAAATTCATGAGCTCCTGCGCCCGTTGAAGGCTAAGTACGGTGCGGTTCGAGCCGGTGCTCAACATCGCACGCACGGGATGCCCGTCCAGGGTCACAGTCAAGTCGATATGACCCTGTTCCATGACCATGGGCACCACCGCCAGCACCTGGTGCGGCCAATAGACGACTTTGCCTTCGCAATGATCGGTAGAGAAGAAATTCAGACGCTCGGCGCCGAAATCCATGTCGATGTCTTCGTGGGTGAAAATGCCGGTGGAAAGCATGCCATCGAACGGCGCGGTGGTTCCGGCCGCCGGATTGAGCGCGACTTCGAATTGGATTTCTTTGGTTTTTGCCTGACCGAAGGTCACGTCGCCCACTTGCACAAAAGACTCCGTGTCGTGGCCTTGGGGATCGGCGACATGATATCGGCTGTGGTGCTCATTGAGCTGGAGCTCCTGCGCCGTCGTTCTGGAAAGTTGGTTCAGGTAGGCGCTGGTATTGAAGAGAAATCTCTTTTCGCGGCCATCCAAGGTGATTGGCACCATCATCAATCCGCTGCGCGCGATGGGCTCCATCTTGACCGTGTTCTTGATCTGCAGGGGCGAACAATCCGCCGCATATGCCACCCCCGAAAATCCCACGCCGATGGTCAATGCAACCGATGCGAGAAGGATGCGCATGACAGCCCCCGTTTGGCCCAGGGGGAATTTAAGCGCAGAATTGTCTCAGATTTATCGCGGCCAGACCGGCTTGCCGCTGCCGGGGAGGTCCAGTTTTGCCCATTTTTCGGTCACGGTGCGGATCACTTCGTCGTCCATCTTGATCTTGCGGCCCCATTCGCGATGGGTCTCGGGGGACAGCTTGTTGGTGGCGTCCAGGCCGATCTTGGAGCCCAGCCCCGATTCGGGCGAAGCGAAATCCAGATAATCGATCGGCGTGTTCTCGATCAGGGTGATGTCGCGCATGGGGTCCATGCGGGTCGAGATCGCCCACATCACATCCTTCCAATCGCGCGCGTTGATGTCGTCATCCACCACGATCACCCATTTGGTGTACATGAATTGGCGCAGATACGACCATACCGCCATCATCACGCGTTTGGCGTGGCCGGGAAACGCCTTCTTCATGCTCACCACGGCGATGCGATAAGAGCAGCCTTCCGGCGGCAGCCAGAAATCCACGATCTCGGGAAATTGCTGGCGGATCAGCGGAACAAAGACTTCGTTCAAGGCCTCGCCCAGGATCGACGGCTCGTCCGGCGGACGCCCCGTATAGGTGGAGAGATAAATCGGGTCCTTTCGCATGGTGATGGCGGTGACGGTGAAGACGGGAAATTGCTCCACCGAATTGTAGTAGCCGGTGTGATCGCCATAAGGACCTTCGTCGCGATAATCCGACAGCGAGACTTCGCCTTCGAGTACGATCTCGGCCTCCGCGGGAACCTTCAACGGTTGCGACACGCAGTCGGCAAGTTTCACCGCGCTTCCCCGCAACAGGCCCGCGAATTGATATTCCGAAAGCGTCTCGGGCACCGGCGTCACCGCCGCCAGGATGATGCCGGGATCGGCGCCCAGCACCGCCGCTGCCGGAAGCGGCGCGGTCTTTTCTTTCGCCCAGCGTTGATGATGCTGCGCCCCGCCGCGATGCTTGAGCCAGCGCATGATGGTCTGGTTCTTATTCAGAACCTGCATGCGATAGATGCCGAGATTGTAATTGTCCTCGCGCGCATCGCCAGGCCCTTTGGTCACCACCAGCGGCCAGGTGATCAGCGGCGCGGGCTCGCCTGGCCAGCAGGTTTGGACCGGCAATTTCGTCAGGTCGATGTCGCCGCGGCGCCAGAACGATGTCCTGGCAAGGCGGGTCCGATTGGGTCCTGGGCTTCATCGCCAGCACGGTCTTGACCAGCGGCAGGAGTGCGGCGGCTTCGCGCAGAGAGCGCGGTGGCTCGGGCTGACGCAACTGGGCGAGAAGTTCGCCCACTTCGCGCAGATCGAGCGCGGTGGTGCGTTCGCGGCCGTCCATGGTGACGCCCATCGCCACGCGCTTGACTGTGCCGAAGAGATTGACCAGCACCGGCATGGGCGAAGGCGAGCCATCGCGCCTGATCGGATTTTCGAACAGGACCGCGGGGCCGCCCTCTGCGATCAGCCGGGTCTGGATCTCGGTCATCTCCAGAAAGGTCGAGACGGGTTCTTTAACCCGCACCAGATCACCCGCCTGTTCAAGCCGGGCGAGGAAATCCCGCAGGGACCGATAGGCCATGAAGCTCAGCTCTCGTCAGTGACGGACCATTTTGACGGCGCCGCATGCCGGATGCCATAGCCGAAATAGATCAGGAATCCGAGGATGGTCCAAACAATCAGTCTCAGCCAGGTCCCGCCGGAGAGGAAGAACATCATGGCGCCGCAGGTGAAGATGCCGGCCGGCGCCACGAACCAGACATAGGGCGTGCGGAATTTTCGATGCCGCTTGGGCGTGGTGATGCGCAGGATCATGATCCCGGCGCAGACCGAGATGAAAGCCAGCAAGGTGCCGATGGAAACCAGGTCCGCCAATATGTCGAGCGGGAAGATCGCGGCGATGGCCGCACCCACCACGCCCACGATGATGGTGCAGAGATGCGGTGTGCGGAAGCGGGGATGCACTTTGGCGAAGGCGGGCGGCAGGAAGCCGTCGCGTGCCATGCCATAGAACACCCGGCTCTGGCCATACATCGAACCGAAGGCCACCGAGATCAGCCCGGCGATGGCGGCGATGTTGACCGGAAAGACCAGCCAATGCAGCCCTGGATCGCGCTCCAGCGCGAAGGAGACAGGATCGGACACGTCGAGCAGATGGTAGTCGATGATGCCCAGCAGCACGGCGGACATCAGGACATAGAGCAGTGTGCAGACCCCCAGCGCCGCCAGGATCGAGATCGAGACGTCGCGCTCGGGGTTGCGGGTTTCCTGCGCCCCCACCGACACGGTCTCGAAACCCACATAGGCGAAGAAGATGGTGGCCGACGCCGCCATGATGCCGGAGAAACCGAAATGCCCTTTGACGCCGGTGTTGGGTGGTATGAAGGGATGGAAATTCGCGGCATGAATATGCGGCAGTCCGAACATCACCACTAGGGCGATGATCCCCACTTTCACCGCCACCATGAACGCATTGAAGCGGGCGGATTCGCTGATGCCCACCACCAGGATCACGGTGATCAGCAGCATCATGATGGCGGCGGGAAGATTGACGATGGCGCCCGTCAGATGCAGGTCCGAGATGCCGGTGCCGGCGATGGGTGCATTGGCCCAGCCCGGCGGATAATCGATGCCGAACTGGTTCAGCAGATTGAGGAAATAGCCCGACCAGCCTGCTGCCACAGTGGAGGCCGAAACGCCGAACTCCAGCACCATGTTCCAGCCGATGAACCAGGCCATGGTGCGGCCCATGGTGGCATAGGTATAAGTATAGGCGCTGCCGGCTTGCGGGATCATCGCCGCCAGTTCGGCATAGCAGAGCGCGGCGAAGAAACAGCCGGTGGCCGCGATCACGAAGGAGAGCAACACTGCGGGCCCGGCATGCTCGGCCGCGACATTGCCCGCGATCACGAAAATGCCCGCGCCGATGGTGGCGCCGATCCCGATCAAAGTGAGGTGCACGGGCCCCAACGCCCGATGAAGCTGAACCTCCTCGGCCAGGACCGGATCGGGGATCAGATACGCCGGGGTGTCGCTCAAGGACTTATTCCCCCGGCATGTTTCTCATCGCATAGGGACTAGGCTTGGCGTGCCTGGACGAGTAGGCGAAGTAGATGATCAGCCCGATGATGGTCCAGGCGATAAGCCTTAGGAACGTGTCGAACGGCAGGAACGAGATCATGAACACGCACATGAAGATGCCGAGGGGAGCCGTGACCCAGATGAGCGGCGTCCGGAAGGGCCGGTTCATATGCGGCGCCCGTACCCGCAGCACCATCACACCGACGCAGACGATCGCGAAGGCCAAGAGGGTGCCGATCGAAACCAGTTGACCAAGAATGTCCAGCGGCAGGAAACCGGACAGGATCGCCGAAAGGATGCCGGTGATGATCGAGCTTTTGGCCGGGGTGCGGAAGCGGGGATGAACTTCGTGGAAAATGGCGGGGATCATGCCATCGCGGCCCATCGCATAAAAGATGCGCGATTGCGCCAGAAGCAGCACCAGCACCACCGAGGCCAAGCCAACCACCGCGCCGATATTCACATATTGCGTCAGCCACCTTGTGGCGGGCAGGGCTTCCACCGCCTGGCTCACCGGATGGGCGACATTCAAGGTATGATAATTGGCGATGCCGGTCAGCACATAGGACATGATCATGTAGAGGATGGTGCAGATCACCAGCGAGCCCAGCATGCCGATGGGAATGTCGCGCTGAGGATTTTTCGCCTCCTGCGCGGCCACGCTTACCGCGTCGAAGCCGATATAAGAGAAGAATAGCACGCCGGTGGCGCGGAACACGCCGGTCCAGCCGAAACTGCCCACCGCGCCCGTGCTGGGCGGCACGAAGGGATGATGATTGGCCGGGACGATGAAGGAATAGCAGGTAAAGATCACCAGCAGCACGATGGTAAGCTTGATCGCCACCATACCGTTGTTGAAATTGGCCGAAGTGGTGACACCAATCACCAAAATCGTCGTGATGAACCCTACCAAAATGACCGCCGGCAGATTGATCAGCGAGCCGGTAAAGGTGATGTGGTTCAGGCTATGCATGGCGATGGGTG
Source organism: uncultured Alphaproteobacteria bacterium (assembly GCA_963765095.1). GTDB lineage: Bacteria > Pseudomonadota > Alphaproteobacteria > Micropepsales > Micropepsaceae > Rhizomicrobium. Next base: position 73,438 of record CAVXUV010000038.1, read on the forward strand.
CGCCATTGAACATGGCGGGGATCGGCAAGCCGATATGCAGCATGAAATCGTTGAAATAGCCGGCCCAGCCCACTGCCACCGTTGACGACGCGGCAAGATATTCCAGCACCAGATTCCAGCCGATGAACCAGCCCAGGAATTTGCCTAGAGTGGCGTAGGTATAGGTGTAGGCGCTGCCCGCCACCGGGATCATGCTGGCGAATTCGGAGTAGCAAAGCCCGCAGAAGAGGCAACCCAATCCGGCGATGGCGAAGGAGTATACCACGCCGGGGCCGGCATAGATGGCAGCCGCCTGTCCAGTGAGAACGAATATGCCCGCGCCGATGATACAGCCGATGCCCAAGGCGATCAGGTGGATCGGGCCCAACGATCGTTTGAGATCCGTTTGCGTCTCTTCTTTGAGCGGATCTTCTGAAACGACGTCCACCATAGCGTGTCCCCCTGCCGGCCCCGGCACCATGGCAGAGCCATTACTCCCGGTCCAGCCGCCAAACACTGGTCTCGCGAATCTCGCGGTCTTCGAGTTCTCGTGTAGTTGGCACATTGTAAGTGGCAAGGCAGGTGAGGCCGGATTTGGGGAAATAGGTGCGGCCGGGATCGCCCAAAAGAATGTCAGCCTGCAATTCTTTCAGCCAGGCCATCAACCGTTCCGCCAATGGGCGTTCGTAGCACATGTCGCCGACCAGGATTAGGTCGAAGCGCTCGCGGCTGCCGATCATGTCTTTGTCCACAGCTTCGATCGCAAGTGCATTGGCCTTCGCGTTGCGCGAGATTGCCGCTACGGCAAATGGATCGATGTCGGCGGCAATCACATGGGATGCTCCCACTTTCGCAGCCGCCAGCGCCACCAGGCCGGAGCCTGCGCCGAAATCCAGCACGCGCTTGCCGGCGGCGACGTCGGGATGATCGAGAATGTAGCGCGCCAGGGCCTGGCCGCCCGCCCAGGCGAACGCCCAATAAGGCGGTGGTACGCCCATTTGAGAAAGTTCCTCTTCCGTCTTGCGCCACAACGGCACGACCTCGCTGGCCAGATGCAGCTTGATATCCGGCACCAGGGGCGGGACGAGCAGCTCGGTGTTGTCGTGGATGAATTGGTCGCTGTTCATCCGAACCATGCGGCGAGGGCAAAACTCGCCGCGAACAGCGCGCCGGTGGTGGCGTTGGCGCGAAACAGGCGAAGGCAAAGAGCGGCGTCGTTGATATCGAGGCGGCGCGTCTGCCAGAGAAGATGCGCGCCCGCTGCCAACATCACCAGCGTGAAGGGCCAGCCCGCATGCTCGGCGAAACCCGCCGCCAGTACCAAAGTGAAACAGGCCGCGTAGAACCGCAAGATCCAATTGCTGCTTTGATTCATCAAAAGCCGCGCGGTGGATTTGACGCCGATCAGGGCGTCATCTTCCTTGTCCTGGTGGGCGTAGATCGTGTCGTAGCCCAAGGTCCAGAAGAACAGCCCGCCATAAAGAAGCGTGTCCGGCAGATCGAGGTGGCCCGTCTGCGCGGCAAATCCCATCAGCGCGCCCCAGTTGAAGGTGAGCCCCAGCCAGGCCTGCGGCCACCAGGTGATGCGCTTCATGAAAGGATAGGCGGCGACCAGCAGCAGCGAGGCCACGCCCAGCATCACGGTGAAACGATTGAATTGGAGCAAAATGACAAGGCCGATCAGGGCCAGGATTACGGTGAAGAGCGCAGCCGCCACCACGCCGACACGGCCCGACGGAATCGGCCGGCCGCGGGTGCGCGCCACCTGGGCGTCGATTTTGCGGTCGACGATATCGTTGAAGGCGCAGCCCGCGCCCCGCATCACCACGGTGCCGATTCCGAACAGCGCCACATAATAAAGATCGCGCCATTCGGTGAAGCTGCGCTCTTCGGCCATCGCCCCCAACACCAGGCCGCAGACGCAGGGCCAGAACAGCAGCCAGGAGCCGATTGGCCGGTCCAGCCGCATCAATTGGAGATAGGGGCGGATGAATTGGGGGGTGCTCTCGACCCAGCTTTGGGCCACGGCGTCGGCGGGGGCTTGCGAGGAAAGGCTCATGCGGGTTCAAGTGTGGCATGGCTTCGGATTTGAAAGAAGCGGGCGGGCGCACGAGGTTATTCGTCACCGTGCCGCTGGAACCTGGTGGCACCGTCATCCTGGATGAAGGGCAGAGCCACTATCTGCTACATGTCTTGCGGGCAAAGGCGGGCGCCCGCGTGTTGCTGTTTAACGGCCGTGGCGGCGAATGGCTGGGCGAGATCGGCGCGGCATCCAAGCGCGGCATCACGGTTTTGGTCGTCCAGCAAACAGAGAAGCAAACCGATGTGCCGGATGTGTGGCTGCTGTTTGCGCCGGTGAAGAAAACGCCATCGGATTATCTCGCCCAGAAAGCCACCGAGTTGGGCGTGAGGAAGCTCCAGCCAGTCTTCACCCGGCGCACGATCGTCACTCGGCTCAACCAGGAACGGCTCCAGGCCAACGCCGTCGAAGCCGCCGAACAGTCGGGGCGATTAAGTGTGCCGGAAATCGGCGAGGCCGTCGCTTTGGAAAAATTTCTGGATGCCTGGCCGCGCGAGCGCAAGATCTTGTTCTGCGATGAAGGCGGGGACGCGAAGCCGCTGGCGCAAGCCGCGCGAGAAATGGGCGAGGGACCATGTGCCATTCTCACCGGTCCTGAAGGCGGCTTTGATCCGCAAGAACGCGAAGCATTGCGGGCGCAGGCTTTCGTCACGCCTGTCACGCTGGGTCCGCGCATCCTGCGCGCCGATACCGCCGCGCTGGCGGCGCTTGCGATTTGGCAATCGGTAAAAGGCGATTTCGCCCGGCGTCAGTAGCACTGTTCGTAGCTGTGCTCGGTCTCGCGCCACACATCCCAGAAGGGCGGCGGCACTTTTCCTTCCGCCTTGGTTTGCAGGATGGAGAGATGGCTGTGCCAGCCGCCGGAAATATTCACCGCATAAGCGCGGTCCGGAATCTTGCGATGGGTAAGGGTGAGGCGAACCTTGTTGCCTTCCGGGGTGAGCAGGAATTCCACTTCCGATGCGGGCGGATTTCGTTCGCCGAAGGTATGGACGATGCGGCGCATGGGCTCCAGCGCCAGCAGCTTTTCGCTGCTGACAAAGCCGTTCGCGTCCATCTCCTTGAAGCGGTCGGGCGGTGGCGCCTGGTTGGGCGAGAGATCGCGATGCTTGAACCGCAGTTCGAAAGTTTCGCCGACTTTGGCTGGCAGCGCCCCGGAGGCGAACCATTCGCCACGCTTTTCGCCGTCGGTGAGAAAGGCCCAGATCTTTTCCACCGGCCCCGGCAGGAGCCGCTCGAACCGCACGGTGTGGGCGTCGATGCGCTGGCCAAATTGTTCGCTCATCTTGGTCTCCGTCGTCACTTTTGAAGATCGGCGAGATCGACGCCGTAGAGCGCCGCGTTCTTTTGCATATATTGACCGCGGGCCTGAACCATTTCGCCGCGCACACCCGTCTCCAGCATCTCTAAGAATGTGTGCCAACCCATCATGGTCTGCGGCTGCATGCGTGTCGGAATGGGCCGGTGGGTGAGGGTGAGGCGCGTGCTTGCGCCGTTTCCCGCCAGCGCGAATTCCAGATAGGTGACCGGCCACGCCGATATCGTCTCACCCGGCTGAAACGCGTTCCAGGTATGGGCCAGGAATTCTTTCGGCCGCCAGCCTGTGATCACGCCGCGAATATGGCCGCCCATCAGTTCGACCGCACCGCCTTCCCGGGGTTCGATGCGGCCCTCGCCATACCAGCCGGCCAGACGTGCGGGCTCCGTCAAGAAGGCCCAGACTTTTTCCGGCGTCGCGGGCAAGTCCCGCTCGAACACCACTGCCGATTCTTCGATCACGCGTCCCTTGTTCATCGCGTATCCTTCTTCAAAGCTTGCTCCAGAGCGTCCAGCCGCGGATTCCAGAAGGCGCGGATCCTCGCCACCCAATCCGACAATTCCGCCAGGCCTTCGGGATCGAGTTCATAAATGCGCTTCTGCGCCTCGGCGCGCACCTTCACCAGTTTGGCGGCCTTGAGCGCCTTCAGGTGCTGGGAAATGGCAGGGGGCGAGAGCTCGAACCGTCCGGCGATATCGCCCGCGCACAAGGCGCCCGCTGCCAGCATCTCGACGATGCGTTGACGGGTGGGATCGGCCAAAGCCGCGAAATGGATGCTAGACATGGACCTATGTTTCATATTGTACTTAATTAAGTCAATATGAAAATAGCAGGTCAACCTTGCACAATTGACATGCCGCGCCTAACTCTGAAGGACCGTTGGGGTCAATTTCCATAACCGTGCTAGGGCCTTAGGCCCGCTCAAGGAAGCGCATGTCCATTCCGCAATCCGCCGGTGGGCCGATTCAAGGCCGTGACGATCTGGTGCGCCATCTTTCCAAGGGCGCCAAACCGGCCTCGTCCTGGCGCATCGGCACCGAGCACGAGAAATTCGTCTATTGCCCCCAGACCCTGAAGCCGCTGGCCTATGAGGGAAAGCCCGGCATCCGCCAGTTGCTGGACGGCATGACCCGCTTCGGCTGGAAGCCGGTCAAGGAAGGCGACAACATCATCGGCCACAGCCTGGAAGGCGCCTCGCTGTCGCTGGAGCCGGGTGGTCAGTTCGAGCTCTCGGGCGCGGCGCTCAAGACCATTCACGAGACCTGCGCCGAAGTGAACACGCATCTGGTGCAGATCCGAGAAGTGGCGAGCGAAATCGGTGCCGGCATGCTGGGTCTGGGCTTCGCACCCAGCTGGCGTTTGGACGAAGTGCCGGTGATGCCCAAAGGCCGCTACGAGATCATGCGCCGCTACATGCCCAAGGTGGGCGGCTATGGCCTCGACATGATGTTTCGCACCTGCACCGTGCAGGTGAATTTGGATTTCAGCGACGAAGCCGACATGGTGAAGAAATTCCGCGTCGGCCTGGCATTGCAGCCCATCTCCACCGCGCTTTTGGCCAATTCGCCATTCCGCGAGGGGCGCTCGTCCGGGTTCGTCTCGTATCGCGCCCAGGTCTGGACCGACGTGGACAATGCGCGCGCCGGCATGCTGCCTTTCGTGTTCGAGGACGGCATGGGCTTCGAGCGCTATGTCGATTACGCGCTGGATGTGCCGATGTATTTCGTCTATCGCGACGGGCGCTATCACGACGTGGCGGGCAAGAGCTTCCGCGATTTCCTCGCCCGGAAGATTCCCGAAGTGGCCCATATCGAGCCCTCGATGTCGGATTGGGCGGATCATCTCACCACCATCTTCCCGGAAGTGCGGCTCAAGCAGTTTCTGGAAATGCGCGGCGCCGATGCCGGCCAGTGGCGGCGCATCTGCGGCATGCCCGCGCTGTGGGTGGGACTGCTTTACGACAAGGTGGCGCTGGACGCGGCCTGGGACATGGTCAAGGATTGGACGGCGGAAGAACGCCAGGCCTTGCGCGACATGGTGCCCAAGCAAGGTTTCCGAGCGCCGTTCCGCAACACCAATGTGCTGGAGTTGGCCCGCCGCATGGTGGAGATTTCGGGTGAGGGCTTGCGCCGCCGCGCCAGCCTGGACAGCGCCGGCATGAGCGAGGACGGCTTCATCAATCCGCTGCGCGAATTGGTGGCGCGGGGCCAAACCCGCGCCGAAGAATTGCTCCACGCCTTCCAGCATGAATGGAAGGGCGATCTCAGCCGCCTCTTCAGCGAATATAATTTCCTATAAAGCTAAAGGCGCTTTTTGCGCACGGCGGCTATCAGCACCGCACCCAACGCCGCGATGATCAGGCCGTTGCGGATCCACACGCCGCGCCCCAGCATGGTGCTTTCCAGTGGCCAGTGAATGATATTGGCGCCCTGCAACGCAAAGAAAAACCCAAACAGGACCAGAAGCGCGCCCAGAACGGTGAGGATACGCCGCGCCATCAATTCCTGCCGTCCGGCAACGGGATGAATTCCTTGTCGTCGCCGGGAATGGTGCCGAAGCGGCCGGCGCGCCAATCATTCTTGGCTTGTTCAATGCGGTCTTTGGACGAGGAGACGAAATTCCACCAGATGTGACGCGGGCCGTCGAGCGGCGCGCCCCCCAAGAGCATCACACGCGTCTCGCTGTTGGCGAACAGGGTGACGGTCTCATCCTTTTCCAGGAACAGCATGGCGCCTTCGCCATGGGTTTCGACTCCATTATTGCCGCCACCGATCTGCAACTCGCCTTCGACGATGAAGAGCGCGCGCTCTTCATGATCGGGCGTGACGGTGAAGCTGCCGCCCGGCTCGAAGCGCGCTTCGGCATAGAAGATGGGCGAGAAGACCTTGACCGGCGACTGTAACCCGAACGCTTCGCCGGTGATCATGCGCAGGGTGACGCCTTTCTCTGCCCGCTCTGGCAATTCATGGGCGGCGAAATGCTGGAAGGCGGGTTCGGCCTCTTCGTCTTTTTGCGGCAGCCCCACCCAGGTTTGGATGCCGTGCAGGCGGTGGCCGCTGGCACGCAAGTCATCGCCGGTGCGCTCGGAATGGGCGATGCCGCGTCCCGCCGTCATCCAATTGACCTCGCCGGGTTTGATCTCCTGTACGGAGCCCAGCGTGTCGCGGTGCGTCTGAGCGCCTTCGAACAGATAGGTGACGGTGGCAAGGCCGATGTGCGGGTGAGGCCGCACATCCACACCCTTGCCGGGCGGAAAATCCACCGGGCCGAAATAATCGAAAAAGACGAAGGGTCCGATGCTGCGCCGCGCCGCCTGGGGCAGGATGCGGGCGACGATGAAGCCATCGCCTAGATCGTGGCGCTTGCCGATGATCGGGATCATGGGTCGAGCCTAGCCATCATTGTGGGATGATGAAACCGCCTTGCGCATCTTTTGTGATGGGCTTGACCCACAACACCGCGTTGGTGAGAAGCACGCCATAGAGATGGGGAAAATCCTCGCCGCGCGACGGCGAATGCTCCCATTTCAACAACCGGCCCAACTGGGCCGGATTCGCCGCCACTAGGAGCAGGTCGTCCTGGTCCGCATAATAGCGCCGGAGCGTTTCCGGCAATTGTGCCGCGGTAGAGAAATGCAGGAAGCCGTCGGCGCGATCGTGGTCCGAGCCTTCATAGGCATCGGTAATCTCCGCCCATTCGGCGCGGGGCACGATCTTGAAGATAGGGTCGCTCAAATTTGTCCTGCCTGGCGCTCGCTATGGCTCACGGCGTTCGTCGCTCGAAATGGTCCGCCGGACCATTTCGTTCGCCTGGGGCGAACCGCTTCTCACCCACCGCCAATGCCAGCCACCTTCCGTCTTGGCGTGCGCGATCCAGATCATGGGGACCAGCAATAGCGGTAGGGCCGCGACAACCAGGATCAAACGCATCATGTCTTCGCGCACGAAATCGACACCAAAGGCAAGTGCGGTGATCAAAAGCGCGCTCGCAATGGTGAAGACCCAACCCTGCCATGTGTTGGGCGTGGCGCCGTAACCGAATTCCTTTTGCCGGAACCAGTAGCGTGGCATCAGGCGCCCCGCAGGCGGATGGCCGCCTTCATGTCGAAGTTCCACCGACCGTCAATCCATCCAACCGCAGCGTCGGCTGGCCCACGCCCACCGGCACGCTTTGGCCGTTCTTGCCGCAGGTGCCCACGCCGGTATCGAGCTTCATGTCGTTGCCGATCATGCTCACCCGGGTGAGGCACTCCGGGCCCGAACCGATCAAGGTCGCGCCTTTGATCGGCTTGCCCAGCTTGCCGTCCTCGATGGTGTAGGCCTCCGTGCAGCTGAAGACGAATTTTCCGTTGGTGATGTCCACCTGGCCTCCGCCGAAATTGGTGGCATAGATGCCGCGCTTGACGCTGGCCAGGATCTCGCCCGGATCCTTGTCGCCCGCCAGCATGTAGGTGTTGGTCATGCGCGGCATCACGCTGGAGGCGAAGCTCTGGCGCCGTCCATTGCCGGTGGGCTTCATGCCCATCAGCCGCGCATTCTGGCGGTCCTGCATATAGCCTTTGAGGATGCCGTCCTCGATCAACACGGTGCGCGAGGTGGGGGTGCCTTCATCGTCGATGGAAAGCGAGCCGCGCCGTCCATCGATCGTGCCGTCATCCACGACAGTGACACCGGGCGCGGCGACGTGCTCGCCCAGCAGTCCTGCGAACGCGGACGTCTTCTTGCGATTGAAGTCGCCTTCCAGGCCGTGGCCGATGGCCTCGTGCAGGAGAATGCCGGGCCAGCCCGGCCCCAGCACCACGGTCATCTCGCCGGCGGGCGCCGGCACCGATTCCAGATTGACCAGGGCCTGGCGCAACGCTTCGTCCACGGCTTCTTTCCAATAAGTGGGATCGAGGTAGATTTCATAACCGCCGCGGCCGCCGCCGCCGAAGCTGCCGGATTCCTGGCGGCCATCCTGCTCGACCACCACCGAGACGCCGATTCGGACAAGGGGACGGATATCGGAGTAGCGCTCGCCGCCCGCGCGCATGATCTCGATGCGCTGCCATTCGCCGGAAAGCGAGGCCGACACCTGGCGCACGCGCCCGTCTTTGCTGCGCGCATATTGGTTCATCTGTTCCAGCAGGCTGACCTTGGCGCCGAACTGCGCGGTCTCAAGCGGATCGAGATCGGTATAGAGCTTGACGTTGGTGCGGGCAGGCGACGCGGCGGCTTCGCCGGAATGTCCAGCCGCGACCGCCTTTACCGTCTTGGCCGCGCGCGCAATCGCATCCTCGGAAAGCTCCGTGGCGTGCGCATATCCCGTCGAGTCGCCCGCCACTGCTCTCAGCCCGAAGCCTTGGGATGTGTCGAAAGTGGCCGCCTTGAGCCGGTTGTCGTCGAAAACCAGCGATTCCGACTGGCAATATTCCAGGAACAGTTCCCCGTCGTCGGCGCCGGCCAGCGCGGAATCCACTTGGGCCTGGACGCGGACGCGGTCCATGCCGGTGCGGGCGAAAAACAGGTCGGAATCAGCCATCACATGCTCCAAAAGACGGTGGGAGGGCAAAAGATCAGCCCGCGCCGATGTTTAAGCCCCTGATATCGGGGCAGGAGCGCCGCCGGGCAAGACCCTCTGCCGGCCCCCGGGTGCGCTCACTTGGGGAATGAAACCACCGTGCCATAAGGTCGCAATGACTTTAAGGGCTTAACCCCTCTAAATCCCCGCCAAGATTCTGAAATGTGCGGGGGGCGGAGCGTTCCCTGCCAGGTATTTGCGAGGTCGCGCCCCATGTCTTTCAACGTCCGGCCCTTCCATGTTCGGCCTTGGCGGAAAATCGGCATTGCCGCGGGAGCCGCCACGCTGTGGGCCTTTGGCGCCGTCCAAGCCTTTGCCTTGCCTCGCAATTACGAGATGGGTTTCCAGGCCGCGAACTCGCCGGTGATGGACCAGATCGAGAATTTCCACACCGAGTTGCTCTACATCATCACCGCGGTGTGCCTGTTCGTGCTGGCCCTGCTGATCTACATCATGTTGAAGTTCCGTTCGGGCGCCAACCCGACGCCGTCCAAGGTCCACCACAACACCCTTCTGGAAGTCGCCTGGACCATCATTCCGGTGATCATCCTGGTGGTGATCGCGGTGCCCAGCTTCCGCCTGCTCTATTTCGAAGCGACCATTCCCAAGGCCGATGTCACCATCAAGGCAATCGGCAAGCAGTGGTTCTGGACCTATGAGTATCCGGGCGCCAATGCCGGCTTCACCTTCGATTCGCTCGGCCTCTCCGACGCCGACGCCGCCAAGGCGAATGAGCCGCGTCTCCTGGGCGTGGACAATTCCGTGGTTGTTCCCGTGAACAAGGTGGTCGAAGTGATCACCACCGGCGCCGACGTGATCCATTCCTGGGCATTGCCGCAGATGGGCGTGAAGATGGATGCAGTCCCCGGCCGTCTCAATCATACCTGGTTCAAGGCCAACCAGACCGGCATCTATTATGGCGAATGTTCCGAACTTTGCGGCGCGCGCCACGCCTTCATGCCCATTGAAGTCAAGGTGGTCAGCGATGCCGATTATGCCGCCTGGCTCGCCGCCTCCAAGAAGAAGTTCGCCTCGCTCGACACTGATGTTCATCTCGCAGCGAAATAGGATTTAGACCCATGACCGATCTCGCTTTCGAGCAGCACCGCGAAGAACATCATTTCGAAGACCATAGCCATCATCCCACCGGCTGGCGCCGCTACGTCTATTCAACCAACCACAAGGATATCGGCACCATGTATCTGGTGTTCGCGATCATGGCGGGCATCGTGGGCGGTTTCTTCTCGATGATGATGCGCGCCGAGCTGATGTATCCCGGCTTGCAGGTGTTCAAGGAGCCCCACACCTTCAACGTCTTCGTCACCGGCCATGGCTTGATCATGGTGTTCTTCATGATCATGCCGGCGATGATCGGCGGATTCGGCAACTGGCTGGTGCCCCTGATGATAGGGGCGCCCGACATGGCGTTCCCGCGCATGAATAACATTTCCTTCTGGCTGCTGCCCTTCTCCTTCGCGCTGCTCTGCATGAACATGTTCGTGGAAGGCGATTCCGGCGGCATCGGTGTGGGTGGCGGCTGGACGCTTTATGCGCCGCTCTCGACTTATGGCTCGCCCGGACCGGCGATGGATTTGGCGATCTTCTCGCTCCATATCGCGGGCGCGTCCTCGATCCTGGGCGCCATCAATTTCATCACCACCATCTTCAACATGCGCGCGCCGGGCATGACGCTGCACAAGATGCCGCTGTTCGTGTGGTCGATCCTGGTGACGGTGTTCCTGTTGCTGCTGTCGCTGCCGGTTCTGGCGGGCGCCATCACCATGCTGCTTACCGACCGTCATTTCGGCACCAGCTTTTTCAACCCGGCCGGCGGCGGCGATCCAATCCTCTACCAGCATCTGTTCTGGTTCTTCGGCCATCCCGAAGTGTACATTCTCATCTTGCCGGGCTTCGGCATGATCAGCCATGTGATCGCGACCTTCTCCAAGCGTCCCGTGTTCGGTTATCTCGGCATGGCCTACGCGATGGTGGCGATCGGCTTCATCGGCTTTCTGGTCTGGGCGCACCACATGTACACGGTGGGCCTCTCGGTCGACACCAAGGCCTACTTCGTCTTCGCCACCATGGTCATCGCGGTGCCCACCGGTATCAAGGTGTTCAGCTGGATCGCAACGATGTGGGGCGGCTCGATCGAGTTCAAGACGCCGATGCTGTGGGCGATCGGCTTCGTCTTCCTCTTCACCGTGGGCGGCGTCACCGGCGTGGTGTTGGCCAATGCTGGCGTCGATGTGGTGCTGCAGGACACCTATTACGTGGTGGCACATTTCCACTATGTGCTCAGCCTAGGCGCCGTGTTTGCGATCTTCTCGGGCTTCTATTTCTGGTTCCCGAAATTCACCGGCTACATGTACAACGAAACGCTGGGCAAGCTGCATTTCTGGGTCACGTTTGTCGGCGTGAACATGGCCTTCTTCCCCATGCACTTTCTGGGTCTGGCCGGCATGCCGCGCCGCTATGCCGACTATCCTGATGCGTTCGCAGGCTGGAATTTCGTCTCCTCGATCGGCGCCTTCATCGCCGGCTTCGGGGTACTGATCTTCCTCACCATGCTGGTCGAGGCCTTCGTTGCCAAGCGCAAGGCGGGCGACAATCCCTGGGGCGTGGGGGCGACCACCCTGGAATGGACGCTGCCTTCGCCGCCGCCGTTCCATCAGTTCAACGAACTGCCGCACATCCACTAAGGACGTTCAAGACCAACATTATGGCTATCACCGATACCCTCAACTACTCCCGAGTGACCACAGTCGGGGACTTTTTCGCGCTCTTGAAGCCGCGCGTGATGTCGCTGGTTGTGTTCACGGGTCTGGCGGGGATCATCGCGGCGCCTGGGCATGTTCATCCGCTCACCGCCTTCACCGCGCTGCTTTGCATCGCGCTGGCGGCCGGTGCCAGCGGCGCGCTCAACATGGCCTATGATGCCGACATCGATGTGGTGATGACGCGCACGGCGACCCGGCCAATCCCGATGGGCCATGTCGTGCGCGAAGACGCGATGGCGTTCGGCTGGGCGCTGGCTGCCTTTGCCGTGGCCACCATGTGGCTGTTCGTCAATTGGCTGGCGGCCGGGCTTCTGGCTTTCACCGTGTTCTTTTACGTCGTGGTCTATACGCTTTGGCTGAAGCGTCGCACGCCGCAGAACATCGTGATCGGCGGACTGGCCGGCGCGCTGCCACCCGCCATCGGCTGGGCGTCAGTGACCGGCAACCTCAGTCTCGCGCCCCTGGTGCTGGTGGCGATCATCTTCATGTGGACCCCACCCCATTTCTGGGCGCTGTCATTGTGGCGTTGCGGCGATTACGCCAAGGCGGGAATCCCCATGCTTCCGGTGGTAAAGGGCAAGACCGTCACCCGCCGCCATATCCTGATCTATTCGCTGATCCTGGCGCCGCTGGGTACGCTCCCGGCCTTCATCGGCCTGGGTGGCATGCTCTATCTGGTGACAGCGGCTTCGATGGGCTTCTGGATGCTGCTGGAGGCCTTCGCCACCTGGCGCGAGAAAGACGAAGCAAAGGAGCCCGCCGCCAAGCGCCTGTTTTTTGTTTCGCTGCTCTATGTGTTCGCGCCGTTCGCGGCCCTAATCGTGGAGCGGTTGCTTCATCTTGCTCCGCTTTGGACATGAGGCAATGGATGACGATCCGTTCGATCAGGACAGCAGGGCCGGGCGGGAGCGCCGCAAGCGCAACATCGCGCTGGCGCTGGCGCTGGGCGGTTTGGTGATTTTGTTTTTCGTAATGTCGATCGTGCAATGGCACGAGAATTTAAGCCACTAAAGAGGGGCTAGTTATATGAGCGGCGAAGTCAGGCACGATTATCATCTGGTCGATCCCAGCCCGTGGCCCATCGTGGGTTCGATCGGCGCCTTCACCATGCTGACCGGCGCCGTGTTCTGGATGAACAAGGATTACACCGGCTTCTTCGGCCTGCCGGTGAATGGTCAGCCCTGGATCTTCATTATCGGTCTGGCGTTGGTGCTTTACACCATGGCGGGTTGGTGGCGCGACGTGGTGCGCGAATCCGTGGTGCTGGGCAATCATACGCCGGTGGTGAAGCTGCATCTGCGCTACGGCATGCTGCTCTTCATCGCCTCGGAAGTGATGTTCTTCGTCGCCTGGTTCTGGGCCTATTTCAATTCGGCGATCTTCCCCGCCGATGTGGGCATCGGCACTTGGCCGCCGGCTGGCATTGTCACCCTGGATCCCTGGCATTTCCCGCTGCTCAACACCCTGATCCTGCTCACCTCGGGCACCACCGTCACCTGGGCGCATCACGCGCTGCAAATGGGCGACCGCAAGGGCGCGATCCAGGGTCTTTTGATCACCGTGCTTCTGGGCGCGAGCTTCACCGGCGTGCAGGCCTATGAATACAGCCACGCGCCTTTCACTTTCGGCTTTAACCATTTGGCGCTGGCGCCCTTCACCGATGCAGCCCATGTCTCGCTGGCATCCGGTGCGGGCAATTTTGACGCCATCTATGGTTCCACCTTCTTCATGGCGACCGGCTTCCACGGCTTCCATGTGATCATCGGTACCATCTTCCTCACCGTGTGCTTGTTCCGCGCCATCGCCGGCCAGTTCACTCCAACCCGTCATTTCGGCTTCGAAGCGGCGGCCTGGTACTGGCACTTCGTCGACGTGGTGTGGCTGTTCCTGTTCGCCTGCATTTATGTGTGGGGCCAAGGGCCGGTGTCGGCTGCCTAATACCGCGCGTTGCGCAATTCTCGGTCTCTGTCCGCGCTGCGGGCAGGGGCCGTTGTTTGACGGCTACATCAAGGTCAGGCCCGTCTGCCCTTCCTGCGGCCTGGATTACGCCATGTTCGATGCCGGCGACGGTCCGGCGGTGTTCGGCATCCTGATCGTGGGCGCCATCGTCGCGGGTTTGGCGCTCTATGTGGAATTCACTTTCTCGCCGCCCTATTGGGTACATGCGGTGCTCTGGATTCCGCTGATCGTGATCCTCAGTCTTCTGTTCCTTCGTCTTTCCAAGTCCACGCTCCTGGTGCTGCAATACAAGCACAAGGCAGGGGAGGGACGGCGCCACTAATGGCCTTGAGCTTCCGGCCCTATCCCGGTTTCACCGTGGCGGTGGCGATCATGACCGCGATCCTGATCGGGTTAGGGGTGTGGCAGGTCGAGCGCCTTCACTGGAAACTGGACCTCATCGCCACCATGAACACCAAGATGCATGCGGCGCCCATGGCGGTGGATGACGCGGGCGGTGCGCTGGCACAACTCCCACAGAACGAATATGCGCGGGTCTTGCTTCAGGGCCGGTTCGACAATGCCAAGGAAACATATGTCTTCGCCACCGATCCGGAACTGGGCGCGGTCTATCATGTGCTCACCCCGTTCACGACCGATGCGGGGCACATTTATCTGGTGGATCGCGGCATGGTCCCGCCCGGCAAGCGCAATCCTTCGACCCGTCAAGAAGGTTGGATGACAGGCGAAACAAGCGTGACCGGCATCTGGCGCACGCCTGATGCGCCCGGCTGGTTTACGCCCCCGCCCGACCTTGCCCACCGCATCTGGTACGCCCGCGACGTCAAGGCCATCGCCGCCTTCGATCACATCCAGCTCGCGGCGCCAGTGGTGATCGAGGCGGATGCCACGCCCAATCCCGGCGGCTGGCCCAAAGGCGGCCAGACCGTCGTGGACCTGCCCAACAATCATCTCTCCTATGCCGTCACCTGGTTTGGACTTGCCGCCGGTCTCATCGGCGTCTATCTCGCCTATCATATGTCCAAGGGCCGGCTGCGCTGGACCTGACGGAGAACGATGTGTCCAAGTCCAGCCGCTTCATTTCCACGCGCGGGGAGGCGCCCGAAACCGGCTTCGCCGATGTCCTTTTGGCAGGGCTTGCGCCCGACGGCGGGCTTTATATGCCCGCGGCATGGCCGCAATTTTCCGCGGGCGAGATCGCGGCCTTCAAAGGCCGCCGCTACCAGGACGTGGCGTTTGAAATCCTGTCGCGCTTTGCGGGTGACAGCTTCAGCGCCGCCGAACTGAAAGAAGACATCGAAGCCGCCTATGCCGGCTTCGAAACGCCGGAGATCGCGCCTCTCTCGCCCATGAGCGGCAACCGCTATCTGCTCGAGCTGTTTCACGGGCCCACTTTCGCCTTCAAGGACATCGCGCTGCAGATATTGGGGCGATTGTTCGCCCGTGCGCTCAAGCGCCGGGGCGGGCGCGCCACCATCGTGGCCGCGACCTCCGGCGACACAGGCTCGGCGGCGATCGCCGCCCTTGGCGGGCTTTTCAATATCGACGTCTTTGTGCTCCACCCGAAAGATCGGGTGAGCGAGATCCAGCGGCGCCAGATGACAACGGGCGATTACGCGAACGTCCATAACATTGCCTTGGAAGGGAGCTTTGACGATGCCCAGAACATCGTCAAAGGCTTGTTCGCGGAAAAGGATTTCGCCCGCGAGGTGGGGCTGACCGCGGTCAACTCGATCAATTTTGTGCGCATCGCCGCCCAGAGTGTCTATTACTTCACCGCCGCGGTGCAGCTTGCCGGCCCGGCGATCTTTGTCGTTCCCACCGGCAATTTCGGCGACATTTTCGCGGGCGAAGCGGCCGAACGCATGGGTCTTTCGGCCCGGAAGCTGGTGATCGCCACCAATGCCAACGACATCATGGCGCGCGCGCTGCATGAAGGCGTCTATGCGGCAGGCGAGGCGCATCGCACCTTGAGCCCCTCGATGGATATCCAGGTCGCGTCCAATTTCGAGCGCGCCTTGTTCGAAGCCTCGGGCCGGGATGCCCCATGGACAAAAGCCGCCATGGAGACATTCGCTCGCGACAAGCGGCTGGAACTGCCGCCGGCGGTTTTGGCGGAGTTGCGCGCGCGCTACGACGCCAGATCCAGCGACGACGAGGAGACGCTGGCGACGATCAACGCGGTTGCCGGCGTGTCTGGCCGCATCATCGACCCGCATACGGCGGTAGCGATCTCAGCCTCGCGCAAGCTGGGCTTTCCGGAAGACCCTGTGGTGGTGCTTTCGACCGCCCATCCCGCCAAATTCGCCGACGCCGTCACCCAGGCCACCGGCGCCCCGCCGGCGCTGCCCGAACGGCTCGCGCGCCTGCTGACCTTGCCGGAAAAACTGGAGGTCCTGCCCAACAACCAGTCTTTGATTCGCCAGTTCATCTCTTCTAGACTGGCGCCATGATTACAGAAATATCTAATCTTTCCAATGGCTTGACGATAGTCACGGATCCAATGGCCAACCTGGAAAGCGCGGCCCTGGGGGTCTGGGTGGGTACCGGCAGCCGGGATGAGATGCCCCAGGAGATGGGTATCTCTCACATGCTGGAGCATATGGCGTTCAAGGGCACCACCACCCGCACCGCCCGCCAGATCGCCGAGGAGATCGAAGCGGCAGGCGGCTACCTCAACGCCTATACCAGCCGCGAGCAGACTGCCTTTCATGCCCGCATCCTGAAAAACGATGCTCCCCTGGCGCTGGATATCATCGCCGACATCCTGGTCTCGCCCACCTATGAAGCAAGTGAACTGGAGCGCGAGCGTCAGGTGGTGCTGCAGGAATTGGGGCAGGCGCGCGACACGCCCGACGACATCATCTTCGATCATCTGCAGAATGTGATCTATCCCAACCAGCCCCTGGGCTGGCCGATCCTGGGCGATGAGGCCACGGTGGCGTCCTTCACGCCGGCTTCGTTGCGCGACTATAGCGGGCGGCGTTACCGCGCCGGAACCATGACGCTGGTGGCGTCCGGCGCGGTTTCTCATCAAGAGATCGTGCGTCTCGCCCAGGAAAAATTCGCCCCGTTGAGAACAGGATCGGCCGGCGAAAGCATGCCTGCGCATTACCGGGGCGGCGAGATCCGGCTCCAGGAAGATCTCGAACAGGCGCACATCGCCTACGCCTTTCCCGGCGTCGCCGCCAACGACGCGGATTTCTATGTCGCGCAAGTTCACGCCATGATCCTGGGCGGCGGCATGTCGTCCCGCCTGTTCCAGGAAGTGCGCGAGAAGCGGGGCCTTTGCTATTCTATTTATGCCTTCACCAACAATTTCCAGGATGGCGGCTTCACCGGCATCTATGTGGGCACCGGTGAGAAGGAAGCGGGCGAAGTGTCCGCCGTGATCGCGGGCGAAATGGAAGCGCTCTGCGGTAGCGTGGGTGATAGCGAAATCGCCCGCGCCAAGGCGCAATTGAAATCAGGCCTGTTGATGGGACTTGAGCGGCCGGGCAGCCGTGCCGAACAGATCGCAAGCCAGATGTTCACTTTCGGACGGGTGCAAAGCGTGGCCGAGATCGTGGCCCAGATCGACCGCGTGGATGGCGACCAGGTCAAACGCTATGCCGCCCGCGTGATGGCCGCCCCATCCATCGCCGCCATCGGCCCGGTCAAGAAACTGGAACGCCATGATGTCTTTGCCGCCCGTTTCGCGCGGGCCCGGCAAGCGGCGGAATAATGAAGCCGCCGCGGTCCGGCAAGATGAGTGCGGTGATGCACTCGCGGCCGATGGCCTTCATGCGCGGCCTGACGTTCCCCGGCGGCCAGCAACCGGTCATTCGAGGGCAAGAGGTCTATCTGCGCTATCCGCGCATCGGCGATTATCTGAATTGGGCCAAACTTCGCGGTGATAGCCGCGCCTTTCTTTCCAAATGGGAACCGGTCTGGGCCGACGACGAGTTGACCAAGGGCGCGTTCCGCCGCCGCATCAAGCGTTACCACAAGGAGACGCGGCTGGATTCGGCCTACGTGTTCTTCGTGTTCCGACGGAGCGACGATGCGTTGATCGGCGGCTGCACGCTTTCGAATGTGCGGCGCGGCGTCACCCAGTGCTGCGCCTTGGGCTATTGGATCGGCGCACGATTTGCGCGCCAAGGCTATATGACGGATGCGATCAGGGCGCTGATCCCTTTTGTCTTCGGCACTTTGGGACTGCACCGCATCGAAGCCGCATGCCTGCCCGGGAACGAAGCCTCGCGCAGCCTTCTCACCAAGGCCGGTTTCCAGGAAGAAGGCATCGCCCGGAAATATCTCTTGATCAACGGCGAGTGGAGTGACCATGTCTTGTTTGCCCTCTTGGAAGATGAAGCTTCCTTGAAAAGCGGTGCGCGGCTAGGTTAGCCCCTCCTGTGTTGCTTGACCTCATAAGGATTCATGCGAAAACCGCTTTTCCTCGCGCTGATCGGCTTGCTGCTTGCAGGCCTGGGTTTGGCGCGGGGCGCGGCATGGGCAGCGGAGGGCGCGCGCCCCATTGATTTCAGCTCGGCCGACAATGTCATCAACTTGAAGCCGGAACTGACGCCTTATCATGCGCCCGGCGGGCCGGAAGCCGATGGCTCGATCTGGTACATGCTTTCGGTCACCAACAATTCGGTGCGGCCCGCCATCCGCGTTCTTCTCGCGGGTCAGCCGCCCGGCATGGCGCTGCGGTTGATGCCTCATCGTGCCCGGCCCGCGATCCTGGCGGTGGCGAGTTCGGATTCCGGCGTGGTGGTCGAACCCGCCAGAGCCTATGGCGCGCACGCCTGGCGCGTGATCATTCCGCCGGTGACGCAAGTGGGCCTGGCATTGCGCTTGGGCCAAGCCGGCACGCCGCCGTCCCTCCAGGCTTGGACGGAGCCCGCGCTCGCTTCGCACAATCGCCAGCTCGCCATCTTCATCACCGCGGTCGGTTCGTTGATCGCGGGCGCCGCGCTCATCACCGGGGGCCTGGCCATTCTGATCGGCCATTCCGCGCCACGTTGGGTGGCGCTCACCTTGTTCATGCTCTTGTGGAGCTGGCTGGCCGGCACCGGCATGTTCGATGCCAGTTTGGCCACCGCGATCGGCGGGCCCTATGGGCTCACCGCGTTTCTCACCGCCCTGGCGCTGGCGGCGGGCGCACGCCTTGCCGACTCCATCGTGCCCGTGCGTGAAGTCCTGCCGCGCTATCGCCGGCATTTCCGTATCGCGCTTTACAGTCTTTGCGGCTTCGGCGTCTTGGCCTATCTGGGCGTGCCCGGCGCCACGCTTCTTACCGACATCGCCATCGTGCCCGGCAGCGCCGCCATTGCCGCCTATCTGATCATTTGCGGCCGCCGCGGCATGCGCGCGGCGCAAGTGATCGCGCCCAGCGCTGCCGCCTTCGCGCTCGTCGCTTTGGCCGCCGCGGTGACCAGCCTGGGCGCGTTGGGTGAAACGCTCACGGCACCCGCCACCACGGGCGGCTTTGCCGCCGCGGGCGCGATCCTTCTGGCGCTGGCGGTGATCGCCAGCGAGGAAATCGCGGTTCTGCCCTTCCTGCATGGCTCCAACGCGGCGCGTCTGCTGGAAGCCCAAGTCACCCCGGACAGCGCGCTCGATCCTGCCGCGCCGGTGGCCAACCTCGCCCTGGCTGCGATCCGTTCGGCCCATCAGGGGGTGTTCGATCTGGATTTTCGCGCCCAGCTTCTCACTCTGTCCGCTGACGCTGCGCTGATGCTGGGTCTGCCGGCGCGGAAGGTTACGCTCTCCGATTCGGACTGGGTGGCGCGGCTTCATCCTGAAGACCGCGAGATTTATCGCGACGCGCTGGTGCTGTTCCGCGATCCGCCGGGCCAAGCCTTCCGGTTGGAATTCCGCGCCAAAGGCGCGGGCGGGCAGTGGCGCTGGTTGGAACTCAGGGCCAGCATCGTCACCGACCAGGAGGTGCCGTCCGATTGCCTCGGCTTGTTGAGCGACATCACCGACCGCAAGGAGCAGTCGCCAGCCACCCGCGATCCGCTGCTCGGATTGGGCACGCGCGCGGCTTTGATGGATGCAATGGCGGCGATGGGCGCTGCGCTTTCCGAGGCGCAATTGGCGCTGGTGGACCTCGATCGTTTCAAGGCGGTTCATGCCAGCTTGGGCGATGCGGGGGGCGACACCATCCTGTTGCATACGGCGCGCCGCTTGAAGGAGCGCTATGCGCACGACGCCCAGCTTTTCCGTGTGGGCGGCGATGGCTTCGCCTTGCTCTTTTCCAAAGGCGCCACACCATCCCAGACTTTGGGTAACGCTCTTGTTGCGCTGCTGAACCCGCCGCATCCCTACGACGGTCGCAATATTTTCGCGCCCGCCAGTGTGGGCGTGGCCATGGGTGATGGCGCTCCTGCCAGGCTCTTGCGCAATGCCGAGCGGGCGCTGGGCGCCGCCAAGGCGCGCGGGGGCGCGTGCGCGCTGGTCTATTCGACTGGTCTGGATGCGGGGGCGCCTGCCGACAGCGTGGCGCTGGAGGCTGATCTCCGTCACGCCCTGATCGAAGGTCATCTCGAAATCTTCTATCAACCCATCATGCGGCTTTCGGGCCGCTCGGTGGCGGGCTTCGAGGCGCTCCTGCGCTGGCGGCATCCCACCAAGGGCCTGATCGAACCGTCCCAATTCATCGCTCATTCCGAGGAAAGCGGATTGATTGTGGAATTGGGCCGCTTTGCGCTGGAGGGTGCCGCGCGCGATCTCTCGCATTGGCAGCGTTATTTTCCCTTGACGCCGCAGCTTTTTGTCAGCGTCAATCTATCGCGCCGGCAATTGCGCGATCCCGGCTTCCACGAATTGCTGGCCGCGACCATGGAAAGCAACTCCATCCCCTCCGGCACACTGGTATTGGAAGTGACCGAAAGCACCGTCGCATCTGATGCAAAACTTGCCACCGACCTGGGACGCTTGCGCACTTTGGGCGCGGGCCTGGCGATCGACGATTTCGGCTCCGGCACCTCCAATCTCGGCCAGTTCCGGGTGTGGCCGTTCGATACGCTCAAGATCGATAAAAGTCTGCTCGCCCGCCATGCCGAGCATGAGACCGCGGCCGATGCCAACCGCGTGCTCAGGTCCATCATCTCGCTGGCACATGATCTCAACCGCAAAGTGGTGGCGGAGGGCGTGGAAAGCGCCGACGATGCGGCATGGCTGGCGCAACAGGGTTGCGAGTTCGGCCAGGGCTTTTATTTTTCGCCGCCGCTTTCCGCCGCCGATGCGCTATCCTTCATCGCCCGTCATCATGATGTCGCGGCGGCAACGTCTTCTTGAATTCACAACCCCTCAAACGGAGATTTTCGACATGATCAAGGTGGGTGACAAAATCCCTTCGGCGACATTGATGCAGATGAAGGATGGCGGCCCCAAGCCGGTATCCACCGATCAATTGTTCGCGGGCAAAAAGGTTGCGCTGTTCGCGCTGCCCGGTGCCTTTACGCCCACCTGTTCGGCCAAGCATCTGCCCGGATTCATCCAGAATTACGATGCCCTCAAAGCCAAGGGCATCGACACCATCGCCTGCGTCTCGGTCAATGACGCCTTCGTGATGGGCGCCTGGGGCGAGCAGCAAAAGGCCGGCGACAAGGTGATGATGCTGGCCGACGGCAATGGCGATTTCACCCGCGCGCTGGGGCTCGAGTTGGATGCCACAAAATTCGGCATGGGCAAGCGCAGCCAGCGTTACTCCATGGTGGTTGATAATGGTGTGGTGACCCAGATCAACATCGAGCAACCCGGCGCGTTCGAAGTATCCAGTGCCGACCACATGGTCGCGCTTCTCTAGACTGATTTCGGGATGGCCGCGCGGGCGAGCTCGTCCGCGCGCTCATTCTCCGGATGACCGGAATGACCCTGCACCCAGCGCCAATCGATCTGATGGCGGGACATTTCCTGGTCGAGGATGCGCCATAGATCGTCATTCTTGACCGGATTCTTGTCGGCGGTTTTCCAGCCTTTGGTCTTCCAGCCGTGAAGCCATTTCGACGCTCCGTCCATCACATAGCGGGAGTCGGTATGGACCACGACATGGGAGGGCTTTTTGATTTTCCGCAGGCCTTCGATTACCGCGGTCAATTCCATGCGGTTGTTGGTGGTCGCGGGCTCGCCGCCCGACACTTCCTTCTCATGATGGCCGCTTCTGAGGATCGCGCCCCAACCGCCTGGGCCGGGATTTCCCGAGCAGGCGCCGTCGGTGAAAAGATCGATCTTGGCCGCCGTCACAAACCATACTCGCTGGCCTGCTTCACTTTCTGGTGAAAGCGCAGGCGCTTGGCATATTCGCGGGGGTCTTTGGGCCTGACCAGTGCATTGGGATCGGGATTGAGCCAGTCATAAAGCCGAGTGAGCAGGAAACGCAGCGCCGCACCCTGCATCAAAAAAGGCAACGCGGCTCCTTCCTCTTTCGTCAAAGCCCGTCCCGACTGATAGGCGGCGATCAGCGCTTTGCTCTTGGTCACGTTGTAGGCGCCGTCGGCTTCGAAGCACCAACTGTTCAACGTCACCGCCAGGTCATAGGCATACATGTCGTCGCAAGCGAAATAGAAATCGATCAGGCCGGAAACTTTTTCCTGCATGAAAAGCACATTGTCGGGAAAAAGATCGGCGTGAATCACACCCGCCGGCAGATCGCGAGGCCAGTTGGCCTTGAGATCCGCCAAGGCTGCGGCGATCAGGCCGCCCAGATCGCGCTCCACCGCATCGGCCCGGACGCGGGTGGCTTCCGCCAATTCGCGCCAGCCTTCGGGTCCCAATGCATTCGGCCGCTGGAGCGCGAAATCGCGCCCCGCCTGATGCAGTTCCGCCAGGGCTCGCCCCGCCGCGGCGCAATGGGCGGGCTCTGGCTTTCTCAGCGAGACGCCATTCAGAAAGGTGAGGATGGCGCCGGCGCGGCCCTTCATGGTGAAGGCCTGCGCGCCACCGCGAGCGCGCACTGGTTGCGGGCAGGAGATGCCTTTTGCCGCCAGATGCTCCATCAGGCCCAGGAAGAACGGCAGATCATCAGTCCTTACCCGCTTTTCATAAAGGGTGACGATGAACGCGCCTCGGTCGGTCTGGAGATAGAAATTGGAATTCTCGACGCCCTCGGCGATGCCTTTGAACGTCAGGGGCACGCCGATCTCATAGCCGGCGAGCAGGGCCTGGAGCTCCTCGAACCCGATATCGGTATAGACGGCCATCAGTCTCGCGCCATTTCCGGCTGCTTCCCTTACGCGATCCGTCTGGGTAAAGTCCGCGGCCCCGAAGCAAACAGGGCCGAGAAGTCGGCTGGGGCCTCAAAAAAGTCAAGTCTCACCCGGACCTTATGCCCCCATGACCGTTTCTCGATATTCTCTGCTTGCCATCGCTCTCATCCCGCTTGCCGGCTGCGACAGCACCAAGGTGAACAACTGCCCTCCGGCGGTGATTCTGGCCGATACCGGTCAGATGACAGTGTTCCGTCCGGGCGCCTCCCAGGATCTGGCGGGTGAGGCCTATCGGGTGGCGCTGGTGGGGACCTCGACGGACTGCACAATCAACAAGAAGACGGGCGAGACCAATTCTTCCATCCGGCTGCAGTTTCGTGCCACCCGCGCGCCTTCGGTCGATGCGGCGCATTACCGGGTGCCCTATTTTGTTGCCATCACCCGGGGCGATCTTCTGGTCGAGAAACGCATCCTGGCGGTGGATTTCGATTTCGCGCCTGGCGCGTCGGTCGCCAGTTTCAGCGAATCGCCTGACGATTTCGACATCCATGTCGAGAACGGCCACCAGCCTTATGAATATGAGGTGATGGCGGGCTTCCAGATGACACCGGCACAAATCGACTACAACAAAAAGACGGGCCGCTTCGCGCCATGATTTCGCTGGCGGCGGATCTGTCGCGGGCGGTGGAAGACGCCTTCGCCGCGGAAGGATTGGACCGGTGTTTCGGTCAGGTGCAGGTGTCCGACCGGCCCGACCTGGCGCAATTTCAATGCAACGGCGCCTTGGCCGCCGCCAAGGCAGCCAAGGCCAATCCCCGCGCCATCGCCGAAAAGATCGCCGCGCGACTGAAAAGCGATGCCCAATTCGCCAAGGTCGAAATCGCCGGGCCCGGCTTCATCAATCTCGATCTCACCGATGAAGCGTTGAACGCGCGCATCACCCAACCGGAGAAGCCCGCGCCCGCCAGCGGCAAGACCGCGCTGCTCGATTTCGGCGGCATCAATGTCGCTAAACCCATGCATGTCGGGCATCTGCGCTCGTCGGTGATCGGCGACTGCCTCCAGCGGCTCTACCGCGCCAATGGCTGGCGGGTGGTGAGCGACATCCATTTGGGGGATTGGGGCCTGCAGATGGGGCAGTTGATCTCGGACATCGAGATCCGGGGCATTGCCCCCATTTATTTCGATGCCGGTTTCAAAGGTCCGTACCCGGAGCAATCACCGGTGACGATGGAAGACCTGGAAGAGATTTATCCCGCGGCCTCGGCCGCCTGCAAAGCCAATCCTGCCCGGCTGGACGCGGCGCGCCGCGCCACGGTGGAATTGCAGGATGGGCGCCCCGGCTATCGCGCGCTATGGCGGCATTTCGTGGCGGTGTCGGAAGCGGGCGCCAAGCGCGAATTCGACAGCCTGGACGTGCATTTCGATCTCTGGAACGGCGAAGCCAGCGTCCATGATCTGATCGCGCCCATGCTCGACGATCTCAGGGCGCGCGGGCTGGCGCAGATGAGCGAAGGCGCGCTGGTGATCGACGTCGCCCGCGATGGCGACAAGAAACCCATGCCGCCCCTGATCCTGGTAAAATCCGATGGCGGCGTGCTTTACGGCACCACCGACATGGCCACCATCGTCGAGCGGGTGCGCGACTATAACCCCGACCTGATCCTTTATGTGGTGGACCACCGCCAGCACGGCCATTTCGAGCAACTCTTCCGCGCCGCCGCCAAGGCCGGTATCGCCGGCAAGGCGCATCTCGAACATGCCGGTTTCGGCACCATCAACGGTCCCGACGGCAAGCCGTTCAAGACCCGCGCTGGCGGGGTGATGAAACTTTATGACCTGATCGCCATGGCGGTGGTGGAGGCCAAGTCACGCCTGGCGGAGCAGGGGCTGGGCGGGGACTACACCCCCGAGGAGCGCGAAACCATCGCCCGGCAGATTGCCATCGCCACCATCAAATTCGCCGATCTCTCCAATCACCGCACCACCGATTATATTTTCGACCTGGAGCGGTTCTCGCGCTTCGAAGGCAAGACCGGGCCCTATCTGCAATATGCGGCGGTGCGCATCAAATCCATCCTGCGCAAAGCGCGGGAGCAGAATTTCGCGTTGGCCACGCCCGCCATCCATTCACCCGAAGAGCGCGATCTGGTGCTGCAGCTTCTCTCGCTGGGCGACGCCATGCGGTCGGCGGAAGAAAAGCGCGCGCCCAACATCCTCTGCGATTATGCCTTCACCCTGGCGCAGAATTTCAGCCGCTTCTACACGGCCCACCACATCATGTCCGAAACCGACCGGGCGCGGCGCGGCCAAAGGCTGGGTCTTTGCGCGCGGGTGTTGGAGGTGATGACCCGGACATTGGATCTTCTGGGCATCGCGGTTCCTGAAAGAATGTGAGTAACTTCCGGGGCTTGAGGCTTCAGTTTGACTTGAGGCCACCCCCACCTATGATGCCCGGGACAGGGGTGTCCGCCGGATGGCGCCGCGCCCCTGGCGAGCCAATTGACCCCACGCGGGAGAGACCTCGGTTTTCGAGGCGCCGAAGGAGCAACCGCCCCGGAAACTCTCAGGCAAAAGGACCGCGCGGGGGATGAACTTCTGGAAAGCGGCGCGGGCGCGCCCACCGAAGGGGTAATTCCGGCGTCCTTTTCTTGAAGGTGACGGGGGAAATCTCTCAGGTCCCATGACAGAGGGGTCCACACCGCCTTGGCGGTGGGGTTTTCCCTTTCAGGACTTGATGAGCGATACAAGCGAGACATTGAAGCAGACGCCGCTTTACGCCCTCCACCAGGAGCTGGGCGGAAAGCTGGTGCCGTTCGCGGGCTATGCCATGCCGGTTCAATATCCGGCGGGCATTCTCAAAGAGCATCTCCATACCCGCGAGAAAGCGGGCCTGTTCGATGTCTCGCACATGGGGCAAGCCTTTTTGAGCGGCGCCGATCCGGCCCGCGCACTGGAAACATTGACCCCCGCCGATCTCGTGGGCCTACCCGAAGGCATGCAACGCTACGGCCTGCTGCTGAACGATTCCGGCGGGATCAAGGACGATTTCATGACCACCCGGCTTGCAGGTGAACCTGCGCTCTATCTGGTGGTCAATGCCGCGACCAAGGACGACGACTTCGCCTATATCGCCGGCAAGCTCAAAGGCGTGGCGGACTTAAAGCCGCAATCCGATCGCGCCCTCCTGGCGCTACAGGGACCGATGGCGGCCGATGTGCTGGAAGGCGTAAGCCCCGGCATTTCCGCGCTCACCTTCATGCAGGCGGTGCGCGCCACGGTGGCTGGCGCGCCCGCTATCGTCAGCCGCACCGGCTATACCGGGGAGGACGGGTTCGAGATTTCGCTCGAGGGCAAAGATGCCGAACGCGTGGCGCGCGCGCTCTTGAGCGATGACCGGGTGCTGCCGATCGGGCTGGGCGCGCGCGACAGTTTGCGGCTGGAAGCGGGTCTCTGTCTTTACGGCCACGATATGGACGACGCGATCGATCCGGTGGAAGCCAATCTCACCTGGTCCTTGGGCAAGCGCCGCAAGGAGGCGCGCGATTTCCCCGGCTCTGCCCGTATCCTGGAGCATCTCTTGAACGGCGCGGGCAGGAAGCGCGTGGGGCTGCGCCCCGAAGGGCGTGCGCCCGCGCGTGAAGGCACCGAGATCGCCGACAAATCCGGCCGCGTGGTGGGGCATGTCACTTCCGGCGGTTTCGGTCCCAGCCTCAATGCGCCCTTGGCGATGGGCTATGTGGAAAGTCAATTCAGCGCGCCCGGCACCAAGCTCGATCTCCTGGTGCGGGGCAAGGCGATGCCGGCCGAAGTGGTGACGATGCCGTTCGTCCCCAACCGCTACAAGCGGCCGGCCAAAGCGAAATAAGAAGGAGTTGGGTCATGAGTGAAGTGCGTTACACCGATCAGCATGAATGGGTGCGGCTGGAAGGCGACCAGGCCACCATCGGCATCACTCGCCACGCCGCCGAGCAATTGGGCGACGTCGTGTTCGTGGAATTGCCCCAGGCCGGGCGCAAGGTGGGTGCAGGTGCCGAAGCGGCAGTGGTGGAAAGCGTCAAGGCCGCCAGCGAAGTCTATGCCCCCGTGGGCGGTGAAGTGACCGAAGCCAACAGCGCGTTGGAAGCGCAGCCCGCCAAGGTGAACGAGGATCCGGAAGGCGCCGGCTGGTTTTTCAAGCTCAAGGTCGGCGACAAGGCCGAGTTCGCCAAGCTGATGGACGAAGCTGCCTATCAGGAATTCGTGAAAGGCCTCTGATCCATGCGTTACCTGCCGCTCACACCCAATGACCGCCAGACCATGCTGGCCAAGATCGGCGCGCCGGATATCGACGCGCTGTTCAAGGACGTGCCCAAAAGCGCGGTGGTCCCGCTCGGGTCCTTCGACCTTTCCGACACCAAGGGTGAGTTGGAGGTGGAACGAATTCTTTCCAAGCTGGCCGAGCGCAATATGGCGGCGGGAGCAGGGCCGTTCTTCTGCGGCGCCGGCGCCTACAAGCATCACGTGCCCAGCGCTGTCGATCATTTGATCCAGCGTTCGGAATTCCTCACCTCGTACACGCCCTATCAGCCGGAAATCTCGCAAGGCACTTTGCAGGTTCTGTTCGAATTCCAGACCCAGGTGGCGCTCCTCACCGGCATGGAAGTCGCCAATGCCTCGCTTTATGACGGCTCAACCGCGACCGCCGAAGCGGTGCTGATGGCCCAGCGTCTCACCCGCCGTAGCAAAGCCATCCTCTCGGGCGGGCTTCATCCGCATTATGCCGAGACGGTGGAAACCGTGGCGGGTTTGTCCGGCCAGGTGCATCGCAGCCCTGTCACGCCAGGCAAGGCGGAGGATATTGCCGCACTGATCGACGGCGAGACGGCCTGTGTGGTGGTGCAAAGCCCCGACGTCTTCGGCCTGATCCGCGATTTGAGGCCCATCGCTGAATCCGCTCACGCCAAGGGCGCGCTGTTGATCGCGGTGGTGACGGAAGTGGCCTCGCTGGGACTTCTGGAATCGCCGGGCGCGCAGGGCGCCGACATTGTCGCCTGCGAGGGCCAATCCATCGGCAATGGCCTGAATTTCGGCGGACCCTATGTGGGGCTGTTTGCGGCGAAAGAGAAATTCCTTCGCCAGATGCCAGGCCGCTTGTGCGGCGAGACGGTGGATGCCGCGGGCAAGCGCGGGTTTGTGCTCACGCTTTCCACCCGCGAGCAGCATATCCGCCGCGAGAAAGCCACCAGCAACATCTGCACCAACTCGGGGCTGTGCGCGCTCGCCTTCAGCATTCATATGTCGCTGTTGGGCGAGGAAGGCCTGACGCGCTTGGCCCGGATCAATCATGCCAAGGCGACGGACTTGGCCCATCGTCTGGCCAAGCTCAAAGGCGTGGATCTGGTGACGCCGTCCTTCTTCAATGAATTCACCCTGAAATTGCCCAAGCCCGCTGCGCCGGTGGTGGACGCTCTGGCGGCAAGACACGTGCTGGGCGGTGTGCCCGCTTCGCGATTGATGCCGCATGAGGCGGCGGCGCGCGATCTTTTGATTGTGGCCGCCACCGAAACCAATACGGACGAGGATTTCACCGCCTTCGAGCAGGCGCTCAAAGAGGTGCTGGCATGAGCATGAACAATCAGGGCCGGCCGTCGCAGGGCCATATGGTCCAGGACAATGAATTGCCCACCATCTCCGGCGACCGCGGGCTGGATCTGGAGGCGCGGCTGATCTTCGAGATCGGGCGCGACGGCGTCAGCGGCGTGGATTTGCCCGATGTCGCGGTTGATGACGGCCGTTTGGCGGGGCTGCGCCGCAAGGCCGCCATAGGCTTGCCGGGCCTCAGCGAGCCCGAAGTGATCCGCCATTATGTGCGGCTGTCGCGGCAGAATTACGCCATCGACGCGGGGCTCTATCCGTTGGGCTCCTGCACCATGAAACACAATCCGCGGCTGAACGAGAAAATGGCGCGGTTACCGGGCTTTGGCGATCTCCACCCACTGGCGCCGGCTTCGGTCACGCAAGGCGCGCTGGCGCTGATCCAGGACTTGATGCGCTGGCTCACGACCCTTACCGGCATGCCGGCCGTGGCGATGTCGCCCAAGGCGGGCGCGCATGGCGAATTGTGCGGTCTGCTTGCCATCCGCGCCGCCGTCCAGGCGCGGGGCGAGCATCGGGACCGTATCCTGGTGCCGGAATCCGCCCACGGCACCAACCCCGCCACCGCCGCGTTTGCCGGCTTTGTGGTGGACGAAGTGCCCGCCAAGCCCAACGGCCGGGTGGACGCCGAAGCGCTCAAGGCCAAGCTGGGGCCGGACGTGGCCGCGATCATGCTGACCAATCCCAACACCTGCGGCTTGTTCGAAGGCGAGATTGTCGACATCGCCAAGGCCGTGCATGCGGCGGGCGCCTATTTCTATTGCGACGGCGCCAATTTCAACGCCATCGCCGGGCGGGTGCGTCCGGGCGATCTGGGCATCGACGCCATGCATATCAATCTGCACAAGACGTTCTCGACCCCGCATGGCGGCGGCGGTCCCGGCGCGGGTCCGGTGGTGTTGTCGGAGCGGCTGGCGGCCTATGCGCCCCTGCCGCTACTGGTGGCCGAGGGCGGCAACCTTCGCCTGATCGAAGACCGCGCCGAATTGCCTGCCGGCGCCAAGCCGTTCGGCCGGATGTGCGCCTTCCATGGCCAGATGGGCATGTTTGTGCGCGCATTGAGCTATATGGTTTCCCATGGCCGCGACGGCATCCGCCAGGCCAGCGAGGACGCGGTCCTGTCGGCCAATTACATCCTGGCCTCGCTCAAGCATGTGATGAGCGCGCCCTTCGGCGACGGTCCTTGCATGCATGAAGCGTTGTTCGACGACACGTTCCTGGAAGGCACCGGCGTCACCACCCTGGATTTCGCCAAGGCGATGATCGACGAGGGCTATCATCCCATGACCATGTATTTTCCGCTGGTGGTGCATGGCGCGATGCTGATAGAGCCCACGGAATCGGAATCCAAGGAGTCCCTGGACCGGTTCATCGCTGTGCTGAGGGGGCTAGCCGAAGACGCCAAGGCGGGCCGCAAGGAACGTTTCGAGGGTGCGCCTCACTACGCCCCGCGGCGGCGCCTGGACGAGACCGCAGCGGCCAGAAAGCCGGTGCTGCGCTGGAAACCCTCGATTTTGCCCGAAGCGGCCGAATAGCCCGTTAGGATTTCGCTAACCATCTTTTAGGGCAAAATTAGTGGTTACGGGCCGAGGATGGCGGCATGGCCGCTGCTCTCGACCTTACCCGCATTCCCGCGCCAGCACCCCGCATTGTCGGCGAGGTGTCGCCGCATGATGACGTGGTGAGCCTGGGTCCGATTCTGCAGCGCGACCTGGAAAGCCTTTTCGTCTGGCTGAATGACGCGCGCGCCGCGGCAATGGATCTTCCTTATCGGCCGCTCGACTGCGTCGCCTTCCGCGAATGGCTGGACCGGCTTCCCCGCGAGACCTCGCAGATTTTTTTCGCCATCCGTGAAACCGGACGGCCCGAAATGATCGGATTCGTGCTGTTCAAGAATTTCCAGCCCGTCTATCAGACTGCTGAACTGGGCGTGCGCATCGGTATCGAGAGCGAGCGCGGCAAAGGGTATGGCACCCGCGCGGTAAGGCTGGCCCTGGACTATGCCTGGAATGTGCTCAACCTCCACCGCATCACGCTGCACGTGCTGGCGCACAATGACCGCGCCATTGCTTCTTACCTTC
This sequence comes from uncultured Alphaproteobacteria bacterium, assembly GCA_963765095.1. Classification (GTDB taxonomy): domain Bacteria; phylum Pseudomonadota; class Alphaproteobacteria; order Micropepsales; family Micropepsaceae; genus Rhizomicrobium. The sequence continues at coordinate 104,028 of CAVXUV010000038.1, forward strand.
GCGCAGGCTTCCAGATTGAGGGCCGCATGCGCGAGGCCGCCTACATCACCGGTCAATGGCGTGATGTGATGGTGATGGGCGCGCTTCGGCCGCGGCCCGCGTAACCCACTCCTCACGACGGCTGACGTTTCGTCTTTCTCGTCTCGATCTCGCGCGAGGGATAGGCGCCTTCGATATGCTCGCGCAAATAAGCGCCCATGGACTCCGAGAAGATCAGGGCGTCATTGACGTCCTGGGGAACATTCTCATAAACGACCACGCGTCCGTCCGTCCGGAACTGGGCCCGGAGAATATGTGCGGTTTCGTCATAGGCGACCGCTTCGATCAAGAGGGACTGGACATAGGGCACCTATAGAGAACGGTAAAGCTGCCCTTTTGCTCCCTCACGAGCAGCCGCTGGTCGCGCCGCAGGTATTGCATTTCATGCATGTCCCATTGCGGACCAAGGTGAAATTGCCGCACGCGCCGCAACTGTCGCCTTCGAAGCCCTTCATGCGCGCTTCCACGATGCGCCGCGATTGGGTCGCATGCTTGCTGGAAAGCGCCACTTCCAGGCTGGCGACCTGGGCTCCCACGGGATTGGCCACCAGCGTCGCCTCGACCCCGGCACGGATTTCGGTGAGATCCAGAGCTTCTTCCTGCTCAAAATGGGCTTCGTGGAAGTGCGCCTCCTCGGCGGCGAGCATGCGCGGCTGCGCCCCCCCCCGGACTAGGGCGACGGGCTTCAGATGCCCGCGCAGATAGCCGGTGGAGGCCACCTTGGCGATCGCCGCCTCGGCCGGGCCGCGATCGCTGCCCTCGCCGATACCCATATCGTCGTCGGCCGGAACCACATGGGCGAGATCGGTGCGCCCCAGATAGGACACGCCCAGCTCGCGGAAAATATAGTCCAGCACGCTGGTGGCGCTCTTGATCGAGTCGTTGCCGATCACCACGCCCGCCGGCTCGAAGCGGGTGAAGGTGAAGGCCTCGACGAATTCCTCCAGCGGCACGCCATATTGCAGGCCCACGGAAATGGCGATGGCGAAATTGTTCATCAGGCTGCGGAAGGCGGCGCCTTCCTTGTGCATGTCGATGAAGATCTCGCCCAGCCTGCCGTCTTCATATTCGCCGGTATGAAGATAGACCTTATGTCCACCCACGATGGCCTTCTGGGTATAGCTCTTGCGGCGATGGGGCAGGCGTTCGCGTTCCTGCGCGCGGATTTTCTCGACCACCCGCTCGACGATGCGCTCGGTGACGATGGTCTGGGCCGGGGTCGCCGCCGGACGCGCCGTCTCCAGATCGTCGGTCTCTTCGTCGTCGATGGCGAAGGCGGTGGTGGCCAGCGGCTGGGACAATTTGGAGCCGTCACGATAAAGCGCGTTGGCCTTGAGCCCCAGTTTCCACGACATCAGGTAAGCCTCGCCGCATTCCTTCACCGTGGCCGCGTTGGGCATATTGATAGTCTTTGAGATGGCGCCCGAAATGAAGGGCTGCACCGAGGCCATCATGCGGATGTGCGATTCCACGTTCAGCGCACGCTTGCCCACGCGGCCGCAGGGATTGGCGCAGTCGAAGACCGGAAGATGCTCGGGCCTGAGATAGGGCGCGCCTTCCAGGGTCATGGCGCCGCAGACATAAAGATTGGCGGCGTCCACATCGGCGCGCGAGAAGCCCAGGGCCTTCAGCATGTCGAAATCGGCGGCGTCCATCTCCACCGGGTCAAGCTTCAACACCTCGCGGCAGAATTTCTCGCCCAGGGTCCATTTGTTGAAGACGAAGCGGATGTCGAAGGCGGATTCCAGCGCCGCCTCGATCTCGCGCAGCTGTTCCTCGCCAAAGCCCTTGGCCCTGAGGGAATCGAGATTGAGCCGGCCGGTGAAGCTTTCCAGCGAGCCATAACCCACCGCATAGGCCACGATGGCGTCGGCCTCGACGTCGTTGTACCCCAGGCTGGCCAACGCTTCCGGCACGCAGCGATTGATGATCTTGAAATAGCCGCCGCCGGCCAGGGTCTTGAACTTGACCAGGGCGAAATCCGGCTCGACACCGGTGGTATCACAGTCCATCACCAGGCCGATGGTGCCGGTGGGTGCAATGACGGTGGCCTGGGCGTTGCGGTAGCCGAATTCCTTGCCCATCGCCAGCGCATCCTCCCAAGACCGCGCGGCCGCGGCGGCGAGGTCCTTCTGCTGGATGGCGGCAAGGTCCAGCGCCACTGGCGCGATGGAGAGGCGCTCATAGCCCGCGCTTTCACCGCGCGCGGCGCGGGCATGATTGCGCATCACCCGGAGCATCGCATCCTTGTTGGCGCCATATTCGGGGAAAGCTCCCAGCTCGCCAGCCATTTCGGCGCTGGTGGCATAGGCCACACCCGTCATCAAGGCCGAGATTGCGCCGGCGATGGCACGGCCTTCGCGGCTGTCATAGGGAATGGCCGCCGACATCAGAAGCCCGCCGATATTGGCAAAGCCCAGGCCCAGGGTGCGGTAATCATAGGAAAGCTGCGCGATCTCCTTGGAGGGGAATTGCGCCATCATCACCGAGATTTCCAGCACGATGGTCCAGAGCCGCACCGCGTGTTCAAAGCCCGCCACATCGAAGCTCTTGGGCGCGCCGTCCCCGGTCCTAAACTGCAACAGATTGAGCGAGGCCAAATTGCAGGCGGTGTCGTCCAAGAACATATATTCGCTGCAGGGATTGGAGGCGCGGATTTCGCCGCCCGCCGGGCAGGTGTGCCAGTCATTGATGGTAGTGTGGAACTGGATGCCGGGATCGGCGCAAGCCCAGGCGGCATTCGAAACCTTGTCCCACAATTCGCGCGCGGGGATTGTCTTGGCGATCTTGCCGCTGTTGCGATTGGTGAGGTTCCAGTCGCGATCTTCCAGCACGGCCTTCAGGAAGGCGTCGGTGACGCGAACGCTGTTGTTGGAATTCTGTCCCGACACCGACGTATAGGCGTCGGAATCCCAATCCGTGTCGTAGGTGGGGAAAGTGATGTCTTTATAGCCTTGGCGCGCGAAGCTGATCACTCGCTCGATATAGTTGTCCGGGATCATGGCCTTGCGCGCGGCGCGGATCTCGCGGCGCAGCGCGGGGTTTTTCTGCGGATCGAAACAATCCCCACCCGTGCCCTCGCAATTGATGCAGGCCTTCATCACCCCCTTCAGATGCCTAGCGGCGAGCTTGGAGCCTGCCACCAGCGAGGCGACCTTCTGTTCCTCGATCACTTTCCAGTCGATGAAATCCTCGATGTCGGGATGGTCGATATCCACGATCACCATCTTGGCGGCGCGGCGCGTTGTGCCGCCGGATTTGATGGCCCCCGCCGCGCGATCGCCGATCTTGAGGAAACTCATCAGGCCCGAGGATTTGCCCCCGCCCGACAATTTCTCGTTCTCGCCCCGAAGGGTGGAGAAATTCGTGCCGGTGCCGGAACCGTATTTGAACAGCCGCGCTTCGCGGGTCCAAAGGTCCATGATCCCGCCTTCATTGACCAGATCGTCCTTGACGCTCTGGATGAAGCAGGCATGCGGCTGGGGATGTTCGTAAGCCGAATTGGATTTTGTCAGCCGGCCGCTCTTGTGGTCGACGTAATAGTGACCCTGGCTGGGGCCGTCGATGCCATAGGCCCAATGCAAGCCGGTATTGAACCATTGCGGGCTGTTGGGCGCGCATTTCTGCGCCGCCAGCATGTGACAGAGTTCGTCATAGAAGGCGCGGGCGTCGGCTTCGGCGTCGAAATAGCCGCCCTTCCATCCCCAATAGGTCCAGGTGCCGGCAAGGCGGTCGAACACCTGCTTGGCGGAATGTTCGCCGGTGGTCTCGCGGCCGCCCCTGAGATCGGATTCCTTGCGCCAGAGGAAATCCGGCACGCTTTCTTCCGGAACGGGACGCAAGGTTTTGGGCACGCCGGCTTTGCGGAAATATTTCTGCGCCAGCACGTCGGCCGCCACCTGGCTCCAATTCTCCGGCACCTCGATGCCGTCCTGGGCGAACACGACCGAGCCGTCGGGATTGCGGATCTCGCTCCGGGTGAGGCGGAAAGCGATGCCCTCGTAAGGGGAATGACCCTCGACCGTGAAATGACGGCGAATGCGCATGGAAGCACCTCAAGACGATGACAGTGGACGGCCCCAGATCCCCTGCGTGGCCCGCCGCCGGAGGACAATTCCCCGTCCGCCGGGTTCGGGGCCCGGGCGGCCGAGGCATGAAGGTCCGCCAGATTTGGTGGTCACAGGGGTGACTGGCCCAAAGTATGGACACGGGCGGGAAGCCCCCGCAAGCATTAAGTGGTCGATGGCGGGGGCCCCACCATATCTTGTGGTGTCCGAAAGGCCCAAAAAACCGCGAGTCAAGCGGCGGCGATTTTTCGCCGCAAAAATATTTTCCCTCGGTTTTCATCACAGCGTCACGCAGGCTTGGGGACGGATTGTGAATAAGGAGTTGCGCGGGATACGCGGCTTCGGCGCCTGTTGGCGGGGGAGGGCGCCGCCCCTATAGTCGCCGCGAATCTTGCGCGCGCTTCCGGAAACCCGCCCATGCCCTTCATCAAGATGCTTTTTTCGTGGTGGAACTCGGCCACCCTCGGCACGCTTTTGACCACTTGGACACAAGGAACGGCGGTGGGCCAGGACCAGTTCGGCAACCGCTATTACCAGAACAAGGACGGCGTACGCCGCTGGGTTGTCTATAACGGCACGGTCGAGGCCAGCCGCGTGCCGCCGGACTGGCATGGCTGGCTGCACCACACTTTCGCCGAGCCGCCCACCAAGGCGCCGCTCAAGACCCAGCCCTGGGAAGCGCCGCATCTGCCCAATCTCACCGGCACGGATCTCGCCTTCCGCCCCGAAGGCTCGCTGCAGAAAAGCGGTCAGCGTCCGCCGGCGACCGGAGACTATCAGGCATGGAAGCCGGAATAGCGCGCATGCGGAACAGCAATCTTAGCGAAACCGTGATTGGCGCGGTCGTGGTGGTTTTGGCGGTGGTGTTCGTCTTTTTCGTCTATACGCGCACTGGCGGCGGCGGGCTCTCGGGTTATGAGATTTAAGCCAAACTTGCGCGCGTGGATGGTTTGGGCGTGGGCACGGATGTGCGCCTGGCCGGGATCAAGATCGGCTCGGTGTCGGACCTCACCCTGGATCCCAGGAACTATCTCGTCACCGTACATATGAATATCCACAATGACGTCAAAATTCCGGACGATTCATCCCTGATGGTGACGTCATCAGGTCTGTTGGGGAGTTCCTATATCTCCATCTCGCCGGGCGGCGACGACAAGATGCTGGCGTCCGGCGGCATGATCCAGAACAGCCAGGGCTCGCTAGATTTGAACGGCCTGATCAATCGCTTCATCACCACGCCGCCGCCCGCCAAACCACAGGGCAAGCCGCTGCAGAATCCGGGACCTTCGCCATGAAGACGGCTCTGGCCGCGTTTGGTCTGTTGACCGCGGGCGTGATGGCGGCGATGGCCCAGCCCGCGCCGGGACCTTCACCTGCTGCAACTTCACCTGCTTCGGTCCCCGCCGCGTCCAGTGCTGCTGCTCCGGCGCCCGCGGATGCAACCGCGCCGGAAGGGCCACCCGCGCCGCCACAGCCTCTGGCGGATGCGCCCAATACGACCTTGATGCTGCGCGGCCTGGACAAAATCACCGGCCGTCCCACTGCGATCGCGGCGCCCATCGGCAAGCCGGTGCAGTTCGCCACCCTTACGATTACCGCGCGCTATTGCTATTCCACGCCGGCCAGCGAAACGCCCGAGACCTCGGCTTTCCTTCAGATCGACGATCACCGGCCGGATCAGAGTGTGAAGCGGGTCTTTTCCGGCTGGATGTATGCCTCGAGCCCCGGCCTCAACGGCATGCAGCACCCGCTCTATGATGTGTGGGTCATCAATTGCTCGAATGGCGCGCCCAATACGCCGGTGGCGGCGATGTCCACGACCGCGCCGGTCGAGGTGGCGGCACCGGATTCCTCCGACAAGGACAAGATCGAACCGCTCCCGGCTGAAGCCGGTCGCTGATTTTTTTGCCCCCATCTCGTCTTCCTCAGGACAAGCCCTCGGAAGACATCTCTCCCACCAATGGCTTCGCCATGTGGGGGAAGAAAGCCTCGACCAAGGCGCGCTGCCCGATCACGGAGTGTGGGGCCAGATGGCAGGCTGCGTGATCGCAGTGTGTAGGCGCGCCAGATATTCCTCGCGCGGGATTTCATAGGCGCCGAACTGCGCCAGATGGGGCGTGAGGAATTGGGTGTCGAGCAAAAGATAGCCGCCCCTTCGCATCTTCTCGACCAGATCGACCAGGGCCACTTTGGACGCGTCGCGCATGGTCGAGAACATGCTTTCGCCGAAGAAAGCCGCGCCCAGCGAGACGCCATAAAGTCCGCCCACCAATGCGCCATCGTGCCAGCATTCCAGCGAGTGGGCGTGACCGCCGGCATGGAGCGCCGCATAGAGCCGCAAAATCTCGTCATTGATCCAGCTTTGGTCGCGCCCCGGCCCTGGCGCTGCGCAAGCCCGCATCACCGCGGCAAAGGCCTTGTCGCAGGTGACGTGGTAGCGCCCGCTCTTGATTGTGCGCGCCAGCCGCCGGGGCAGGTGGAAATTCTCCAGCGGGATCACGCCGCGTTTTTCAGGCGATATCCAATAGAGCGTGGGATCGTCGCGCCGCTCCGCCATGGGGAACAGACCCTGCGCATAAGCGCTCAGCAGAATCTCCGGCGTCAGGATGGGTGCGTGCATCGTGGCGCAAGATTAGCGCTTTGGAGGCTCAGTTTAACATCTCCGAGATGATAGGACCGGGCGTCTTGGTCCCGGCTTTCTCCCCCCGTGCGGCGAAGCCGCCGACGGGGGGAGATGTCTCTGAGCGCTTGCGCGAAAGAGACAAAGGGGGGCGGAAATTACTTCTGGTTGATGGCCCAGGGACCCGGGCCTTCGGCGGCAAGATAGAGGAACACGAAGCAATAAAGGATCGCAGCCGAGCCGCCATTGATCACGGGATAGAAGCTGTGGGGGGAGGCGGTCACGATCGCCCAATGTCCCAGGAAATAGGCGACCGCCATTTCGCCCGAGCAGATCAAGGCGGCATAGCGGCTGAAAAAGCCGATACAGACCAGCCCGCCGCCGATCAATTCGATCATGCCTGACCACCCTTCAATGCCGTCAAAGGGAGCGACTTTGTTGAACATGTCGATGCTGGGAAAGTGAATGATCTTGGCAAGCCCGACGCTGAAGAACAGCAAGCCCACAACGATGCGCAGAATGCTTTTGATTTGTGCGGAATAGGAATCCAGAAAGCTCATGCGACCCCCGATGGTTGGCGCCGGAATCATAGCGGAGAATTTTCGGCTTACCTAGGCCGCCCGGAGCAGGATCAGTCCGGCGGTGATGACGGCCAATCCCACCCAGCTCCGGACAGTGCCGCGCTCTTTCAGGATCAATTGCCCCAGCGATACGGTGAGGGCGCTGGAAAGCGCACTAAGAACAGTGACGATAACGGGAAATCGGGTCGCTAGCCCCGCGCTCAACGCCAGATAGGCGGCGGTGGCCAGGAATGTTGTGGCCGCGATCCAGGCGAAGGTGCGCGGCTCCGGCCGGATCAACGCGATCCCCCACATCCGTGCAATGATGGGCATCAGGATGCTGCCCAGAAGGTAATAGCTCCAGACCGGCGCCAGAGTGCCAAGCTCGGGAATCACCAGGCGGGCCTGAAGCCAATAGGTGAGGCCGAACAGCAATGCCGCTCCGGCTGCGGGAAGGGCGCCGCTCTTTGCGGCGGTACGGCCGTCCGCATTCTGTCCCGCCACCGCCATGCAACCCGCGGTGATCAACAAGATAGCGGCCCAGCGCGGAATTCCCAGCGGCTCGCCTGCCGCTGCGGAAAGAAGCGCGCTGACGCCGCCATAGGATGCCGCGATGGGCGCGGCGACGCGGATGCGTCCATGTGAAAGCGCCTGGCACACCAGGCCGGTGGCGATCAGCAGAAGAAGATCGGTGACGACAAGCACGCTCCATGCGCGCCAGGACCCGTGCGGCAAACCCCGTGCCAGTATGGCCGCGGTAAGAAAGGGCGTCGCCAGCCACTGGCCATAGAGCATGGTGCGGAAAACGCCTGCGCCACGGCAGGCGGGGCGTACGGCGAAATTGGCGGTGCCATAGAAGAAAGCTGCCAGCAGGCCGAGAAGAACAGAGGCGCCCATATCCGGAGCAGCGGCGTCAGGAAGGATGGCTGGCGAGGTATTTTTCCAGCCAGTGAATCGAATAATCGCCGTTGATGATATCGGGCTCGCGCACCAGTTTCTGGAACAGGGGAATGGTGGTCTCGATCCCATCCACCACCAGTTCGTCCAAGGCGCGGCGCAACCGGAGCAGGCATTCATTGCGAGTCTTGGCGTGGACAATCAGCTTGCCGGCCAGGCTGTCGTAATAGGGCGGAATCCGATAGCCGGAATAGATGGCGGAATCGAAGCGCACGCCCAGGCCGCCCGGCGTATGGAATTGCGTGATCAGTCCGGGCGATGGGCGGAAGGTGAAAGGGTTCTCCGCGTTGATGCGGCACTCGATGGCATGGCCTTCGAAGACGATATCCTTCTGGTTGAACGAGAGCGGGCTTCCCGCAGCAATGCGGATCTGCTCGCGTACGATGTCGATTCCGGTGATCGCTTCGGTCACGGGATGCTCGACCTGCAGCCTCGTGTTCATCTCGATGAAATAGAAGCCGCCATCTTCATAGAGGAACTCGATCGTCCCCGCGCCCAGATAACCCAACTGGGTGAGAGCAGCGGTGACGGTGCCGCCGATATCATCACGCTCCTGTGCGTTGAGGGCGGGGCTTCCCGCTTCTTCCCAGACTTTCTGGTGGCGGCGCTGTAGCGAACAGTCGCGCTCGCCCAGGTGCACCACTTTGCCATGCGCGTCGGCCAGGATCTGCACTTCGATATGGCGCGGCTTGGCCAGGTATTTTTCCATATAAACGGTGTCATTGCCGAACGCGGCCTTGGCTTCGGCGCGGGCGGTGGAAAGGGCGAAAGCAAGCTCGCCTGCATTGCGCGCCACTTTCATGCCGCGGCCGCCGCCGCCGGCGGTCGCCTTGATCAGCACCGGATAGCCGATTTCTTCCGCCGTTCTGGCGGCGTCGGAATCGGAAACTCCGCCGTCGGAGCCGGGCACGGTGGGAATGCCCAACACCTTCACCGTCTGCTTGGCGGTGATCTTATCGCCCATCATGCGGATATGCTCGGGCGTGGGCCCGATGAAGGTGATGCCGTGCGCGCCCACGATCTCGGCGAATTTGGCGTTCTCCGAGAGAAAGCCATAGCCGGGATGGATGGCCTCGGCGCCGGTGATTTCGCACGCCGCCACGATGGCGGGGATGTTGAGATAGGACTGCGCCGCGGGCGGCGGCCCCACGCAGACGCTTTCATCGGCCAACCGCACATGCATGGCTTCCGAATCCGCAGAGGAGTGAATCGCCACCGTGGCGATGCCCATCTCCTTGCAGGCGCGGATGATACGAAGCGCGATTTCGCCGCGATTGGCGATCAGGACCTTTTCGAACATGCCTTAGCTTAGAACCAGGAGTGTCTGGCCGAATTCGACCGGGGTGCCGTTCTCCACGCAGATCTCCCTGACCACGCCGCTTCGGGGCGCTGGGATGGGATTCATGGTCTTCATCGCTTCGACGATGAACAATGTATCCCCTTCCTTTACCTGCTGGCCGACCTTGACCAGGGGCGGCTTGCCCGGTTCGGACGACAGATAGACCGTGCCCACCATGGGGGAGGTGATGGCGCCGGGCTGTGGTCCGATCGAAATGGGTGCCGCTGCGGCGGCAGGCGCTATCACGGCCGCGGGCGCCGCCGCCATCGCCGCAATCGCACCCGCGCGCGCCACGCGAATGCGCCCGCCATTATGCTCGATTTCGATCTCGGTGAGGCCAGTCTCGGTCAAAAGCTCGGACAGCGCACGGATTGCTTCGGCGTCGATGCCGGGCTTGTTCTTGTCGTTCATTTCCTTTTTTTTCCCTTGGGCCCAGACAGGATGCCGGCGACTGCATCGATGGCCAGGAGATATGAATTGGCGCCCAATCCGGTGATGCTGCCGGTGGCGCCCTTGGCAACGTAAGAGAGATGGCGAAATTCCTCCCGCCGCGCTGGATTGGAAAGATGAACCTCGATCACCGGAGAGGCGAGCGCCTGGATAGCATCCAGGATCGCGACCGAGGTGTGGGTATAGCCGGCGGCGTTGATGACCACGCCGGCCGCCATGGAACGCGCTTCCTGCAGGAATTCGACCAGTTCGCCTTCCTTGTTGCTTTGGAGGAAGACAATTCCCAGCCCATGGCTTTTGGCGCGCGCGGCGCATTGCGCCTCGATATCGCCCAAGGTGGTGCGGCCATAAATCTCCGGCTCTCTTGTCCCCAACAGATTGAGATTCGGGCCGTTGATGATATATATAGGTAAGGACTTGGATTTACTCGTGTTTTTCGCCATTGCGTTTCTACCAGCGAAGCGGGTCCAAGCCTTATAATGGCAGGGCGGGCGGAACGGAAACCTTAATAAGGTCGGACTGGTATGGCACCAAATCTGAATGTGACCCTCAATGGTGAAGCGCGCGCGTTTGACGCGGGGCTCACCATCAAGACCATGCTGGAACGGTTGGGGCTTGATCCCGCCAAGATCGCGGTCGAGTGCAATCTGGAGATCGTGCCGCGCTCGACTTATGACAAGGTCCCGGTGAGTGAAGGCGACCGCTTCGAGATTGTGCATTTCATCGGCGGCGGCAATGCCCCTGTCGCGGTCCCCAAGGAGGACAAACCCCTGGTGATCGCGGGCAAGACCTACAAGTCGCGCCTGATCGTGGGCACGGGTAAATATAAGACCTACGAAGAGAATGCACGTGCCCTGGAAGCCAGTGGCGCGGAAATGGTCACCGTGGCGGTCAGGCGGGTCAATCTCACCGACCCCAGCCAGCCCCGGCTGGTCGATTTCATCGATCCCAAGAAATACACCTATCTCCCCAACACCGCCGGCTGCTTCACCGGCGAGGACGCGGTGAGGACCTTGCGGCTGGCGCGCGAAGCGGGCGGCTGGACCCTGGTCAAGCTGGAGGTGCTGGGCGACAAAAAGACACTTTACCCCGACATGATCGAGACCCTGCGCGCCACCGAAATGCTGTTGAAAGAAGGCTTCCAGGTCATGGTCTATGCCAGCGACGATCCCTTGATGGCGAAGCGGCTGGAAGACATGGGCGTGGCGGCGATCATGCCCTTGGCGGCGCCCATCGGTTCAGGCCTGGGGGTGCAGAATCCCGTGGGCATCCGCATGATCGTGGAAGAGGCCAAGATTCCCGTCATCGTCGATGCGGGTGTGGGCACGGCGTCCGATGCCGCCATCGCCATGGAGTTGGGTTGTGACGCGGTGCTCATGAACACCGCCATCGCCGAGGCCAAGAATCCTGTGATGATGGCCGAAGCGATGAAGCATGCGGTCGCAGCCGGACGTTTGGCCTATCTGGCGGGGCGCATGCCGAAAAAGCGCTATGCCGATCCATCCAGTCCGCTGGCGGGCTTGATATGAAGCACATCGCTATTGCGCTGATGTTGATCGTGTCGGGCGTTGCAACGGCAGAGGCTGGCACCAACCTTCCTGCGCTCACCAATTATCCTGAACCCAATTGTATCAAGCCCTTCAACAAGCTAATAGCGCCACAGGGTCCAACGACTAAGGAGATCGCCGCCGGGGGTATGACGTTCAAAACCGTAACCGGCAACCAATCGGTGACTGATTATAATAAGCAAGTTGCCCAAGATAATGTGGATCGAGCCAAATACACTGACTGCGTGAATGCGTATGTTACAAATGCCCAGGCCGATATAGACATGATCCGCGATATGTTGAGTAGGTCGCTTGCGGCCAAGACAAATTTCCCTCCGCTCAATAATTATCCGGCGCCAACTTGTGTCAAACCGGACGACATTCCGGAAATCGCTGGCAAGGAAGATGTGACCGCGTACAACAAGCAGGTCAAACAGTACAATCAACAGATCGCGCAACATAATGCCGATTTGCATCGATACACTGATTGCATGAACGACTATGTCGCCAATGCGCAAGCCGACATGGACATGATCCGCGTCAAGGTGAACAAGGCGGTCACCGACGGAAAGGTACCCAACTAGCTCTGGGCCGCGAGGCTGTTGATCAGTTCGTCATCCACCGCGCCGGGATGCATCACGCCATTGATGATGAAAGTGGGCGTGCCGTCGATGCCGGCGCGCACGGCGAGCTTTTTGCTCGCGTCGATGGCGTCGTCGATGGCGGGGTTCTGCATGTCCAGTTTCAGCTTGGCCATGTCGAGACCCGCCTTCTGCGCGTCGGCATAGATCATCGCCTCGTTGACCGGATCGGTCTCGTTCATCAGCAGAAAATGCAGCAGCAGGTATTTGTCGGGCTGAAGCCTGGCCGCCAGCGCCACGCGCGCCGCCACCACGGAGTCGGCCCCCTTGATGGGAAATTCGATGAAAGAGAAGCGCGTGTCGTTCTTGTGCGCCTTGTAGAATTTTTCCACTGCCGGCAGGGAAGCGCGGCAATAGGGGCAGTTATAATCGTAGAATTCCACCACGCTCTTCTTGGCGTCCGCGGGACCGGTGACGAAGGCCACTTTGGTGTCGAAGAAGGGCGTCATGCCGATCTTCTTCATCGCTGCCGCGGCCTTGGCTTCGTCGGCGGCTTCCTGTTGCTTTTGCAGCCGGTCGGTCATTTCCGCGACCAGTTCGGGATGGTTGAGGAGATACGCGCGGATGGCGCCGCCGCCGGGACCGCCGGGGAGCAGGCCCCGATCCGCCGCCACAAAGACGATCATCACGGCCAGAAAGGCACCACCCAAGGCGCCCGCGAGAATTTTGGTCCAATCCTGCATGGGGTTGTCCTTAACGCTGCTGCGGCGCGCTGGCAATGGAAACGATGTCGTTGGCGCGTTCCCAGTCGGGTGTGCCCTGATCCAGTCCGCGCCGGGCGCGGATTGCGAAGATGCCCGCCTGCCGGAGCGAGCCCGCGCTGTAATAGGCTTCGGCGGTCGCAAGGTTCGCCATCGGCTCATTCTTCAGCATGCTGTAGGCCTGGGCGGTTTCGTACCACGTAAAGACGTCGTCATTCTCGATCAGTGCCGCAGCTTTGAGATTCTGAAGTGCCGCGCTCGCCAGCCTGGAATCTTCGGTCGCGAGTTGCGCCACCGCCAGACCCAGCCGCAGTTGCGGGGCGTTGGGTCGCAAGTCTACCGCCTTCTGATAAGCGGGAATGGCGAGCCCGGGCTTGGCCATGCTCACATAAATTTGCCCCAGGACTTCATAGAAGAAAGGATTGTTGGGTTCGTCCGTGATCAGGCTGTTGGTGGTGGACAGCGCCTTGGAAAGCTCGGGCTTGCGCAGATAGATCATGGCGCGGGCGTAGCGCGCGGGCTCGGAGGTGTTGCTTTCGGGATAGAGATTGAGCGCCGCCTGCACCGGCATGGTGAAGCCCGCCAGTTTGGCCTGCACCATCTCGAACGTATGCATGATTTGCGGCGGATCTTTCACGTCGCGCCATGGTGATGCATTGACGCCTTGCTCGATGTCGGCCAGACGCTGCTGGCCCACCGGATGGTCCACCGCATAGGGGTCGATCTTGTAAGCGCTCTGCGCCTCTTCGACCGCAAAGCGCTCGAAGGTCGAATAAAGACCCATGGGCGATTGGTGGGTGGCGGCGAGCAGCTTAAGCGCGATCTGGTCGGCGGTGGATTCCTGCACGCGGGTGAAGGCGGCCATCTGCGCCTGCGCCACCGCCATGCCCGCGCTCATGATCACCATGCCGGCTTGGCCCGCGCCCAGCGCCATCGCGGCGGCGCCCAAGACCATCGAGAGCAACATCGGGATCATTGCATGCTGCGCGCCCACGGCAGTGCGCGAGATATGGCCCGCGGCGATATGGCCCGTCTCATGCGCCATCACGCCGATCAACTCATTCGGATTCTTGCAATATAGAATGATGCCGCTCATCACGAAGATGTTCTGTCCGTCGGCGGCGAAGGCGTTCACTTCCGGATCGCCCACCAGGTACATGTGCACGTCGGTGGGATTGAGGCCCGCGGCCTTGGCCAGCGGCGCCTCGAAGCTTTTCAGCATGTCCTCCGTTTCGGTGTCGCGCAGAAGCTCGATGCCCTGCGCCGACGCGGAGCCGATCCCCAGCGTGGTGAAGGCAAGAACGGCGGAAAGCGTGAAGCCGGTCGCAAACGCGATTTGGCGCCAAGGGCGCCCGGAACAAGGACGCCCGGAAACAGGGTCGACACGCGGCAAGATGGAGCCTCCAGTTATCCCCCGTCAGGCCAGAAACTAGGAGGGCGTGAAGTCCAGGTCAAATGCGGACAGATTGCTCCCAAGGCACTGTTCCGGCATAACCGCACGGTCTTCCTTTCTTGAATTACAGGACTGTCATGCCGGGCTTTCGCGCCGCGTCTTTTCTTGCCTTGCCAATGGCCGCTTTGCTGGCGGGTTGTTCCGTGGGCGATACGATCAATTCCGCTCTCGAACTCGCACACTCAGCTCCACGTTGGGCCGCGCGGCTTTCAGCTCTCAGCCGAGTATCGGCCTGGCGGTGGGCGACGAACCGTATGCCGTGAAAACCGGCACCGCCATTCTGGGCGAAGGCGGCAGCGCCGCCGACGCAGTCACGGCGATGTTCTTCGCCATGGCGGCCACCTATCCGGTGGCGGCGGGACTGGGCGGTGGCGGCATCTGCGTGGTGGCCGATCCGGCAAAGGGAATTCGGGAATTCGATTTCCTGCCGCGTGCCGCGAAAGCAGGCGGTGCTTACGCAGTGCCCGGCGCAGTCAAGGGCTTTTATGATCTGCAGAGCGCATTCGGCGCGCTTCCCTGGCAACGCGACGTTGCGGGGGGTGAAGCATTCGCCGCCACGGGCTTTCCCATCAGCCATAATCTGGCCCTTCGGCTCGCCAATACGCAGACGATCATCCGGCAGGACGCGGCGCTGGCGGCGGAATTCCTGGATGCGTCGGGTCGCCCCAAACCGGAGGGCACCGTGGTCGCCAATGCCGCGCTTTCACAAACCTTGTCCACCATCCGGCTGTCCGGCGCGGACGGGTTCTATAAGGGCGCAGTGGCGGACGAGGTGGTTCGCGGTTCCGCTTTGCAGGGTGGCGCGATTTCGCCTGCGGACATGACCGGCTACCGCACCGCGGTCACTGCGCCGCGCCAGATCGGTGAGGGAAGTTTCACCGCTGCGATCCCCAACGTCTCAACCGGCGCGGGCGCGTTCGCAAGCTCGCTTCTTGCCAACGCGTCGCGAGGCGGGGCGCCCGAAAGCGCGGTGGTGACCGCGGTGCGCCAGAGTCTCGCCGGTTTCGGCATCACCGCACTTCCTCCCGATCTGGGCGGTACCGGATTTGCCGTCATAGACAAAAACGGTCAGGCGGCCGCGTGCGGTGTGACCATGAATGGACCTTTCGGCGCGGCGCGCAGCGCAGGCGCCTCCGGCGCCATCCTTGCAAGCGCGCCGTCTTCGCCGGCCGGAATCGCCGGGGCATTCCTCTCGCCGCTGATCGTGCGTGACGGGAGCGGAAGGGTGGTGTTGGCAGGCGCCGGCGCGGGCGGCCCCAACGGAACCGCGGCCATCGCTTATGCCTTGTTGCGGTTGGCGGCGGGACAAAGCATCGACCGTCCCGGCGATTTGCGTTCGACGGGGGCGGCGCCCGCCGTCACCGTCAATGTGATCAGTTGCGGCAGCGTATGCGTGGCGCTGCCCGATCCAGGCGGTCACGGCTTGGGCGCGGGCGAGGACTAGCATGAAGATTCATGGACATTGTCATTGCGGTCAGGTCGCCTATGAGGCCGAGATCAATTCCGCTCAGGTGAGCATCTGTCATTGCGTGGATTGCCAAGTGCTGACCGGCACCGCGTATCGCGTCAGTGTCCCGGCGAAAGCGGACGATCTCCATTTCCTCGAGGGGACGCCCAAGATCTATGTGAAGACGGCGGAAAGCGGGCGAAAGCGCGCGCAGGCGTTTTGCGGCAATTGCGGCACGCCAATCTATGCCGCCGATGTCAGCGCGCCCACGGTCTTTAATCTTCGTACCGGCGCTATCGCCGAACGCGAGCAGTTGAAGCCTGTCCGGCAGATCTGGTGCCGCTCGGCGCTGGATTGGGTTCAGGATCTCGGTGGCATGGATATGCGGCCGCAGCAGTGAGCTGCCGGGTCGGCGTTCGGCGAACGCAAGCGAGAATTACTTGTCCCCGCTAAAGGCCCGCTGCCACCAACCCTTCTTCCCCGGCTTCGGATTCTTCGTCCTTGGGCGTGGTGTCGGGAATGTCGTCCTGCAGCGACCAGACCGGGGTCGATGGCGCGCCCGGCGCATGACCGGCGGTGGGCGTGGTGTCGATCTCGTCGGGCGCGCCGAAACGATCGAGTTCCGGTGCAAGGGACCCTGGATGCTGATTTTCGGTGTTCTGATTTTCAGGGTTTTGATTGTCCTGCTCGCGGTTGCGCCCGCCGCGCCGGCCACGGCGCCTGCGGCGGCGGCGTCCGCCTTCGGGTGTTTGTTGACCGTTTCCTGACGGTGCGGGAGCCAGTTGACCATCGGTGGCTTGCGCCATGTCCGGCTGACCGGCCACATCCACTCTTTCGCTTTGGACCGGTCCGTCCGCGCTGCTGGAGACATGAACGTCCTGGCCTTCCGGACGAGGTCCGCTGCGCTCGCGATTGCGGCCGCGGCCGCCGCGGCGGCGGCGACGCCGTCCGCCGCGGTCATTGCCATCGCCTTCGCGGGCAAGTGGCGTTTCCGGCGCCTCGTGGTTGGTGTTTTCAATGGCCTCTTCGGGCTCTTCGAACTCGTCCTCTTCCTCCTCGACCGCCACATCGTCTTCCGGTTCGTCGGACGGCACAAAGCCGGCCTCGATGGAGACCGCATGGTTGCGCGGCCGGTCTTCGGGATCGCGCACGCGGATGCGCTCGAGTTCGAAATGGCCTGCCATCAAGCCTTCCTTGGGCTCGAACGACACGTCCATGCCGTATTCGGCCTCGATGCGGGCAAGCTCCCGGCGCTTCTGGTTCAATGTATAGATCGCCACTTCATTCGCCACCTTTACGGTGAGCGCGCTGGCGCGGTTCTTCTCGCCTTCCTCTTCCAGGGCTCTCAACACCCGCAAGGCGGTGGACTCGACCGAGCGCACGATGCCGGCGCCGCCGCAATGCGGGCAGACGATGCTCGAAGACGCCACCACCCCGGCGCGCAGGCGCTGGCGTGACATTTCCAAAAGCCCGAACTGGCTGATCTTGCCGATCTGGACCCGGGCGCGGTCATTCTTCACCGCTTCGCGCAGCCGCCGTTCGACCTCGCGGTCGTTGCGCCCTTCCTCCATGTCGATGAAGTCGATCACGATCAGGCCGGCCAGATCGCGCAGGCGAAGCTGGCGGCCGATTTCGTCGGCGGCTTCCAGATTGGTCTTGCGCGCTGTTTCCTCGATGGAATGCTCGCGCGTGGCCCGTCCGGAATTGACGTCGATCGAGACCAGGGCTTCGGTCTGATTGATCACGATATAACCGCCCGACCTCAGCGTCACGGTGGGCGAGAACATGGCGTCCAGCTGCTGCTCGATATGGAGGCGCTGGTAGAGCGGCACCGTGTCCTTGTACTGATGCACATTGCGCGCCTGCGCCGGCATCAGCATGCGCATGAAATCCTTGGCGTTGCGGAAGCCGGATTCGCCTTCCACCACCACGTCTTTCACGTCCTTGTTGTAGAGATCGCGGATGGCGCGCTTGATCAGGTCGCCTTCCTCATAGACGCACGCTGGCGCATGCGAGGAGAGCGTCTTCTCGCGGATCGTGTCCCACAGCCGCATCAGATATTCATAGTCGCGGCGGATCTCCAGCTTGGTGCGGTTCTCACCGGCGGTGCGGATGATCAGGCCCATCCCGTCGGGCAGCTCCAGGCCTTGGACCGCGGATTTCAGGCGCTTGCGGTCGGAGGCATTGGTGATCTTGCGCGAGATGCCGCCACCCCGGGGCGTGTTGGGCATCAGCACGCAATAACGGCCGGCGAGCGAGAGATAGGTGGTGAGCGCGGCGCCCTTGTTGCCGCGTTCCTCCTTGACCACCTGCACCAGGATGATTTGGCGGCGCTTGATGACTTCCTGAATCTTGTAATGGCGCCGGCGCATCCATTTCTGGGCCGGGCGCTGCATCTGAAGCTTCTTTTCGCCGCCTTCGCCTTCAGCGCTCACCGGCTCGATCGCGTCTTCATTGCCTTCGGCGGCGGCAGTGTCGCTATCCGGGGCGGCTTCGTCCGGGGTCACGGGCTCGATTTCGCCTTCGTTTTCTTCCTCGGCTTCGGCCTCCACCACGTCCGGGTCACGGCTGTAATCGTCTTCGGCGCGATAGGCCGCTATTGCCTTGGTGAGGGGCGCGTCCTCTCCCTCATGCGGTTCGGCATCGTCGCCGTCCATGCCGCCATGATTGACGAAGACGTCTTCGCGCTCTTCTTCGGGGTGGGATTCCTCGTTGGCTGATGCCGGTTCTTCCGGCTCGCTTTCCAGGATCGGTCCAATGCTGGCGGCATCGAGGGGAACGGCCGCGCTATCGTCTTCGATCGGGGCTTCTTCCTCGGGCTCCTCTTCCTCTTCGCCTTCCGGCTTTCCGCCGATCTCGAAGCTTTCGATATCATCTTCCTGGCGGCGGCGGGCGTCGGCCTCCTGTTCGGCAAGCAGGGCTTCGCGATCGGCGACCGGTATCTGGTAATAGTCAGGGTGGATTTCCGAAAAGGCCAGGAAACCTTGGCGGTTGCCGCCATATTCGACGAAGGCCGCCTGAAGCGACGGCTCCACGCGAGTTACTTTGGCGAGATAGATATTGCCTTTGAGCGGCCGCTTGCTCGCGGCCTCGAAATCAAATTCCTCGACCTTGGAACCGTCGAGAACCACCACGCGCGTTTCTTCCGGGTGGTTGGCGTCTATGAGCATGCGCTTGGACATGAAGATCTCCGTGGCGCGCGCCAGCGTCCGGATCGCGTGTCAACGCGAAGAGGGGGGCGGCAGCGGGCCGTGCTGTTGGGGGCAAGCATCCAGGAGAACCCGCAGCTGCGGGCTGGATTAGATCTGAATGCAAATTGCCGGTCATGAATAACACTTAAAATTCGGGCCGCCGGGTGGCGGGGACGCGCTGCCGTCTGCAATGGAGGGCGACCGTCACACCGTCTCAGGAAAAATTTCTGGGGAGACGGCGGGGGATCCGAACCACGGCACCTTCCGGCAACGGCCGGGGCGGAGCAGCATGGGAATCACTTGTAGGGGGCAGGGTGCTCCCCGGCAAGGGTTTGAGGCGCTTCTCTGCGGGGGAATTGCCTTAACAAACATGAAGACGGTGGGAACGATATTGGCCTCATGATCGCCGGAATACGAAGAAAATCATTTATTATCAGTATCTTAGCTGGAATTTTCGTCGGGATGGGCGCCGCCTGGGCTTTTGCCGCGCAACCCGCCGATGATCCGATCGCCGGGATGCTGAGGCGGGAGCAAGCTGCGCCGGGCGCCAACCTCCCGGCAGCCGCGGGAAGGCCAACGCCCCCAGCGGGCGCGGGCCTTTCCCCTGGCGGCAACCCGGGCGGCGGCCAACCCATCGTGCTCAGCGCCCGCATCGGCGAGCATGACGACCGCACCCGTTTCGTGATCGAGCTTTCCGACCCGGGGACGTTGCGCACCTTCACCCTCAGCAATCCGGACCGTGTGGTGGTGGATATGCCGGAGGTGGAATGGAAACTGGGAATGCCGCCGCGCCCGTCCGGTTATGGTTCGGTCAAATCCTATCGCTATGGCGTCTTCCGCAAAGGCAATTCGCGCATGGTGATCGATCTCACCCGGCCGGTGACGGTGTCGGACCCGCTGGTGATCCCCCCCGCCAACGGCTTCGGCTATCGCGTGGTGATCGATCTTTTCCCCACCGGGCAAGGCAAGTTCAACGCCAATGCAGGCTGGCCCGCCGATCTCAAGGCGCGCGAGACCGATGCGGAAAGGCTGGCGGCGCTGACGGCGGAGCCCGAAACGCCGCGCGGTGCGGGAAAGAAGATCGTGGTGATCGATCCCGGCCATGGCGGACTTGATTCCGGCACCGATGGCGTCAACGGGCTGATGGAAAAGGATCTGGTGCTGGCCGAAGGTTTGCGGCTGGCGAAACTCCTCAAGACCCGAGGCTATATGGTGCACATGACCCGCGAGAGCGATGTCTTTATTCCCTTGCCGGAACGGGTGGCGATCGCCCGCAAGCTCAGGGCCGATCTGATGATTTCGCTCCATGCCGATTCCAATCCCGATCCCCAGGTGAGCGGGCTTTCGATCTACACCCTCAATGACGGGCGTTCCGACCGGGAGGCCGCGGCGCTGGCCCGCCGCGAAAACCAGTCCGACATCATCGCCGGCGTGGATTTGTCCCGCGCCGACAGTCCGGTGGCGCCCATCCTGATCGATCTGGCGCAGCGCGATACCATCAACCGCTCGTCGCGCTTTGCCGAGACCGCGCTGGGAAAATTGCACGGCGTCACCGATATCCTCGCCCGGAGCCCCCATCGCGCCGCCAGCCTGGCGGTCCTGGTCGCGCCCGACGTGCCGGCGGTGCTGATCGAACTAGGTTACCTCTCCAACGAGTCGGATGCGGCGCAGATGAACACCCCGGAATGGCGCGACCGCGTCGCCGGGGCCATCGCCAACGCTGTGGACCGCAATTTTTCCGCGAATTCCGCGGGAACTTTGCCCTAACGGGCTTTAACAGGGACGCCTCTTTTCAACCCAAAAGGGGTACTATAGGAGAGCCGGTTCGAAACGGGCGGGAAAGCGCGCTTTAAGAGGATCCATGATCCGCCGTCTTCTTGTATATGCCGGCCTAGGCTGTGCCGCCCTTGCCGCGTTGGGCGCGCTGGCGGGTGTCTTTTACATCTATACGGTGACGCGCGACCTTCCCAGTGTCGAGGCGCTGCAGAACTACAATCCGCCCGTCACCACCCGGGTCTATGCCGGTAACGGCATGGTGATCGGCGAATATGCGCGCGAGTCGCGCATCTTCGTGCCGGCCGCCTTCATTCCCAAGCTGGTGAAGGAGGCTTTCACCAGTGCCGAGGATCGCAATTTCTACAATCATCCCGGCATCGATCCATCCGGCATCCTGCGGGCCGCGATCAAGGATGTGGGCCTGGTGTTGCAAGGCCGCCGTCCGCAAGGCGCCTCCACCATCACCCAGCAGGTGGCACGTAACTTCCTGCTCAATTCGGACGTCAAATTCAGCCGAAAGATCCGCGAGGCCATCCTCGCCATCCGCATCGACGCCACCTATCCCAAGGACAAGGTGCTGGAACTTTATCTCAATGAAATCTATCTGGGCGAGCACAGCTATGGCGTCGGCGCGGCGGCGCTGAATTATTTCGGCAAATCGCTGGACGAGCTCGACGTCTCGGAAGTGGCCTTCCTCGCCGCCTTGCCCAAGGGACCCGCCAATTACGATCCCCGCTTCAATCACGCCGCGGCCGTGGACCGCCGCAACTGGGTGATCGACCAGATGGCGGCCAACAACTATATCACCGACGCCCAAGCCACCGCCGCCAAGGCCGAACCGCTGGTGACGCAGATGCGCGCGCTGGGCAGCCAGGCAGCCGACGTCGACTATTATGTCGAGGAAGTGCGCCGCCAGCTTTACGGCAAATATGGCGAGAAGGCTCTTTATGACGGCGGCCTGCAGGTGCGCGCCTCGCTCGACACAAGGCTGCAGAACTACGCGGTGAGCGCGCTGCGGTCAGGTCTGGTGCGCTATGACCGCCGCCATGGCTGGCGTGGCGCCAAGAACACATTGATGTTACCGGTAATTGGAAGGCAGCGCTGACCAAGCTCGCCTCCGATCCCACCCAGCAATCGGGCATCGAGACGTGGCGGCTGTCGGTGGCGCTGGGCTATTCCGGCAAGGACATCCGCATCGGCTTCGCCGATGGCAGTCAGGGTGTCCTTCCCTATGACGGTTATAAATGGGCCAAGCGCGAATTGAAGAACCAGACATGGGGGCCGGCTCCCGCCACGCCCGATCAGGTGGCAAAGCCCGGCGACGTCTTCTTCGTCGAAGCGGAAGGCAAGCCGGGGCAATTCGGCCTGCGCCAGATTCCCGAAGTCAATGGCGCCATCGTGGCGATGGATCCCCATACCGGCCGCGTCTGGGCTTTGTCAGGCGGTTTTTCTTATGCCTCGTCGCAATTCGACCGCGCCATGCAGGCGGAGCGTCAGCCCGGTTCGTCCTTCAAGCCCTTCGTCTATGCCGCGGCGCTGGACAATGGCTATACGCCCGTCAGCAAAGTGCTGGATGCACCCTTTGTGATGGATATGGGTCCGGGACAGGGGGTGTGGCGGCCGGAGAATTTCGAGCATGAATTCCTGGGCGACACCACGCTTCGGCGCGGGCTGGAATTGTCGCGCAACGTGATGACGGTGCGGCTGGCCTACACGCTGGGCATGGATAAGGTGGTGCCTTATCCGGTCCGCTTCGGCGTCTATGACAAGCTGCCACCGTTGCTTGCCAATTCGCTGGGCGCCTATGAAACCACGTTGCTCAGGCTGGTCACCGGTTATTCCGAGTTCGCCAATGGCGGAAAAAAAATCCAGGCTTCGCTGATCGACCGCATCCAGGACCGCAACGGCAAGACCATCTGGCGGCATGACGACCGCAATTGCGAAGGCTGCGACGAAGCAGACTGGCATGGCCAACAGGAGCCGCTGCTCGACGACACGCGCCAGCAGATCATCGATCCGCGCACCGCCTACCAGATCGTCTCCATGCTGGAAGGCGTGGTCCAGCGCGGCACCGGCCAATCAGTCAAGGCCGTGGGCAAACCACTGGCCGGCAAGACCGGCACGTCGCAGAATTCCCAGAGCGTCTGGTTCATCGGCTTTTCGCCCGACCTGGCGGCGGGCGTGTTCGTCGGCTTCGACAATCCCCGCACGCTGGGTAGCTATGTCAACGGCGAAGACGAGCAGGGCGCCACGGTGGCCGCGCCCATCTTCCGCGATTTCATGAAAGGCGCGCTTGCCGACGCGCCGCCCACCCCATTCCGCGTTGCGCCGGGCATCGAAGAAGTGCCCGTCGACTGGAAGAGCGGCGATCTGGTGCCGTCCGGCACGCCCGGCGCGGTCCTGGAGGCTTTCAAAGCCGGCACTGCGCCAGGTGAAGCCAATGCGCCCACGCTGGCCACCGTGACGGCGGGCGACGTTGGGGCGATACCTGGGCAAACAGTGGCGACCTCACCCAATCAGCCGGTGCCTCCGCGTGGCAACACCGGCGTCATCGGTGAAGGCACCGGCGGACTTTACTGACCACATGGAGCCGCAAGCCGGAAAAGTCGAAGCCGGTTTGACGTCGGACCGCGCCGCCAAAAGGCGTTCCACGCTGGGCGAGCCCTTCGCGCTTGGTCTTTGGGCCCGGCGCGCGCGCGCCGTCCTCACTTCGATCCAGCGGGAATTGCGCGATGCCGAGCCCGGCCAGATCATCCTTTGCGCGGCGATGGGCGGTTTCATCGGCGCGGTGGTGGATGTGCTGCGCGAAGGCGTGGCTTGGCTGCATGTCTATGATTTTGGCATTTCGGCCAATCGCTATCTCAGCGAAGGGATCGGCGTCTCGCGGCTGAGGCTGCTGTTCGTCCCGCTGCTGGGCGGATTGCTTCTGGGGCTGACGGCACGCGCGGTCAGGGCGCGCCGCTTCAGCGAGATCATAGACCCGATCGAGGCCAATGCGTTGCATGGCGGACGATGTCGCTGCGCGGACTCGATCTGGCTCACTTTCACCACCGTGATTTCCAATGCCGCGGGCGCTTCGCTGGGCATGGAGGCGGGCTACAGCCAGCTGGGCGCGGGGCTTTATTCCTGGGCGGGCCGCTGGTTCCGGCTGAGGCGCGCCGATCTGCGCATTTTCGTCACCGCCGGCGCGGGCGCGGCCATTGCCGCCGCCTTCAATGCTCCACTGGCGGGCGCGTTCTATGGCTATGAGTTGATCCTGGGCAGCTACAACCCCAGGGCGCTTGCCCCCGTGATGGTGGCGACCGTCTGCGCCGCGCTTACCCAGCGGGGCATGTCTCACATGAAGGCGCTGTTCGATGTGGGCGGCAATTTCAACGTGCCATCGGAAAGCTACTTCCTGTTCGCGCTTCTGGGCATGGTTGCAGCCGCTGTGGCGGTGGCGGCGATGCAGGCCGTGACTTTGGACCGAGCGCGGCTTGCGCGCCTCCAAATTGCCGGACTGGCTCCGGCCCGCGGTCGGCGGCGTGCTGCTGTCGGGGCTGGCGCTTTACGCGCCAGAGGTGCTGGGCAGCGGCCACGGCGCAGTGCAATTGCATTTCGACATGCGCTGGACCCTATCCGCACTGGCGGTGCTTCTGGTGATGAAGCTGCTGGCCTCGGCGATATCGGTGGGCTCGGGATTTCGTGGCGGCCTGTTTTCGTCGGCGCTGTTCCTGGGCGCCTTGCTGGGCGCGGTTTTCGCGCAAAGCGTGGCGTATTTTTCCCCGCGCTGGAATCGGAACACAATGTGTTCATGCTGGCCGGTATGGGCGCGGTCGCCCCGGCTATCATCGGCGCGCCGCTCACCATGGTGTTCCTGGTGCTGGAGGCGACCGGCGATTTCCAGGTCACCATCGCCGTGGTGATCGCGGTCACGGTTGCCTCCACTATCGTGCGCATATTTTCGGCTACTCCTTCGCGACCTGGCGGTTTCATCTTCGCGGCATGTCCATTCGCGGCGCCCATGATGTGGGCTGGATCAGCGTCTGACGGTGGGCCGGCTGATGCGCAGCGATCCCAAGGTGGTGCCGAAGATAGGGCCTCAGGGCGCTGCGCGCCGCCTATCCCGATGGAAGCACCAAGCGGCTTTATGTGGTGAACGGCGCCGGCGGTTATATCGGCACCATCGACACCGCTGCCCTGCACGATGCGGAGATCGACGACGCCCTGGACGGCGCAGTGGCGGGCGATCTGGCGGAAGCACCGGACGAATTCCTGCTCCCCGACGAGAATATCCGCAGCGCTTTGTCGCGGTTCGACGCGCTTCAGGTGGAAATTTGCCGGTGCTTCTCTCCCGCAGCCAGCGCACGGTGGCGGGCTATCTGACCGAAGCTTATGCGCTCAAGCGCTATTCCGGCGAACTGGAGCGGATGCGCAGCGCCGAACTGGGCCAGCGCGATCTCTTTTCGATCGGGCCGCTTCCCAACAGCAAGCCTCCGGAGTCGGTCCCTGAATCGCCCATGAAATCTTCGCGCAAAATGGTCTTTACGGGCCGGGCGGCGCACCCTATATCCGTCTCATGCGCCCGGAAATCCAACGCAGCGTCGACGACATTCAGCAGGCCATCGCCCTGCTGAGGAGGCATCTTTGACTGGGATCAGTCCCTGCGCCGCCTAGACGAGCTGAACGCCCGCGCCGAAGACCCCGCGCTTTGGAATGATCCCGCGGTTGCACAGAAATTGATGCGCGAGCGGCAAAAGCTCGACAGCGCTGTTTCCTCCGTCAGAGGCCTGGAAAATGAGCTGTCCGACGCCACCGGCATGATCGAGATGGCGGAGGCGGAGAATGATGCCGCTCTGGTGACGGACGCTGAGAATTCCGTGCTGGCGCTGCAGAAGCGAGCGGAGCAATTGCGGCTTCAGTCCATGCTGTCAGGCGAGGCCGACACCAACGACTCCTCTATCTGGAGATTCACGCCGGCGCCGGCGGCACCGAAAGCCAGGACTGGGCGGCCATGCTGTTCCGCATGTACACGCGCTGGGCCGAGCAACACGGCTATAAGCTGCAGCTGATCGAGGAAAGCGAAGGCGAGGCGGCGGGCATCAAGTCGGCCACGCTCCTGATCAAGGGCGAGAACGCCTATGGCTGGCTCAAGACCGAGGCCGGCGTGCATCGGTTGGTGCGCATTTCGCCCTTCGATTCCAACGCCCGACGGCATACCTCGTTCTCCAGTGTCACGGTCTATCCGGTGATCGATCAATCCATCGTGATCGACATTCCCGAAAAGGACGTGCGCATCGACGTCTATCGCGCCAGCGGCGCGGGCGGTCAGCATGTCAACAAGACCGAAAGCGCGGTGCGCATCACGCATCTTCCCACCGGCATCGCGGTGGCCAGCCAGTCGGAGCGCAGCCAGCACCAGAACCGCGCGATCTGCTGGGACATGCTCAAATCGCGTCTCTACGAGATCGAGCTGGAAAAAAAGAAGGCCGAGACCGGAGCCTTTGTCGGCGAGAAGTCCGACATCGGCTGGGGTCACCAGATCCGGTCCTATGTGCTGCAGCCCTATCAGCTGGTGAAGGATTTGCGCACCGGCGTGGAAAGCCGCGCACCCCAGGATGTGTTGGATGGCGATCTCGATCCCTTCATGGCCGCGGCGCTGGCGCAGGAGGTCGGCGGCAAACCGCGTGAGAAGGTTGAGGATCTGGCCTAATCAGCCGCGCCGATCACCGCATCTGTCGTGGCGACGGTGCAATATTCGCCATCGAGATTGGCCAATGACATGGCGTGGACCTCGCCGGCACTTCTGGAAACGCCATTCCAGTCTCGCTTGGCGAAAGTGAAACAGGCGTCCTCCACCAACCAGACATCGTAACCCAGATTGCCCGCCATCCTGACCGTGGCTTCGACGGAATTGCTGGTTGAGACGCCCGCGATCACGATCTGGCGAAGACTGCCAGCCTTTAACCGCTGTTCCAGATCGGTGCCGATGAACGCGCTGTTGGTGCGCTTGGCGATCACGGGTTCGTGGGAAAGAGGCATCGCTTCCGGCTTGAAATCGTTGCCCGGTTGACCGGGTCGGAAGTAGGACGAAGGCTCGCGGGAATCGTGCCTTATGTGCCAAACCGGCCAGCCTTTGGCGCGCCAACGAGCCAATAGCCGGGCGATATGTGTCTCGGCGGGGAGATTGTTGCGCGGGCCTTGACTGGGATGATCGGCCGCTTTCTGCAGATCGATCAGAAGCAGCAGCGCGCCGTCGGCAGGCGTGCGAATTTACGTCGCCTGTAGCGGAGTGAGCCCCGCCAATCCGGGCTGCGCACTGAGGCCCTGGGAAGCGGTTTGGACTTTCCGCACTTCGTCGCCCAGCGGATTGTCGGAATGGCGGCAATTGCCCTCGAAGAAGGCGCCGGCTTCAACCGCAAACGCTTCATGCAGAATGTCGCCTTCAACATGGCTGGTGGCCGAGAGCAGCACTTTGCGTGCATGGATACGGCCGATCACTTTGCCGCGCACCGTCACATCCTCGGCCCAGATCTCGCCGTGAATCTCTGCCCGTTCGCCGATCACCAGGCCCACGCTGCGCACATCACCTTCGACAATGCCGTCGATCTGCATGTCGCCCGTGGAATTGAGGGTGCCGGTCACCGTCAGGTCCGAGCTGATGATGGAAGGCGCAGTGCCGGAACGGCCCGTGCGCTTGGGCGCCGGGCTGGCAATGGGAGCGGCCCCGATGCTGGCAGGCGGGGGGCGGTATCTTTGCTTTTGCTAGAGAACATGACGGCCTGCCTCTATGAAGTTGCGGGGGTTACGCACCACGTCATCATACCAGACTTCGTAGTGGACGTGGGGTCCGGTGCTGCGGCCGGTGGAACCCACCCGTCCGATCGCGGCCCCTTTCTCAACCCGCATGCCCACCCTTACGCTAATCGCCGAAAGATGACCGTAGCGTGTATGAAGCCCCATGCCGTGGTCGATTTCCACCATATTTCCGTAACTGCCGCGGGTCCCTGCGAAAATGATGGTGCCCGCGGCGGTAGCGCGCACCGCCGTGCCCCAGGGACCGGCGAAGTCCATGCCCGGATGGAAGGCATAACGGCCGGTGAAGGGATCGAGCCGGGGGCCGAAACCGCTGGAAAGGTCAAAATCGTCGCTGTTGACGGGGAGCGACAGGGGAATGTGGCGCATTTCCTGGGTGAGCCCGCCAAGCTGGTTCAATATGGCGCTGGCTTGGAGATAGGCGGCGCTGAAATTGCCGTCATTGACCCCTTCCACCTGGACGCGATCCAGGGGGATTTCCGGCCCGCCCATGCCTTCGCGCGCTCCATTCCGGCGCTCGAACTGGCTGGGATTAATACCCGCGCGCCGCACCACATTGCGCAGGCCGGCGACTTCGCCCAGAAGCGTGTCCCGGGTCCTGGCCATCAGGCCCGTTTCGGTATCGCCCATCGCGGCCACGCGTGCGGTTTGCACCGCCAGGGCGCGCAAGGCGGGATGCTGCGCCAGCGCCGCGGACTGCGTCACGTCATTCCGCAAAGGCCGCTCGAAAAGGTAGGCGGCCATTCGGTGCAATTTGGCAAAGGACCGATCGAGCAAGCTGGCATGATCCGGCTTGGCGATGCGCGGTTGGGGGGCGACGGGTTCGGGCATCATGGTGAGCGTACTGCCGCCATCGGCGTCGCTCTCGCTGGTGAATTTGCCCTGGGCGCCTTCGGGTATAGCGTCCGACACACCATCCATGCTGGGGCCCGCGTTCATCTTCTCGACGGGTAATGGCTGAGCGCCGCGATCCATGCCCATTGCGGCCTCGACCTGAACCTTGCGGTTGAGAAAGCCGGCAATCGCACTCTGTTTGGATTGCAGTGTATCCGCGGTGGCTTTGAATTTGTCCTCGGCGCCGACCAAGGCCCCGTTCAGCTCGTCGTAGGAAATCTGCAGATCCGCCAATCTGCCTTCATACGAGGCCTGCATTTCCTGGTAGCGGCGGTCCTTGGCGGTGATGATGCGGTCCTTGAAAACGACATTGACGGTGGCAAAAGCCACCCAGCCCAGGAAGATCAGGCAGAGCCCCGCCAGTGTCGCTTGCAACGAGGCGCCGAATGTAAAAAACTGCACCCGCCCATTGCTGCGGATATAGATCTGCCGTTCCGGGAAGGTTTCATGCAGCCACGCCCACGCCCGTTCGATCGCCGCAGTCACGCGCGAGCCGTTCGACGTGCTGCGGGCAGGCGTCATATCCTCGCCGCTCAATCCGCGCTGCCAGAAGAAGGAGTGTGAGGCCAACCGCGGCTTAAACCGCCCCAGCAGCTTCACAGGCTTTTCGCCGCGGCGAGCACGGCCTCCACATGTCCGGGAACTTTGACCTTGTGCCAGGCTTCGGCGATCACCCCTTTGGGGTCGACCAGGAAGGTGGCGCGCTCCATGCCCATATATTTGCGGCCATACATGCTTTTCTCGGCCCATACACCGAAAGAGTTGGCCATCTTGATGTCGGGATCCGAGCCCAGGCCCAGTTTGAGCTTGTGCTTCTTCTTGAATTTTTCATGGGACTGAAGGCTGTCCTTGGAGACGCCGATCACCGAGACGCCCAGCTTCTCAAACTTGGCAAGCGCCATGGAAAAATCGATGGCTTCCTTGGTGCAACCGGACGTGTCGTCCTTGGGATAGAAATAAAGGACATAGGGCCGGCCCTTCAGGCTCGCACGCGAGACCTTGGTCCCGTCGTCCATCGCCAATTTGAAGTCTGGGACCTTATCCCCCGTGGATAAGCCCCCTGCCGCCGCCGCCATTATTTGCCACCGCCCAATACCCGTCAGCCTTAACTTAAGGGGCGACAAAAGGCGAGTGCAACCTGCAAAAGGCTTTACAAGATGCTGCGTTATCTGCCCTTTTTAGGCCCAATAGCTGCGATAGTGCTTTGACTTTGTGCGGACACTGCCTGTGAGACTGCCTTTCAAAAATTTTATTAAAGTCCACCATGTCAGCCACGCCGCTTTGGCGTTGGGCACGATCGTGGCCGCGGTGGTCTTTTTTGCGGCCGGAGCGGTGATCCGGCTGTTGCTGGGGCCGGTTTCGTTGGGGCCCTTTGCCGGAACTCTGGAAGGCGCCATCCAGCAGGCGTTGCCCGGCATCACCCTCAAATATGACCAGGCCGCGGTCGAATGGACCCGCGACGAAGGCCGCGTCAATCTGGTGGTTCTTGGCGCCAAGATTTTCGACCATGATGGCCGGGTGGTGGCCGAGGCGCCCAAGGCGGACATCGATCTTGCCGCGCGCTCGTTCCTCTCCGGCCATGTCCGGGTCCAACGCATCACCCTGGTCGGTGTCGAGCTTTCTCTTGTCCATATGAAAGAGGGCGGCATGCGGCTTGGCGCGGAGGGCGACAAGAACGCCAACGACGTGCTCACCCGCCTCAATGACGTGATCGAGGCCAAAGGCTCCGCCACTTCCAGCCTCAAAAGCTTTGCCGTGCGCAATGCCAAGCTGAGTGTGTTCGATGAAGTGACCGGTCTGCATTTCGTCGCGCCCAAGGCCAGCCTAGTGATGTCGGCCAAAAGCAATGCCATCGGGCTTCAGTTCAATTCCGATGTGTTGATTTCCGGTGAAACGGCTCATGTGAAGGCGAATATGACCCTGCCGCCGGACCAAGGACCGGTGACCGGCGACGCACTGATCACCGGACTGGATTTGCGGGCGCTTGCCGCCAATGCCCCGATGTTCAAGCCGCTCGCGCGCATCGACATGTCGGTCAATCTGGCGGCGCGTTATACCGTGGCGCCAGGCGCCCATCTCACAGCCGCGGGCTTCGATGTGACCGCTGCCGGCCAGTTGCCGCTAGCCGCGCTCAAGAGCAAGGCGCTGCATGTGCGCCAACTCCGCCTTTCGGGCAATTATGACGGATTGAAGAACCACCTGACGCTGAGCGAAGCCAATTTGGAAGCCGCGGAGGGCATTGTCCGGCTCAAGGGCGCGGCGGACCTCCGTTATGATCAGGGCACGCTTGCCAGTGTCAGCGGCGATCTCAGCACGTCGCGGCTGGCGCTGAATATGCCTGGCATCTTCGCTCAACCGCTGGCGTTTCAAGCGCTGCAGGCCGCAGGTAGCTATCGGATCGCGCAAAAAGAATTCACCATCGACCGCGTCAACCTCACCGCACCTGGTTTCGCGCTCGCGGTTTCGGGCAGCATTACGCTGGGCGAGCAAGGTCAGACGCCGGGCCTCGGGCTCACCGGACGGCTGGCGGCATTGCCGGTCAAGACGCTGCTGCGTTATTGGCCGCTTCCCGTGGCCGAGGGCGCCCGCGACTGGATCAACACCAACATTCTGGCCGGGACAGCGGGTCCGTTTGATTTCGCGACCCGTTTCACCCCTGGCATGCTGGACCAGGATGTCCTGCCCGACGATTCCTTGAAGCTCACTTTTGCCGTCAACGGCGTGGAAGGGAATTACGTCACCGGCCTCACTCATCTCACCAATGTCTCCGGCAACGCCACGCTTCTGGGCGACACCTTCACCGCCGATTTTGACGGCGGCCGGATCGGCAATTTGATGGTGAGGAGCGGTCATGCGGTGATCCCCACCTTGCATGTCCATGGCACGGCCGGGCAGATCACTGCGCATGTCGATGGCCAGATGCCCGAGATCATGACCCTGATCGACATGAAGCCATTGGGATACCCCACCCGCTTCGGCATCGATCCCAAACAGACCCGCGGCGCCGCCAGCACCGATCTCTCCTTCAGCGTGCCCATGCTGGAGGACCTTTCGGTGGATGCGGTGGGTATTTCGGTCAAGGCGCAAGTGAGCGATTTCGCCGTGACCCTGGGCCGGCTCAAGCTCACCAACGGCAACGTCGCCTTCGACATTGACAATGACCATCTCCACCAGAGCGGCGCGCTCACCCTTGCGGATGCGCGTTTCGTCACCGACTGGACCGAGGATTTCAAGACCGAGGGCGCCGTCACCACCCACTTGACCGCCAAGGGCGTGATGACCGATGGCGTTCGTCAGGCCCTGAATGTGGGGTTGGAGAATATCCTCACCGGTCCGGTGATGGTGAGCGCCGACATGCAGGGCCATCGCGGCCAGCTCACCACTGCCGATGTCACCATGGATCTCAGCAATGCCTCGTTGCTGGTGCCTATTCTGCATTTGGGCAAGCCGCCGGGTTTCGGCGCCAGCGGCCATGTCGCTGCCAATTTCGCGCCCGGCGACATTCTTCGTGACGAGACCATCCGTGTCACCGGACCCAATTTGAGCGCCACCGGAACCGCCAATTTTGATCGCAATGGCTCGCTTTCGGTGTTGAATTTCAGCTCGCTGAAAATGGGCACCCAGAACGATCTGTCTTTCACGCTTACGCATACGCCGGCCGGAAATGACTATGTGCTGCGCGGCCATTCGCTGGACGGTTCGCTGATCGGACGCGATGTGGGCGAAAGCGGTCCCACCGCGAATGGCGGGAGCCATGACGAGACCCCGGTGGGCCCGTTTCATATCGACGCCAGGCTCGACCGGCTGGCGATGCGCGACGGTGTGGCGATCGCGCCGTTCAATCTCGACCTCGCCGGTGTGGGCGACAAACCGTCTTCGCTCACTTTGTCGGGCAGCATCGGCAAGACAGGCAGTCTCAGCGGCAGCATGGAGGCTACGGCCTCGGGCCGGAAATTGATGGTCCAGACCAGTGATGCCGGACAATTGATCCAAGGCCTTTTTGCCTTCGAAAGCATCAAGAGCGGCAACCTCAAGCTTGAAGCGACCCTCCCGGGCCGCGCCACCAATTCCGAGCCAGCGCCCGGCGCCACGCCCGATTATCAAGGCACGCTGGACATCGAGAATTTCCAGGTGATGAACCAGCCGTTGCTGGCGCGTTTATTCTCCGCCGGCTCGTTTACGGGGCTCGGCGACCTGATGGGTGGGGGCGGAATTTCGCTGGAGACCCTGAATGTTCCTTTCAGCTCCAAGAACAATGTGATCAGCGTGCATGACGCCATCGCGCGCGGACGCGCCATCGGCGCCACCGCGGATGGCTATATCGACCGGCCCAAGAACCAGGTGGCGCTGAAGGGATCGCTGATCCCGGCCTATGGACTTAATTCCGTGCTAGGGGACATTCCCGTTCTGGGTACAGTTCTGGGGTCCAAGAAGGGCGAAGGCCTGTTCGGGGTGACCTACTCGGCGACGGGAAATGCGGACGAACCGAAAATCGACGTCAATCCGCTCTCCGCGCTGGCACCAGGTATTCTGCGGCGGATTTTCCAAGGTCACATTCCCACTGCCAGCAATGCGCCGTCCAATCAGGCCATGCCCAATCCGCCGGTGGCACAATCGGGGACTCCCAAACCAGCGCCCCACTAAGCCGGCCTGATGAGGACGTGCTTTTTCTTGCCGCTCGAAAGTTTCAGCACGCCATCGTGGTTGAGCGCGGATGCGTTTACGATCAGCTTCGGATCGCTGACAGGTGTGTTGTTGAGGCGGAGGCCGTTGTTGGCGATCAACTTCCGCGCCTCGGAATTGGAGCCGACCAGGCCCGCCGCGACGGCGAGGTTGAGGATTCCGTCGGGCAAATTGGCGCTGATCGTGGGCAAGCCTTCCGCCGATGCGCCTTCTTCGAAGGCGCGCCGCGCGGTATCGGCGGCGCGTTCCGCCGCCCCGCTTCCATGCAGGATGGTGGTGGCCTGCGTCGCGAGAATTTTCTTGGCCTCGTTCAGGTCCGCGCCTTCGAGCCTCTCGAGGCGCGCGATCTCGTTCTCGGCAAGATCGGTGAATAGGCGCAGGAAACGGCCGACATCGCCGTCTTCGGTGTTGCGCCAAAATTGCCAATATTCGTAGGGGCTCACGCGTTCGGCCGAGAGCCACACCGCGCCCGCCGCGGTCTTTCCCATTTTGGCCCCCGACGCGGTGGTGATCAGCGGCGTGGTCAGGGCAAAGAGTTGCGCATTCTCCATCCGCCGGCCCAATTCGATGCCCGAGACGATATTGCCCCACTGGTCTGAGCCCGCGGATTGCAGGCGGCAGCCGTAACGCTTGTACAACTCGACGAAATCATAGGCCTGCATGATGGAATAGTTGAATTCCAGGAACGACAAAGGCTGCTCGCGTTCCAGCCTCAGCTTGACGCTGTCCATGGTGAGCATGCGATTGACGGAGAAGTGACGGCCCACCTCGCGGAGGAAGGGAACATATTCGAGCTTGTCCAGCCACTCGGCGTTATCCACCATCAAGGCATCGGAAGGTCCGTCGCCGAATTTCAGCAAGTGCCGGATGCTGGTGAGGATGCTGTTCTTGTTGGCCTCGATCTGGGCCGCACTGAGAAGCTGGCGGGTTTCGTCCTTGCCCGAGGGATCGCCCACCTTGGTGGTGCCACCGCCCATCAACAGGATGGGCTTGTGGCCGGCCTGCTGCAGCCGGCGCAAGGTCATCAACTGGATCATATGGCCGATATGAAGGCTGTCGGCGGTGCAATCGAAGCCGATATAGGCGGTGATGCGCTCCCGTCCGAACAAGGTGTCGAGATCGGTCGGCGCCGAGCAGTCATAATAGGCGCCACGCGCGACGAATGTCTTGAGGAAGCCGGACTGGAATTGCGGGGCGGCGGGCATCGTATAGGCTCTGGCTTTCTTCCCCCGTATGGCGAAGCTATTGGCGGGGTCCAATATGACAAGCGGGCAATAGCATAGATGGCGGAAATTTCGAAAGTCATTGGTTTGATGAGCGGGACCTCGCTGGACGGTGTGGACGCCGCCTTGGTCGAAACCGACGGCGAGGATGTGGTGCGGCCGCTTGCCGGCCTCACCATCCCGTATGGCCCGGAGACACGCGCGCTTTTGCGCACGGCGCTGGAAGAGGCGCGCGGCGTGGCGGAAGGGGCGCCGGTGCCTTATTTGATCCGGGACGCCGAGCGGCATCTCACAGAGGCCCATGCCGAAGCGGTCAAGGCCCTGCTCAAGAAAATCGACCTCCAGCCCGGCGATATTTCGCTTCTGGGATTCCATGGCCAGACCATTCTTCATCGTCCGGAGCGTCATTGGACCTGGCAGATCGGCGACGGCGCGCTGCTGGCCCGGCTCACCGGCATCGATGTGATCAACGATTTCCGCAGTGCCGATGTAAAAGCGGGGGGGCAGGGCGCGCCCCTGATGCCGCTTTATCACGCTGCCATCGCCCGCAAGCTGGACCTGCCGATGCCGTTGGTGGTGACCAATATCGGCGGCGTGGCCCAGGTCACCTACATAGATGGCGATACCGTGCTGGCTTACGACACCGGTCCAGGCAACGCCCCCATCGACGATTGGATGCATCGGCACAGCGGCACGCCCGTGGATCAGGACGGCGCCTTTGCCCGCAGGGGCAAGATCGATGATGCGGCCCTGAACAAGATGCTGGACCATCCCTTCTTTGCCCGCATCCCGCCCAAATCTCTCGATCGGCTAGATTTCGGTATGGATGCGGTTGAACATCTCAGCGCCGAAAACGGCGCCGCCACCTTGACCGCTTTCACCGCCGCGTCTTTGGCGCGCGCGCGCGACCATTTTCCCGAACCAGCGGCCACATGGGTGGTGAGCGGCGGCGGCCGCCACAACAAATTCCTGATGGATCAGTTGCGGGCGCGCGTGAATGCGCCGGTGATCCCGGCGGAGGAAGTGGGCTGGGACGGCGATTTCATGGAAGCCGAAGGCTTCGCCTATCTGGCGATGCGTTCGAAAAAGGGCCTGCCGCTTTCGCTTCCCACCACGACCGGCGTCAAAGAGCCCATGACGGGTGGCAAGTTTCACCGCAAATCTTGAACGGCGCGGTTCTTTTGCCCTCTGGCGGCGTCGCGCGTGCTCACGTGCCATGCGCACGCTCCGCGCGACGCTCCTGGCCAGATGGCAAAATTCCTCGCGCCGTGAAAAGTGTCTGCAGTTGATTTAATCAACTAGTGCGCGCGTTCGAGCAGCCAATTCGCCAAGCTTGGCGCGATCTACTGCCTGAAGCGGCAGATTGACCTGCAGCGCTTCTCGGCGAATGGCCTCTAGACGGGGATCTTTGATGGAGACACCCTCCAAACGATCCCAATCCATTTCACCTTCAATTCCATCAGATAGTTTTTGCAGATCGGTCGCCACTTCGGGTGTGCAATTTCGCCATTTGGACAGGAGACCCGCAACAACTGCGACAGGAAATGCCACGATTGCAAGAGAGGTAGCACCGATGAAACGGATCCACCGCATTGCCTATCTACCTTCGCGGGGTTTGCTCATCATGTTGGAGACATATTCCTTCACCGTCTCCACCACTTCCGCTTCGTGCTTGTCGAAGAAGTGATTGGCGCCTTCGATCTTCTCGTAGGTGATCTTGATACCCTTCTGGGCGGTGAGCCGGTCCACCAGCTTCTGCACATCGGCCTCCGGCACCACATTGTCTTTGGTGCCGTGCACGATCAGTCCGGAAGCCGGGCAGGGCGCCAGAAAGGCGAAGTCGTACATGCTGGCCGGCGGGGCGATGGAGACGAAGCCGGTGATCTCGGGCCGGCGCATCAAAAGCTGCATGCCGATCCAGGCGCCGAAGGAAATGCCGCAGACCCAGACATGCGATGGGTTGGGATAGAGCGTGTTCATCCAATCCAGCACCGCAGCCGCGTCCGACAATTCGCCGGAGCCATTGTCGAAGGTGCCCTGGCTGCGTCCCACGCCGCGGAAATTGAAGCGCACCGTGGTGCAGCCCAGCCCGTGGAACATGTGAAACAAGTCGTAGACCAGGGGATTGTTCATGGTCCCCCCGAATTGGGGGTGGGGATGCAGCACCAGCGCCATGGGCGCGCCGGGGGCTTTTTGTCGCTGGTAGCGGGCTTCGATTCGCCCTGCGGAACCCGGAAGGATGATGTCAGGCACGACGGGTCTCCGCCGGACGGGTTTGCAAGACTAGCATAGGAAGAAACTCAGGTTTTCGGACGCCGGCATCATTGGAAATATGTTCATTTTCAATGGGTTTGTTGAACTGGCGGGCATGCGACGGTCAAATACTTGACCATGGTGGTAGGGAAATCTATACCCCTCCGGCTGGCATTCGAGGCTTTTTTCCAGGGCGGGCCGCGCTTCTTACACCAAGCCGGCGTCCCACACCTAGAAAAAACGCCGTTAATTGAAGGAGACCGGGCATGCGGCTGAGCACCAAGGGACGTTATGCGGTGATGGCGATGGCCGATCTGGCCGGCAACTCCGCCCAGGTTGAGACTCACCAGCAGTCCAAGCCGGTGGCGCTGGCCGACATCGCCGAGCGGCAGGACATCTCGCTCTCTTATCTGGAGCAGCTTTTCGCCAAGCTCCGCCGCGGCGGCCTGGTCACCAGCGTGCGCGGCCCCGGCGGCGGTTATCGCTTAGCCCGGCCCTCGGACGAGCTTCGCATCGCCGATATCATTGTGGCGGTGGATGAGCCGATCGCGGCCACGCGCTGCAGCCCCAACAGTTCCAAGGGCTGCACCAAGACGGGCGCGCGCTGCGTCACCCACGATCTGTGGGAGGAACTGGGTCAACAGATCCATGTGTTCCTTTCCTCGGTCTCGCTGGCTGATGTGGTGGAACGGCGGGTGCTGGGACGTTCGCGGCCCTGTAATGATTTCGATGCCAAGCGCCGGCAGCGACGGGGCGGCCGCGGCGGACTTCGAAGCGGCCTGAAGCATGGCGTATTGCGATCACAATGCGACGGCGCCGCTCCGGCCGGAAGCCCGCGAGGCGGTAGAGCGCGCTTTCTCGCTCACCGGCAATCCGTCCTCGGTTCATGCCGGGGGGCGCGCCGCGCGCGCGATGGTCGAGGAGGCGCGCGAAGCGGTGGCGCAACTTGCCGGCACGAATGCCGACAATGTGATCTTCACCAGCGGCGCCACCGAGGCCAATGCGTTGGCTCTGTGGGGGGCGGTGGAGGCCGCGCGGAGTGCGGTCGCGCCGGTCGCGCGGCTTCTGGTCTCGGCGATCGAGCATAAATCGGTGCTCAAGACTGCCGAAGCGATCGCTGAACAGATGTCCGATGTCCGGCTGGAGATTTTACCGGTGACCGGGGACGGCTCGCTGGACATGGATGCGTTTGCAGTATCGCTGCGCACGGGTGAAGGCCGCGCCCTGGTGGCGGTGATGGCCGCGAACAACGAGACTGGCGTGATCCAACCTATCGGCGAGATTTCGCGTCAGTGCCGCGAGGCCGGTGCGCTTCTCTTGGTGGATGCCGTGACTGCGGCGGGGAAAATCTCCCTTGATGCGGGTCTCTGCGATTACATGAGCCTTTCCGCTCATAAGCTGGGCGGACCGCAGGGCGTGGGCGCGTTGATCGTGAGGGGTGCCGCGCCGCTGGCGCCGCAGCTGGTGGGTGGTGGCCAGCAAAAAGGGCTTCGTGCCGGTACAGAAAATCTTTCCGGCATTGCAGGCTTTGGCGCGGCGGCCAAAGCGGTTCAGGCAGATGGCGAAGAAAGCCTTCGCATCTCGGTCCTGCGCGATGATTTCGAGCAAATGCTGAAGAATGCACTGCCCGAGGCGATCATCCTGGGCGAACATGCGCCGCGGTTAGCCAACACCTGCAATATCGCGCTGCCGGGATTGTCGGCCGAGAACATCGTCATCGCACTCGATCTCGACGGCGTGATGGTGAGCACAGGGGCATCCTGCTCGTCCGGAAAAATTTCTCAATCCCATGTGTTGGCGGCAATGGGCGTGAACGATTTGACTTCCACCCGGGTCAGCTTTGGCTGGGATTCGCAAAAGTCCGATGCCGAGGCCGTTGTCGCCTCGTTGGTCAAATTCCGGCAACGCGCCCATTCGCGCGCCGCCGCCTGAGGAGTGAGCATGTCCTCCGCCGCGCTTGAGACCAAACAGCAAGTCGCCGAACTGGGCGAGAAGTACAAATATGGTTTCGTCACCGACATCGAGATGGAGCGCGCGCCCAAAGGTCTCGGCGAAGATACGGTGCGCTATATCTCGGCCAAGAAGGGCGAGCCGGACTGGATGCTGGAATGGCGGCTGGGCGCATTCCACCGCTGGGTTTCGATGCGCGAGCCCACCTGGGCCAAGGTGCATTATCCCCCCATCGATTATCAGAATTCCTATTATTACGCTGCGCCCAAGAACACGCCCAAGAAGCAATCGCTGGACGAGGTCGATCCCAAGCTGCTGGAGACCTACAAAAAGCTCGGCATTCCCTTGTCCGAGCAGATGGCGCTGGCGGGGGTCGCGGTGGATGCAGTGTTCGATTCCGTGTCCGTCGCCACCACCTTCAAGGAAAAGCTCAACGAAGCAGGTGTGATCTTCTGCCCGATCTCGGAAGCGATCCGCGACTATCCCGAACTGGTGAAGAAATATCTGGGCACGGTCGTGCCGGTCACCGATAATTTCTTCGCCACCTTGAATGCGGCGGTCTTCTCCGACGGCACCTTCGTCTATGTGCCAAAGGGCGTGCGCTGTCCGATGGAGCTCTCCACTTATTTCCGCATCAATGCCAGCGAGACTGGCCAGTTTGAGCGGACGCTAATCATCGCCGACGAGGGCGCTTATGTCTCTTATCTCGAAGGCTGCACCGCGCCCAAGCGCGACGAGAACCAGCTTCACGCCGCAGTGGTCGAACTGGTGGCGCTGGATCGCGCCGAGATCAAATATTCCACTGTGCAGAATTGGTATCCGGGCGACGAGGGAGGCAACGGCGGCATCTTCAATTTCGTCACCAAACGGGGCGATTGCCGGGGCGCGCATTCCAAGATCAGCTGGACCCAGGTCGAGACCGGCTCGGCCATCACCTGGAAATACCCCAGTTGTATCCTTCGCGGCGACCATTCCGTGGGCGAATTCTATTCCATCGCCATCGCCAACAATTTCCAGCAAGCAGATACCGGCACCAAGATGATCCATCTGGGCCGGAATACCCGCTCGCGCATCATCTCCAAGGGCATCAGCGCCGGCAAAGCCCAGAATACATATCGCGGCCTGGTGAGCGTCTATGGCAAGGCCGACAATGCCCGCAATTTCACCCAATGCAACTCGCTGTTGATCGGCTCACAGTGTGGCGCCCATACCGTGCCCTATATCGAAAGCCGCAATTCGTCCGCGCGCATCGAACATGAAGCGACGACCTCGAAGATCGCCGAGGATCAGTTATTTTATTGCCTGCAGCGGGGCCTCGACCAGGAAGAGGCGGTAGCGCTGATCGTCAACGGCTTCTGCAAGGAAGTGCTGCAGCAATTGCCCATGGAGTTCGCGGTCGAAGCGCAG
Organism: uncultured Alphaproteobacteria bacterium; assembly: GCA_963765095.1. Taxonomy (GTDB): domain Bacteria; phylum Pseudomonadota; class Alphaproteobacteria; order Micropepsales; family Micropepsaceae; genus Rhizomicrobium. The sequence continues at coordinate 144,021 of CAVXUV010000038.1, forward strand.
AAGCTGGTGGGCATTTCATTGGAAGGTTCGGTGGGTTGACGATGCTCGAGATCAAGAATCTTCACGTCGCCGTGGACGGCAAGGAAATCCTCAAAGGCTTGAGCCTTCGTGTCGATGCCGGCGAAGTGCATGCCATCATGGGTCCGAACGGTTCCGGCAAATCCACGCTGTCTTATGTGCTGGCAGGACGGGCGGGCTACGAGATTACCGAAGGCAGCATTCTCTATCGGGGCGAGGATCTCGCGGCGCTGGCGCCGGAAGCGCGCGCGGCCAAGGGCGTCTTCCTTGCCATGCAATATCCGGTCGAGATTCCCGGCGTCACCACCATGATGTTCCTCAAAAGCGCCCTCAACGCCCAGCGCCGTGCTCGTGGTGAGGCGGAGCTGGATGCGGTGGCCGTGCTGAAGAGTGTGCGGAAGAAGGCGGCGGCGCTCAACGTTTCGGAAGAGATGCTGAAGCGCGCCCTGAATGTGGGCTTCTCCGGCGGCGAGAAGAAGCGCCTGGAAATCCTGCAGATGGCCCTGTTCGAACCCAAGCTGGCGATTCTGGACGAAACCGATTCCGGGCTGGATATCGACGCGCTGCGCCTGGTGGCGGAAGGGGTCAATGCGCTGCGTTCGCCGGAACGCGCCATGCTTCTGATCACGCATTATCAGCGCCTGCTGGACTACATCGTGCCCGACCGCATCCATGTCCTGGCCAAGGGCCGCATCGTCGCCGAAGGCGGTAAGGAATTGGCGCTGGAATTGGAAGCCAAAGGCTACGAACAGATCATCAAGGATGCGGCATGACGGTCGCGCTTCCCACCCGCCGGGTCGAGGAGTGGAAATACTCCGATCTGGCGCGCGCCTTGGGCGATGCCGGTTTCGGCGAGGACAGCGCGCGCGCGGTCGTTGGGCCTTTACCACAGGACGTGGAATCATTCTCGTTGGATGAACCCAACCGGCCCGAATGGGTGAAGGCGCATTACGGCAAGCTTCCCGCCAATTCCGTCAGCGCGGTGTCGCTGGCCAAGGCGCGTGGCGGTATCGCGCTGCGCGTGCATAAGAATAAGCACATCGAAGCTCCGCTGGAGCTGAATTTCGCCGGCCACGGCCATGTTCGCGCCCTGCTGGTGCTGGACGAGGGTGCGTCGCTTACTTTGGTCGAGCGCTGCGACGCCGGAGAGACGCGCAATGCCGGTTTTGAGATCGTGTTGGGCCGCAATGCGCGGCTGGATCATGTTCGCATCGCGCCTAATTCTTCCGCCGTGCAGGTCGAGGAAGTTTCCATGACCTTGGCCAACGATGCGCAATACCGGGCGCATTTCGCCAATTTCGGCGCCAAGCTCTCCCGCCTGGAACTGGTCATAGCTTTGGAAGGCGCCGGGGCGGGTGTGGATTTGTCTGGCGTCAGCGTGCTATCGGGCATGGCCCACGCCGATGTCACCACCCATGTCACGCATGCGGTAGGTCAGACCCAGAGCGTGCAGCTGTTCAAGAAGGTAGTGGGCGGCGGCGCTCAGGCCATTTATCAGGGCAAGGTGACGGTCAAACCGGATGCCGATGGCTCTGACAGCCGCCAAACCGCCAAGGCGCTGCTGTTGGGCGCCAAAGCCGAAGCCGATCTCAAGCCCGAGCTGGAAATCCTGGCCGATGACGTCAAATGCGCCCATGGCGCGGCGGTGGGCGACCTCGACGCGGATTCCCTGTTCTATCTGAGGGCGCGTGGTCTTCCCGAAAACGAGGCGCGGCATCTTCTGTTGCATGCCTTCCTGGAAGATGCCGTCGAAGGCATCGCCAATACCGATCTGCGCGAAATGGTGCGCGGCGCGGTCGCCAGCGCGCTGGACGAGGTGACGGCATGACCGCGCCCGCCAAAATCATTCCCGCGTTCGATGTGGAAAAGGCGCGCGCCGATTTCCCGATTCTGTCGCGCCTGGTCTATGGCAAGCGGCTGGCCTATCTCGACAGCGGCGCCTCGGCTCAGAAACCGCGCGCGGTGCTGGAGGCGATGACGCGCTTCGCCGAAAGCGATTACGCCAATGTCCATCGCGGGGTGCATTTCCTGTCCGCTGCAGCAACCGACGCTTATGAAGCGTCCCGCCGCACCGTGCAGAAATTCATCAATGCCGCGCGAGAAGATGAGATCGTCTTCACCAAGGGGGGCACCGAGGCGATCAATCTGGTCTCCTATTCCTTCCTGGCACCCCGCATCCAGCCAGGCGACGAGATCGTGCTGTCGGTGATGGAGCATCATTCCAATATCGTGCCGTGGCATTTCCTGCGCGAGCGGCAGGGTGCGGTGCTGAAATGGGTGGATGTGCGCGACGACGGCAGCCTTGATATCGAGGCGCTGGACGCGGCCATCGGGCCCAAGACCAAACTCGTCGCCGTCACGCATATGTCGAATGTGCTGGGCACCGTCACGCCGCTGCGGGAAATCGTGGCGCGCGCCCACGCCAAGGGCGTGCCGGTGCTGGCCGATGGCTGCCAGGGCGCGGTGCATGAGATTGTTGATGTCCAGGCGCTGGATATCGATTTCTACGCATTCACTGGCCACAAGCTTTATGGCCCCAGCGGGATCGGCGCTCTCTATGCCAAACGAGGGCATCTCAAGGCCATGCGCCCTTTCAATGGCGGCGGTGAAATGATCCGCGAAGTCACCCGCGACCTGGTCACCTATGCCGATCCGCCCGCGCGGTTCGAGGCGGGCACACCCGCCATCATCGAAGCGGTAGGGTTGGCGGCGGCGCTGGATTATCTGATGGCGTTCGATCGCGCCGCGGTGAAGGCGCATGAGCACGATCTTCTGACCTATGCGCGCGAACGGCTGCGCGATTTCAACTGGCTCCGGGTGATTGGTGATGCACCGGGTAAGGGCGCAATCCTGTCATTCGAGACCGAGGGGATGCACGCCCACGACGTCGCCACCATATTGGACCGTGAGGGCGTGGCGGTTCGCGCCGGCCACCATTGCGCGCAGGTGCTGATGGAACGGTTCGGCGTGGCCTCGACCAGCCGCGCCAGTTTTGCCTTGTACAACAACCGGGCCGATGTCGATGCACTGGTGGGTGCGCTGGCCAAGGCGCGGGAGATTTTGAGCTGATCATGGACCCGTCGCTGCGCGAGCTTTACCAGGAAGTCATCCTCGACCATTCACGTCATCCGCGCCATTTCGGTCCATTGGATCACGCCACGCACAGGGCTGAGGGCTACAACCCCCTGTGCGGCGACCGCGTCACGGTGATGGTGGCGCTGAACCCGGATGGCCGCGTCGCCGATATCAAATTCGAAGGCAAGGGCTGCGCCATCAGCCAAGCCTCGGCTTCGATGATGACCGAGATGCTGGCCGGACGCACGCTCCCTGAAGCGCAAAAGCTGATGGACGGTTTTCTGCATCTGGTGAAGGGCGAAGATGCCAAGGACCTCAACGAGGATGATCGCGAACATCTGGACGTGATGGCAGGGATCTCGGAATTCCCCATGCGGGTGAAATGCGCCACTTTGGCTTGGCATACTTTTAAGAATGCTATTGAAGAGGGCAAGAACGCCCTGGATGAGGGCAAAGTCGAAGGAGGGGCCGCATGAGCGAAGCCCTCCAATCTACGCTAAACCCCCGGGAACTCGACGAATTCACCTCCAAACTGGTGATCGCGCTCAAGACTGTTTTTGACCCGGAGATCCCGGTTGATATTTATGAACTCGGCCTCATCTATAAGGTGGATGTGGCGGACAATAAGGACGTCACCGTGGACATGACTTTGACCGCGCCCAACTGCCCGGTGGCAGGCGAAATGCCGGGCAACGTCAAGGCGGCCTTGGAAAAGGTCGAGGGGATCGGCGAGGTCAAAGTGAACATGACCTTCGATCCGCCCTGGACGCCGGAGCGGATGAGCGAAGAAGCGAAACTCGAACTGAACATGTACTGAAAGCCTTAAGGCATAAAATGGAACAGAGAGCCGCCAGAAGAGAACGTCCGAAGCCCGTGCGCCTCACCGAGGCCGCGGCGGTCAGGCTGCGCCAGATCATGACCGACGCTGAGGGAAAATATCTGGGCGTGCGCGTGGGCGTCACCAATGGCGGCTGCGCCGGCATGAGCTACACCATGAATTATGCCGAAAGCACCAATCCGCTGGATGAGGTGTTGGAAGATCAGGGCGTGAAGATTTTCATCGAGCCCAAGGCGATCCTGTTCCTGATCGGCACCGAGATGGATTTTGAGACCACCAAGTTGGGCTCGCGTTTCACCTTCCGCAATCCCAACCAGACCGCCGCTTGCGGCTGCGGCGAATCCGTCTCCATCACGCCGGCCAACGCACGCTGATGCCGGGTCGACTCGGATCGCTTTGACGATCTATTCGCGTCATTCGGTAAGGTCGCGGTGCGGAGCATGTTCGGCGGCGAAGGCCTCTACCGCGATAACGTGATGTTTGGGTTCGTGTTTGGCGAACAAATTTACCTCAAGACCAGCGAGGAAGGCCGCCAGGCTTTCATCGCCGAGGGGTGTGCCCCTTTTGTCTATCCGATGAAAAAGGGCGATATTGTTTCTCACAATTATTATGCGCTTCCGGACCGGCTGTATGACGATCCGGATGAACTGGCGGAGTGGGCGCGCAATGCATTTGCCGTAGCGCGCAACAAATCTGCCGGGAAAAAGAAAAGTGGCGCCAGACCCGAAGCCAAGAAAAAGCGCTCTCTGGAAAAAAAGAAAAGGCCGAAGGCGCGCCGGTAATTATTTTCCTTTGAAACGCGGCTCGCGCTTTTCGAAGAAGGCTTGGATGCCTTCGCGGAAATCCTCCGTGGCGCCCGCTTTGGCTTGTGCCGCCCGTTCCTGCTTCAGCTGGTCTTCGAAGCTCAGATAGGTGCTTTCCCAGAACAGTTTGCGGGTGAAGGCGATAGCCTTCGGTCCTTTGGCCAGACGCGTCGCCAGGGCAATGGCCGCATCCAGCACTATTTCGTCATCCACCACCTTGTAAATAAGACCCCATTCCTGCGCCTTTTCCGCCGGCAAGCGCTCGCCCAACAGCGCCAGTTCGCGCGCCCGCGCCAGGCCTACCAAGCGCGGCAGAAGCCAAGTCGCACCGCCATCCGGCACCAGGCCCAAATGTGTGAAGCCCAGCGCCAGGAAGGCCGAACGGGCCCCGATCACCAGATCGCCCATCAGGGCAAGGCTCATGCCCACGCCGGCGGCCGGCCCATTGAGCGCGGTGACGATGGGAAGATTTGTGTCGCGCAAGCGGCGCAGGAAAGGGTGATAAGTCCGCTCCAGCATTTCGCCCAGATCGGCGCCTCCGGATGGCGGCTCGGCCAGATTGGCGCCGGAACAGAAGCCGCGTCCTTCGCCGGTGAAGACAAGCGCGCGAAACGCGGGATCCGCCTCGATCAGATCCATTGCCTTGAGGCAGCCATGCATCATGGAAAGCGACGCGGCATTGACGGTTTCGGGATGGTTGAGGGTGAGCAGCGCCACGCCGCCCCGCGCGGTCACATAGCAACGTTCGAAATCCGTCCGCATCTTCGTCCTCAACAAGCTGGATGCGTCAGGTTAGCCGCTACCGACGTTTGAGCAAACACCGGCTTCCTTCCCCCGTGCCCCGAAGCGGCTGACGGGGGGATAGAGGCGAACGGCCAAGTTTGCCGAACGGCCGCCTGCGGGCTTGCCCAGCGCGAAGGCGTGAGCCGGAGCGCCAACGCGGACAGATGAGGGCAATAAAAAGAAAATTCAGGCGGCGTTGACCGTCGCGGCCGACATGCGGGGATCGTTCTCGGCGATCACCAGATTGCGGCCATTATGCTTGGCGCCGTAAAGGCAGGCGTCCGCGCGGCGCACCACCGATTCGGCCTTTTCATGGACGGCGAACTGGGCGACGCCGATCGAGATGGTCATGGTCCCCAGCACGTCGCCGGTCGATTTCTTCACCAGGCGGTGGCCTTCCACCGATTGGCGGATCTGTTCGGCGACCAGGATGGCGCCTTCCAAGGTCGCGCCGCGCAGCACCAGGCCGAATTCCTCGCCGCCATAGCGCGCGGCCATGTCGCGGCCCTTGATATTCTCGGACAGGCAACCGGCCACGACTTTCAACACCTGATCGCCGGTCTGATGACCCCAGGTGTCGTTGAATTTCTTGAAATGGTCGATGTCGCAGATCAAGAGCGAAATCGGCTCGCCGCTTTCCACCTGCTTTTCCGCCGCCGCCAGCGCCGCGTCGAAAGCCTTGCGGTTGCCGATGCGGGTCAGCGGATCGATCAGGGTTTCCTTGCGCACATTGTCGAGCGTGCTGCGCAATTCATGCACCTGGGTGGAGGATTTGTGCAGCTCCTGTTCCAGGCTCTTGGTGCGCTTTTCCATCTGGCGCGTGGCGGCCAGAAGCGTGTTCATCAATTGGCGCATATCGGCCGGCGAGCGGTCGCTGCCCAGGGCGCCGCTGGCCGCGGACAAGGCACTCGAATATTCGCCCGCGTCGCGGCCCGCATCGCTCAAGCGGCCCAGCACATCGCTGATGACGGAATTCATGTTGTCGCCCAGCTGTTCCATGTGCGGAACGTCGGTGCGGACGCGCGACCGCAGTTCGTTCAGAAGTTCGGGCGTGAAGGACTTTTTCTCGGCCAGCGTCTTGGTGATGGCTTGGCTGACGGCCGCATTCTCGCCGGTGGCGTGAAGATAGAACAACTCGAAATTCGTCGGCGTCGGCGCGACGCCGCATTCGCCCATCAGGTCGAGCGCAGCTTTGGCTAACGCCTGCTCCCGGTCAAACTTCAACACATCAGCCCCCGGCCACGGCATCCCACTGAGGGAAGCACGCTCTCACTCTGGTCCGGCGGTCGGTAAGAAACCGTTAAATAGGCGGGTTCTGGCGCGTTATTTTGCCAACCGGCGGCGGGACAATGGTTAATCCTGCGGCAACTTTACCTTGCGGAAGAGGAAAGCGGGCAACTGGCTCCTGTCCACTGGCTCATTTTGCGGAGCGGTACGCTGATGCGCCTTGGCATGGGGCCTTTTTTCCCCACGCGGCTTGTGCTCGGCGCGGCGCTCGGGAACGGGCGCGTCCAGGATCGCGGGGTTGGGCGCGCTGGCCTCCACCTGGGCCTCGCGGGTGGGTTCGGTGCCGGCGACCTGATCGTGATACTTGCCGTCCGCCGGGCGGTGATCGTAGCGCTTCTTACCGCGCTCGCGTGAGCGGTCCCGGCCCTTGTGCGGCTCGCGGCGGCTGCGCTCCTCGCGCACCTCGATATCGGTCATCTGGCGGCGCGCCAGCTTGTTGCCGATGAGCTTCTCGATGAAATCCACATATTTGGCATCGCGCGGCGTGGTCAGCATCAGCGCCAGACCGCTGCGGCCGGCGCGGCCCGTGCGGCCGATGCGGTGGACATAATCGTCGGCATGGATCGGCACGTCGAAATTGAAGACATGGCTCACGCTGGGCACGTCCAGGCCGCGCGCCGCCACGTCGCTGGCGACCAGGAGCTTGAGCTCTCCGGCGCGGAACTTGTCCAAGGTCTTGGTCCTAACCGACTGGTCGAGGTCGCCATGGATGGGCGCGGCGTCGAAGCCGTGCTTGATCAGCGATTTCGCCACCACATCGACATCGCGCTTGCGGTTGCAGAAGACGATGGCGTTGGTGAGGGTGGCTTCGTTTTCGCGGATCAGGCGGCGCAAGGCCTCGCGCTTGGCCCAGTCATTGGCGGGGATTTCCACGAGCTCCTGAGTGATATTAGAGGCGGTGGTGGCGGGGCGCGACACTTCGATCCGGACGGGATTATGCAGGAACTGATCGGTAAGTCGCGTTATTTCCGGCGGCATGGTGGCGGAATAGAACAAGGTCTGGCGGGTGAAGGGCAGAAGCTTGCAGATGCGCTCCACGTCCGGGATGAAGCCCATGTCCAGCATGCGGTCGGCTTCGTCGATCACCAGGATGTTGACTTGCGAGAGCATCAGCCGTCCGCGCTCGAAATGGTCGAGCAGCCGGCCGGGAGTGGCAATCAGGACGTCCACGCCGCGATCGAGCTTCTTGGTCTGGTCGTCCATCGAGACGCCGCCGATCAGAAGCGCATGGCTGAGCTTGGAATATTTGCTGTAGCGGTTGAAGCTTTCCGCCACCTGGTCGGCCAGTTCGCGGGTGGGCTCGAGCACCAGGGCGCGGGGCATGCGCGCCTTGGCGCGGCCCTGGCTGAGCATCTCGATCATGGGGAGGGTGAAGCTGGCGGTCTTGCCGGTGCCCGTCTGGGCGATGCCGATCAGGTCGCGCCGTTGAAGCACGATGGGGATGCCCTGCGCCTGAATGGGCGTGGGCGTCGTGTAACCGGTATCGACGACCGCCTTGAGAATTTCGGGAGAAAGCCCCAGTCCGTCGAAGCCACCGGGGAATAGGAGAAGGACGAAGGTGTGATTGCAACTTCGCTGGTTCCGGCTTCCGCGCCGGAGGTCGTTACTTGGGTCGTAGCACGCTCCTGATAAGGGGCGCGTCCGCCGCGCCCAAGCCTGGCAACCCGAATTGGCCGCCCGCTCTGATGCACTGCAAAATAGGAAGAAAACTCCAAAAGTCAATAAAGCCAGCGGGGTTAATCAAAAAGCCGGGATTTCATCCAAAAAGCCTGCGCCCGGTGGAGGGGACACCGGGCGCGGCCGAAGGTGAAAAAACGATTCGACCCGTTGAAGGGCCTCACCTTCTCAACTGCCGCGAAACTAACGCCGTCGCCCGGTAAAGTGTTCCAGTTGCGCTCGTCCTTCTCTTCGCGTCAGCTAGCGGCAAAGCAGGGGGCCGTGATGTCTGGGCGCAATTGGTTGGCGGGATTTGCCGCTGTCGCAATCTGGCTCATCTGCTTTTACTGCCAGCATCGTCCCGCCGTGCTTGGACCGAATGCTCCGGCGACGCAATTTTCGGCCGCGCGCGCGGACGGGATTCTAGCCCGGCTGCTGGGCCCCGAACAGCCCCATCCGGCAGGATCGGCGGAAGACGCCGCCATGCACGCGCGCGTCTTGGCTGATTTCACCCGGCTGGGCGTCAAAACGGACACGCTCTCCGCCATGAGCTGCTATGGCGAAGCGCGCTGGCGCGCCGTGACCTGCGCCCATGTGACCGACATTATCGGCGAAGTGGCGCCGGGCGAGGGGCCCGCAATCATCCTGATGGCGCACATGGATTCGGTGGCGGCGGGACCGGGCGCCGGCGACGACGGTTCCGGCGTTGCCACCATTCTGGAAGCCATCCGTGCGTTCCAGGTGCGGGGGTTGAGCACCAAGCATCCCGTCCTGGCGCTGATCACCGATGGCGAAGAAAACGCCATGCTGGGCGCGAGCGCTTTTCTTGCCGATCCGTCCTGGCGCGCCCGTGTTGGCGTGGTGATCAATCTGGAAGCACGCGGGAACAAGGGGCGGGATTTATCTGTTCCAGACCAGCCCCGGCGACGGCGCTTTGGTGGGACTTTATGCCCGCGCCGTCGATCATCCGGCGGCCAGTTCGCTCTATGCCGAAATCTACAAAAGACTGCCCAACGACACCGACCTTACGCCTTTCTTGAACGCGGGATTTACCGGTTACAATTTTTCTTTCATCGGCGACGTGGCGCAATATCACACGCCGCTGGATCGCCGGGCCAATCTGGACCTCCAATCGATCCAGGAACATGGCGACTCCGCCCTGGGCCTTTTGACCGCGCTGGCGCCTTTGGATTTCGCCGCGCTCAAGAGCGGCGACGCGATTTATTTCGACGTGCTGGGTTTCTGGCTGCCACGGCTTGCCGAAAGTTGGGCCGTGCCGCTTTCGCTGCTGGCGTTGCTGGGCATCCTGTTCGCGGGCGTGCGCCGTCCTCAGCGAGCGCGCCGCGCCTCCGGTATTGGCGGCTTTTTGGCGCCGCCGCTTCTTCTTGCGGGCGTGGTGGGTGCAGGATTTTTGTTGCATGGCGTTGCCGCATTGGTATCCGGCCACCCCGATCCTTCTTTCGCCCATCCCTGGGCGCTGCGCCTGGCGCTGGCATTCGGCGCCGGAAGCGTGGCCCTGATCTTGGCGCGGCTGAGCGCCGGCGCGGTCGCCGCCTGGTTCTGGATCTCCGCATTGGGCGTGGCGGCCGCGTTCATGGTTCCGGGCTTCAGCCCCTATTTCATCTTTCCGGCGCTGATCGCAGCTTTCCTTCTGTTGGCGACCGCCCGTGTGGGAGAAGGCGCGCGGCGGTTCGCGGTTTGGATTGCGGGATTGGCCGGCGCGCTCGTCTGGCTTGATCTCGCCGCCAGCGGCGAAGCGATCATGGGTCTTGCCGCGCATCCGATTTTCACCGTTTGCGCCGGCATCACGCTTGTCGCGTTGATGCCGCTTTTGGAGCCCAAGCGAACCGGCTTTCCCGGATTGGCTTGTGCGGTATGTGGCGCTGTTGTTCGCGGTGATCGCGGGTTTTCTGCCGCCGTTCAGCGCCGTTGCGCCGGAACGGCTCAACCTGCGCTATGTCGAACGCGAGGGAAAGGCGGAGTGGATCGCCGATCCGGTGACACGTCTGCCCGGTGGATTGATTCGCGCCGTTCGTTTCTCTCCGCTCAAGCCCGTGCCGTTGCTGGGCCGTGGCTATGTCGCCGATGCCGGCGCGGCAGAGGAACCGCCTCCGGACGCGGCGGCAAGCCGGACGGCAAGCGGGCTGACGATCCATGTGCGCGCGTCATCCAAGGCGGACGGAATTATGCTGGTCTTTCCACACCCCGTGACCCTCAAGGCGGTGGATGACACGGATTTCCCCGATCTGCCGCCATCCTTGCGCGTGACATGCGACACGTCCGATTGCGGCAATGCGGCGCTGACATTCGCCGGCAATGCCATTTCATCCTTCGACGTGATTGAAATGCGCCGGGACCTTCCGGCGAAGGGCAAAGCGCTATGGGATGCGCGTCCCGCCTATGCCGTGCCGTCGGGCGGCGCCGACCAGACCCTGTTGCTCCATCACGTCACCGTGTCGGGAAGCTAGATGTCCACATTGGCGGCAAAGGGAGCGTTTTCCTGGATGAATTGGAAACGCAGTTCCGCCTTTTTGCCCATCAGGCGTTCGACCATGTCATCGGCTTCTCCGCCATCGGCGACTTCCACCCGAATCAAGATCCGCTGACCCGGGCGCATGGTGGTGTCGCGCAATTGTTGCGGCATCATCTCGCCCAGACCTTTGAAGCGGGAAATCTCGACTTTGGCGTTGGCGCGGAATTCGCTTTTCAGCAAACGGTCGCGATCGGCCTCGTCGCGCGCATAAATGGTCTTGGGTCCCTGGGCCAGACGATAGAGCGGCGGCATGGCGAGGAAGAGGTGGCCGCCCGTGATCAATTCCGGCATCTCACGATAAAAATAGGTGAGAAGCAGGGACGCGATATGCGCGCCGTCCACATCGGCATCGGTCATCACGATCACCCGCTCATAGCGTAAATCCTGTTCGCGATATTTGGCGCCGGTGCCGCAGCCCAAAGCCTGGACAAGATCGGACAGTTCCTGATTCTGCTGCAGCTTGCCTTGTCCGGCGCTGGCCACATTGAGGATCTTGCCGCGCAACGGCAGGATTGCCTGGGTATTTCGGTCGCGGGCTTGTTTGGCGCTGCCGCCGGCGGAATCGCCTTCAACCAGGAATATCTCGGTGCCTTCCGCCGCGTCACGGGTGCAATCGGCAAGCTTGCCGGGAAGGCGCAGCTTGCGCGTCGCCGCCTTGCGCGAGACTTCTTTTTCCTGGCGCCTCTTGAGCCGGTCTTCGGCCTGGTCGATCGACGAAATCGAGCAACTTGTCCGCTTCGGCCGGGCTTTCCGCCAGCCAATGATCGAAGTGGTCACGCACCACGGTCTCGGCCAGGCGCTGGGCGTCGGGGCTTGAAAGCTTGTCCTTGGTCTGGCCCTGGAATTCCGGCTCGCGGATAAAAACCGACAACACCGCGCAGGCGCCCGCCATCACGTCGTCGGTGGTGATGAGGCCTGTCTTGCGGTTGTTGGCGCGCTCGCCATGCGCGCGCAGCGCCTTGGTCAAGGCATTGCGCAGGCCCTGCTCATGCGTGCCGCCCTGGGGCGTGGGAATGGTGTTGCAATAGGAGCGGACAAAGGGATCGATGGCCGGCGTCCATGCCACCGCCCACTCGACCGCGCCGCGGCCATCCTTGTTTTCCGTGCGGCCTGCAAAGTCGCGGGTGTTGACGGTGTTCAAGGTGCCGATCTCGCTTTTGAGGAAATCGAGCAGGCCGCCGGGGAATTTCAGGATCTCTTCCGCCGGCGTCTCGTCCTTGATCAGGGCGGGATCGCAAGACCAGCGAATTTCCACGCCCCGGAACAGATAGGCCTTGGACTTGGCCATACGGTAGAGCCGGGCGGCCGAGAATTGCGCATCGCCGAAAATCTTGGGATCGGGCTTGAAGGTGACGATGGTGCCACGGCGATTGACGGCGCCCAATTCCTTGAGCTTGCCTTTGGCGTGGCCGCGCTCGAAGCGCATCTTGTGGCCGCGCTTGTCGCGCGCCACATCCACTTCCATCCATTCCGACAGCGCATTGACCACCGAGGCGCCCACGCCGTGCAAGCCGCCGCTGGTCTCATAGACCTTGCCGTCGAATTTGCCGCCGGCATGGAGCGTGGTCATGATCACTTCCAGCGCCGACCTGTTCTTGAATTTGGGATGCGGGTCCACCGGAATGCCGCGGCCATTGTCGCGGACAGTGAGTTCATTGCCGGCATGCAGCTCCATCTCGATGCGGCTGGCGTGACCGGCCACCGCTTCGTCCATGGCATTGTCCAGGATCTCGGCGGCCAGGTGATGCATGGCGGCCGCATCCGTGCCGCCGATATACATGCCGGGACGGCGGCGGACCGGTTCCAGGCCCTCCAGAATTTCGATGTCCTTGGCGGTATAGGTCTTTCCGCCGGATGAGGCGGCGGACGCAAACAAATCTGTGGAATCTTTGGGCATTGTGCGAATCGCCAATTCTTCAGGCACGTTAAACAACCGAACGCCCTGGAAACAGTGTCGGGCGCGGCCGGGTTATCTGACCATAAAAGAGGCGTTTTACCTTTCGTCAACCACTTGCCACAGGACCTAAAGGTTCCTTCGCAAAAGCTTTTCGTTAAGACACCGCACCCTAGGCTCATCGTAGCGCAAGTGCGGGATTCATCGAGTGCTTGGCATCTTCACCGGCAAAAGGGCGGAACGCGACGATCCGCGCGTGCTCAAGGCCCAACTGGATCTCGCCGCCCAATCGGTGCGGGCGACGCGCCTGACTGCGCCTTTATGGGCGTTGGCCGTGGCGCTGCTTTGCTCCGATCCGTTGGACATTTTCGGCCATCGTGCGCTGGCGCATGCGTTTGTCCTGCCCCTGATCGTGCTTTTGGCGTCGGCAGCCGCCACGATCGCGATCGCGATCTATCACCATGAGGCACCGCGCTATCCCGGCAGCGTCCCCGATCATTGGGCCAGGCTTCATTGCGGCGTGCATCTTCTGGTCAGCGCGGCCTGGGGCGCGATGCCGTGGATTTTGTGGGACAGCGACAATCCCGTGAACCACATCTTCCTCGCCGCCGCCGCGATCGCGGTGGTATCGGCGCTGGTTGTGGCGAGGGGCAGCAACATGGCGATGTTCGTCACCGGACTGTTGCCGATCTCGGTGATGACGACGCTGCGTTTTGCCCTGGGCCATTCGGTGCTCGATCATGTGATTGCCCTGGCGGCACCCTTGTTCGCGCTCCATATGTGGTGGGGAGGACGGCCTCTGGTGGAGCGGATGCACGAAGACGCCCGGCTGCGCTTCCAGGTCGAGGATTTAGCCCGCGAGTTGGAAGAGACCCGGGACGAAGCCCTCAAGAAACGCTTCGAGGCCGAAACCGCCAATGCGTCGAAGACCACATTCCTGGCCAATATGAGCCATGAATTGCGCACGCCCCTGAATGCCATCCTGGGTTTTGCCGAAATCATCGCCCAGGAATGTTTCGGCCGCGTGGGCAACCCCAAATACAAGGATTATGCGCGCGATATTCATACTTCCGGCGCGCATCTTCTATCGCTGATCAATGACCTGCTCGATGTCGCCAAGATCGAAGCCGGGCGCATGGAAATCAGGGCCAATCCGCTGGATGCGCGCGGCATGTTCGAGGCCGCGTTCAAGCTGGTGGGCGCCAAGGCGGACGAAAAGCGCCAATCCCTGACCCTCCTGGTCGAACCCTCATGCCCTCCGCTCTATGCCGATGAGCGCGCGCTCAAACAGATTCTGATCAATCTCGTCTCCAACGCGGTCAAGTTCACGCCCGAGGACGGCCATATCGAAGTGGTGGCGAGCGGGTCCCGCGACGGCTTCTTCCAGCTTATGGTGCGTGACGACGGGCCCGGCATTCCCAAAGACAAGCTGGACCAGATTTTTCTTCCCTTCAGCCGGGTAGACAACCGCTATGACCGCCAGTCGGGCGGCACCGGTCTGGGCCTGGCGCTGGTGAAGGGTCTGGCCGAACTCCATGGCGGGCGCGCCTGGATCGAGAGCGAACTGGGCCATGGCAGCGCGGTGTTCGTGGCGCTGCCCTGCAACGTGCCCAAACGGGCCCACGCCGCCTGATCTGAAAAAGGCGGACATGAAAAAGGCGCGAGGTTTGAACCCCGCGCCCTTTCCACCAAACCTGAATTCGGATCAGACCGAATAATACATCTTGAACTCGACCGGGTGAGGCGTGTGCTCGAAGGCATAGACCTCGTTCATCTTGAGCTCGATATAGCTGTCGATGAAGTCGTCGCTGAACACGCCGCCCTTCTTGAGGAAGGCGCGGTTCTTGTCGAGATTTTCCAGCGCCTCGCGCAGGCTGCCGCAGACTTGCGGCACCTTCGCCAGTTCTTCCGGCGGCAGCGCGTAGAGGTCCTTGTCCATCGGGCCGCCCGGATGGATCTTGTTCTCGATCCCGTCCAGGCCCGCCATCAGCATCGCCGCGTAGGCGAGATAGGGATTCGCGCCTGGATCGGGGAAGCGCACTTCCACGCGCTTGCCCTTGGGCGACGGCGAGAAGGGGATGCGGCAGGACGCCGAGCGGTTGCGCGACGAATAGGCCAAGAGCACCGGCGCCTCGAAACCCGGAATCAGCCGCTTGTAGGAATTGGTCAGCGGATTGGTGAAGGCGTTAAGGGCCTTGGCGTGCTTGATGATGCCGCCGATATAATAGAGGCAGGTATCCGACAGATCGGCATAGCCCGAACCGGCGAAGAGCGGCTTGCCGCCCTTCCAGATCGACTGATGCACATGCATGCCCGAGCCGTTATCGCCATAGATGGGCTTGGGCATGAAGGTCGCGCTCTTGCCGTAGGAATGGGCGACTTGGTGGATCACGTATTTGTAGATCTGCATATAGTCGCCGCACTTGGTCAGCGTGTTGAACTTGAAGCCAAGTTCATGCTGGGCGGTGGCGACTTCGTGGTGGTGCTTTTCAGGCTGGATGCCCATGTCGCCCATGATGGCCAGCATCTCGCCGCGCATGTCCTGCTCGGAATCGACCGGCGGAACGGGGAAGTAGCCGCCCTTGACCGCCGGGCGATGACCGAGATTGCCCTGCTCATATTCGGTGCCGGAATTGTAGGCGCCTTCCTTGGAGTCGACGTAATAGAAGCCCTTGTTCATGCCCACATCGAAGCGGACATCGTCGAAGACGAAGAATTCGGCTTCGGGACCGAAAAAGGTGGTGTCGCCGATGCCCGACGAATTCACATAGGCCTCGGCAGCCTTGGCGATGGAGCGGGGGCAGCGGCCATAACGCTGGCCGGTGGTGGGCTCGTGCACGTCGCAGACCAGAATCAGCGTGGTCTGGGCGAAAAACGGATCGATCACCGCGGTGTCGAGATCGGGCATCAAAAGCATGTCGGACTCGTTGATCGCCTTCCAGCCGGAGATCGAGGAGCCGTCGAACATGGTGCCGTGATTGAGGAAATCTTCATCGACCATGGAAAGATCGAAGGTGACATGCTGCCACTTGCCGCGCGGATCGGTGAAGCGGATGTCCACGAATTTGACTTCTTTGTCCTTGATGAGCTTCAGGATGTCGCTCGCGTCGTTTTCTTCTCGGCCATGAGTTTTTCTTCCCTTCAGTAATTGTCACTATACTCAGGCACCCGGAACGGTTGCGTTCTTCTTTTAAATGGCGTCTGCCCGGTCTCGCCGGTGCGGATGCGGATCACTTCCTCGACATTGAGGACGAAAATCTTGCCGTCGCCAATGCGCCCTGTGCGCGCGGCCTTCTGAATGGCCTCGATAGAGGCTTCCAGGCGGGAGTTCGGGACCACGATCTCGATCTTTACCTTGGGCAGGAAGTCCACGACATATTCCGCGCCCCGGTAAAGTTCGGTATGGCCCTTCTGCCGGCCGAAGCCCTTGGCTTCGGTCACGGTGATGCCCTGCACGCCGACTTCCTGCAGAGCCTCCTTCACTTCGTCGAGCTTGAAGGGTTTGATGATGGCTTCGATCTTTTTCATGTGCATTTTCGCCCCGGAGGAGCGTCCCTCAGGACCGCGTTTGTAGCGAAGTTGCAGGACTTGTGCCGGGCTTTTTTGCCTCAATTTCCTTGGGTTTCAAGGATTTGTGGCGGTTGCCCACAGGAGTGGCGGCACTCGCTGCCTATAATTCGATGCAGATTGCATAATTTTGAGGCTGCTAGCCCGGCCATTTGTCAGGCCAGTGTGCGTCTGCAAAAGTGGAACCGCCATGACTGCTTTCTCTGCCTTCAACCCCGTCTTCGCCAGGCAGGGGACCACCATTTTCACCGTGATGTCGGCGCTCGCCGCCGAGCATAAAGCCATCAATCTGGGGCAGGGTTTTCCCGACTTGGATGGCCCGGAGGCGATCCGCGCCGCCGCCGCCAAAGCCTTGATGGAGGGTCCCAACCAATATCCGCCCATGCCGGGCATGCCCGAACTGCGCCGCGCCTTGTCGGATCATGCCCGGCATTATACGGGCTCGACTATGACTGGGGCGACGAAGTGCTGGTGACTTCGGGCGGCACCGAGGCGCTCACCGCCGCGATCATGGGATTGGCGGGCCCCGGCGACGAAGTCGTGCTGATCGAGCCGGCCTATGATTCCTACCGTCCCATCGTGGAAGCGGCGGGCGCGGTGGCGAAAACCGTGACGCTCGCCCCGCCGGACTGGCGGCTGACCGAAGCAGGCGCTGGCCGCGGCGATCACGCCCAAGACCCGGGTGGTGATGATCAACTCACCGCTCAATCCCATCGGCCGGGTGTTCGACGCCGAGGAAATGGCGGTGATCGCGCGCGCGCTGGAAAACAGCAACACCTATGCAATCTGCGACGAAGTCTATGAGCATCTTACCTTTGACGGGCGGCCGCATATTCCGCTGGCGAGCCTTCCCGGCATGCGCGAGCGCACCGTGCGGGTGGGCTCGGCGGGAAAGATTTTCTCGCTCACGGGATGGAAAGTGGGCTGGCTCACCGGACCCAGGGCGATGATCTCGGTCATCACCAAGGCGCATCAATTCATCACCTTCACCACCTCGCCGGCGCTGCAGTTGGGCGTTGCCCATGGCTTGCGGCGCGAGATGGAGTCGGCGATGCGACTGACCGCCCGGCTTCAGGCCAATCGCGACCTGCTGGCCCGGGGCCTGAGCGAACTGGGCTTCGCCGTGCTTCCCAGCGAAGGCACCTATTTTCTTACCGCCGGCATCCAGAATCTCACCAATGAAAAGGACCGCGCTTTTTGCGAGCGCCTGGTGCGCGAGGCGGGTGTGGCGCTGATCCCCTTGAGCGAATTTTTCACCGGCCCCGATCGGCCCGATACCTATGTGCGTTTCGCCTTCTGCAAGCAGAAAAGCGGTGATCGAGGAAGCACTGGCGCGATTGAGAAGGCATTTCCAGCATGGCTGAGCTTTGGCAATGGAACGCGCCGCGCCTGTCCAAGGCCTTTCGCCGCGCATGAGGCGTCCCCCGTCGAGGCGACGCGGGTCCTATTGGACCGCATCGCCCGGCTGGACGAGAAGACGAATGCTTTCTGCCTGGTCGATGAAGGCCCGACCCTGGAGCAGGCGCGCGCCGCCGAGGCGCGCTGGATTACGAATACACCGCTCTCGCCTTTGGACGGCGTGCCGGTGGCGATCAAAGATCTGTTCCTCACACCCGGCTGGCCCACTTTGCGCGGTTCGCGCACCATCGATCCCCACCAGAACTGGAATGACGACGCCCCGGTAATCGCGCGGCTCAAGCAAAGCAGGTGCAGTGCTCTTGGGCAAAGTAACCACGCCCGATCATGGCTGGAAGGGTGTCACGGATTTGCCCGCTCACCGGCATCACCCGAAATCCCTGGAATTTGGAGAAGACGCCCGGCGGCTCGTCGGGTGGTTCTTCGGCGGCGCTCGCGGCACGGCTGGCGCCCTTGGCGCTGGGCACCGACGGGAGGCTCGATCCGCATTCCCGCCAGTTTCTCCGGCGTCTTCGGCATTAAGCCGCAATTCGGCCGAGTGCGGCGTGGCCGCCATCGCCGTTCGGCACCTTGGCGCATATCGGTCCGATGAGCCGCGATGTCGAAGGCAGCGCGATGCTGATGGACATTCTCGCGCGCCCCGATCCTCGCGATTGGCAGAATTTGCCGCCCACTTCGAAGCGCTTCACCGACGGGTTGAGCGGCGGCGTGCGCGGCATGCGGATCGCCTTCAGTCCGGCGATGGGCTTCGCCAAGAATGTTGTGCCGGAAGTGGCCATGCTGGTGGCCGCGGCGGCCAGGCGTTTCGCCGATCTGGGCGCCCATGTGGAAGAAGTCGATCCGCCCGGCGGTGATCCCGGGCTCATCTTTCGGACATTGTGGTGGGGCGGCGCGGGCTTTCTCTTCGGCCAGGCCGCGGCCGAGAAAAAAGGCGTTGCTCGATCCCGGCTTGTTGGCGATGGCGGAAGAGGGCGCGGCCATTCCGCTTCACACCTATATCGAGGCGAACGTGACGCGCGGCGCCTATGCCAGCCGCATGCGCGTTTTCATGGAGGATTACGATCTTCTGCTCACGCCGTCCTTGGCGGTGACAGCGTTCGAAGTGGGCAAGCTCATGCCCTATGACGGCAAAGGCTCGTGGCCGACATGGACGCCCTTCAGTGTGCCGTTCAATCTCACCCAGCAGCCGGCAGCCAGCATTCCATGCGGCTATTCGAAGGACGGGCTGCCGGTGGGACTCCAGATCGTGGGCAAGCCGTTCGACGAATGGAGCGTGCTGAAAGCGGCAAAAGCCTATGAGAGCACCGATCCGCATACGGATGATATCCCGCCGGGCTTTGATTGATGGCAGGCGAGATTCTCACCAACGAGGAGATGCGGCGCGCCGACGCTGCGGCGGTGAAGGCGGGCACGCCCTCGCTCACCCTGATGGAAAATGCCGGGCGGGCGGTGGCCGAAGCCGCCGCCGCGCGGTTTCCGCCCTGCAAGACGGTGGTGTTATGCGGGCCCGGCAACAATGGCGGCGACGGTTTTGTCGCGGCCCGGCTCTTGGCCGGCCATGGCTTCGACGTGACCGTGGCTACCATTGCCGGAGAAAGAAAAGGCGATGCCGGCGAGATGGCGGCGCGCTGGCAAGGCCCCACAGTCGAACTTTCGCCCGCGGCACTCGATGGCGCGGCCCTGATTGTGGACGCCATGTTCGGCGCGGGCCTGTCGCGTCCGTTGGACCAGCCTTATCGCGGCCTGGTCGAAGCGCTGAACCACGCCCATGTGCCGGTGGTGGCGGTCGATGTGCCCAGCGGCTTGGATGGCGACAGTGGCAAGGTCCTGAATGTCGCCGTCGATGCGGACATCACCGTCACCTTCTTCCGCCTCAAGGCCGGACATTTTCTGCTGCCCGGCCGCATGCTTTGCGGCGAGACCTTGTTGGCCGATATCGGCAATCCCGAAGCAGCGGCCGCAGGCAGCAAATTGTTCGAGAACGCGCCTTTGTTGTGGGGCGCTCATTATCCCTGGCCGGAAATCGCGGGGCACAAATATGCGCGCGGCCATTGCGTCGCCGTGTCGGGTCCCGCGCACGCCACCGGCGCGGCGCGGATGGCGGCACGCGGCGCGCTGCGCATCGGCGCGGGGCTTGTGAGCGTGGCGGCGCAAGGCGATGCCGTCGCCGCCAATGCGGCGCATTTGACCGCCGTCATGGTCAAACCTTTCAAAGACGCCGAAGGCCTGCGCAAGCTTTTGTCCGACAAGCGCTTGAACGCGGTGATCATCGGTCCGGGGCTTGGCGTGGGGAAATCCACGCGCACTCTGGTGCAAACCGTCCTTCAAGCCGGCGCGGCGGGGGTGCTGGATGCGGACGCGCTCACCTCGTTCCATGACGAACCCAAGGCGTTGTTCGCCAAGATCAAGAACCCTACGGTGATGACGCCGCACGAAGGCGAGTTCGAGCGTCTGTTTCCCGGCCTGTTGCGCAAATCGGCGAGCAAGGTGGCGGCGGCGCGCGCCGCAGCCGCCCGCGCCCGCGCGGTGGTGCTGCTCAAGGGGAGCGACACGGTGATCGCCGCACCGGACGGAACCGCGGCGATCAACGCCAATGCCCCGCCCACCCTGGCCACGGCAGGCGCGGGCGACGTGCTGTCGGGCTTTATCGGGGGGCTTCTGGCGCAGGGTATGCCGCCCTTTGAAGCGGCCTGCGCGGCGGCCTGGCTGCATGGTGATACCGCCGGGCGCTTCGGCCCCGGGCTGATTGCCGAGGACCTGCCGGAAATCCTCCCGGAAAGCCTTCACGCTCTCAGGGAACGGCTGGTAACCCCCCGCAACACTTGATATAGGGGCCGCCCAAATACGCGGACATGGCGGAACTGGTAGACGCGCTGGATTTAGGTTCCAGTGACGAAAGTCGTGGGGGTTCAAGTCCCTCTGCCCGCACCAGGTCCCGGCCAGAGGCCAAGGAATTAAAGACTTAAGGACTTAAAGACATGCAGATTACCCAGACAGTTTCCGAGGACCTTCGCCGCGAATTCACCGTCACGGTGCCCGCCAGTGAGCTTGACGCCAAGGTGACCAAGCGGCTCGAGGAAATGAAGCCGCGCGTCAATCTCAAGGGTTTCCGTCCGGGCAAGGCCCCGGTCTCCTTCCTCAAGAAGCAGTTCGGGAAATCCGTGATGGGTGAGGTGGTCGAGCAGGCCGTCAGTGAAGGCAGCCAGAAGGCGATCAGCGACAACCAGCTGAAGCCTGCGCTCCAGCCCCGGATCGAGCCGGTGGGCGATGTGAGCGAGGTGGTCAACGGCAAAGCCGATCTGCAATTCACCGTCACCGTAGACCTGATGCCGGAATTCCAGACCGCCGATATTGCCAAGCTCAAAGTCGAGCGCCTCACCTCGGACGTGCGCGACGCCGATGTGGACGAAGCGCTGGAGCTTCTCGCCAAGCAGAACCGCAGCTATGCCACCCGCGCCGAAGGCGAGGGCGCGGAGAAGGACGACATCGTCAAGATCGATTTCGTGGGCAGTGTCGATGGCGTGGAATTTCCCGGCGGCAAGGGCGAGGATTTCAATCTCACCCTGGGCTCTGGCCAGTTCATTCCCGGCTTCGAGGATCAACTGATCGGCGCCAAGGTTGGCGGCCAGCGCGACGTCAAGGTGACGTTCCCTGCTGACTATCATGCTGCTGATCTGGCCGGGAAAGAGGCCCTCTTCGCCGTCACGGTGAAAGAAATAAAGACTCCGGAAGAACCCAAGATCGATGACGAATTGGCAAAGAAAATGGGGCTGGAGGATCTGGCCACGCTGAAAGACCGGGTGCGCGATCAGGTCAAGGCCGACTTCAATGCCGCCAGCCGGCTGCATCTCAAGCGCCGCATCCTGGATGCATTGGACACCGCGCATGATTTCCCCCTGCCGCCCGCCATGGTGGAAGCCGAATTCGCTTCCATCTGGGCGCAGGTCGAAGCCGAGCTGAAGCGCGAAGGCAAGACCGCGGCAGACGAGGGCAAGACAGAGGACGAGCTCAGGGCCGAATACCGCGCCATCGCCGAACGGCGGGTGCGATTGGGTCTGGTTCTGGGCAAGATGGGCGAGCAGAACGGCATCACCATCGCCGGCGACGAGGTCAACCGCGCCATCATGGCGCGCGCCCGCCAATTCCCGGGCCAGGAGCAGCAGGTCTTCCAATATTATGCCCAGAATCCCCAAGCCCAGGCCGAGATCCGCGCGCCTCTGTTCGAGGACAAGGTGGTGGATTTCATCGCCGAACTGGCGGAAGTGACCAGCAAACCGGTGGACCGTGAGACCTTATTCAAAGACCCGGACGATCTGCCCGAGTCCATCCGTAAGGCCTGATATTTCGGGTTTCCCGGATTATATTAAGTATGGGCGGGCACTTTTGCCCGCGCGATCGGATCGGAAGAGCGCTCATGGCCAACCCCACGGAATTCCACAACAACACCCTGGTCCCCATGGTGGTCGAGCAGACCGCGAGGGGCGAGCGCGCCTTTGACATCTATTCCCGCCTGCTCAAGGAGCGGGTGATCTTCATCACTGGGCCGATCGAGGATTACGGCGCCAGCCTGATCACCGCCCAGCTTCTGTTTCTCGAGGCCGAAAACCCCAAGAAAGAGATTCATATGTACATCAACTCGCCGGGCGGCCTGGTGACGGCGGGTTTGGCGATCTACGACACGATGCAGTATGTGCGCCCCCCGATTCAGACTTTCTGCATCGGCCAGGCCGCTTCGGCCGCCTCGCTTTTGCTTTGCGCCGGCAAGAAAGGCGAGCGATTCGCCCTGCCCAACGCGCGGATCATGGTTCACCAGCCTTCGGCTGCCTTTTACGGCCAGGCGGCCGACATCGCCCGCCATGCACAGGAAATTGTGAAGCTCAAACGCCGGCTGAACGAGATTTACGCCAAGCATACCGGTCAGACCGTCGAGGCCATTGAAAAAATGCTCGACCGGGATACATATATGACTGCGGAAGAAGCCAAGGGTTTCGGGCTATTGGATCAGGTCATGGCCCGCCGTCCGGAAACGGAGAATCCTGCGTGATTGGCCGGATTTTGGGAAAGTTCCAGGAATCCCGGGCGCTTACCCTGGTTTAAACAAATCTTGATCCCGTCGGCGCTAACGTGGTCGAATGTTGGGATATGGGGGTGCTTCGGCTCCTCCCGCATAGTGCAAAGCAGCAGAGTTGTGCGTTCTGAGCTGCGAAGAGGGCGCAAGCCCCCGGTGGAAGGACCGGAATCGAGATGAGCAAGGCCAGCGGCGGCAAGTCCAAGAACACGCTTTACTGCTCTTTCTGCGGCAAGAGCCAGCACGAGGTGCGCAAGCTCATCGCCGGCCCGACCGTGTTCATCTGCGATGAATGCGTCGAGCTCTGCATGGAGATCATCCGCGAAGAGAACAAAACCTCTTTCATGAAATCCAAGGAGGGTGTTCCCACCCCCCAGGAAATCTTTAAGGTCCTGGACGACTATGTGGTGGGCCAGAGCCACGCCAAGAAGGTGCTCTCGGTCGCCGTCCACAACCACTACAAGCGCATCAATTCGACAGGCAAGAACGCCGATGTCGAGTTGGCCAAATCCAACATCATGCTGATCGGCCCCACCGGCTGCGGCAAGACCTTGCTGGCGCAGACGCTGGCGCGGATTCTGGATGTTCCCTTCACCATGGCCGACGCCACCACGCTGACCGAAGCGGGCTATGTGGGCGAGGACGTGGAGAACATCATCCTCAAGCTGCTGCAGGCGGCCGACTACAATGTCGAGCGCGCCCAGCGCGGCATCGTCTATATCGACGAGGTCGACAAGATTTCCCGCAAGTCCGACAACCCCTCGATCACCCGCGACGTTTCGGGCGAGGGCGTGCAGCAGGCCTTGCTCAAGATCATGGAAGGCACGGTGGCCTCGGTTCCCCCGCAAGGCGGCCGCAAGCATCCCCAGCAGGAGTTCCTGCAGGTGGACACCACCAATATCCTTTTCATCTGCGGCGGCGCCTTCGCCGGGCTGGACAAGATCATCTCGGCGCGCACCTCGGGCACCTCGATGGGCTTCGGCGCCAATGTGCGCAGCGCCGACGAGCGCGGCACGGGCGAAATCCTGCGCGAGATCGAGCCGGAAGATCTTTTGAAGTTCGGCCTGATCCCGGAATTCATCGGCCGCCTCCCGGTGCTCGCCACTTTGGGCGACCTCTCGGAACCGGCGCTGATCGAGATCCTCACCCGGCCCAAGAACGCGCTGGCCAAGCAATATATGCGCATGTTCGAGATGGAAGGCGTCAAGCTTCGCTTCCAGGAAGAGGCGCTGCATTCGATCGCGCGGCGCGCCATCCTGCGCCGGACAGGCGCGCGGGGCTTGCGCTCGATCCTCGAGGGCATCCTGCTCGACACCATGTTCGAGCTTCCCACCCTGAACGGGGTCCAGGAAGTGGTGATCACCGCCGATGTGGTCGATGGCAAGGCGCGCCCGCTCTATACGTATTCCGACAAGGGGCAGGCCCGCGAGCAGACGGCCTCCTGACGCTAGCGGCAGCTTTTGATCCCCGGATCGCTCGTACGCCGCCGCTACTCGCCTCGTCGCTCATGGACGTCTTGTCCGCATCGCTTCTCGCTTCTGCCCGGATGACCAAAATCTGCACGCCAGAGGCCTCTTTTGAGGAACTCCGGCGGGAAAACACCGGTTCCGTCGGTTTTTCTTTGCGCCGCCAGGAACTTGGCGCCCCCAAATATTTCCTCGCCTTGAAACCCTGTCTCAACGGGCCCACTTTAGACTGTCGGGATTGGCCCTAGGGGCGATTCCTAGTGTGTGTAAACCGCGCCCATCCCCGGGGCGGTTCAGTCAAGCCGGCGGGCTGGCCGGCAGGAGCAAGAGATGGCGGAAGACGCCTTAAAAAAAACCGAAGAAACTGGCGTTCTGAGCGCGCCTGTTTTGCCTTTGCGCGACATCGTGGTGTTCCCCCACATGATCGTGCCGCTCTTCGTGGGCCGCGAGAAGTCCGTGCGCGCCCTTGAAGAGGTGATGAATGACGAGAAGCAGATTCTGCTTCTCACCCAGAAAGTGGCGGCGGAAGACGATCCCGCGCCCGACGGCCTGCACAGCGTGGGCACGCTGGCGACGGTGCTGCAACTCTTGAAGCTTCCCGACCAGACGGTCCGCGTCTTGGTCGAAGGCAAGAGCCGCGCCCGCGTCACCGGCTTTACCGGCCGCACCGATTTCTTCCAGGCCACGATCGAGAAGATCCCCGAGGACAGTCCGCCGGCGCGCGAGAGCGAAGCCTTGCTGCGCACGGTCAAGACCAACTTCGAGCAATACATCAAGCTCAACAAGAAGATTCCGTCCGAGACGCTGGCGGCGGTGGCCGCGATCGACGATCCGGCGCGCCTGGCCGATTCCGTGGCCGCGCATCTGTCGGTCAAGATTTCCGACCGTCAGGCACTCCTGGAAACGCTCTCGACCACCGAAAGACTGGAGAAGGTTCTTTCCCTGATCGAGGCCGAGATCGGCGTGCTTCAGGTCGAGCGCAAAATCCGCTCGCGCGTCAAGCGCCAGATGGAGAAGACCCAGCGCGAATATTACCTCAACGAGCAGTTGAAGGCGATCCAGAAGGAACTCGGCGAAGGCGAGGAAGGCCGCGACGAGATGAACGAACTGGAAGAGCGCATCCGCAAGACCAAGCTGTCGAAGGAAGCCCGCGAAAAGGCGATGAGCGAAGTGAAGAAGCTCCGCTCGATGTCGCCAATGAGCGCGGAAGCGACCGTCGTGCGCAATTATCTCGACTGGCTGTTGTCGCTGCCTTGGGGCAAAAAGTCCAAGGTCAAGCGCGACATCGCCGCCTCCGAGAAGGTGCTCAACGACGACCATTACGGCCTGGAGAAGGTCAAGGAGCGGATTCTGGAATATCTCGCGGTGCAAAGCCGCGTGGGCAAGATCAAGGGTCCGATCCTGTGCCTGGTGGGTCCGCCGGGCGTGGGTAAGACCTCGCTGGGCAAATCCATCGCCAAGGCCACGGGCCGCGAATTCGTGCGCATGTCGCTGGGCGGCATGCGCGACGAGGCCGAGATCCGCGGTCACCGGCGCACCTATATCGGTTCGATGCCCGGCAAGATCATCCAGTCGATGAAGAAGGCCAAGACGGCAAATCCGCTGTTCCTGCTCGACGAGATCGACAAGCTGGGCGCGGATTATCGCGGTGACCCGTCTTCGGCGTTGCTGGAGGTTCTGGACCCGGAGCAGAATTCGAGCTTCAACGACCATTATCTGGAGGTCGATTTCGATCTTTCCGACGTGATGTTCGTGACGACGGCGAATTCGCTGCGCATGCCGCAGCCCTTGATGGACCGCATGGAGATCATCCGCATCCCCGGCTACACCGAGGATGAAAAGGTCGAGATCGCCAAGCGCCACCTGATCCCCAAGGAGATGGCGGCGCACGGCCTGAAGGACGACGAATGGAAGATCACCGACGCGGGCTTGCGCGATTTGATCCGTTATCACTCGCGTGAAGCGGGTGTGCGCAATCTCGAGCGCGAGATCGCCAATCTGTCCCGCAAGGCGGTGAAGGAGATCATGTCGTCGAAGGCCAAGTCGGTCGAGGTGACGCCTGAAAATCTGGAAAGCTATGCCGGTGTGCGCAAATACCGCTATGGCGAGGTGGAAGGCGAGGATCAGGTCGGCGTCGTCACCGGTCTGGCCTGGACCGAGGTCGGCGGCGAGACACTTACCATTGAGGCCGTGATGCTGCCCGGCAAGGGCCGCTTCCAGGCCACTGGCAAGCTGGGCGACGTGATGAAGGAGTCGATCGACGCAGCCAGATCCTATGTCCGCTCCAAGGCGACCACCTTCGGCATCAAGCCGCCGACCTTCGACAAGGTGGACATCCATGTCCATGTGCCGGAAGGCGCCACGCCCAAGGATGGTCCGTCGGCAGGTCTTGCCATGGCGACGTCCATCGTCTCGGTGCTCACGGGTATTCCGATCCGCCGTGACGTGGCGATGACCGGCGAGGTGACGTTGCGCGGTCGCGCCCTTCCCATCGGCGGCCTGAAGGAAAAGCTTCTGGCCGCTCTCCGCGCGGGGATCACCACCGTGATCATCCCCAAGGAGAATGAAAAGGACTTGGCCGAGGTGCCCGACAATGTGAAGACGGGGCTCAAGATCATTCCCGTCGCCACCGTGGGCGAGGTTTTGAAGGTGGCTTTGGTCCGCGAGCCTCAACCCATCGACTGGAGCGAGCCGGAAGCGCCTGTGGTGCCCCGAGTTGCCCTGGAAGAAGGCGAACCGGATCCTCTGATCACCCACTAGGCTTAAATTCCTTAAGCTCTTTGGGCCCGAACCTCGGTTTGGGCCCTATTTCTTTACAGTGTTGGCAGGAAAACCCCCTGATTCCGCGACTTTTTGCCTTGGCAAGGGTCCAGCGCCACCCCTAGAGTCCCGGCGAGCGGCACGAATTGCGCGAAGAGGAGCAACTCGTGAACAAAAACGATCTGATCCAGAAGCTGGCCGACCATACGGCACTCCCCAAGAATGACGCGGCCAAGGCCGTGGACGGCGTGTTCGACCTGATAGCCGCGTCGCTCAAGGCGGGTGAAGAAGTCCGGCTCACCGGGTTCGGTGTCTTCGTGGTGGCGACACGCGCCGGCGGCAAGGGACGCAATCCCCAGACGGGCGAAGAGATCACCATCAAGCCGTCCAAGACGCCCAGGTTCCGTCCCGGCAAGCAGCTCAAAGATTCCCTCAACTGATCAGCGGCCCCGCCAAGGGGCATGCACGGTATGGACCGGTGTTGCGGTGGGGGCGCTCAACCGGGAGCCAATATAGCTGCGTCTGCGCAGATGGCGGAGGGCGGCCTGCACCGACGATTTCGACAGCCCGGTTTCAACCGCCAGCGTGGAAAGGCTCGCCTGCACGCTGCGGCCGGGACCACCCGCCATGTGCCAGAGTTTCAGGAACACCAGAAAGGCCGACGGCGCACGATCATGCCCGACCAGATCGGGCAGCAGCGTTTGGACCAGATAGTCGTCCAGCGGCGCTTTACGAACCATTGCTATAGTAAGCGCCGGGACGCTTGCCAGCGCAAGCCGCGGCTTTGCACTCTAGGCGCGAGGCAGGAGGGCCAACGCCCTCAAGTAGCGAAGCGGTAGGGCAAAAAATATGATCACCCATCTTAAATTCATGAGTATTCCCGTCGCCGACCAGGACCGGGCGCTGAAATTCTATACCGAGAAGCTGGGGTTCAAGGTGGCGACCGACCAGGAGATGGGCCCGGGCCGCCGCTGGATCGAACTCAGGCTGGGCAAGGCCGAGACGCGGCTGGTTCTCTTCACCATGGACGGTGAGGAAGGCCGCGTCGGCACCCGCATGAATTGTTCGCTCGCCTGCGATGATGTCGAGGCGACCTGGCGCCAATATTCGGAACGCGGCGTGGAATTCGTTTCACCGCCCGCCAAGCAGCCGTGGGGGACCTTTGCCATCATGAAAGACAGCGAAGGCAACCAATTCGTTTTGAGTTCACAATAGAAGGGCGCTGGCCTTTTGCGTCCTAGGTTCGCGCTGGGTGTGAGCCGGTGAAGACGGAGATGGTGGGCGGTGACGGGCTCGAACCGCCGACCCTATCGGTGTAAACGATATGCTCTACCAACTGAGCTAACCGCCCTTACCCCGCTTATAGCAGCGGGGGAGGGGTTTTAGCACTTGCCCGGCCCAATCTGTCCATCCCGTCATTCGCTAAAAATATGAGCCTCGGCTAGGCTCACCGCCATGAGAAAATCTCTTTTCCGCATTGCTGTTTTGGGCCTTTTTGGGATGCTCGCCGCCTGCGGCTCGTCGTCGACCTCCCCCCGCTGGAGTCCCTTTCCGCAGCCGACGCCCCGCGACGAAAATTTTCACGGCGGTCCCAACGCCATGCTGCTCAAATATGATGCCAACCATGACGGCACGGTGACGCGCGAGGAGCTGGTGGCGGGGCTCAAGGCTGAGTTCGCCATGCTTGATACCAATCACACCGGATGCCTTACGCCGGACCAGGTGACCGCGATCAACCAGGCGCGCATTGCCGCGGACAAGTCCACCGCCACGCCGCTGCAGGATTGGAACCAGGACGGTTGCGTGGACTACCGGGAATTTTCCGCGGCGGACTATTCGCTGTTCGAGCAATTGGACCGCAATGGCGATGGCAAGGTAACGCCACAGGAATTCAATCCCCGCGCCCGTCCCACGACGCCCAATGCCCCCGTGCCTTCGCAGGGTCGCGGATCGCGGGGCGGCCCATGACCGGCGAGCGGACTTGGCTTGACTTGATAGGGTAGGCCGCCCTACATCGGCCCCCTTCGCGCGTCCCCTGTTGGGGCGACGATGCGGGGGCGTAGCTCAGTTGGTTAGAGTGTCGGCCTGTCACGCCGAAGGTCGCGGGTTCGAGCCCCGTCGCTCCCGCCATTCTCTTTGAATGGCTTCTCATAAAATGCACGCAGTTGCGTGGGCGGCATTTGCGCTTTCCAGTTAGGAATCGTTCGCAAATATAACGCAGGCGCCGTGGCTTATGGCCGCGATCCAGGGCCTTGGTTTCACCAGGGAATGAGACTTCCCGCCGCTCCACAATATCATGACCTACCGCTTCGCTATTTGAGGGCTCCGTCGCGCAAAATTTCCTGTTCTTCCGCGACGAATCTTCCGCTACACCCGCGTTGCGCCGTGACAGTGCCTGCCTATACTGCGCGCGCGAAAACGAAGTGGGTTCCGCTTGGTCACGGCGCGCGCCGGCCATGCAGGCGATTGGGACGGCATGGAAAAGCTTCTGCTGGAATATCTTCCGATCCTGATCTTTTTGGGGATAGCGATTGTGCTCGGCGGCGCCCTGATCGCGCTTCCCCTGGTGATCGCGCCTTCCAAGCCGGATCCTGAGAAGCTTTCCGCCTATGAATGCGGCTTTCCCGCTTTCGGCGACTCCCGCATGAAGTTCGATGTCCGCTTCTATCTGGTCTCGATCCTTTTCATCATTTTCGACTTGGAAGTCGCCTTTCTGTTTCCCTGGGCGATCACGCTGGGTGCCACCGGGGTCTTCGCCTTCTGGTCGATGATGGTCTTTCTGGGGGTCCTTACGGTGGGCTTCATCTACGAATGGAAGAAGGGAGCGCTCGAATGGGAGTGATCACTTCACCAGTTCCTGCCGGAACCGCCGGGCGTGCCGGCGTCGAAGGCGGCGCCAACATCGGAGACAATGATCCCTACTTCAAAGCGCTCCAGCAGGAGATGGCCGACAAAGGCTTCCTGGTCACCAGCGCCGAGAGCCTGATCAACTGGGCGCGTACCGGCTCCTTGATGTGGATGACATTCGGCCTGGCCTGCTGCGCCGTCGAGATGATGCAGGCATCGATGCCGCGCTATGACGTCGAGCGGTTCGGCTTCGCACCCCGCGCTTCACCGCGCCAGTCCGATGTGATGATCGTGGCGGGGACCTTAACCAACAAGATGGCCCCCGCGCTGCGCAAGGTTTACGACCAGATGCCCGAGCCGCGCTATGTTATTTCGATGGGATCCTGCGCCAATGGCGGCGGCTATTATCACTATAGCTATGCGGTGGTGCGGGGCTGCGACCGCATCGTGCCCGTGGACATCTATGTGCCGGGCTGTCCGCCGACCGCCGAAGCCTTGGTCTATGGCATTCTCTTGCTGCAGCGGAAAATCCGCCGCACTGGAACGATCGAACGCTGATGTCGGACCTGAACCAACTTTCCGAACATCTTTCGCGCGCGCTCGGGTCTGCGCTGACCGAGACCAAGCTTTTGGCGGGCGAACTCACCGCGACGGTTGAGCCCGGCCGCATCCTGGAGGTGCTCAAGCATCTGCGCGACGACCCGGATTGCGAGTTCAAGATCCTGGTGGACGTTTGCGGCAATGACTGGCCGATGCGCGAAAAGCGGTTCGACGTGGTCTATCACTTCCTGTCGCTGACGCGGAACACACGCATCCGCGTGAAGGCGAGCTTAAGTGAAGGCGAGACCATCGCGTCCTGCGTCTCGCTTTATCCCGCCGCTGGCTGGTTCGAGCGGGAAGCCTTTGACATGTACGGCATCGCTTTCGAGGGCAATCCCGATCTGCGCCGCATTCTCACCGACTATGGATTTTCCGGCTATCCGCTGCGCAAGGACTTCCCGCTCACCGGCTTTGTCGAGCTGCGCTATGACGAAGAATTGAAGCGCGTCGTCTATCAGCCGGTGCAGCTGGTGCAGGAATTTCGCGATTTCGATTTCATGAGCCCCTGGGAAGGCGCGCCGCACATCCTGCCCGGCGACGAGAAGGCGGCGATGGCGCCCAACGCCACTTCGGGCGACACGGGGAAAAAGCCGTGAGCGTTATTCTCGAGACCATTCCGTCCGAAACCAGCAACGGCCCCGCCGAAGAGCCGCAGGTCACCCTGAATTTCGGGCCGCAGCATCCGGCGGCGCATGGCGTGCTGCGCCTGATCCTGGATCTGGACGGGGAGATCGTCACCCGCGTCGATCCCCATATCGGGCTGCTTCATCGCGGCACCGAGAAGCTGATCGAACACAAGACCTATCTGCAGGCGATCCCTTATTTCGACCGGCTGGATTATGTCGCGCCGATGAACCAGGAGCATGCCTTCTGCCTGGCGATCGAGAAATTGCTGGGTCTGGAAGTGCCCAAGCGCGGACAATATATCCGCGTGCTTTATTGCGAGATCGGCCGGCTGCTCAATCACCTCCTCAATGTCACCACCCAGGCACTGGATGTGGGCGCGCTCACCCCGCCGCTCTGGGGCTTCGAGGAACGCGAGAAGCTGATGGTGTTCTATGAGCGCATCTCCGGCTCGCGCATGCATGCGGCCTTTTTCCGGGCGGGCGGCGTGCACCAGGACATGCCGCCGGGGCTGGCCGCCGACATCTACAAATTCTGCGAGCATTTTCCAAAGGTGCTGGACGATATCGAAGGTCTTCTCACCGAGAACCGCATCTTCAAGCAGCGCAATGTCGATATCGGCGTGGTGAACCGCGCTGAGGCCGAGATGTGGGGCATGTCGGGAGTGATGCTGCGTTCCACAGGTGTGCACTGGGATCTGCGCCGCAGCCAGCCTTATGAGTGCTATAGCGAACTCGACTTCAAGATTCCGATCGGCAAGAACGGCGACAATTACGACCGCTATGTGATGCGCATGGAAGAAATGCGCGAAGCCACCAAAATCATGAAGCAATGTCTCGACCGGATGACGCCGGGGCCCGTGGTGACGCAGGACCACAAGGTAACCCCGCCGCGCCGGGGCGAAATGAAGACTTCGATGGAGGCTTTGATCCATCACTTCAAGCTCTACACCGAAGGCTTCCATGTGCCGGCGGGCGAAGCCTATGCCGCGGTCGAAGCGCCCAAGGGGGAATTCGGCGTGTATCTGGTGGCCGACGGCACCAACAAGCCGCAGCGCTGCAAGATCCGCGCGCCCAGTTTCGTGCATCTGCAAGCGATGGATTATATGTGCAAGGGCCATATGCTGGCCGACGTCTCGGCCGTGCTGGGCTCGCTCGACATCGTGTTTGGGGAGGTGGACCGGTGAGTGTACGCCGTTTGGCCCCGCCCGAGATTCAGCCGGCAAGTTTCGCCTTCTCGTCCGAGAATGCGCAATGGGCAAAAAATGAAATCGCCAAATATCCGCAAGGCCGTCAGGCCTCGGCGGTGATCTCGTTGCTCTGGCGCGGCCAGGAGCAGGAGGGCTGGGTTACCCATCCCATGATTGAAAGCGTGGCGAAGATGCTTTCGATGCCGTTCATTCGGGTGCTGGAAGTGGCGACCTTCTACACGATGTTCAATCTGGAGCCGGTGGGCACGCATCTGGTCCAGGTCTGCACCACCACGCCCTGCTGGCTGGCGGGCTCGGATGCGGTGGTCGAAGCCTGCAAGAAACATATCCATCCCAAGCAGCATCACGTCTCAGAGGACGGCAAATTCAGCTGGATGGAAGTGGAATGCCTGGGCGCGTGTGTGAACGCGCCGATGCTTCAGATCGGCAAGGATTTCTACGAAGACCTCGATGGTCCGGCGACGGACAAGCTGCTGGAGGATTTGCGCGCCGGCCGTTCCATCAAGCCGGGACCGCAGGACGGGCGCTTCAGTTCCGAGCCGGCAGGCGGTGCCACCACCCTCACCGACAAGTCGCTCTATGACGGCTCCATGATCGGCCGTCCGGCGCGCGGGACTGGAAAAGACGACACCGACATGGAGGGCAAGGCGCCCACCAAGGCGGCGTCAGACCGCGAAGCGCCCATCCAGAAACCACCCGGAGCGGCCACCTGATGCTTGCCGATCGCGACCGCATCTTCACCAACCTCTACGGCCTCCATGACCCTGGGCTGAAAGGCGCCCGTCAGCGCGGCGCCTGGGACGGCACCAAGGCTATTCTGGAACGCGGCCCCGAAGCCATTGTCGATGAGATGAAAAAGTCGGGCCTGCGCGGCCGTGGCGGCGCCGGTTTTCCCACCGGTCTCAAATGGTCCTTCATGCCCAAGGAAGTGAAGGACCGACCGCATTATCTGGTGGTCAATGCCGATGAAAGCGAACCCGGCACCTGCAAGGATCGCGATATCATGCGGCACGATCCCCATACGCTGGTGGAAGGCTGCCTGATCGCCAGCTTCGCCATGCGCGCCCATGCCTGTTACATCTATGTGCGCGGCGAATTCATCCGCGAGCGCGAAGCCCTGCAGCGCGCGGTGGACGAAGCCTATGCCGAGAAGCTGATCGGCAAGGGCAATGTCCATGGCTGGGATTTCGATCTCTATGTCCATCATGGCGCCGGCGCTTACATCTGCGGCGAAGAGACGGCGCTGTTGGAAAGTCTGGAAGGCAAGAAGGGGCAGCCCCGGCTGAAGCCGCCTTTCCCCGCCAATGTCGGGCTCTATGGCTGCCCCACCACTGTCAACAATGTCGAAAGCATCGCGGTCGCGCCGACCATTCTGCGCCGCGGTGCCGACTGGTTCGCGGGCATCGGCCGGCCCAACAATACCGGCACCAAGGTCTTCTGCATCTCGGGTCATGTGAACAAGCCCTGCAACGTGGAAGAAGAAATGGGCATGCCGCTGCGCGAGCTGATCGAGAAACATGCCGGCGGCGTGCGCGGCGGCTGGGACAATCTTCTGGCGGTGATCCCCGGTGGCGCTTCGGTGCCGTTGATCCCCAAATCTATCTGCGACACGGTGCTGATGGATTTCGACAGCCTCAAGGCGCAGCAGACCGGGCTTGGCACCGCGGCCGTGATCGTGATGGACAAATCCGCCGATGTGGTGAAGGCGATCCAGCGGCTGTCTTATTTCTACAAGCATGAAAGTTGCGGCCAATGCACGCCATGCCGCGAGGGTACGGGCTGGATGTGGCGTGTCATGAGCCGGATGGTCAAAGGCGACGCGAAAGTGGCGGAGATCGATCTTCTGCAAGAGGTCTCCAAGGAGATCGAAGGCCACACCATCTGTGCGCTCGGTGACGCAGCTGCCTGGCCGATCCAGGGCCTGATCCGGCATTTCCGTCCCGAGATCGAACGCCGTATCGCCGCCTATGGCGTCAAGGAGGCCGCGGAATGACACGGCACCTGGCGCAGCTCAATATCGGCAGGCTTCGCGGCACTAGAGACGATCCCGCGATGGCGGGCTTCTTCGACAATCTGGACCGCATCAATGCCGCCGCCGAGCGCATGCCGGGTTTCGTCTGGCGGCTGAAGGATGCCAGCGGCAACGCCACCAACATTCCTTGGGTGGGTGATCCGACCTTCGCGGTCAATCTAAGCGTATGGGAAAGTGTCGAGACGCTGGAGAAATTCGTCTGGCAGACGGCGCACACCCAAATCTACGGCCGCAAGGCCGAGTTCTTCGAGAAGATGACAACGCCGCATTTCGTGATGTGGTGGATCGATCGGGGACACATACCAACCCTGGAAGAGGCCAAGGAGCGGCTTGATCATTTGACCAGGCATGGCGCGGACGAATTCGTCTTTGGCTGGGAGACCGCGCCCGCCGCCCGTCTCTTCCAAGCAAAAAGGTGCGCGTAATGGCGACACGCAAAATCATCGTTGACGGCAAAGAGATCGAGGCCGAGGAGACCATCACCTTGCTGCAGGCCTGCGAGCAGGCCGGCGCCGAGATTCCCCGCTTCTGCTATCACGAGCGCCTGTCGGTGGCGGGCAATTGCCGCATGTGCCTGGTGGAATGGGTGGGCGCGCCCAAGCCGCAAGCGTCTTGTGCGCTGCAGGTGAAGGATATTTTCCCCAACAAGGACGGCACCCCCGCCAAGATCAACACCAACTCGCCCTATGCGCGCAAGGCGCGCGAAGGGGTGATGGAATTCCTGCTCATCAACCATCCGCTGGATTGCCCGATCTGCGACCAGGGCGGGGAATGCGATCTGCAGGACCAGGCCATGGGCTATGGCCGCGCCGCATTCCATCGCTTCAACGAAAACAAGCGCGCGGTCGAAGGCAAGTACATGGGCCCCCTGATCAAGACGATCATGACCCGCTGCATCCAATGCACGCGCTGTGTACGTTTCGCCACCGAAGTGGCGGGCGTGCCCGATCTGGGCGCCACCGGCCGAGGCGAGGACATGGAGATCACCACCTATCTGGAAAAAGCTTTCGGCTCGGAATTGTCGGGCAATGTGGTCGATCTCTGCCCCGTGGGCGCGCTGACGTCCAAGCCTTACGCCTTCAACGCGCGGCCGTGGGAATTGCGCAAGACCAAATCCATCGACGTGATGGACGCGCAAGGCTGCAACATCCGCGTCGACACCCGCGGACCCCAAGTGATGCGGGTGCTGCCGCGCCTCAACGAAGAGATCAACGAGGAATGGATTTCCGACAAAGCGCGCCATGCCTGTGACGGGCTCTCGCGCCAGCGTCTCGATCGTCCCTATGTGCGGGTGAATGGCAAGCTGAAGCCGGCGAGCTGGGCCGAAGCTTTTGCCGCCATCGCAACCAAGCTCAGAAGCACCACCCCCGCCAAGATGGCGGCGGTGGTGGGCGATCTCGCCGCCGCCGAAGAGATCAAGGCGCTTAAGGATCTGATGACGGCGCTGAATGTGCCCAATCTGGACTGCCGCCAGGACGGCGCCAAGATTGCCGGCGGCCCACGCCAGACCTACCTGTTCAATTCCACCATCGCCGGTGTTGACGCCGCCGACGCCATTCTTCTGGTGGGCGCGAATCCGCGCTGGGATGCGCCGGTCTTGAATGCGCGCATCCGCAAGGCATGGCTGGCGAGC
This sequence comes from uncultured Alphaproteobacteria bacterium, assembly GCA_963765095.1. Classification (GTDB taxonomy): domain Bacteria; phylum Pseudomonadota; class Alphaproteobacteria; order Micropepsales; family Micropepsaceae; genus Rhizomicrobium. Next base: position 180,131 of record CAVXUV010000038.1, read on the forward strand.
CCCTTGAAAGTGGCCAATATCGGCCCCGTCGTGGATCTTACCTACCCGGTGGAGCAGCTGGGCACCGACATCGGCGTACTGGAATCCATCGCAGACGGCAGTCATGCCTTCGCCAAGGTGCTGAAGGACGCCAAGCGCCCCATGATCATCCTGGGCGCGGGCGCGCTCGATCGCGCCGATGGCGCGGCAATCCTGAAGCTGGCCGCGCGCATCGCCGACGACACCGGCATGATCGGTCCTGCCGGCAGCCATGCCGAAGGCGGTTGGAACGGATTCAATATTCTTCACACTGCGGCATCGCGGGTGGCGGCGCTCGATCTGGGATTCCTGCCGGCGGCGGGCGGGCGCGACGTGGCCGGCATCGTCGATGGCGCGCAGAAGGGCGAGATCGACTTTATATATCTGCTGGGCGCGGACGAATTCGACGTGGCCCATCTGGGCCGCGCCTTTGTGGTCTATCAGGGCAGCCATGGCGATGCCGGCGCCCATCATGCCGACGTGATCCTGCCCGGCGCCGCCTACACCGAGAAAGACGGCATCTATGTGAATTTCGAGGGCAGGGCGCAGTATGCCGAGCGCGCCGCCTTCCCGCCGGGCGAAGCCAAGGTGGATTGGACCATCCTGCGCGCGCTCTCCGAGCAGCTGGGCCACAAGCTCGCTTACGACAATCTTGCCGCGCTTCGCGCCGCGATGGTGAAACAGGCGCCGCATTTCGCCGACAGGGGCATCGCGCCCATTCACGCCGATACGACGGCTTCGACTTGGGGCGGCATTGGCGCGGAGGGACGGCTGGAGCGGACGGTGGCTTTGACCCCCGCCATCACCGACTATTACTTGACCAACCCCATCGCGCGGGCGAGCGAGACCATGGCGATCTGCAGCCGGGAATTCGTCATCGGCGGGGCCAAGATGGCGGCGGAATAAGATGGCGCTGATCCATTTCTGGACCTGGTTGTTCGCCAAGCTGGGCTTAGCATTGCCCTATGGCTGGGCGTGGCTGCTCAGCCAAGTCACCTTCATCGTGCTGCTTTGCCTGGTCCTGATGTTGTCGGTCGCGGTGGTGATCCTAGCGGACCGCAAGATCTGGGCGGCGGTGCAGATGCGGCGGGGGCCCAATGTGGTGGGGCCGTTCGGCCTGCTGCAAACCATCGCCGACGCGCTCAAATTCTTCTTCAAGGAAGTGATCATTCCCGCCGGCGCCAACAAGGTGCTGTTTCTTTTGGCGCCGGTGGTGAGCGTGGCGCTGGCCTTCATCGCCTGGGCGGTGATCCCTTTCAACAAGGGCTGGGTGATTTCCGACATCAATGTCGGCATCCTTTACCTCTTCGCCGTTTCCTCGCTCAGCGTCTATGGCGTGATCATGGCGGGCTGGGCGTCGAACTCGAAATACGCCTTCCTGTCGGCGCTGCGTGGCGCGGCCCAGATGGTATCCTATGAAGTCTCGATCGGTTTCGTGATGATCACGGTGCTGCTGTTTGCGGGCTCGCTCAACCTCTCCCGCATCGTCGAGGCGCAGCAGACCACCGGCATCCTCGCCTTCGCGCACTGGAATTTTTTCTCCATCCTGTTCCCCATGCTGGTGATTTTCTTCATCTCCTCGCTCGCCGAGACCCAGCGCCCGCCTTTCGATCTTCTAGAAGCGGAGTCCGAATTGGTGGCGGGCTTCTTCGTGGAATATTCCTCCGCGCCGTTCCTGCTTTTCTTCCTGGGCGAGTACATGAACGTCATCATGCTCTGCGGCTTGATGAGCATATTGTTCCTAGGCGGATGGCTGCCGCCGCTCAATATTGTGCCCTTTACGATGGTCCCGGGGGTTATCTGGTTCCTGCTCAAGCTCGGCTTCGTTTTCTTCATGATGGCGATGGTCAAGGCGATCGTGCCGCGCTACCGCTATGACCAGCTGATGCGGCTGGGCTGGAAGATCTTTCTCCCGACTTCGCTCATATGGGTGGTTTTGACGGCGGCCTGGGTGCTCGTCTTCCACCATCACGCTTGAAAGGCCCGGCCATGGCAAGTTTCGACCGCACCGCGCGCCAGATTTTCTTCTGGGAATTCATCCAGAGCTTCCTGCTCTCGATGCGTTATTTCTTCTCGCCCAAGGCGACGCTCAACTATCCTTTCGAGAAGGGCCCCTTGAGCCCGCGCTTCCGGGGCGAGCATGCGCTGCGCCGCTATCCCAATGGCGAGGAACGCTGCATTGCCTGCAAACTGTGCGAGGCAATCTGCCCCGCCCAGGCCATCACTATCGAGGCCGAGCCCCGCGACGACGGCTCGCGCCGCACCACCCGCTATGACATCGACATGGTGAAATGCATCTATTGCGGGCTGTGCCAGGAGGCCTGCCCGGTGGACGCCATCGTCGAGGGCCCCAATTTCGAATTCTCCACCGAGACGCGGGAAGAACTCTATTACAGCAAGGAAAGACTGCTGGCGAACGGCGACCGCTGGGAGCGCGAGATCGCCCGCAATCTGGAGCTCGACGCGCCTTATCGCTAGATCAATAGGAAACGCATGCTGCAGGCCCTGGCATTCTACCTCTTCTCCGCGATCCTGATCGCTTCGGCGGTCATGGTGATCGCGGCCAGCAATCCCGTGCATTCGGTGTTGTTCCTGATCCTGGCTTTCTTCAACGCGGCGGGCCTCTTCGTGCTTCTGGGCGCCGAGTTCCTGGGCATGATCCTGGTCGTGGTCTATGTCGGCGCGGTCGCGGTTCTCTTCCTGTTCGTGGTGATGATGCTCGACATCGATTTCGCCGAGCTGAAAAAGGGCGCGCTGCAATATCTGCCGTTTGGCGCGTTGATCGGGCTGATCCTGGTGGCCGAGTTGCTGATGGCGGGGGCGTCATGGGTGATCAAACCCGCGGCGCTTGCCGCCACGCTGCATGCCACGCCCGTCGGCATGACCAATACCGAGGCCTTGGGCCGCATTCTGTACACGGATTATGTCTATTATTTCCAGACCGCCGGCCTGATCCTGCTGGTGGCGATGATCGGCGCCATCGTGCTCACTTTGCGCACCAGGCCCGGCGTGCGCCGCCAAGTGATCTCGGTGCAGAATGCCCGCACGGCCGCCATGGCGGTCGATATGGTCGACATCAAGCCGGGCGAGGGGGCATAAATGGCGATCGGGCTTTCCAACTATCTGGCGGTCGCGGCCATCCTCTTCACCATCGGGGTGGTGGGCATTTTCTTGAACCGCAAGAACATCATCATCATCCTGATGTCGATCGAGCTGATCCTGCTCGCGGTCAATCTCAACTTCGTGGCGTTCTCGTCCTATCTGGGGGACCTGGTGGGGCAGGTGTTCGCGCTGTTCGTCCTTACCGTGGCCGCGGCGGAAGCCGCGATCGGCTTGCCATCCTGGTGGTCTATTTCCGCAACCGTGGCACCATCGCGGTTGAGGACGTCAATGTGATGAAGGGCTAGGCATGTACGCGGCGATCGTCTTCCTTCCCATCATCGGCTCGATCATCGCCGGCCTGTTCGGCCGCATGATCGGCGCGCGCGCCAGCGAGATCGTCACCACGGGCCTGCTATTCGTTTCCGCCGCGCTTTCCATCGTCGCCTTCAACGATGTGGCGCTGGAGGGCCACAAATACATCACCCAGATCATGCCCTGGATCCATTCCGGCGATTTCGCGGCGGACTGGACCATCCGGGTGGACGGCATCACCGCGGTGATGCTGGTGGTGGTGACGGGAGTATCCTCGCCTGGTGCATCTCTATTCCATTGGCTACATGGCCGAGGACCCGCACCGGCCGCGCTTCTTCTCCTATCTCTCGCTTTTCACCTTCGCCATGCTGATGCTGGTGACGGCCAACAATTTCCTCCAGCTCTTCTTCGGCTGGGAAGGCGTGGGTTTGGCGTCCTACCTTCTGATCGGCTTCTGGTATACGCGGCCTTCCGCCAATGCCGCCGCGATCAAGGCCTTTGTGGTCAACCGGGTGGGAGATTTCGGTTTCGCTCTGGGCATCTTCGGCATTTATGCCGTGTTCAAGACCCTGGATTTCGACGCGGTGTTCCAAGCGGCGCCCGCCTTTGCCCGTAAGCAATTCATCTTTGCCGGCCACAGCGTGGATATTCTCACCACGCTCTGTCTGCTCTTGTTCGTGGGCGCGATGGGCAAGTCGGCCCAGATAGGACTCCACACCTGGCTTCCCGACGCCATGGAAGGCCCCACGCCCGTCTCGGCCCTGATCCATGCCGCCACCATGGTGACGGCGGGCGTGTTCCTGGTGTGCCGCTGCTCGCCTTTGTTCCAGCTTGCGCCGCATGCGGCGCGAGTTCGTCACCTTTATCGGCGCTACCACCGCCTTCTTCGCCGCGTCGGTGGGCCTGTTCCAGAACGACATCAAGCGGGTGATCGCCTACTCGACCTGTTCGCAGCTCGGCTACATGTTCGCCGCGGCGGGCGTGGCGTCTTATGACGCCGCGATGTTCCATCTTTTCACCCACGCCTTCTTCAAGGCGCTTCTGTTCTTAAGCGCCGGCGCGGTGATCACCTCCATGCATCACGAGCAGGACATGCGGAAGATGGGCGGGCTGTGGAAAGCCATTCCCTTCACCTGGGCGATGATGCTGATCGGCAATCTGGCGCTCACCGGCGTGGGCATCCCGTATCTGGGCGTGGGCCTGGCGGGCTTCTATTCCAAGGACGCCATCATCAACGCCACCTGGAACGCGCATACCGCCATCGGCTCCTATGCTTTCACCCTGCTGTTGCTGGCGGCGGGCATGACCAGCTTCTATTCCTGGCGCCAATTCCTGATGACCTTCCATGGCCGTTATCGCGGGCTGGATCATCAGCATTTGTCACACGGTCGGGACGACCATGCCCATGACGAGCCATGGCGGACAGGCGACCACGGCCATGGCGACATCATGCCCCAGGCTGGACGAGATCCATGAATTGCCCATGGTGATGCTGGTGCCGCTGGGCGTGCTGGCGCTGGGTGCGGCGTTCGCCGGCGCGGCCTTCGTCCATTATTTCATCGGCGATGGCGCCCAAGCCTTCTGGCGCGGTTCGCTGTTCGTCGCGTCGGCCAAGCGAAGGCGAGTTGCCGGTGTGGGTCGAGCTGGGGCCGCTGGTGCTCACCATCATCGGTTTCCTGGTCGCTTATTATTATTACATCCTGCATCCCGACCTGCCGCGCAAACTCGCAGCGAAGCGTGGCATGCTGTACGTGTTTCTCTACAACAAATGGTATTTCGACGAGCTCTACGACTTCCTGTTTGTCCGGCCTGCCTTCTGGATCGGCCGCTTCCTGTGGAAGCGGGGCGACGGCACGATCATTGACGGCCTTGGTCCCGACGGGATTTCCGCGCGGGTGCTGGACGCGGCGCGCGGCGCGGTCCGTCTCCAGTCGGGTTATGTCTATCATTATGCGCTGGCCATGCTGCTTGGCGTGGTGGCGCTCGCCACCTGGTTCATGGCGCAGGAGGTGGGCTATGAGTTTCCCGCTCCTCTCGTCTTGTCACCTTCGCGCCCCTGATCGGCGCCGCCGCGATCCTGCTCATGCCGCGCGCCGATGCGGCGCGCTGGGTTGCGCTCATCACCACCATCATCACCTTCGCGCTCTCGCTGATGATATGGGCGGAGTTCGACACCCATGTCGCGGGTTTCCAACTGGTTGAGAAGACCAGCTGGTTGGGCGGCGGCATCTCGTACCACATGGGGGTGGATGGCATTTCGATGCTGTTCGTGGTCCTGACCGCGGGCCTGATGCCGTTCTGCATCGCCGCCAGCTGGGAGTCGATCCAGACCCGCGTCCCGGAATACATGATCGCCTTCCTGGTGCTGGAGACGATGATGATCGGCGTGTTCTGCGCGCTGGACCTGGTCTTGTTCTATGTGCTGTTCGAGGGCGGCCTGATCCCGATGTTCCTGATCATCGGCATCTGGGGCGGCAAACGGCGCGTCTATGCCAGCTTCAAATTCTTCCTCTACACCTTCGTGGGTTCGGTGCTGATGCTGCTCGCCATCATGGCGATGTACTGGTATGCGGGCACCACCGACATCGTCACATTGCTCAACGGCGTGCATTTCCCGCCCCAGATGCAGACTTGGTTGTGGCTGGCCTTTTTCGCCAGCTTCGCGGTCAAGATGCCGATGTGGCCGGTCCACACCTGGCTTCCCGACGCCCATGTCGAGGCGCCCACCGCGGGCTCGGTGATCCTGGCCGGCATTCTCCTGAAGATGGGCGGCTACGGTTTCCTGCGTTTCTCGCTGCCCATGTTCCCGTCCGCGTCGGAGATGTTCGCGCCCCTGGTCTTCGCCCTTTCCATCGTGGCGATCATCTACACCTCGCTGGTGGCGCTGGCGCAGGAGGACATGAAAAAGCTGATCGCTTATTCCTCGGTGGCGCATATGGGTTTCGTCACCATGGGTATTTTCACGCTCACCCATCAGGGCGTGGAGGGCGGCATCTTCCAGATGCTCAGCCATGGCGTGGTTTCGGGCGCGCTGTTCCTTTGCGTCGGCGTGGTCTATGACCGCATGCACACCCGCGAGATCGCCGCCTATGGCGGGCTGGTCAACCGCATGCCGATCTATGCCGCCTGTTTCATGGTCTTCACGCTCGCCAATGTCGGACTGCCGGGGACCAGCGGTTTCGTGGGCGAGTTCCTCACCATGCTGGGCGCCTATCTGCACAATAGCTGGATCGCGATTTTTGCTGCTACCGGCGTGATCCTGTCGGCGGCCTATGCGCTTTATCTCTATGGCCGCGTCATCTTCGGCGCGCTGGTCAAGCCCGCGCTTCAGACCATCCAGGATCTTGAATGCGCGTGAGGTGGCAATCCTGGCGCCGCTGGTGGTGATCACCATCGCGCTGGGCTTCTATCCCACCGTTGTTCCAACGTCACCACGCCGTCGGTGGCCAAGCTGATCCATGACAACCAGATATCGCTGGCGATGGATCATGCCAAAGGCAAGGTCGCGCTGGTCCAGAAGGGAGCGGTCCAGTGACCCTTCAGACCGATCTCCTCACGCTTCTGCCCGAGTTGATCCTTGCCCTGGGCGCTATGGCGCTGCTCTTGTGGGCGCCATTGGTGGCGAGAAGACCGCGCCAATGATTTCCTGGGGCGCGATCGGCCTTATGGTGCTTTCGGCGCCGTTGCCTTTTCGTGCACTGTTTGGATGTCGGTACTATGGCTCGCAATTCGGGCCGGCATGTACGACCAAGCTCACCGCTTTTCACGGCGCCTTTGTCGCCGACAGCTTCGCCCGCTTCGCCCAAATATTGATCCTGATCGGCTCGGCGCTTTCCATCCTGTTGGCCGATGAATTCTTCCAGCCGGCGGCGGCGCGGTTCGAGCTGCCGGTACTGATGGTTCTGGCCACCTTGGGCATGTTGTTGATGGTCTCGGCCGGCAGCCTGATCGCGCTTTATCTGGGCATGGAGCTCCAGTCATTGGCGCTGTATGTGCTGGCCGCCTTCAACCGCGACCATCTGCGTTCGACCGAAGCAGGCCTCAAATATTTCGTGTTGGGCGCTCTCTCGTCCGGCATGATGCTGTACGGCATTTCGTTGATCTATGGCTTCACTGGCACAGTCGAGTTCGCCGCGAATTGCCCATGTTATCGGGCAGGCGGGTGTGGGTATCGGCCTGATCTTTGGCCTGGTGTTCCTGATCTCCGGCCTGGCGTTCAAGGTCTCCGCCGTGCCGTTCCATATGTGGACGCCTGACGTATACGAAGGCGCGCCCACGCCCATTACGGCTTATCTCGCCACGGCCGCCAAGGTCGCCGCGATGGCGCTGTTTCTGCGCGTGATCCTCACCTCCTTCCCGCACGCCTTGGTGCAGTGGCGCCAGATCGTCGTGGTGATTTCGGTACTTTCGATGGCACTGGGCGCGATCGCGGCGCTGGGCCAGAAGAACATCAAACGCCTGATGGCCTACAGCTCCATCGGCCATATGGGCTATGCACTGTTGGGTCTGGCGGCGGGCACGGCTCTGGGCGCGCGCGGCGTTCTCATCTATCTCGCCATCTATGTCTTCACCAATCTGGGCGTCTTTGCCTGCATCCAAGCGATGCGGCGCGGCGGCAGGCAGGTCGAGACCATCGCCGACCTTGCCGGTCTGGCGCGCACCGATCCCAGGCTGGCGGCGGTCTTCTCGCTGCTTTTCCTCAGTCTTGCAGGCCTTCCGCCACTCGCCGGCTTTTTCGCGAAATTCTATGTTTTCCTTGCCGCCATCCAGGTGGGGTTGATCTGGCCCGCGGTGCTGGGCGTGCTCGCGAGCGCAATAGGCCTGGTTTATTATCTGCGCCTGGTGAAGATCATGTATTTCGACGAACCTGCTGCCGCTTTCGATGGGGACATGCGGTTGGGCAGCCGGGCGATACTGGTTCTATCCGGCGCGGTGACCCTGTTCTTCATCGTGGCGGCGTCGCCGATCATCTCCAGCGCCGACGCGGCTGCTAAGGCGCTGTTGCCTTGATCGAGTGGCCATCGGGCTACCGGCTGAAACAGTTTATCGAAATCAATTCCACCAACGAGGAAGCGCGCCGGCTGGCCGAAGCCGGCGATAGGGGCCCTTGTGGCTGCGCGCAGGGCGTCAGACCGCGGGACGCGGGCGGCGGGGCCGTGCCTGGTCGAGTCCCGACGACAATCTTGCCGCTACCCTGCTCATCCGGCCCGGCGGGCCGGAAAAAGAATGGCCGCAGCTTTCCTTCGTTGCGGCCATTGCCGCCTGCGACATGGCCGCGTCGTTTGCACCCGGTTCGCGCATCGCGCTCAAATGGCCCAACGACGTGCTGGCGGACGGCATGAAGCTGGCGGGCATCCTGTTGGAGAATGCCCATGGCGCGCTCGCCATCGGCATCGGCGTCAATCTCAAGCGCCGTCCCGAAGGCACGGAATTTCCCGCCACCTCGCTGGCGGAACTGGGCGCCGATGTGCCGGCGCCGGGCGATGCCTTGACCGTCCTCGCGGCAGGCTTTGCGAAATGGTATGAGGTCTGGTCCGCCCAGGGCTTCGCCGCCATCCGCGACGCATGGCTGGCGCGGGCGCAGGGCTTGGGTACGCGCATCCGCGCACGGCTGGTCACGGAAGAAAGAACCGGGATGTTCGAAGGCATCGACGAGACGGGCGCGCTTCTGCTCAATGAGGGTTTCGGACGCGTCAGCGTGCTGCCCGCCGCCGACATATTTTTCAGGTAAGACATGCTGCTCGCGATCGATGCCGGCAACACCAATATCGTCTTCGCCGTCTATGACGGTGAGAGCCAGCGCGCTCAATGGCGGGCGGTCACCAACAATCAGCGCACGGCCGACGAATATGCGGTGTGGCTGAGCCAGCTTCTGGCGCTGGAGGGCCTTTCCTTCGCCGATCTGGACGCCGCCATCATCGCCACCGTGGTGCCGGCGGTGTTCTTCGATTTGCGCCAACTTTGCCGCAATTATCTCAAATGCGAGCCCTTGATCGTGGGCGATCCGGCGGTCGATCTGGGGATGAAGGCCAATGTCGATCCCTCCCAATCGGTGGGCGCGGACCGGCTGTGCAATACCGTGGCAGCGCACCAGCGCTACAAGGGCGCGGTGATCGTGGTCGATTTCGGCACCGCCACCAATTTCGACGTCGTCGCCGAGAATGGCGATTTCGACGGCAGCGTGATCGCGCCTGGTGCCAATCTTTCCATCCAGGCGTTGCACCAGGCGGCCGCGCTTCTGCCCCGCGTCGCCATCCACCGGGTGCAAAGCGTGATCGGGCGCAACACCGTGGCTGCCATGCAGTCTGGGGTTTATTGGGGCTATGTGGGTCTGATCAACGGATTGATCGACCGCATCAAGGCCGAGTATGGCAAGCCCATGACCGTTGTCGCCACCGGCGGCCTGTCGCATCTTTTTCGCCCCGATATTCCCGCGATCGATCATATCGACCCCGATCTCACCTTGCGCGGCCTGATGCTGATCCATGCCCGCAACGCCAAGAAGCGCACCTGATGCCCAGAGATGACGAGCTCGTATTCCTGCCCTTGGGCGGGTCGGGCGAGATCGGAATGAATTTCAATGCCTATGGCTTCGGTCCGTCCCAGCGCTGGAAGTGGATTGTGGTGGATTGCGGAGTCACCTTCGGGCGGGAAACCGATTCACCGGGCGTGGACCTGATCCTGCCGGATATCCGCTATCTGGCGGAACGGCGCGAGGATGTGCTGGCCATCGTCGCCACCCACGCCCATGAAGACCATATCGGCGCCATCGCTTTGCTATGGCCGATGCTCAAATGCCCGGTCTATGCCACGCCTTTCACCGCGCGGCTGATCGAGGGCAAGCTGGCCGAAGCGGGTCTCTCCGTGCCGGTGCGCGAGGTAAGCCTGGGCGGGTCGCTAAACCTCGGCCCCTTCGCGATTGATTTTATCTCCATCACCCATTCGATCCCCGAACCCAATCTTTTGGCGATCCAGACGCCTTTGGGCCTGATTGCCCACACCGGCGACTGGAAGCTCGATCCCGAGCCCCTGTTGGGCGCGGTCACTGACGCCGCCGCGATCCGCAAACTGGGTGATGAAGGCGTGCTGGCCCTGGTCTGCGATTCCACCAATGCGCTGGTCCCCGGCCATTCGGGATCTGAGGCGCAGGTACGCGACAGTCTGGTGCAATTGATCGGAACCCTCAAAGGCCGGATCGCGGTGACGTCATTCGCCTCCAATGTGGCGCGACTCGATTCGATTGCCCACGCGGCCAAGGCGCATGGCCGCAAGGTCGCGCTGGTAGGCCGTTCGATGCACAAGATCGTCGAAGCGGCGCGGGCGAGCGGTTATCTGAAGGATTTCCCGCCCGTGCTCGATGCCGGAGAGGCGAGCGAGCTTCCCGCTCGCAAGGTGCTCTATCTCGTCACCGGCAGCCAAGGCGAGCCGCGCGCGGCCTTGTCGCGCATCGCCTCCGGCAATCATCCCGATGTGCAGTTGGGCAAAGGCGACGCGGTGATCTTTTCCTCGCGCATCATACCGGGCAACGACATTGCCATTTTCGAATTGCATAACAGGCTTTCTGCCTTGGGGGTGGAAGTGCTGACGGCGGAGGATCATTTCGTCCATGTCTCGGGCCACCCCGCGCGCGAGGAACTGGCCGAGATGTATCGCTGGACCAGGCCCCGGATCGCCGTGCCCGTCCATGGCGAACTCCGCCACATGGCCGAACATGCCCGCCTGGCGAAATCGCTGCAGGTGCCCCAGGCTTTGGTCCCCTCCAACGGTCAGCTTTATCGCCTGGCGCCCGGACCCGCCGAATTGATCGACGAAGTGCCGTCGGGCCGCATCCATATGGATGGCCGTGTGCTGGTGTCGGAAGGCGAGGGGTTGGCAAAGACGCGCCGGGCCATGGGCTTTGCCGGGCTGATCGCCATCACCCTCGTGCTCGATGCCAAGGGCAGGCCCGCTGCCGACGCCGCGATCCTCACCGAAGGCATGCCCGAGCCGGTGCGGGAAGCGGTGCGCGCGGTGGTGGACGAGGCGCTTCGCCGCCACGGCCCCAAGACCGATCCCGACGATCTGAAAGAGAATGTGCGCCGTGCCGCGCGCCGTGCCGCCCAGGATGCATGGGGCAAGAAGCCCATCACCCTTGTTACGGTGGTGGAGTTATGATCGGCCCCTTACTCCGAGCGGAAGCGATTGGACACGATGGAGAGAACAGCGAGGGGTGAAATGATAAAAAAGTTCAATCACATCGCAATCGCCACGCCCGACCTCGACAAAGCCACCGTAATCTATCGCGATGTGCTGGGCGCGAAAGTTTCAAAGCCGGTCGATCAACCCGCGCATGGCGTCACCACCGTCTTCGTCGAACTTCCCGGCAGCAAGATCGAGTTGCTCGCGCCTTTGGGCGAGAATTCCCCTATCGCCAATTTCCTTGCCAAGAATCCCGGCGGCGGGGTGCATCATCTCTGCTTCGAGGTGGATGACATCATCGCCGCGCGCGACAAATTGTTGGCCCAGGGTGCGCGCGTGTTGGGCGACGGCACACCAAAGACCGGCGCGCATGGCAAGAAGGTGCTGTTCCTTCATCCCAAGGATTTCGTCTGTACACTGATCGAATTGGAACAGGCATGACCATTCCCGGCTTTCTTCATTATGTGGTGTTGCTCAGCGCCTATGCCGTGTGCTGGTTCCTGGCGCTGTTCTGCCTTCTGCCCATCGGGCTGGGCGAAGTGGATCCCGAAACCGGCGCACCGCTGAAAGCCAATCTGGGAAAGAAGGCGCTGTGGGCCAGTGGGATCGCGGCCGTGTTGTGGGTGATCTTTTATTTCGCCATCGGTTTCGGCTGGATGGAGCTCTGAGCCAAAAATAAAAGGCCGGAGGAGGCTCCGGCCTTATTTCCCCTGCTGGCTTCCCCTGCCGGGGTATCCCCGAACTTGGCCGCTTTTTGTGGCTCGCCTCGCATTTAGCGAGTTTTTATCTACAGGGTTGATACTGCGCTTCGCACGATCTGTCACGAAATATCTGGGATATTGCAGTGCAACAAACGCAACAAAATTGCCGGTCGAGACTCTATCTGCTGGCCATGGCCGGCGCGGCAGCCCTAGTTCTGGGGACGGACGTCCATGCCAAGCCAGCCGCGCCAGACCCTTTGCTGACAGGAATTCGGGGCCCTTGCGACCCCAAATTGGCGGGACCTAACTATGTCGCTGGCACGGACGCGGACGGCAATCCTGTCACGCCCGCCGATGTGGGAGCGCCGAAGGTCCCCGTGCCGGAACGCATCTGGTCCCCCTGGGCAGTCCCATCGATGCCAGCGGCCAACCGCGCCAGCAGCCGCTTGCCGCGCTCAACCAGAAGCAGCTTGATTCGATTCTCAATCCCAAGCCGGCATGCCCGCCCCAGAACAAGGCGCGCTGACATTTTTGCTCAGAACGTGATCCAGATGCCGTTGTGCCAATATCCTCGGCCGGGATGCTCGCGCCAGCGGAAATGGTCGTGCCGTCCCCAGCGCCAATTGTCGGGATGGATGGTGATGCCGAATTCCGGACGGTAGACGTAAATCTCCCGCGCATGCCAGCACTCGCCGAGATTATTGCAGGCGATCAGGGCCGAAGCAGGCAGGGTGCCGGCCGTCAGCGCCGCAACGGCGGCAAGAACCATCACCACCCAGCGGGTGTATTGGTGGATCATCGCAAGCTCCCCAGCCTATCGCGCAGGAAGGGTGCAGCAACCCCTCACGTTCGGCAAGAAGAACCTCTGTCGCGGGGTCACCGATCCTGGATGGGTTCTTTGTTAAGCAAGCCCAATCTGGATATTCTCGTGGCTTGGATGTGGGGATGCGCATGCGCGCCAACATGATTCTTTGTTTTGTCCTCTTCCTGACTGGAAGTGCCGGGGCGGCTGCCGGCGACGGCGCTTCCACGATCGCCGCTCTGAATACCGCCGCGAAGGCGCAAATGGACTGGGACGACCATCGAAAAACACTGCGCTGGTGGCGTCACTAGTAGGCGCGGCCGATAAGGATTTCTTCCTGGCCCGGCTGGCCGCTGAAGATGCAAGAGCCGAAGGATTGGGGCTGGTCTTCCGGGGTATTGCGGATGGTGAGCTTCAGCGCTTTCAATCTCTGCTCGACTGCGTCCAACGCAGCGCCTTGCGGCTTCGCCCACGCAACGCGCACCCAGCCTTTGAAACTTTCGTCATCCTCGCCGAAATATTTCGCCACCTCGTCGAAGCCGGTGAGGCCGGTCTTGATGTTGGCGTCCAGCCGCGCCTTGGCTTCGGCATAGAGACCGGCCTGAATCTCGGCCAGAAGCTGGACCGCGCCTTCGATAAAATCCACCCGCGGTTTGGCGATGGATTTGACCTTGTCGCCGTCGCGCAAATCGTCCCGGCGCATATAGGTGACCTGGCCCGAGGCGGCGTCGCGCGGGCCGATCTCTACGATCAAGGGCGCGCCGCGCCTGACCCAGTTCCAGCGTTTCTCTGCCGATTTTATTTTCTTGGTATCGAGGAAAGCGCGCACGGGTTGGCCGAACGCGGTCATGCCGCACAGCGCCTTCACCAGATTCTGGCAATAGGCCAGCACCTCCGCGTCCTCCGGCTTGTCGCGCAGCATCGGCACCACCACGATCTGGCGGGGCGCGATCGCGGGGGGCAGGCGCAGGCCGTCATCATCGCCATGGGTCATGATCACCCCGCCGATCAGGCGGGTCGAAACGCCCCAGCTGGTCGTGTTGCAGAAAGTGAGCGTGCCCGCTTCGTCCTGGAATTTGATGTTCTGGGCTTCGGCGAAATGGGTGCCCAGGAAATGCGAGGTGCCGGCTTGTAGCGCCTTGCCGTCCTGCATCATCGCTTCGATGGAATAGGTGTTCACCGCGCCGGGGAAGCGTTCATGCTCGGGTTTCTCGCCCGCGATCACCGGCATCGCCAGCACATCCTCGGCGAAGCTGCGATAGACCTCCAGCATGCGGCGGGTCTCTTCGACCGCTTCCGCCTCGGTGGCATGGGCGGTGTGGCCCTCCTGCCAGAGAAATTCCGTGGTGCGCAGGAACAGGCGCGGACGCATTTCCCAGCGCACGATATTGGCCCATTGATTGGTGAGCATGGGCAGGTCGCGATGGCTTCTGATCCAGCGCGAGAAGGAGTTGCCAATGATGGTTTCGGAGGTGGGCCTGACCACCAGAGGTTCCTCCAGCTTGGCGTCCGGGTCGGGCTGAAGCTTTCCGTCGATCTGCTTCAGGCGATGATGGGTGACCACCGCCATTTCCTTGGCGAAGCCTTCGACATGTTCCGCCTCCTTGGCGATGAAGGAGAGGGGGATGAAAAGGGGGAAATAGCAATTCTCATGGCCGGTGGCCTTGATGCGGCGGTCCAGCTCCTGCTGGATCAGTTCCCACACCCCATAGCCCCAGGGCTTGATCACCATGGCGCCGCGCACCGGGCTAGATTCCGCCATGTCGGCGTCTCTCACGACAGCTTGATACCAGTCGGCGAAGCGCTCTCGGGTGACGTTCAGGGCGCGCTGCATGCGGTTTGGACCTATGAATTGCCGGCGTCTCATAGCCGGTCGGGATAACCTGTACCATAAGCAAGTGGACGCGGGGCGGGCCCGCCCTTAACCTCCGGCGCCATGGCGGAATCACGCAAGGTCGGGGCTTTCGCGCCCTATGAATGGATGCTGGCGCTACGCTATCTGCGCGCCAAACGGCAGGAAAGCTTCGTCTCGGTGATCTCGGGATTTTCCCTGGTGGGGATCGCGCTGGGGGTCGCCACCCTGATCATCGTAATGTCGGTGATGAACGGCTTCCGCCATGAATTGCTGAAAAGCATCCTGGGCCTGAATGGCGATGTCACGGTGCAGGCCACAGCCCGGCCGATGGCCGATTACGACATCGTCGCCCAGCGGCTGCGCGCCGTGCCTGGCGTTACCCGCGCCGCCCCCATGGTGGACGGCGAGGTGATGGCCAGCCAGAACGGCGTCAATCTGGGCGTGCTGGTGCGGGGGCTGACCGCATCCGATCTCAAAAGCCTCGCCATCGTCTCCAGCACTTTGACGCCGGGAGCGCTGGACGGTTTCGACAGCGGCGAGCAGGTGATCATTGGCGCGGGCCTGGCCCAGAAGCTAGGGCTTCGCACCGGAAGCCCGATTACCCTGATCGCGCCCAAGGGCAACGTCACGCCCTTCGGCACCACGCCCCGGATCAAGACCTACACGGTCGCGGGTACGTTCCGCGTTGGCATGACTCAATATGACACCGGCTTCATCTTCATGCCGCTGAAAGAAGCGCAGCTTTTCTTCAATGACGAAGGGCGCGTGAGCGGCGTCGAAGTGATGATCACTGATCCTGATCAAGATCTCGCCATGCTTCCGCGTCTGGCGCAGGCGGCCGGCCGCGACACGCGCTTGATCCCCTGGCAGGACACCAATTCCAGCTTCTTCGAAGCGCTCACGGTCGAACGCAATGTGATGTTCCTGATCCTCACCTTGATCATCCTGGTGGCGGCGCTGAATATCGTTTCGGGCCTGATCATGCTGGTGAAGGACAAATCCGCCGACATCGCCGTCCTGCGCACCATGGGGGCGTCGCGGGGCGCAGTGATGCGCGTGTTTATGATTGCCGGCGCCAGCATTGGCGTGATCGGCACATTGCTAGGGTTTGTCATCGGTGTGGTCTTCTGCGCCAATATTGAGAATATCCGCCAGGCCCTGTCGCGGCTCACCGGCACCACCTTGTTCGATCCCACCATCTATTTCCTGTCACGCATGCCGGCCGAGTTGGACGCCGGCGAGGTGACGGCGGTGGTGGTGATGGCGCTGGTGCTGACGTTCCTTGCCACGCTTTATCCGTCATGGCGGGCCGCCAGGCTCGATCCGGTCGAGGCACTGCGTTATGAGTGAGCTGCTGCGGCTGGAAAATGTCTCGCGCCGCTACAAGGAAGGCGAAGGGCAGCTGGAAATCTTCCGCGACCTCAATCTGGCGCTTCAGGCCGGAGAGGTGGTGGCGCTGGTAGGCCAGTCGGGCGCGGGCAAGTCTTCGCTTCTGCACATGGCGGGCTTGCTGGAAACGCCGTCCGCAGGCGAGATCTATATCGCCGGCAAGGCGGTCTCACGTCTCTCCGAACAAGAGCGCACCCAGATCCGTCGCGACCTGATCGGTTTTGTTTATCAGGCGCATCATCTTCTTCCCGAATTCGACGCCCTGGAGAATGTGGTCTTGCCGCAGATGATCGCGGGCAAGGGCCGCGTGGAAGCAGGCGAGGAGGCCAAGCGCCTTCTCACCACTCTGGGCCTTGGCCCCGGCTCACCCACCGGCCGGCGCAATTGTCCGGCGGCGAGCAGCAGCGCGTCGCCATCGCCCGCGCGCTGGCCAACAGTCCGCGCATCCTTCTGGCCGACGAACCTACCGGCAATCTCGATCCCAAGACGGCTGGCGGGGTATTCGATGCCTTGATCGCCATCACCCGAGCCCAGGGCGTGGGCGCCTTGATCGCCACCCACAATTTTGCCCTGGCGGCCCGCATGGACCGGGCGTTGCTGCTGGATCGGGGGAGGCTGGTGGCCGGACCGACTTTGGCAGAAGCCATTGAATTGACCTGATTTTGGCGCTGGTTCACATTTTTTGATCTCTTTTTGTTCTTGTCATTCCATACAGAACAATAGAAGAACATACTCCTTCAAAACAGGGAGGATGGCTATGTGGCTGAAGGATATGGCGGCGGGCGCCGGGCTTGCTGATTTTCATGATCTCGTCTTTTGCGCTCACCAGCGGCGCACACGCGATGCTCAGCACCATCTGACTGGCACTGAGCTGTGGATAGCGGCCCGGCTGCCGCGAAGCGACCTCACAGGCGGGCATAGTGGCGGCGATTTTCGGGAATTGTCGCGAATATGGCGGATGCGCGCAAAATGGCTTCCTTCATTCATTTGAGGGTGAAGAGCGCCTATTCGCTGCTTGAGGGTGCGCTGAGGCCCAAGGAACTGGCCGAGCTGGCGGCGGAGGGCGGCATGCCCGCCGTCGCCGTCACCGACACCAACAATCTCTTCGGCGTCTATGAGATCGCCGACACCGTCGCCAAAGAAGGCGTGCAGCCCATCGTGGGCGCGCTGTTGTCGGTGGAGCTGGGACGGCGCCCGCCCAGCCGGGCAGCCGCAGGAAGCCGCCGCATTTGCCGCTGCTGGTGCAGAACGAGGCCGGCTATCGGAACCTCACCAAACTCTTGAGTGCCGCCTATCTCAAGGCCG
The DNA here is from genome assembly GCA_963765095.1 of uncultured Alphaproteobacteria bacterium. Lineage (GTDB taxonomy): Bacteria > Pseudomonadota > Alphaproteobacteria > Micropepsales > Micropepsaceae > Rhizomicrobium. The sequence goes on from CAVXUV010000038.1 coordinate 197,793, forward strand.
AACCGGGCGACTGGCCGCATGTGAAGAAAGCGATGCTGGCCGAGCATGCCGAGGGCCTGATCGCGCTGACCGGCGGACCCGGCGGCCCGATCAACTGCTGCTGCTGGAGGGTCAAGGCGAAGCCGCCTCGCAGTTGCTGGATGGTCTGGCAGGGATTTTTCCGGGCCGGCTCTATGTCGAATTGCAGCGCCACGGCTTGACGGAAGAGCGCGCCACGGAAGCGGCGCTGATCGATCTGGCCTACGCCAAGGAGTCTGCCGCTGGTCGCCACCAATGACGTGCATTTCGGAAAGGAGGACATGTACGAAGCGCATGACGCGCTACTCTGCATCGCCGATGGCGCCTTCGTCTCCCAAGATGATCGCCGCCGTCTCACCCGCGATCATCGCTTCAAGACGCCGGCCGAAATGGCGGCGCAGTTCGCCGACCTGCCCGAAGCGCTGGACAACACCATCGAGATCGCGCGCCGCTGCGCCTGGCGGCCGGTCAAGCGCAAGCCCATCCTGCCCGTGTTCGTGCCGGAATCCGGCCGTGTCCCCGAGGAAGAATTGAAGGTCCAGGCGGAAGAGGGCTTGAACCGCCGGATGGCCGTCAACAAGCTAGCTGCCGAAGAGAAAGTCTATCACGAGCGGTTGGCCTATGAGCTCTCCATCATCAACCGCATGGGCTTTCCTGGCTACTTTCTGATCGTCTCGGACTTCATGAAGTGGACGAAAGGGCAGGGCATTCCGGTGGGCGTGCGCGGCTCGGGCGCGTCCTCGCTGGTGGCCTGGGCGCTGGACATCACCAATCTCGACCCTTTGCGGTTCGGCCTGGTGTTCGAGCGCTTCCTCAATCCCGAACGCATCTCGATGCCGGACTTCGACATCGATTTCTGTCAGGAGCGGCGCGACGAAGTGGTGCGCTATGTGCGCGACAAATATGGCGCCGACCGCGTCGCCCATATCATCGCCCTGGGATCGCTGCAGGCGCGCGCGGCGGTGCGCGACGCCGGCCGGGTGCTGCAGATGCCGCTGGGTCTGGTGGACCGCATCGCCAAGCTGATTCCCAACCCGCCGGGAAAGCCGGTCTCGCTCCACGACGCGATCGCCAGCGAGCCGCGGCTGCAGGCGATCGCGGAGTCCGAGCCCATCGCCCAACGCCTGTTCGAAATCACCGGCCGCATCGAGGGCTTATACCGGCACGCCTCCACCCATCCCGCCGGCGTGGTAATCGGCGACCGGCCCCTGGACGAGATCCTACCGCTCTACCGCGACCCCCGATCGGAAATGCCCGTCACCCAGTTCGACTATGAGGATGCAGAAAAAGCCGGACTGGTGAAGTTCGACTTTCTCGGCCTCAAGACCTTGACCGTGATCGCCAAGGCCGAGGAGCTGCTCAAGAAGCGGGGCGTCGAGCTCAATACCCAGACCATCGATTTCACCGATGGCGCCGCCTTCGAGATGCTATCCAAGGGCGACAGTATCGGCGTCTTCCAGTTGGAAGGCGCGGGCATGCGCGATCTGCTGCGCAAGATGAAGCCCGACCACATCAACGATCTGGTGGCCTTGGTCGCGCTCTATCGCCCCGGCCCGATGGACTCCATTCCCAAATACATTGCCTGCAAGAACGGAAAGGAGGCGGTCGACTATCTCCATCCCTCGCTCGAACCGATCCTGCGTGAGACCTATGGCGTGATGACCTATCAGGACGATGTGATGCGCATCGCCCGCGAGCTCGCCGGCTACAGATGGGCGAGGCGGATCTGCTCCGCCGCGCCATGGGCAAGAAGATCGCCTCCGAAATGATCCCGCATCGCGAGAAATTCCTCAAAGGCGCGGGCGAGCACGGCATCATTCCTTCCATTGCCGAACAGATTTTCGAGCAGGCGGAGAAATTCGCCGGCTATGGCTTCAACAAGGGCCATGCGGCGGCCTATGCCCAGGTGGCCTATCAGACCGCGTATCTCAAGGCGAATTATCCGGTCGAATTCCTTGCCGCCTCGATGACGCTCGATATCGGCAACACCGACCGGCTGAACATCTTCCGCCAGGAAGCGCAAAGGCTGGGGGTGAAGATCGCGCCGCCGGATATCAACCGTTCCGACGCCGTGTTCGTCTGCGACGCCGACGCGGGTGTGGTCTTTTATGCCTTGGCCGCGGTCAAGGGCGTGGGCCGTCAGGCCATGGACCATGTGGTGGAATTGCGCAAAGTGGGCGGCCCGTTCAAATCGCTTTCCGATTTCGCCCGCCGGGTGGACCCCAAGCTGGTCAACAAGCGCGCCTTTGAAAATCTCGCGAAGGCCGGCGCCTTTGACAGTCTCAACAAAAACCGCCGCCAAGTGGTGGAGAATTCCGACCGCATTCTGGGCGGGGCCCAGGCCGCGCAGCGCGAGCGCGAAAGCGGGCAGGTGAGCCTGTTCGGCGGCGGCGATGCCCACGCGGAGGATTTGCGCCTCACCAATGTGCCGGACTGGCCCGCCCATGAGCGCCTGGGTGAGGAGTTCAACGCCATGGGCTTTTACCTCTCGGGCCATCCCTTGGATGCCTATGCCACCGCGCTCAAACGTCTGGGGGTCACGTCCTATGCCAGCCTGATCGAGGACCGGCGCGCGGGATTCAAGACGCGTTTGGCTGGTACCTTGATCAAGAAGTCCGAACGGCGCGGCCGCAACGACCAGACCTATGCCTTTGTTTCGTTCTCTGATCCCACCGGCATGTTCGAAGTGATGCTGTTTCCCGAAGTGCTGGCGGCCAGCCGGCCGCTGCTGGAAGCGGGAAAGAGCCTGGTGATCACCGCCAGCGCCGATTGGGATGGCGACGAGTTGAAATTGCGCGCGGCGTCGATCAACGATTTGGATCAGGCCGCGGCCAGCGCGGGCGAGGGGATGGTGGTGCGGCTGGAGTCCACCACCCCGCTCTCTGCCATCGCGGCGCAACTGATGCAGCCAGGCAAGGGGTTGGTGAGTTTCGTGGTGCCCGGCGGTCCCGGCGAGGAAGTGGAAATCGCGCTCAACAAGCGTCATGCCGTGTCGGCGAGTTTGCGCAGCACCATCGCCGCGATCCCCGGCGTGCTTTCGGTGGAAGCGGTCTAAGCCGCGCGCAGGAGCGTCTCGATACGGCGGAGGCCCTCGGCCAATCCTTCCGCATCGCGAGCGAAACAAACCCGCACATAGGCCTCGTCGCGCGGATCGCCTAGTCCGAAGGCGGAACCCGGCGCGGTACCGACATTGGCCTTGAGCACCAGGTCGCGGGCGAAAGCCATGCCGTCCTTCAAGCCGTCGACATGGAGAAAGGCATAGAAGGCGCCTTCCGGCTTCATCCAGCGCACGCGATTCTGGCGGGCGATGAAATCCTCGACCAGGCCGCGATTGGCCTCGCAACGGCTGCGCAGGCTTTCGCGGAATTCGTCGCCTTGCGGGCTCAATGCCGCCAGCGCGCCATACTGGTTGAAGGTGGCGGTCCCGGTGTTGGCGGCGGGTGACATGATCCGCATCGCGTCGGCCAAATTCTTGGGATGGGTGAGCCAGCCGATGCGCCAGCCCGTCATCGCCCAAGGCTTGGAGAAACTGTTGATGACAAAGACGTTGTCCATTTCGTTGGCGATCTGCAGGAAAGAGGGGGCGTGGGCGCTGCCGTCATAAACCAGGGTGCCATAGACTTCGTCGCTGATAATGGCGATGCCGTTTTTCCGGGCGAAGTCCAGGATCGCCTCCTGCTCGGCGCGCGATGCAATCCAGCCCGAAGGATTGTTGGGCGAGGAGATGAAAATTGCCTTGGTGCGCCCGTCGCAGCTATCGAACAATTTGCTGAGGTCGAGCCGCCAATAACCGGCCGCCCAATCTTCGTCCAATCGCACCAGCCGGACTTCGGCGCCCGCGACTTGTGCGGCGTGAAAGATGTTGGGCCAGACCGGCGCCACGATGACAACATTGTCGCCGCTTTCGACCACACAGGAGAGCGCCATGGCGATGGAGAGCATGGCCGCGCCCGGCACGGTAATGCGTTCCGGGTCGATGGGAAGCCCCAGGGTCCTTTGGTGAAAGGCCGCGATGGCCTCCCGCAATTCCGGGATGCCCCGCGCCCAGGCATAAAAAGTCTTGCCGTCCTCCAGCGCCTTGACCGCCGCGTCGCAGATGAATTTTGGGGTCACCAGATCTGTCTCCCCGAACCAGAGGGGGATCAGCCCTGGGCTGTTCAGCCCTCCCAGGCTGGCGACCTCGACGATGCGGTTGGGGTAGAATTGGCTGAGAATGGGCCGGAGCGGGCTTTTCATGGGGTTTCTTAACATGGGAACCGCGGGAAAAGGCCCTTTTTAGGCGCAAAGCAGGGTTGTCAGGCCGGTGGCCAAACCGTATAAGCGCCGCCATCTCGCACGCGCGGGTGGGTTTCGCCGGGTGTTCCGGTGTCCCCGTCCGGTGTCCCCCCAGAGGGGATAACCCGCGCGTCTGGCCAACCGGTAAAGGAGACTGATCTTATGGCTTTGCCAGAATTTTCCATGCGTGGACTGCTTGAGTTCGGCGCCCATTTCGGCCACCGCCAGCAGCGCTGGAATCCCAAGATGGCGCCCTTCATCTATGGCACCCGCAACGACATCCATATCCTGGATCTCACCCAGACGGTGCCCTTGCTGCACCAGGCGCTGGTTGCGCTGAAGGATGTGGCGGCGTCAGGCGGCCGCATCCTGTTCGTGGGCACCAAGCGCCAGGCGTCCGAGCCGGTGGCGGCCGCGGCCAAGCGCTGCGCCCAATATTACGTCAATCATCGCTGGCTGGGCGGCACGCTCACCAATTGGCAGACCATCAGCCATTCCATCCGCCGCCTGCGCACCATCGAGGAAACCTTGACTAGCGCCGAGCAATCCGGCCTCACCAAGAAGGAATTGCTGGGTCTCCTGCGCGAGCAGGACAAGCTCGAGCGCGCCCTGGGTGGCATCAAGGAGATGGGCGGTCTTCCCAACATGCTGTTCGTGATCGACACCAACAAGGAAGCCATCGCCATCGCCGAGGCCAAGAAGCTGGGCATTCCGGTGACCGCGATCCTGGATTCCAATTCCAATCCAGATGGCATCGCCTTTCCCATCCCGGGCAATGACGACGCCGCCCGCGCCATCGCGCTTTATTGCGATCTGGCGGCGCGCGCCATCATCGACGGTTTGGGCCAGAGCCAGATCGACGCCGGTGTCGATCTGGGAGCTGCGGAAGCGATCGAAGACACGTCCAGCCATGCGGACGCGGCGCCCGCCCAAGCGAGCGCCTGACTTTTCCCGATTGAGGTCCCGCGCCCCCGGCACGGGACCGTGAATGGAGATTGAAATGGCGAACATCACCGCAACCATGGTGAAGGACCTGCGCGACAAGACCGGCGCCGGAATGATGGATTGCAAAGCCGCGTTGAGCGAAACCGATGGCGACATGGAAGCCGCCATCGACTGGCTGCGCAAGAAAGGCATCTCCAAAGCGGCCAAGAAGGCCGGCCGCGCCGCCGCCGAAGGTCTGGTGGGCGTGGCGGTGGCCAAAGGCGCCGGGGCACTGGTCGAAGTGAACGCCGAGACCGACTTTGTCGCCCGCAATGAAGAGTTCAAGGGCTTCGTCAAGGCGGCGGCCAATCTGGCGCTGACCGAAGGCGGCGATCTGGAAAATCTTCTCCGCGCCAAGCATGGCGGCAGCACCGTGCAGCAGACGCTCACGGAACTCGTCGCCAAGATCGGTGAGAATATGAGCGTACGCCGCACCGTGGCGCTCTCGGTCAATCCCGGCGTGGTCGCGGCCTATGTCCATAATGCCGCCTCGCCCGAGCTGGGCAAGATCGGCGTCCTGGTGGCGCTCAAATCCACCGCTGACGAGACCAAGCTCTCCGCCCTGGCCAAGCAGCTCGCCATGCATGTGGCGGCGGCGTCGCCGCTCGCAATCGCGCCGGAACATCTGTCCAAGGATGTGGTCGAGCGCGAGCGCAATGTGCAATGGGAATTGGCGAAGCAATCCGGCAAACCCGACAATGTCATCGAGAAGATGATGGAAGGGCGGATGCGCAAATTCTACGAGGACACGGTGCTCCTGTCCCAGACCTTCGTGATCGATGGGGAGACCCAGGTGGGCAAGGTGATCGAGAAGGCGGCCAAGGAACTGGGCGCGCCCATCACGATCGAAGGTTTTGTCCGCTTCCAGGTGGGTGAGGGTATCGAGAAAGTGGAAAGCGATTTCGCCGACGAAGTCGCCCAGATGGCCGGCACCCGCTGACAGGACATTCCGAATGCTCGCTTCGCCTCACTACGCCCGGGTGCTGCTCAAGGTCTCGGGCGAGGCGTTGATGGGCGAAGGCAATTTCGGCATCGATGTCGCCACCGTCGACCGCATCGCCGCCGATGTGAAGGAAGCGGCTGACGGCGGTACCCAGATCTGCATGGTGATCGGCGGTGGCAACATCTTCCGCGGGCTGGCCGGTGCCGCCAAGGGGATCGACCGGGCGACTGCAGACTATATGGGCATGCTGGCGACGGTGATGAATGCGCTGGCCATGCAGGCTGCGCTGGAGCGTTCCGGGCTGCCCAGCCGGGTTCAGTCGGCCATCCCCATGAGCACCGTCTGCGAGCCCTATGTTCGCAGGCGCGCGATTCGGCACATGGAGAAGGGCCGGGTGGTAATATTCGCCGCTGGAACCGGGAACCCCTTCTTCACCACCGACACCGCGGCCGCCCTGCGGGCGGCGGAAATGAACTGCGATGCCATGCTGAAGGCCACCCAAGTTGATGGTGTTTACAGCGCTGACCCGAAAAAGTACCCTGAAGCCATAAGATACGAATCTTTGAGCTATCACGAGGTGTTAGCCAGGGACCTTGCAGTAATGGATGCATCGGCAATTTCGCTCTCGCGAGAGAACGGGATTCCGATCCTGGTCTTTTCCCTGCACGAGAAAGGCGCCTTGGCCAAGGTGCTGAAGGGTCAAGGCCGGGCAACGATTATCACGGAAAAATAAGAAAAGCCCCGGGTACTCTTTAGGTTAGGATTTCCAGTCAGGCGAGGACGATGGCGGACACGTATAATAAGGACGAGCTTAACCGGCGCATGAACGGCGCCGTGGCGACGCTGAAAAGCGAGTTCGGCGGCCTGCGCACGGGACGGGCGTCTCCGGCGCTGCTCGACCCGGTTTCGGTCGAGGCCTATGGCAATGTGGTGCCGATCTCCCAGGTGGGCACGGTTTCTGCGCCCGAAGCCCGCATGCTCACGGTCCAGGTCTGGGACAAGGGTCTGGCCAAGGCGGTGGACAAGGCGATCCGCGACGCAGGCCTTGGCCTCAATCCCCAGATGGATGGCCAGCTCCTGCGCATTCCCTTGCCCGAATTGAACCAGGAGCGGCGCAAGGAGCTCTCCAAGCTCGCCTCCAAATATGCCGAGAGCGCCCGCGTCGCCGTGCGCAATGTGCGCCGCGACGGCATGGAGCTGCTCAAGAAGCTGGAGAAGGACCACAAGATCGGCCAGGACGAGCACCGCACCAAGGGCGATGAGCTGCAAAAGCTCACCGACCAGCACATCAAGGACATTGACACCGCGCTCCATACCAAGGAGCAGGAAATCATGCAGGTTTGAGCAGCATGGAGATTTCCCTGGCGAGTCTGCCGCAAATTCTTCCCCGCCACGTCGCCATCATCATGGACGGCAATGGACGCTGGGCGAGGAAGCGCCATCTGCCCCGCGAGGCCGGTCATCTCGCCGGCATGAACGCGGTGCGCGAGACGGTGCGAGCCGCGTGCGACATCGGTCTTTCCAATCTCACTTTGTTTGCCTTCTCCAGTGAGAACTGGAAGCGGCCCAAGGCCGAAGTGGGCGCCCTTATGGGCCTGTTCCGCACCTATTTCCGCAACGACATGGACGAGCTCGTCGAGCGCAATGTGCGCATGCGCATCATCGGCCATCGCGGACGCGTCGCCAGCGATATCCATGAAATGATCCTGGATCCGAAATCCGCACCGCCCAGAATACAGGTCTCAATCTCACTTTCGCCTTCGACTATGGCGGCCAGGAAGAGATCGCCGCCGCCGCCCGCGAGCTGGCGCGCGCGGCCGCGGAGGGCCGGCTTGATCCTGAGACCATCACGCCCGAACTCTTCTCCACCCGGCTTTTCACCAGCGCGTTGCCGGAACCGGATCTGGTGATCCGCACTTCGGGCGAGCGGCGTCTTTCCAATTTCCTTCTCTGGCAATCGGCCTATGCGGAGCTCTTGTTTCTGGAGACGCTGTGGCCTGATTTCGGCCGCGACGACTCCTGAAGGCGCTGCAAAGCTTTGCCGCGCGCGAGCGCCGGTTCGGCGCCGTCGATTCGGAAGCCGTGGCGTGACCAGCGCGCATCATTCGCACGCCCCGGGCTATCGCGGCATCCGTTGGAACATGGATTGGGTCACCCGGCCCCTGTTCGGGCTCGCTTTGGCCGCGGTGGCGATCGGGGTTCTGTTTTCGGCGCCCCCTTTCTTCGCCGCCCTGGTCGTCGCCATCAGCATCGCGGCGGCCTGGGAATGGTACCGCATGGTGGCCAAGGGTCGCAGCTATCGCACCGAGGTCGCGATCAATGCCGTGTCGATCGCGCTTGCCGTCACGCTCTTGCTGGTGATCGCGGCAGGCTTGGGTTGCGCTGATCATCCTGGCTGCGGGCGCGGTCACGACCTGGAAATTTGCTCAGGCGCGGCATGTACATCCCCTGTGGCAGGCGATGGGCATTCTTTATCTGGGATTGCCTGCTTTGGCGCTCGTGGCCATGCGCGCCTTCGAGCCGCGCGGCGCCACGATCATCGTCGGCATGTTCTTAATGGTGTGGGCCACCGATACGGGCGCCTTGATCTTCGGCAATCTGATTGGCGGCCCGCGCATGGCGCCCGTGCTGTCGCCCTCCAAGACTTGGGCCGGCACTATCGGGGGCAGCGTCACCGCCGCATTGGTCTACGCTGCATTCATCGGACTTTTTTTGGAGGGAAATGCTTGGAAGGCAGGTGTGTTCGCGCTTGTGTTCAGTATCACAGCTCATGCCGGCGACCTGTTTGAAAGCTTCGTCAAGCGCCGCTTCGGCACCAAAGATTCTGGCGCCCTGATCCCCGGACATGGCGGAGTTCTCGACCGCATGGATTCTACCTTGGCGGCAAGTATCGCTATGGCAGCGTTGGTTTTCTTGACGAATTTCCAGCCCCTGTTTGGACACGCGGCATGAGGCCCATCGCCGCCACCAAGAGCTTTGAGGAGACGCCCGCGCTGAGCGACGTGGTGGCGCGCAGCGTGACCATATTGGGTTCGACCGGTTCGATCGGCGTCAACACTTTGGACGTGATCGCTCATGCCCGCAAAATCTATGGCGCCGATGCTTTTCCGCTGTCGGCGCTGACGGCGCAAAGCAATGCCGAAGCTTTTGATCGAACAAGCCAAGACGTTCCGTCCGCGCCGGGCCGTGATCGGGGATGTGGCCCTTTATGGCGCGCTGCGCGATGGCTTGGCCGGTACCGGCATCGAAGCCGAGGCTGGGCGCGACGCCGTGATCGCGGCGGCAGGGCTGCCGGCGGACTTTGTGATGGTGGCGATCATGGGCGCGGCGGCGATCGAGCCGGCGCTGGCCGCGATCGCGCGCGGCGTGATCGTGGCGTTGGCCAATAAGGAATGCGTGGTGGCGGCCGGCGCGGTGTTCCGCGACGCGCTGGAGAAATCGGGCGCGTCCGTCATCCCGGTCGATTCCGAACACAATGCCATTTTCCAGGTGCTGGGTTCGGGCGATGCCACCGATGTCGAGATGGTGACGATCACCGCATCGGGGGGACCGTTCCGCGAATGGCCGCTGGAGAAGATGCGCGACGCCACCGTCGAGCAGGCCGTCGCCCATCCCAACTGGGCGATGGGCCGGAAAATCTCTCTCGACAGCGCCACTTTGATGAACAAGGGGCTGGAGCTGATCGAGGCCCATTTCCTTTTCGCCCTGCCGGCGGACAAATTGAATGTCGTGGTCCATCCCCAGTCGGTGGTCCATTGCCTGGTGACGTACGGCGACGGCACCACCATGGCGCATCTGTCGGCGCCCGATATGCGCACGCCGATCGCGCACGCGCTGGCGTGGCCGCGCCGCATCGCCTCTCCCTCGCGCAGGCTCGATCTTGCCAAGCTGGGGCAGCTGGTGTTCCAGGCGCCGGCCCATGACCGGTTCCCCGCGCTTGGCTTGGCCATCGAATCTTTGCGTTCCGGCGGGCTTGCTCCTACGGTGCTTAACGCCGCGAATGAAATCGCCGTGCAGGCCTTCCTGGATCATCGCATCGGATTTCTCGACATTCCCAAAGTGGTGGGCGAGACCCTGAATGCGGACGCCGGCCATGGCGCCAACGGCCATGCCTATGATCTTTCGACCGTGCTGGGGACTGATGCCCGGGCGAGGGTGCTCGCGGAAGAGATTTGTCAACGGGTGGGGATGTAAGAGGAAACCATGCTCGACGCCCTGCATAGCCTTGTTGTTTGGACACCGCTGGGCCTTCCCGCCTTCCTGTTCGTGATCACGCTCGTGGTGTTCTTCCATGAGCTGGGCCATTTCCTGGTGGCGCGCGCTTGCGGCGTGAAGGTTGATGTCTTCTCGGTGGGTTTCGGCCGCGAGATTCTCGGCTGGACCGACAAACGCGGCACCCGCTGGAAGGTGAGCTGGCTGCCGGTGGGCGGCTATGTGAAATTTGCCGGCGACGCCAATGCCGCGTCTTTGCCGGACCGCGACGCGGAACTGACGATGAGCGATGCGGAAAGGGCTCAAACGCTTGCGTTCAAACCCGTCTGGCAGCGCGCAGCGGTGGCTGCAGCCGGCCCCTTGGCCAATTTCATTCTGGCCATCATTCTTTTCACCGGCGTGATCCTCCATAACGGCCACACCGTGATCGCTCCCATCATTGGCGATGTGGTGAAGGGCAGCGCCGCCGAGGCAGCCGGCATCCGCGCTGGCGACCGCGTCACCACCATCGACGGCACGCCGATCACGGACTTCGAGCAGATGCCCGAGATCATCTCGGTGAGCGGCGGCCGTACCTTGACTGTCGATCTTCTGCGCCAGGGTCAGCCCTTGAGCGTGAAGGTGATGCCGCGGGCGACCAGGATGCGCGACGTCCTGGGCGACATGGGAACGAGTGTGGTGATCGGGGTGCGCCCGTCGCCCAAGGCACCGATCACGACGGAATATTACAGTCTGCCCGGCGCTTTCGGCGCCGCTTGCGGCGAGACTTGGGACATTATGCACACGACGGTCCAGGGCCTGGTCCAAATGGTCCGCGGCTATGCCAGCGCCGACCAGTTGAGGGGGCCTCTGGGCATAGCCAAAATGACGCGGCAGGTCGCGAGCTATGGATTTCTGGCGCTCCTGCAGCTGGCGGCTGTACTTTCTGTAAGTATTGGCTTCGCAAACCTTTTTCCGATTCCGCTGCTCGACGGCGGCCATCTTCTGTACTATGCATGCGAAGCGATTTTGGGGCGCCCGCTCGATGAGCGGGCCCAAGACGTCGGATTTCGGCTGGGGCTGGTTTTGGTCCTGGGGCTTGTCCTCCTGACCACTTGGAACGACTTGGCCCGGCTGAATCTTTTCTGAAACTTTGGCCGCCCCTGGGCGCCTTGAGGATGTGTGACGGCCGGCGGGGAATGCGGACCAGCGCCAATTACAGATCAGTTTTGCGCGCGACGTCCGCGACGCTGTGCTTGGCACTTTTCGCGGTGCCGGCCCAGGCGCAGTTGCGTCCGGGCGCCGAGCAGCGCGCCCAGGATCTGAACGCCCAGCGCACCAATCCCCAAACACCGCCCGCGGCTTCGACCACCGCTCAACCGGGGCGCACGATCCAGCGCATCACGGTTGCCGGCACCCAGCGCGTCGAGCCGGGAACGGTCCTGACCTATGTGAATATCCGCGAAGGCGACACTTACGATCCCGCCGCCGTGGATACCGCGCTGAAAGCCCTGTTCGGCACCGGCCTGTTCTCGGACGTGAAGATCAATTTCACCAACGGCACGTTGGCGATCCAGGTGGTCGAGAACCCCATCGTCAATCAGGTGGTGTTCGAGGGCAACGATAAGGTCTCGACCAAGGACCTCACCAAGGAAGTCCAGATCAAACCGCGCGAAACCTTCACCCGCGCCCGCGTCGAGGCTGACGTCCAGCGCATCATCGAGCTCTATCGCAGGAACGGCAAATTCGCCGCCCGCGTCGACCCCCAAATTATTCAGCGGCCGCAGAACCGCGTCGATCTGGTCTTCGCCATCACCGAAGGCCCGACCACCGGCATCGCCCGCATCAATTTCATCGGCAATAAGGTCTTTAGCGATTCCACCCTCAAGGGCCAGATCGCCACCGAGGAAAGCGCCTGGTACAAGATCCTCTCCAGCAACGACAATTACGATCCCGACCGGCTGGCCTTCGACCGTGAACAGCTGAGGCGTTTCTACGTCAATCACGGCTATGCCGACTTCACCGTGGTCAGTGCGGTGGCGCAGTTGGCCCAGGACCGCAGGGACTTCTACGTCACCTTCACCGTGAATGAAGGTCCGCGCTATCACATCGGCAAGATCACGATCAATTCCAAGATCAAGGAGCTGACGCCCCAGGCGCTCCGGCCGATGGTGCGGATGCAGAGCGGCGAGGTCTATGACGCCGACACGGTGCAGAAAACCATCGACGCGCTTACCAACGCGGCGGGCACCAAGGGTTACGCCTTCGCCGAAGTGCATCCGCGCATCGCCCGCAACCGCACCAACAACACCATCGACCTGATCTTCGATATCGAGCAGGGCCCCCGCGTCTATATCGGCAAGATCAACATTGTGGGCAATACCCGCACCCTCGACAAAGTGATCCGGCGCCAATTCCGCTTGGTCGAAGGCGACGCCTTCAATCGCGTGCTGGTGGACCGCTCGCGCAGCAATATCCGCGCCCTGGGCTTCTTCAAGGAGGTCGAAGTCAAGAACACGCCGGGCAGCGCTCCAGACAGATCCGACATCACCGTCACCGTCACCGAGCAATCCACCGGCCAGCTCCAGCTGGGCGTGGGTTATTCCTCGGTCAGCCAGCTCACCGGTGAGTTCAGCTATACCGAACAGAATCTCTTCGGCCGCGCTCAATATTTAAAAGCATCATTGTCGGTGTCGCAGATTGCCAAACTTTATCAGCTGAGCTTCACCGAACCTTATTTCCTGGACCGGCCGCTGGCGGCGGGTTTCGACATTTACGAGTCCCAGACCGACTATATCCAGGCCACCTATTCCAGCGACACGATCGGTACGCAGCTGAGGCTGGGCTTTCCTATTTCGGAATTCTCCTCGGTCCAGCTGCGTTATTTATATTCGATCAACAATGTTTTTCCCTTTTCGGGCGCGCCAGAGGAAATCCTCCTGGCGGAAGGCACGACCTACGGCTCGACCATCGGCTTCACCTACGGCTATTCCAATCTTGACGACGTCTTGAAGCCCACAAACGGGCTATCCTTCTCGTTCAGCCAGGATTTTTCTGGCTTTGGCGGCAATCTGCGCTTCATCAAGGCCCAGGCGATTTTTTCCGGGTATCGCCCGGCCCTTGACGGCGCGGTGGTAAACTCGCTGACGATTCATGCCGGTATCATTCAGACCTATGACGGTTCGGTGTTGCCGATCAACCAGCGGTTTTTCGAAGGCGGCGATACCTTCCGCGGCTTTGCGCTCGCGGGCATCGGTCCACGCGACCTGGACGCGCCGCTCAATACCGGCGCGCTTGGCGGCAATGCTTTTGCGATCGGCACGCTGCAAGCGCGGCTGCCCACGCTGTTGCCGGAAAGCTACGGCGTCTCGCTGGGCGTCTTCACCGATTTCGGCACTTTGGGCCAGGTACAAAATGTCGGTCCGTTCGGCCAGGTGCTAACCGGACCGCATTCCTGTACAGTCCAATCCTGCGTGGTGGACAATTTTGCCTTCCGCGCCTCCGCCGGCGTCAGCCTGGGCTGGAGATCGCCCTTCGGTCCCCTGCAGATCGATATCGGTCTGCCTTATGTCAAAACCTATTATGATAGGCCCCAGATACTTCATTTCTCCGCTGGAACAGGATTCTGACGATGAAAAAGACGCTTTTTGTGCTTCTGTTTTTGGGGGTCGGCGCGCTGCCCGCGTTTGCCGCCAATCCGCCGCCGCCGCAACCGCCTCAACTGAAAATTCTTCTGATCGACCGCCAGGCCATCATTCGCTTCTCGAAAGTGGGTCAGGACGTGGCGCGGCAGGTCGAGGCGTATGGCAACCAGGCCAAAGGCGAGATCGCCGGCGAACAGAAAGCGCTCCAGGCCGAAGCGCAAAAATTGCAGCAGGATATCGCCATCCTTGCCCCCGACGCGAAGCAGAAGAAGATCGCCGAATTCGACGCCAAGCAGAATGGCATGCAGGCCAACGCCCAGAAAAAAGAACAGATGATCCAGGGCGGTTTCATGAAGGCGCAGCAGACCATCGCCCAGGCGCTTGAGCCGATCCTGCAGGGCATCATGCAACAACGCGGCGCCAATATAATCCTGGACAAGAACGCGGTGGTTTACGCGTCACCCCAGGCCGTTGCCGCATTCGACATCACCGTGCCGGCGATTCAGCAATTGAATCAGAAATTGCCCGCGCTGAAGGTCGATCTCGCCGCGCCGCCGCCTCAAGGCGCGCCTGCCGCTCCCGCGGCAAAGAGATAGAGGGACGCGGGCCTTCCATGGCCGACCCCCGTTTCTATGACAATCGCGGGCCGTTCGCGCTGGCGGATATTTGCCAGCGCGCCGGCATTGCCCTGCCGCCGGGCATCGATGGCGCGGCTCTGATTGAAGATGTCGCCGGGTTGTCGGGCGCCGGCCCCCGGCATCTGACCTTCTATTCCGGCGGCCGCGAAATGATCGAAACATTTGCATCCAGCCGCGCCGGTTTTTGTCTGGTACCCTTGAAGCAACGCTCCGGCACTGACCCGTCCGGCGCCGTTCTTTTGCCGGTCAAATCAGTATCGCACGCCTTCGCGGCGATCGCCGCGCTGTTCTATCCCGCTTCCTCCCAGGCCTTATGGGCGCAGAAGGACGCGATATCCCCGGATGCAAGACTGGGCAAAGACGCGGCGATCGGTCCGGGCACTGTGATCGGCCCCGGCGCGGAGATCGGCGATCGCGTTCGTATCGGGCCCAACAGCGTGATCGGCCCGGGCGTGGCGATCGGCCATGACTGCGACATCGGCAGCAATGTCACCATCAGTCACGCCTATATCGGCGACCGCGTGATCATCCAGCCCGGTGCCCAGATCGGTCAGTCCGGCTTCGGTTTCGCCTCATCGCCGGCGGGCCATGTGAAGATTCCTCAGTTGGGCCGGGTGATCGTACAGGATGGCGTGGAGATCGGCGCTTGCACGACTATCGACCGCGGCGCCTTGGGCGACACGGTGATCGGCGAGGGGACCAAACTCGATAATTTGGTTCAGGTCGCCCACAATGCGCAACTGGGCCGCCATGTCGTGATGGTGTCCCAGGCGGGCGTTGCGGGAAGTTCCGTGGTCGGCGATTTCGCTATCATCGGTGGTCAGGTGGGGATCGCCGATCATAGTGTGGTCGGGCCCGGCGCGCGGCTTGCGGGGCGCACGGCCATGGTCTCGGGCCAGACAATCGAAGGTGGCAAGGATTATGGCGGCGTCCCGGCAAAGCCTATAAGAGATTGGTTGAGAGAGATTCATGCGGTGGGCCAGTTGATCCGGCGCCGCAAGCGGGACGGCAATGACTGACACCACGCTCGATGTCGAGCAGATTAAGAAGTTGTTACCTCACCGCGCTCCCATGTTGCTGGTGGAAAGGGTCAGCGACATCGTGAACATGAAAAGCGCCACCGGCTGGAAGGCGGTAGGCGTCAACGAGCCGTTTTTCCAGGGTCATTTCCCCGAATATGCGGTCATGCCGGGCGTCTTGATCGTGGAAGCGATGGCCCAGACCGCCGGCGCCGTGGTGGTCCACAGCCTCGGATTGGAGCGGGAAAAACGCATTGTCTATTTCATGACCATCGAAAAGGCGCGCTTCCGTAAGCCCGTCCATCCGGGGGATATGTTGCGGATGCCGGTCAAGGCGCTGAGGCGGCGCGGACCGGTATGGCGTTTCGAAGGCCAGGCCTTTGTCGGCGACACGCTCTGCGCCGAGGCCGAATTCAGCGCCATGATCCATGACGGCGCGGAAACAAGCGATGACAATTCATCCGACCGCATTGGTTGAAGACGGCGCGCGGCTTGGCGCCGGCGTCGAGATCGGACCCTTCTGCCAGGTCGGCTCGCGCGTCACCTTGGGGGACGGGGTGAAGCTTCTTTCCCATGTCGTGATCAAAGGCGTGACCGAATTGGGCGCGCGCAGCGTCGTGCATCCCGGCGCCGTGCTGGGTGGCGAGGGCCAGATCCGCGGCAATGATTTCCCAGAAGGGCGGCTCGTAATCGGGTCCGACTGCGTGCTGCGCGAACTGGTCACCATGAATTGCGGCAGCCGCAAGGATAAAGGCGTCACAACGGTGGGAAGCCGGGGCTATTTCATGGCCGGCAGCCATGTGGGGCACGACTGCGTGGTGGGTGACGATGTGACCTTCGCCAATTCGGTGGCGCTGGGCGGTCATTCCCAGATCGGCGACGGCGTGATCTTCGGCGGCCTCTCCGCGGTCCAGCAATTCTGCCGGGTGGGGAAGGGCGCGATGGTGGGCGGGCTCACCGGCATCAATCGCGACGTGATCCCTTATGCCATGGCGTTTGGCGATCATGCCGAGCTCGCGGGACTAAATCTGATCGGATTGAAACGGCGGGGCCTTTCGCGCGACACCATCAACGCTCTGCGCGCGGTTTTCCGGTCGATCTTTTACGGCCAGGGCGGCGACATCAAGAAGCGGACGGAAGAGGCCAAGGCGCGCTGGCGCGACGTGGCGGAAGTGGGCGAGATCGCCGATTTCATCCTGGCGCCTGCCAAGCAAAAGCTCTGCACCGCGCGGCGCCGCGGTGAAACCGAGTGAGAGCGCTGGGCCTTATCGCGGGCGGGGGTGATCTGCCCCGCGCGGTGGCGGAAAGCGTTCTGGATGGGGGCGGCCGTGTGTTTGTCGTGGCCTTGCGCGGCATGTGCGGCGACTGGGCGGAAAAATACGACCATGCGTGGGTCTCGCTGGGTGAGCCGGGCCGCGCGCTCAAGGCGCTGTCCAGCGCGGGCGCGGATGACGTGCTGCTGGCGGGACGGGTGGAGCGGCCAAAATTCTCCGAACTCAAGCTCGATGCCAAGGGCCTGATGATCATACCCAAGGTGGTGGCGGCGGCGCGCCAGGGCGATGACGCGCTGCTGCGGCTTTTGGTCGGTCTGTTCGAAGCCGAGGGTTTTCGCGCCGTCAGCGTGGCGGAGGCCGCGCCGGGGCTCGTGGCCGGCGAAGGACCGGTGGGCCGCCTTAAACCCGATGAAGATCAGTTGGCGGATATCGCCCAGGCGTTTGCCATTGTCCGCGCTCTGGGCGCGCTGGATGTGGGGCAGGCGGCCGTAGTGTGCGACGGCCTGGCGCTGGCGGTCGAGGCGGCGGAAGGCACCGACCGGATGATCGCGCGGGTGGGCGAATTGCGCGAAAATTTGCGCGGTACGCCCGAAAATAAACGCGGCGTCCTGGTCAAGGCACTCAAGCCCACCCAGGACGCCAAGACCGACATGCCGGTGATCGGCGTGGAAACGGTGCGCCGCGCCGCCGAGGTGGGCCTCGCCGGCATCGCCTTGCAAGCGAGCCAGTCCCTGATCGTGGACAAACGCGCGGTGGGGGGCGAGGCGGACCGGTTGGGCCTGTTCGTAATGGGCATCACGCCGTGACGACCATCATGCTGGTCTGCGGCGAGCCTTCGGGCGATCTGCTGGGCGCACAATTGATGGCGGCCCTGAAGCAATTGGCGGGGGGCGGATTGAAGATCGTTGGCGTGGGCGGCGAAGCGATGGCCCATGAAGGGCTTGAAAGCCTTTATTCGCTGGATGCCACGGCGGTGATGGGTTTGCGCGAAGTGGTGCCCGCCATTCCCAGGATATTGGCCCGGGTCAAACAGACCGCCGATTACGCGGTCAACACCCATCCCGACGCGCTGGTGGTCATCGACAGTCCAGATTTTACCCATCGCATCGCCCGCGCGGTGAAGAAGCGCGATCCCACCATCAAGACCGTCAATTATGTGGCCCCGCAGGTCTGGGCCAGCCGCGCCTATCGCGCCAAGGCGATGGCGCGCTATTTCGATCTGGTCCTGGCCTTGTTCCCGTTCGAAGTGTCCTTCTTCCAGAAGTATGGCCTGAAGGCGGTATTCGTGGGCCATCCGGTGATCGAGCGCCGCGCCAAAATGACCGGCGGCGATGCTTTGCGCGCCCGGTTGGGAATCGGTAGCGATACCCCCCTGTTGGCGCTTCTGCCGGGCAGCCGAAGCAGCGAGATCCGCTTCATTTTTCCGGTCTTCCGCCAAGCGGTGGAATTGGTGGCGAAAAGGATTCCCGGCCTGGTCACGGTCCTGCCCACCGTGCCCCATGTGGCGGCCAAGGTGCGCGAAACGTCCAAGAACTGGCCCACGCCGCTCCATATCCTGGAAAGCCAGGAAGAGAAATTCGCCGCCTTCGACGCCGCCGACGTGGCCCTGGCTGCGTCGGGCACGGTGACCGCCGAATTGGCGCTCTCACGCACGCCCATGGTGGTGGCTTATCGCGTGGGCGGGCTCACTTACGCCCTGGCCCACCGGCTGATGACGGTATCCTACATGACATTGGTCAATATTCTCCTGGACCGGCGCGCGGTGCCGGAATTCAAGCAATATGACGCCACGCCCGAAGCCCTGGCGGCGGAGGTGGAAAAGCTATTTCGCGATTCCGCCGCACGCGCGGCCCAAATTGCCGCGATGGACGAATTCGCCCAGGCGCTGGGTGAGGGCGCCCAGGCGCCCTCGTTGCGCGCAGCCCAGACGTTGCTTGAATTCGTTGGCGGAGCGCGGCCCCCCGAAGTGGGCACCGGTTCGAGTCAGGCCGCGCGACCATAGAAGGGGAGCGCGGCCCTCCGAAGGGGGCACGCGCGACCAATCAAAAACTATTTCCGCTGACCCATCGGCATATATTTGCGCTCGGTGGGGCCGGTATAGATCTGGCGCGGGCGGCCGATCTTCTGGTGCGGATCCTCGATCATCTCCTTCCATTGCGCGATCCAGCCCACAGTCCTGGCCAGCGCGAACAGCACGGTGAACATCGAGCTGGGGAAGCCCAGCGCCTTCAGCGTGATGCCGGAATAGAAGTCGATATTGGGATAAAGCTTCTTCTCGATGAAATAATCATCCTGAGGGCGATTTTTTCCAGTTCGATCGCCACTTTCAGCAGGGGATCGTCGTGCAGGCCCAACTCGTCCAGCACGGCATGGGCCTGGATCTGCATCGCCTTGGCGCGGGGATCGTAGTTCTTGTAGACGCGGTGGCCGAAGCCCATCAGGCGGAACGAGTCGTTCTTGTCCTTCGCCCGCTTCACATACTCGGGAATGCGGTCGACGGTGCCGATTTCCTCCAGCATCTTGAGCGCCGCTTCATTGGCGCCGCCATGCGCCGGGCCCCAGAGACAGGCGATGCCCGCCGCGATGCAAGCGAAGGGATTGGCGCCGGAAGAGCCCGCCAGCCTCACGGTCGAGGTCGAGGCATTCTGCTCATGATCGGCATGGAGAATGAAGATCGTGTCCAGCGCTTTGGCCAGCACCTTGTTGACCTTGTACTCCTCGGCCGGCACCGAAAAGCACATGCGCAGGAAATTCTCGGTATAGCCAAGCTCGTTGAGCGGATAGACGAAAGGCTGGCCGATGGAATATTTGAACGCCATCGCCGCGATGGTCGGCATCTTGGCGACCAGCCGGTGGCTGGCGATCTCGCGCTGGCGCGGATCGGTGATATCGGTGGAGTCGTGATAGAAGGCCGAGAGCGCCCCCACCACGCCGCACATCACGGCCATGGGATGGGCGTCGCGGCGGAAGCCGCGGAAGAAGCCGCCAGCTGCTCATGCACCATGGTGTGATGGCTGATGGCGTACCAGAACTGGTCCATCTGCGGCTTGTTGGGCAGCTCGCCGTAAAGCAGCAGATAGCAGGTCTCGACAAAGTTGGAATGTTCGGCCAGATCGGCGATGGGATAACCGCGATACTGCAGGACGCCTTTGTCGCCATCGATGAAGGTGATGTTGGATTCGGTCGAGGCGGTGGAGGTGAAGCCAGGATCGTAGGTGAACATCCCCGTCTGGTCGTAGAATTTGCGGATATCCACGACGTCCGGGCCTTGCGTGCCGCTGAAGGTGGGGAATTCGTAGGCTCTTGCCGTCGACAGGTGAGGCTGGCCGAGCCTGCCGGCTTGATCTTGCTTTCCCGCATTTTTGAACTCCCCTTGTCCCAATTATCTTGCGCTGCAATATAAGCGGCCTTTGTGCGCCGCGTCACGGTATTTGCATGTCCGCCAACGAATTTTCATCAGGCGGCATAAGCCCTTAGTCGTACAAGGGATTTTTCCCGGCCCAGCAGTGACAACATCTCGAACAAAGGCGGCGAGGCGGCCTTGCCGGTGAGGGCCGCCCGCAAGGGCTGGGCGACATCCCCCAGTTTGAGGCCATGTGCGTCCGCAAAACTCCGTGCCGTGCTCTCCAGGGCCGAAGGCGTCCAGTCGGTCGCCTCCAACGCCGGCAGGGTGCGGGCGAGGAGGGCGCGCGCCTCGGGCGCCAGCAGCTTGGCGGCGGCGCCGTCCAGATCGCGAGGACCGTCCGTATAAAGAAATTCCGCACCCTGATCGAGTTGCACCAGGGTCTTGGCCCGCTCCTTGAGCGATGGCATGGCGGCCGCGAGGCGGCTGCGCGCGGTCATCGACAGGACATGCGGCGGCAGGCGCCGCTCCAGGAACGCGGTTAGTTCGGCCACAAGCACGTCATCGGCGGCTTCGCGAATGTAATGGCCGTTGAGATTGTCCAGCTTCTTATAGTCCATCTGTGCCGGACTTTTTCCCACCGCGGAGAAATCGAACCACTCGATGGCTTTGGCGGTGGGGATGATCTCCTCGTCGCCATGGCTCCAGCCCAGCCGGAGCAGATAGTTGCGCATGGTCTCAGGCAGATACCCCATGTCGCGATAGGCCTCGACCGCCAGCGCGCCATGCCGCTTGGACAATTTCTGCCCGTCGGGACCGTTGATCAAAGGCAGATGGCCATAGACCGGCACCGGCCAATCCATCGCCTCGATGATCTGCAATTGCCGCGCCGCATTGTTGAGATGGTCGGCGCCGCGTATCACATGGGTGACGCCCATGTCGAAATCATCCACCACCACCGCCAGCATGTAAGTGGGCGTCCCGTCCGAGCGCAGCAACACCATGTCGTCGAGCTGGTCGTTGGCGAAACGCACATCGCCCAGGACCAGATCGTGCACGATGGTCTCGCCTTCGTCGCGGGCCTTGAGCCGGACCACGAAAGGTGCGCCCCTGCGGCGCTTCGGCGGGATCGCGATCACGCCAGCGCCCGTCATAGCGCATGGGCTTTCCGCCTTGCGCTGGGCCTCGCGCATCTCGGTCAGTTCCTCGGCCGGTGGCGTAACAGCGATAGGCGTTGCCCTGTTCCAGCAACGCTTCGGCCACCTCGCGATGGCGGCCGGCGCGGGCGAATTGGTAGATGGCGTCGCCGTCCCAATCCAGCCCCAGCCACTCCATGCCGTTCAAGATCGCCGCCACCGCTTCGGGCGTGGAACGTTCGCGATCGGTATCCTCGATGCGCAGCAGAAGCGCCCGCCGGTATGGCGGGCATAGAGCCAGTTGAACAGCGCCGTGCGTGCGCCGCCGATATGCAGCATCCCTGTGGGAGAGGGCGCGAAACGCAGGACAGGCTTGGTTTTATCCATCATGATGGCGCACTCAAATAGCGAAGCGGTAGGGCATAAAAAATGCCTCGTAGCGAAGCGGTAGGCATTAAAGTAAGTTCGTTTAGCAAACGGTTTTGCGCGTGGCCATAGAGCTCGATTCCTCGGTCGCATTCGTTGGGGGAGTCCATCGGGAGGCCCGGCGCTCGCGCCGGCGCTTCTGGCCGAACGGCACCGCTGGCCGCTCATGGCTGCCGGTGGCGTGGGAACAGGCTCGGCTCTCTATTTCGCGTCGCCCTTCGAACCAGCTCCCCGATGGCGGTTTGGTTGCGCTGGGATCGCTCGTGCCTCTTTCGGCGTCTGTAGGAGCCATAATAATCCGAATGGACACCGGGCGGCCTCGCGATGTTGCCGGCCTTGGCGCTGGGCTTCGCCAATGCCAAGGCCGGGAAATGCGCGTGGCGGCGCCGGTGGTCTCGCATCCCTTCGTCACGCATCTAACCGGCCGGCTGGTGGCGCTGGACTGGGGTCGCGCGGGGCTAAGGGCGTACTGGATCAGGTGCGCTCCGGTCGTTTGCCCGATCCGCCGCTCGCGTTCGCATGTTGTTGCGCCAGGGTGGAGATAACCTTACGCATCGGCCAGGGCGTGGACCTCACCGCCCAATTGCTGCCGCCGCCTGGACCTGCCGCGCCCGGCGACAGCGATTTGCTCGCGCAGCGTTTTTTGAACGGATCGGTGCAGTGGGCTTTGCCTTTGGCGCACCCCGCGTGGCGCCGCTGGCCCATCCACCCACGCCCTGGCAATGGCTGGTGACGCAGGTAGAAACCATGCGTGCCGCGGTCACTATGCAAGATGCACAG
>CAVXUV010000039.1:0-38645 GCA_963765095.1 uncultured Alphaproteobacteria bacterium
TCCAACGCCGCGTCGCACCGGTCGCAGACATCGGGGTGGTCCTTGTGGGTTCCCACTTCCGGCAGCACCCGCCAGCAGCGCGCGCATTTCTCGCCATCCGACAGCGCGGCAGCGACGGCCACGCCTTTGAGATCGGGAAGCGTGAAGGCGTCGGCCGAGCCGTCACCTTCCACGATCCGGATGCCGGACGTGATCGCCACTTCGTCGAACGGCAGCGAACGCAGAAGGGCGGCGTCGGCGGGATCGGAGAGATAGATGGTGGGCGCGGCTTCCAGGCTGGAGCCGATCTTCTTGGCGGCGCGCTCCAGTTCCAGCGCCCCCGTCACCGCCCGGCGAAGCTCGCGCACCCGCTTCCATTTCTCGATCAGGGCGGGATTGGCCCAATTCGCGGGCACGTCGAAGAAAGTCTCCAGATGCACGCTTTCGCTTTCGAGGAAGCGCGAGAGCCACGCTTCTTCCATGGTGAAACAAAGAATGGGCGCGAACCAGGTGACCACGCGGCGGAATACGTCATCCATCACCGTGCGGGTGGCGCGGCGGCGCTTGGCGGTGCGCGCGTCGCAATAGAGCACGTCTTTGCGGATATCGAAGTAGAAGGCCGAAAGATCGTTGGTGAGGAAGTTGAACAGGGTCGCGGTGACGCGGTTGTAATCGAAGGCGCGATAAGCCTCGCGCACCTGTCCGTCCAGCTCGGCCAGTCTCGCCAACATGAAGCGTTCCAGCTCCGGCATCTCCTCGATGCCGATGCGCTCGGAGGAATTGAACCCGGCCAGATTGGCGAGCAAAAAGCGGATGGTGTTACGCAGCCGGCGATAGGCTTCGACATTGGCCTTGAGGATATCCTGGCCGATGCGCAGATCCTCGGTGTAATCCGACGAAGCCGCCCACAGCCGCAAAATCTCCGCGCCGTTCTTTTCGGCGATCACTTGCGGGGCCAGGGTATTGCCCAGCGACTTGGACATCTTGCGGCCCTGGTCGTCGAGCACAAAGCCGTGGGTCAGCACGCCCTTGTAGGGCGCACGCCCACGCGTGCCCACCGACTCCAGCAGCAGGATGGAACCAGCCGCGATGGTGGCCGAGCCTTCCAGATAAAGGTCGGCCTGATCGGCGCGCGGCCAATGCGGATCGATAGGATTTTCCACGGTGAAGACATGGGTCGAGCCGGAATCGAACCAGACGTCGAGGATGTCCTTCACTTGTTCATAGTCGTGGGGGTTGCGCCCCTCGCCCAGGAAGCGCTCGGGCTTTGAGGTAAACCAGGCGTCCGCGCCTTCGGCTTCGAAGGCTTCCTCGATGCGGCAAAAGACGGCGGGATCGTTGAGCACTTGGCCCGTTTTCTTCTCGACAAAGATCGCCAGCGGCACGCCCCAGGCGCGCTGGCGGGACAACACCCAATCGGGCCTGCTCTCGACCATGGCGCCGATGCGGTTCTGGCCGCGCGGTGGATACCATTTGGTTCGGCGATGGCCGCGAGCGCCATCTCGCGCAAGGTCTTGTTGCCGAAACCCGGCATGGGCTTGTCGATGGCCACGAACCATTGCGGCGTGGCGCGGAAAATTACCGGCGCCTTGGAGCGCCAGCTGTGCGGATAGGAATGGCGCAGGCTGCCCTTTGCCAGAAGCTTGCCCCGCTCGATCAGGGCCTTGATCACCGCGCCATTGGCGTCGCCGTCCTTGCCTTCGGGGGTCAGGATGCGCTTGCCGGCAAAATGCGGGACCTTGGGCCCCAAACTGCCGTCAGGCTCGACCAGGGAGAAGGCCTCGGGATTTTTGGCGGCGTAGCCGGGGAACGCTGCCGTCACCAGCTCGAAATCGTCTTCGCCATGGCCGGGCGCGGTATCGACGAAACCTGTGCCGGCATCGGCGGTGACATGCGCGCCCGGAAGCAGGGGCACCTCGAATTCATAGCCCAGGCTGCGCAAGGGATGCGCGGCAACCGTGGCGCGAAGCTCGCTCTGCTCCACTGTGCGCACGCGCGAGACCATCATCTTGGCCTGCTTGGCGACATCCTCCGCGAGAAGATCGGCCAGCAAATCTGTTCTCCCGCCCTGGCCAACGATCCGTCGGCGGCGTCGGCGATCTGATAAAGCCCCTAAGAGATCTCGGGCGAAAAGGCGATGGCGCGATTGCCGGGAATCGTCCAAGGCGTGGTGGTCCAGATCACCACAAAGGACCCGTGGAGCGGTCCCTTGGTCACGGGGAATTTCACGTAGATCGCGGGCGAGAGTTTGTCGTGATACTCGACTTCGGCGTCGGCCAGCGCGGTCTTCTCCACCGGCGACCACATCACCGGACGGAAGCCGCGATACAGCAGCCCGTTCTCCACGAACTTCATTGCCTCGCGGGCGATCACCGCCTCGGCCTTGAAATTCATGGTGGTATAGGGCCGCGCGAAATCGCCGATCTGGCCCAACCGTTCGATCTGCTCGCGCTGCACCTTCAACCAATGGCTGGCGAAGGCGCGGCAATCCCGGCGCAACTGGTCGGTGGGGACCTCGTCCTTGGATTTGCCTTCGGCGCGATATTGTTCTTCGACCTTCCATTCGATGGGAAGGCCATGGCAGTCCCAGCCCGGCACATAAGGGGCGTCCATTGCCAGCATGCCCTGGGAACGCACGACAAAGTCCTTCAGAATGTGATTGAGGCCGGTGCCGGAATGGATGTCACCATTGGCATAGATCGGGCCGTCATGAAGGATGAACAGCTTCCGGCCGCGCGCCCTCTCCCGCATTTTGCCGTAGAGATCGATCTCGGCCCAGCGCTTCAGCCATTTGGGCTCCGCCTCGGGCAGGCCGGCTTTCATGGGAAAGTCGGTGGCGGGCAGGAACAGGCTGGCGCGATAATCGTTCTGGGGCGGGTTCGACATGGTCCGCGCGCTTCTAACAGCGCCGCTTAGGCCCGTCCAGTTTCGGGGTTCTGGGGGGTTGCGGCCAGGATTTTGCGCGCTTTTTGGGCATCCGCGCCGATCTGGGCGATCAGGGCATCCAATTCTCGAATTTGGCCTCGGGCCGGATATAGGCGATCAGCTCGACCGAGAGATATTTGCCGTAAAGATCGCCGTCGAAATCGAACAGATGTGATTCCATCAAAGGCAGGGCCGTCTGGTACATGGGACGGATACCGAAATTGGCCACGCCATCATGGCGGCCCACCGGCTTCTCATTTTCGGTGATGGTGACGCGCACCGCATAGATGCCGAAAGCGGCGCGAAACAGTGACCCAGATTCATATTGGCGGTGGGAAACCCCATCTGTCGGCCCCGTCCATCGCCATGTTCCACCCGCGCTTCCACCGCCCAGAAGCGGCCCAGCAGGCGCGCGGCCTCTTCGGGATGCGCGGATTTGAGACTGTCGCGAATACGGGTGGAAGAAATCTTATCTCCCCCATCTGAACCGGACATCGTCTTCACCATGTCGAAAACCGTGACGGTGAAGCCGTTGGCCGCGCCCATCTCCTGCAAGGTGGCGACATTGCCGCCGCGGCCTTTGCCGAATTCAAAATCCGGTCCCACCACCACGCCGGAAAGATCGAGCCCCTTGATCAGAATGTCATTGACGAATTCCTGCGCGCTGCGCTTGGCCATGCTGTCGTCGAAAGTGAGCGCGAACATCGCATCCACGCCCAGATCGGCCAGAAGCCGCGCCTTGGTGCGCAAAGGCGTGAGCCGGATGGGGTCAGGACGGGGGCGAAGATATTCCGCCGGATGCGGCTCGAACGCCAGGACCGCCAGAGGTGCGCCGCGTTCCTTGGCCTGGCGCCGGGCCTCGGCGATCAGCGCCTGATGGCCCAGATGGACGCCATCGAAATTGCCCACGGCCACCACCGCGCCCTTGAGCGTCTCCGGCACATCGTCGAAGTGACGGAATATCTTCATTCAGCCAGGCGCGGGCCGCTTCGGTGCGATCACCAGCGCCTCGCCGGTCACCACGGGGTTGCCATTCACGGTGCAGAGGCAATCCATCACCACGCGGCGGCGCTCGCCGATTTCCTTGACCGTGCCGGTGGTGACCACCGTATCGCCGATTCTGACAGGTGCTTTGAACTCGACCGTGGCGGAGACGAAGATGGTCCCTTCACCCGGAAGCTTGGTGCCCAAAACCGCCGAGATGAAGCCGATGGACAGCACGCCGTGCGCCACGCGGCCGCGGAACAAGGTGTTCTTGGCATATTCCTCGTCGAAATGGACGGGGTTCATATCGCCCGTGGCCTTGCCGAAGGCCTGGATGTCTTCATCCGTGACGGTCTTTTCCATGGTGGCCGATTGGCCCACCTTCAGGTCTTCGTAATAGACGCTTACCATTTGAGAGCCCGCATGGATGCCTTGGCGCTGACATGATGGACGGCAAACATTTCGCCCAGGTGACGTGCGGTATAAGGCTCGATCTCCTCGCCATGCAAGCCGTCGGCGATGAATAAGGCCTCCATCCCCGCCTCCTTGGCGCCTTTGAGGTCGGTGATCAGCGCGTCGCCGATGGCGAGCGGACGCTGGGGCAGGCCCGCGGCCTTGCGCGCTTCCTCGTAAATGGCGGGATAGGGCTTGCCGTAATAGGTGACCCGCCCCCCGATCGCTTCATAGCCCTTGGCGAGCGCCCCCGCGCACCAGCAAAGCTGGCTGCCACGATAGACCTTGAGATCCGGATTGGCGCAGAGCATGAGGAGATTCCGGGCCCGCATCGCGCTCAATATATCGGAATAATCGGCCGGTGTTTCGGTCAGATCGTCCTTCAGCCCGATACAAACCGCCACATCCGCATCGGCGATGCCGGTCCTTATGACCGAGAGCCCGTCCAGCACGCCCAGGTCGGAATCGGGCCCGATATAATAAAGTGACAGCGGTCCCCGCCGGACCAGTTCCTCGCGCGTGGCGCCGCCCGAGGTGACGATGGCGTCGTAGAAATCGGTGGCGACGCCCATGCGGCGGAACTGTTCTTCCACCGATTCGGACGACCGGGGCGCGTTGGAAAGCAGCACCACCCGGCCATGTTGCCCGCGAAAGCGGCGGAGCGCCTCGGCAGCCGCGGGGAACGGCGCCTTGCCGTTATGGATCACGCCCCAGATGTCACAAATCAGGGCGTCATGATCGGAAGCGATCTCGGCAAGGCCGTCGATCAGGCGGGGCTCATGCATGCCCCGGATTTGCATTTGCGCAATGAGCCGTCAAGCGGTCTTGCGGAACGCCACCACCGGCATGCTGTCTTCCTGCGCGGGACGGGCATCCTCGCGCACCGCGCGCGGCTCGCCGAACAAATAACCCTGGGCGAAATCCACATTATAGTCGAGCAGCTGCACCACGGTGCGTTCGTCTTCCACTTTCTCGGCAATCAAATTGAGGCCGTGGCGTTCCAACAGCTTCTTGAAGTCCTCGGCGGCGACCTGGGCGCCGGCATTGTCCATGCCGTCGGTGAGCATGTCGGCGCGCACTTTCAGATAGCGGAAGCCCAGCATCTTGAGCTTGGTGAAATCCAGCGCCAGGGATTCCACATGGTCCATCGAGAGGCCGAAGCCCATGCTCGACAGGCTGGCGAGATTGGATTCGCCCTGCACGCCGGCTTGTCTCACCGCTTCCTGGTTGAACTCGAACATGATCTGCCCGGCCAGATCCTTGTTGGCGTGCATATAGTCGAGGAACTGGGGGAAAAATTCCTGGTCGGTGAGCGTGTCGGCCGAGATGTTGCAGAACACGCCCACGCCCTTGCTCTTGTGGGTCAGGCGGCGCACGACCTGGACGCAACGGAACAACAGAAGATTGTCCACCACGCTCATCAGGCCGGCGGGGCTCGCCACTTTCATATATTGCAGCGGCATGATCACCGAGCCATCTTCGGCCCGAAGACGCGACAGCGCCTCGTAATAGCGCAGCTTCCTTTGCGGCAGGCTGACGACGGGCTGCAAATAGAGATCGACGCGGTTTTCTTCCAGGCTCTCGCGGATGGTCTCGAGCAGGTCGCTGCTCGCCATACTTGAGATATAGGCCTTGACCGAACCTTGGCGCGCTCCGGTGTGCATGACCTGTTCCGGCGTGATCGTGTCCTGCATCGCGCGGGCGCGGTTGGACACGCGGCCCGCGAATTCGCGCATCAAGCCTTCCAGGATCTTGAGCTCGGAAACGATCTTCTTGCCTTGCTGCTGGGCGCGCGCCTCGACCTGCTTGGAGAGGTCGTCCATGCGATGGCGCGTGGCGTTGAGCAATTTATCCAATTCCATGGTGAGCCGGCGGAGCGCGGTGATTTCGCGCTGGGCGGTGCGCTTGTCCTTCAGCCGCGCGAAGGTGCCCGCGACCTGCTGGGTGGCAAGAAAGGCCAGCGCGCCGGCCAGGATCGCGACGGGCCAGCCGGTGAACAGCGCAAGCGCCGCCGTCAAAGTGGCGCTGGCGAAAAACGCAGTAAGCGTGATCAGGAACCGGGTCATGGCCCAAATCCTTGGATGGCCGCACACTTTCGCCTGTCGCCGTTTCCAATTGGTTAACTGTGGAAATGAAGCGGGAGCGAACGGCCAATGATTGACGAATTGTAAATCCGCTTGAGACGCACAAAAGAAAACGGCCCCGGTTGCCCGGGGCCGCATTCATGCACTCCACATCAAGTATCAGCGGTGGCCGTGTCCGCCGCCATGCCATCCGCCGCCATGCCAGCCGCCGCCCCAGCCCCCGATCCCGAAGGCCAGGGACGGGCCGTAGTAGCCGCCATAGTAACCGGGATAACCGCAGGGCGCGTAGTAGCTGCAGCCATAGCCATAATAAGGATAGGGCGCGGGCGCGGGGCCATAGTAACCGGGGCCGACGCCAACACCGACAACCACGCGCGCATCCGCGGGCGCTGCCGTCATGGCGGTTGCCGCGCCGGCCATCAGCAATGCGCCGATTGCGATCTTCGCGAATTTTTTCATCTCATGTCTCCTTTGTTCGAAACTTGACCGCGATGATGATCAAGCCCGCCTGAACCACACCTGAACAAAGCGCGCGCGATACTGTTTAGGTTTCACGAGCCGCAAAATCGCCATCATTGGAGTGGGAATTCCGGGCAGGATTTTTTCCACCCCCTCCGGCCCACGCATCGCAAGCGCTGCGACGTTCGCACGCGGCCGATACTCAGCCTCCGCCGCCAGAGAAGGTTCCGCGCGCGCAACCGGGAAGTGCGTCTTGGTCCAGGCTTTCTTCCCCGCGCGGCGAAGCCGCTGGCGGGGGAAGATGTCCGCCTGCGGGCCTGCCCGCGTTGGCGGACAGTTGGGGCCAATAAAAGAACCCCCGCTCCTTGACCTTTGGGGGGTACCGCCATAAATACCCCGCATGGATTGGCACTCTCATATTCGGAGTGCTGCCATGTCATATTTTTGTTGTAAAACCAATCCCTTAGGAGAGGCTCCCAATGAAGTTCCGTCCCCTCGGCGACCGCGTGGTCCTTCGCCGCATCAAGGAAGACACCAAGACAGCCGGCGGCATCATCATTCCCGAAACCGCCCAGGAAAAGCCCCAAGAGGGCGAAGTCATCTCGGTCGGCCCCGGCGCGATCGATGAGAAGACCGGCAAGCGCACCCCTCTGGAAGTCAAAGTCGGCGAGTTCGTGCTGTTCGGCAAATGGTCCGGCACCGAAGTGAAGGTCGATGGCGAAGAGCTCCTGATCATGAAGGAGAGCGACATCATGGGCGTGATCGAAGGCCGCAAAGGCAAGAAGTAACCGCCCCAAGCAGCGAAGGGCATTGAAAAGCCCGCGCTTAAATCCCCCAACAAATCCAACTGAATTCAGGAGACAAACAATGGCAGCCAAAGATGTGAAATTCGGCGCCGATGCCCGCGAGAAGCTTCTTCGCGGCGTCGACATCCTCGCCGATGCGGTCCAGGTGACCCTGGGTCCCAAGGGCCGCAATGTCGTGCTCGACAAGAGCTTCGGCGCCCCGCGCACCACCAAGGACGGTGTGGCCGTGGCGAAGGAGATCGAACTGGCCGACAAGTTCGAGAATATGGGCGCGCAGATGGTGCGCGAAGTCGCGTCGAAGACCAATGACGCGGCGGGCGACGGCACCACCACCGCCACCGTGCTGGCCCGCGCCATCGTGCGTGAAGGCGCCAAGTCGGTCGCGGCCGGCATGAACCCGATGGACCTGAAGCGCGGCATCGACAAGGCGGTGGAAGCCGTCGTGGCCGATCTGAAGAAGCGCTCCAAGAAGGTCAAGGCCAATGAAGAGATCGCCCAGGTGGGCACCATCTCGGCCAATGGCGACAAGGAAGTGGGCGACATGATTGCCCAGGCCATGGCGAAAGTCGGCAATGAAGGCGTGATCACGGTCGAAGAGGCCAAGAGCCTGGCGACCGAACTGGACGTGGTCGAGGGCATGCAGTTCGACCGCGGCTATATCTCGCCCTATTTCATCACCAATGCCGAAAAGATGATGGCCGAGTTGGAGGATCCGCTGATCCTCATCCACGAGAAGAAGCTCACCAGCCTGCAGCCGATGCTGCCAGTGCTTGAGTCGGTGGTGCAGTCCGGCCGTCCGCTCCTCATCATTGCCGAGGAAGTGGAAGGCGAGGCGCTGGCCACCCTCGTGGTCAACAAGCTGCGCGGCGGCTTGAAGGTCGCGGCGGTCAAGGCCCCGGGATTCGGCGATCGCCGCAAAGCCATGCTGGAAGACATTGCCGTCGTCACCGGCGGCCAGGTCATCAGCGAGGACATCGGCATCAAGCTTGAGAATGTCAAAATCAACATGCTGGGTTCAGCCAAGAAGGTCCGCATCGACAAGGAAAACACCACCATCGTCGATGGCGCCGGCAAGAAGAGCGACATCCAGGCCCGCGTCGGCCAGATCAAGGCCCAGATCGAAGAGACCACCAGCGACTATGACAAGGAAAAGCTGCAGGAACGCCTGGCCAAGCTGGCCGGCGGTGTTGCGGTGATCCGCGTCGGCGGCGCCACCGAAGTGGAAGTGAAAGAGCGCAAGGACCGTGTGGACGACGCGCTCAACGCCACCAAGGCGGCGGTCGAGGAAGGCATCGTGCCCGGCGGCGGTACCGCCCTGCTCTATGCGTCCAAGAACCTCGCCAACCTGACCGGCGACAATGAGGACCAGACCCAGGGTATCGCCATCGTGCGCCGCGCGATCCAGTACCCGATCCGCATGATCGTCGAGAATGCCGGCCAGGAAGCCTCTGTCGTCGTCGGCAAGCTCTTGGAGCAGAAGTCGGCCACCTATGGCTACGATGCCCAGACGGAGAAATATGCCGACTTCATCGAGACCGGCATTGTCGATCCCACCAAGGTCGTGCGCGTGGCGTTGCAGAACGCGGCGTCGATCGCGGGCCTGCTCATCACCACCGAGGCGATGGTGGCCGAGCGTCCCAAGCGCGAATCCGCTCCGCAGATGCCGGGCGGCGGCGGCATGGGCGGCATGGGCGACATGGACTTCTAAACTATGTCGGTCGTCACGACTGATTGAAATAAGAAAAGGCCCGGTGGCAACACCGGGCCTTTTTTGTTTAGGCTCGGACGCAATGGAAAGCGGAGATAAAGCTCTAGCCGTCTTGAAAGGTCTGGAGGCCAGTGAGGGCGCCCTCAGCATCGATGAACTGCGCGAGCGCCTGTGGCCGGCGATTGGCGGGATGTCCGTTCGATCCCCCATCTTTGATCCCGGTACGTTCGTCTATCGTGCGAGGCGCATCGATGCGAATTTCTCCGTTAGTGGGCCAACAGCACTGCGTGAACTGAGTTATCCGTTGCCGGAAATTACCCGTCCCAATCGGGCGAACAGAGCGGGTCATCCGATGTTCTACTGCTCTACCGGAAAGGAACCACTCTTTTTCGAACTCGGCGAGCTAACTACAGGCGACGAGATCGTCGTGACGGCTTGGCTTACCGATGCCCCTATGATGGTAAACAATATTGGTTATACCCAGTTTGTGTTCGATAAGCTGGGCGCAAAACGTCCATGTCCGACATGGGAGGCAAAAAGCCCAACAGACGCGACTGGCTCTGTGGCTTTTTCCGAGGGTGGATTTGACGCATTAAAAGACCAGGTTTTGGAAAATCGTCTTTCACAAGAAGCCAACGAACAAGTACGCCTCGAGATTAGTCGATTATTTATGCAAAAGGTCGGCACCACCAATGCCGATGCGTATAAGTTGACCACTGCGATTGCAGAAGTCCATCTCGGCACTATCAAGAATATGGCCGCCGACTTCGCGGGCGTGATGTATCCGTCAATTAAAATGTCGGCAAACGGCGATAACATCGCCCTAACGCCAAAATTCGTCGACGCGCATCTTAAATTCAAACGAGCAACTCGGGTGCGTATCGATAAACACGTAGGGGCGAAGTTCGATTTCACATCAGTCGATTGTGCTAAAAGCGTGGACGTGAAAGGCAACTTGGAATGGCTTGGTCGATTACCTAACTGGCAAGTGAAGCCAGGTCAGATGGCTAAGTTCACAGTGACGCCCGGCCGAGATAGCGACGGAGAATATTCTAGCGGAAAAGATGGGGCTCCGCTGCACTGGCTGGCGAGGGATGCAACAACTGGCGAAATAATCGAACCGGCGTGAACTTAATCATGCCGCGCCGGATTTTGCGGCCTGAGCAGGAGCGTCGCGCACATCGAGCCTGTTACCCGGCCGCTCGCCCAAGCTCGCGGCGTTCGTCGCTCAAAATGGTCCGCCGGACCATTTCGTCCGCTGCGCGGACGCTCCTCACAGCACGCGCGACGAACTCAGGACGCAAAAGACCAGCGGCGGACTATGCCTCGGGCCCGACCATGTCGCGGATCTTGCGGGTCAGCGTTTCCATCGCGAACGGCTTGGTCAGGATATGCATGCCGGTGGCAAGATCGCCGTCGCCGATCACCGCCTTTTCGGCATAGCCGGTGATGAACAACACTTTCAGGTCCGGGCGCGATACCCTGACTGCGTCGGCCAACTGGCGGCCATTCATGCCGCCGGGCAGGCCCACATCGGTGATCAGCATCTCGACCCCCGGCTCGGATTGCAGGATCTTCAGCGCCGCCGCGCCGTCGCTGGCCTCGATGCCGCGATAGCGCGCGTCTTCCAGCGCCTCCATCACCAGCATGCGGATGATGGGTTCGTCGTCAA
This sequence comes from uncultured Alphaproteobacteria bacterium, assembly GCA_963765095.1. GTDB lineage: Bacteria > Pseudomonadota > Alphaproteobacteria > Micropepsales > Micropepsaceae > Rhizomicrobium. Next base: position 11,071 of record CAVXUV010000039.1, read on the forward strand.
CCACCAGAACCTTCTGGCCCCGTCCATCGATGCGGGTGTCCGCCTGCCGCGCGGGCAGCGCCTCGGCCGGGCCGTCGCCCAGATAGCGCGGCAAATAAAGCTCGACCCTGGTGCCCTGGCCCAACTCGGAATGGAGCGTGACATGGCCGCCCGATTGCTGGGCAAAGCCATAGATCATCGACAGGCCCAGCCCGGTGCCCTGCCCCAGCGGCTTAGTGGTGAAGAAGGGATCGAAGGCGCGCGCCATCACCTCGGGCGACATGCCCGTGCCGGTGTCGCTGACGCTGAGGCGGATATAGTCGCCCGGCGCCAGGCCGCGCGCCGTAGCCGCCGCCGCGTCCAGCTTTTCACCGGCGGTCTCGATGGTGAGCGTGCCGCCGTCCGGCATCGCGTCGCGCGCATTGATGCAGAGATTGAGCAGCGCGTTTTCCAGCTGGTTGGGATCGGCCAGGATGGGCCAGACATGGCCGTCCACCACCCGCATCGCGATATTGGGCCCGATGGTGCGATGAATAAGCTCGGTCAGCCCCGCCACCAGGCGGTCCGGATTGACGGGCTTGGGGTCCAGGGTCTGGCGGCGCGAAAAGGCAAGCAGCCGCTGGGTCAGCGCCGCGGCGCGCTTGGCCGCCCCCATCGCCGCCTCCATATAGCGCGACACGGTGGCGGATTGTTCGGGCGACAGGCGGGCCTGCGCCAGTTCCAGGCTGCCGGTGATCCCGGCCAGGAGATTGTTGAAATCATGCGCGATGCCGCCGGTGAGCTGTCCCACCGCTTCCATCTTCTGCGCCTGCAGCAACGCCTCTTCCGCCCGGCGGCGCTGGGTGAGCTCCACCGCCTCGGGCACGATGCCGACGACGGCGCCATCGGGGCCGCGCAGCGGGCGCATCAGGAAATCGAACCAGCGCCAGCCGCCCACGGGCAGGTTGACGCGAATCTCGCGCCGCACCGTTTCGCCCGCCGCGACATGGGGGATGGCGGCGCGCACTTCGCCGGACATGCCGGGCGTGCCGGTGAACCAGGGCGTGTCCCAGAACGGCCGTCCGACCACGTCTTCAAGACCCACGCCAATGGCGGCCAGAGAGGTGGCATTGGCGTCCAGCAGAATGCCGTCCGGGCTCATCGCGCCCTGGAAAATAAAGCTGGTCTCGAACACGGTGCGCAGGCGTGCTTCCTTGTTCTGCACATCCAGGGTTCTTTGCCGGACCTCGAGCTCCAGGGATTCGTTCAGGCGCTGCAGCGAGGCGCGGGCCTGCTGGGCTTCGGCGCGCAATTCCTGTTCCACCCGCAATGACTCGCGCCGCAGTTTTGCCAAGGCGATGTTCGCGCCGACCCGCGCCAGCAGCTCACGCGCGCTGAACGGCTTGACCAGATAATCGTCGGCCCCGGCATTGAGACCCTCGACGCTGGCTTCCTCACCGGCCCGGGCCGACAGCAGGATCACGGGAATGTCGCGCAGGCCCTCGTCGGCTCTCAGGGCCTGCAACAGGCCGAAGCCGTCCAGCCGCGGCATCATCACGTCGCTCAGCACCAGGTCGGGCCGCCGCCGCCGCGCCGCCTCCAGCGCCGCCTGGCCGTCGCCCACCACCCGGACGTCATACTGCGCGCCGAGCAGGCGTCCGACATAGTCGCGCATGTCGCTGTTGTCGTCAGCCAAAAGGATCGAGGCGCGGGCCTGGGCGCCCTCTTGCGGCGGCAAACCCGGATCGGCGGCATCGGGGGCCAAGGCGTCCCCGCCCGGCAGCCAGCGCAAGGCCTCGCTGACAAAGGCGCCCGCCGCAACCGCGCCCGTTGGCGCCGCTGCCTGTTCCTGAATCAGATTTGAAGGAAGATGCGCCGAGCCCCGCGGAATGGTGACGAAGATGGCGGTGCCTTTGCCCGGGACGCTTTCGGCCCCCACCCGGCCGCCATGCAGGCGCGCCAGTTCGGCCACCAGCGCCAGGCCGATGCCGGTGCCTTCCTGGGTGCGGCCTTGCTGGCCTTCGATGCGGTGGAAGCGTTCGAAAAGCCGGGGCAATTCATCAGCGGCGATGCCCACGCCCGTGTCGCGCACGGTGAGGCGCACGCCGCCGTCCTCGTGCGCCAGGCGCACGGTGATCCGTCCCGCCAAAGTGTATTTGAAGGCGTTGGAAAGCAGATTGAGGACGATCTTTTCCCACATGCCGCGATCGACGAAGCTGTTCTCGGGCAAGGGCGGGCAATCGACGATGAATTCCAGCCCCGCCTTCTGCATCGCCGAGCGGAAGGTGCTGGCCAGTTCGGCGGTATAGGCGGCCAGATCCGTCGCCTCGAACCGCGCCTGGGTCCGGCCCGCCTCGATGCGGGAAAAATCCAGCAGCGTGTTGACCAGCTTGAGCAGGCGCGCGCCGTTGCGATGCATGGATTCCAGCTCCGCCACATCGGCCTGGATGGGGCCTTGCGCGGGCTTGCGCGCCAGCATGTCGGCCAACGGCCCCAGCATCAGGGTCAAGGGCGTGCGGAATTCATGGCTGGTGTTGGAGAAGAAGGCGGTTTTGGCGCGGTCGATCGCGGCCAGCGCCTCGGCGCGGCTGCGCTCTTCCTCATAGGCATGCGCATTGGAAAGCGCCGAGGCGATCTGTCCGGCGGTGAGCGACAGAAATCCCCGATAATCCTCATCCACCCGGCGATGCGGATTGATGCCCGCCACCAGGAATCCCGACAGCGCGTCCTGGCCCTGGCGGGCGATGGGCACGACCGCGGCCTGCGTCGCGGGCTTGTCCCAGGCGCCGCGCGGCAGATCGACGAAGCGCTCGACATCGTGCAATGTGAGTTGGCCGCGGTTGGCCGCGATCTCGCGCAACGGCCAGACCGAATGGTCATCGGGCCGGATCAAAGCCGGGGCGATCGCATGACCGGATTCAAAGCCGGTGCCGCCGGCCAGCCGGGCGCTGCCGTCTTCATCAAACAGATAAAGCAGCGTGAAAGGCAGATCCTTTTGGTTGGCGGCCAGAATATTTTCCGCCGCCGCCAGCACCGATTCCTGCGTATTCTTGCCCGCCATTTCCGCCGCCAGCTGACGCAGGCTGGCGACGCGGCGCTCGCCGATCACCCGGTCGGTTTCCTCGGTGACCACGCACAGCATCCCCACCCGTTTGCCGTTATCGTCCGACAGCGGTGAATAAGAAAAGGTGTGATAGGTCTCTTCCGGATAGCCGCTCCGTTCCAGGAACAGCAGCAACCCTTCGTCCCAGGTCGCTTCGCCGGTTTTCAGCACGCGTTCGATGCGCGGCCCGATGTCCGGCCAGATTTCCTTCCACACCGTGCTGGCCGGCATACCCAGCGCCCGGTCATGCTTGACCCCGAGCGTGGGACGGTAGGCGTCATTATAAAAGAAGGCCAGATCCTCGCCCCAGCCCATCCACATCTGATAGCGCGAGGTCAAAAGAATGCGCACCACCGTGCGCAGGCTCTGGGGCCAGGTTTCGGGCGGACCCAGCGACGTGCGGCTCCAGTCCTGGGCGCGTATGCGCGCGCCCATCTCGCCGCCGCCGGACAGGAATTCCGGACTATTGCCCTTGCCCAAGCCATCCCCCCGAAAAGCCAATAAAACAAAGCAAAATAACGAAACTCAAATGCTGCCGGCTGCTATCGGCGCAGTAAACCTTAGGACAATCGATCAGGGAACTTTCGGTTCCCGCAAGCCGAATTATCTTTCCACAAGGGGGGAATGTCTCGAAATGGACAAAGCGCAAAATCCTTTTGCGGCGCGGCATACGTCTTCGCCGACAAGCGCGTCATCCCGCCCTCTACCGGCCCATTCATTCGCAAGGCTCGCGCGTGCGCGGCACGCTGCATCTGCCCGGATCGCTCCGCGCGGCAGATACTGCCACGCCGGAATGATGCACCGTCTTGTCTTTGCCAATCACTCGCAAACGCCTTGTAATTCGCGGATTCGGCACCACCTCTTGTGTCCATGACGGATGACGCGAAGATCGCCTACCGCCTCAGCCGCATCTATGCGGAAGGCTGGAATTGCGCCCGAACCGCATCGCCGGATGACGCCATCGCCGCCAATCCCTACCGCACCGAGCCCGAGCGGACACGCTGGAACGAAGGCTATGCCAAGGCTTCAGCCTGAAAGGCGGGTGCATGCAGACCGCAGTTGAAATAGGGCAGAACTGGTCGATCTGGGAGCCCAGCCGTCGCCAATGGCTGCTGGGGACGGTCATACGCCGCTCCGATGGCGAGGCGACGCTGAAATACGATCCGCGCTATCGCATCGGCATCGGTTATGACGAGCGGCGCGCCGACGAGAGCACCATGCTGACCGCGTCGAATCTTTTCCGCCTGGTTCCGGGCGGCTAAGCATTTCCGGCCCGAAGAAAAACCAACAACCAGAACCCCGATAACCCCAAACCAAAGGGTGCGCCATGAATGCGAACAGCCAAGTCACGTATCTGGGCTACCAGATCGCCGTCGATCAGGACAAAACCCGCTTCACCGCGCGGGTAAGCCGCGATGGCGGCCTGATCAGCCATGACGGCCGCAACTCGGAAATATGGGCGTCGGAAAGCTGCGGCAGCTATGACCGCGCCGTCTGGGTGGCAAAGAACGCCATCGACATGGGCCGCATCGCCTAACCATCTGTTTCGACGACAGCTTGCCGCCGCCGCCCGTACCGTTATAATCGCGCGGATATCACGGGGAGCCGCCGATGAAATTCACGCTTCTTTTCGCTTCTCTTTTTTCTTCGGCCGCGCTGGTCCTTTCTCCGGCCGCCGCCGCGATGGCGCAGGAGATGCAGGCATCCGCGCCCAAATGCACGTCCGTTGCCGCGCCGCCGCCCGCGCTGTCGGGATGGACCGGCAAGCAAGACATTACCGCCGCCGCCAAGGAAGATGCGCTGTCGTCCGCCGCGCTCACCGTCGGCCGCGGTGCCAATGTGACGCTGCATCCCACCCGCGAGGTGACCTACATCAACCAGCCCGACAAGCCAGGCGGCTCGGTGGCGCATGGCGGCCTTCTGGCGGTGAACATCGCCGGCGCCGGCACCTATCAAATCAATCTCAGTTCTGGCGCCTGGATCGATCTGGTGCGCGACGGAAAGAATGTTCTCTCCACCGCGCATGCGCCCGGCCCCGCCTGCACCGGCATCCGCAAGACGGTGCAGTTCCCGCTCGAGCCCGGACATTATGTGCTGCAGATCTCAGCCAACGCCGACCCCACCATCGCGGTGATGGTATCTCGGGCGCCGTGATGCGCGGCCTTTTGTTTGCCATGCTGGCTGCCGCCGCCCTGCCCGCGGCCGCGCAAGCCTATGACTGGCATTTGCCGCCCGGCATCGCCGCGCCGCCGGTGCCCGCCGCCAATCCCATGTCCGACGCCAAGGTCGCGCTGGGCCGCAGGCTCTTTTATGACGCCGATCTTTCGCGCGACGGCACCACCTCGTGCGGCACCTGTCATGAGCAGCATCGCGCCTTCACCGAAGGCAACGCCACCCATCCCGGCGTGGGTGGCGTGCCCGGGCGGCGCAATGTGATGGCGCTGGCCAACGCGGCCTATTTCATGCCTCTCACCTGGGCCGACCCCACCCAGAAAAGCCTGGAAGACCAGATGCTCGTGCCACTGCAAGGCACGCATCCGGTCGAGATGGGCATGGGCGGCGCGAATGCGGAATTGGCCCGGCGGCTCAGCACCGATCCCTGCTACCGGCAGATGTTCCTGGCGGCTTTTCCGGAAAGCCAGGGACGCATCGACGTGGCCGCGGCGGGCAAGGCGCTGGCCTCGTTCGAGCGCACGCTGATTTCATACGGCGCGCCTTACGACCGCTATCGGCGGGGCGATGTCGCGGCGCTGTCCGGTCCGGCCAAGCGCGGCATGGCGCTTTTCTTTGCGCACAACTGCGATGCCTGTCACGCGGGAGCGAATTTCACCGACCTCAAATTCCACAATATCGGGCTCTACAACGGCGACGGCAAAGGCGCCTATCCAGCCCGCGACCATGGCCTGATCGAGATCACGCATCTTGCATCCGACGAAGGCCGGATACGCACGCCGTCCTTGCGCAATGTCGCCCTTACCGGGCCTTACATGCATGACGGCTCGGTGAAGAGCCTGAGCAACGCCATCCGCCGCCATCTGGATGGCGGTAGCCCCTTGCGCGACGCAGCACTTCGCGGCGTCAGCATCAACGACTCTGACCTCGCCAATCTGGTGGCGTTCCTGGACAGCCTCACCGATCAGGGCTTTGTCACCAATCCTGATTTCGCCCTACCCAGAACGGCCTGTGGCAAGCCCAATTACTGACGGAAGCGCAATTCCAGGAAGTAGCTGCGCCCCGCTTCCGGGAAGCCCCCCATCAACTGGTAATTCTCATCGGTGAGATTCTTCGCGCCGAAATTGACGTCGATGCGGTCGTCCAGGCGGTAATCGGCCGAGAGGCCAAGAAGCGCGAAGGCGCCGGTCTTAAAATAGACCGTGCCGGCCGTGTTGGTGGCCCAGCGGTCCGACGCCAGCGAAAGATTGGGCGTGAAGGAAAGATCGGGCAGCGCCTTCCAGGTCAACCAGACAAAGCCCTTGTGCATGGGATCGCCCGTGAGTTGCAGCGGCGCGACATCGTTCGGCACATGGATGTGGCGCACCTGATAGGTATAATTGGCGCCCGCCGTGAGATTGCCGGTGATGGCGCCGGTCGCTTCCGCCTCCGCTCCATAATACGTGCCATGGCCCACATTCTGGCTTTGGGTGGTGCCTGCCGGCGCGGGCGGCGGCAGGATCACCGCCTCGATCGCGTTCGACACGTCGCTGTAGAAGACCGAGCCGTCGAATTGCCAGCCCGCGATATCCTGTTTGGTGCCGAGCTCGAAATTGGCGGCGCGCTCGGCCCTCAGGCCGGGATTGGAGGCCGCGGTGCCGAAGCGGGTGGAGAAGCGCTCGAAGATAGTGGGAAAGCGCGTGCGGTCCGAAATATTGGCGTAATAGGACGAACCCTCGCCCACGTTCCAGATCACCGCGCCCTGGCCGTTCAGCGCGCTGCCGTCCTTCAAGGGATAATTGACGAACTGGCCGGGGGTGGTGCCGGAAGGATCGATGTAATCCTGCGCCTCGAACAGATGACGCCAGTCATAGCTCACGCCCGTCACCACGTCGACCGCCGGCATGGCATGCCAGGTGTTTTCCGCCGCCAGCGAATAGGTATCTTCCGAGGTATGCTGTTGCGGTTCGGTGAAGGCGGGCGAGAACAATTTCTCCCATTCATTGTGCCAGTCGCGGCGGTAGAAGAAGGAGCCTTTCAATGTGTCATCGGCGAAGAGCTCGGTGCCCAGCTCGACATTTCCGCCATAGGCATAGTCGTCATAATAGCTGTCGAAGGATTTGGGCTTGGTCTGGGCGGTGAATGTGGGATCGTCGTACGAGAACAGCCCATTGGTGAAAGTATTGTAGTAGACCCTGGTCTTCACATAGCTGTGATCACCCAGCGCCGTGTTGGAAAGAAAATAGACGCTGGAAATATCCCAGTAAGGCCAGGTCCAGTCGCGCTGGGTGCTGAGCGGATCGGTGGTGGCGAAAGGCGCGTCCTTGGCCCCCGTCTCTTGAATGTAGCTGATGGAATATTCGTCGGTGTCGTTGGGCGTGTAGCCGGCCTTGACATGCACGGTGAGATCGCGCGAGCGGGAATCGAGACGGAATCCCGCCGGCTGCGTGACCGTCGGCACATAGCCGTCGGACAATTCAAAGCGCTGCTGTTCGGTCCAGGCGACCGAACCTTGCAGGTAATAATTGCCCTGGTTGGTGCCCACCGAGAGCGAAGCGTCTTCCCCATCCAGCGACGCCGAATTGCCCAGAACCAGGCCGGAACGGGCATCGACGTCGAACGCGCCCACCGGCTTGCGGGTGACGAGGTTGATGGCACCCCCCAGCGCGCCCGGACCGTTCAGGACCGAGACGTAACCCTTTTCCACCTGCACCTCCGATAGGTCCGCGGTGAGAAAGCGCGCGAAATCCAGCCGGTTGTCGGCAGGCAGATAGACGCGGATGCCGTCGACTGAGATCGGGGTCTGGAAACGGTCGAAGCCATGCACGAACAGAAGCTGCTCGTTGCGCGGGCCGCCAGAGTCGGACGCCGCCACGCCCGGCATCATGTCCAGGCTCTGGTTCAAGGCCGTGTCGTGATAAGTGTAGAGCGTCTGGTCCGACAGCACGCTTTGGCTCATCGCCACCGGCGTGGTCTGCGCCTCGGCCGTCACCGTCACGGTTTCGAATTGGCCAAGCCCGAAGCTGCCGGGCTGCGCGGTCTGCGCCATCGCCGGCGGCGCGGCAAAAATCGCCGCTGCCGCGAGCAGCCCCGTACGAAGTCTCATGCAATCCCCCACCAGTCGTGATATACCGATGTATACAACGACAGGCTAAGGGGTAAAAGGAATTATTGATTGTTTTTATGGACCGGCTTCGCCGCCGCTCCTCATTCCTGCACGCAATTCGCAGAGGAGTCCTTTATCCAGGCCTCGCAATTCGCCAGGCTGATATAGCCCCCCGGCGTGGCGGGCGCATTCGGATCGGCACTCGCGGGCCGCTGCAGATCCTTGAGCGAGATTTTGTTCACCGCGTCGATGATCTTGGCATAGGCGCGGGTCGCCGCTTCCAGCCCGGCCCAGGGCACATTGTCGGGCGTGTCGGCGGCCGTGTGCATACTCATAAAGTCGTTCGATTGCGCCACCACGCCGGGCACGAACCAATAGAACCGTCCCAGATCGCCGCCCGGTGGCTTTTCGCTGGGCGCGGTCCAGACCGGCACGCCGAATTCATGGAAAGCTGCGGTGGCGATCCTGGCAAGCGCGGGGCGCTCCGGCCCGCCGGCATACCATTCCAGCGGCACCATGGTGTCCGTCATTCCTGTCGTGCCGCCATGGCTGAGCACCTCGGCCGGATGCTCGTCATTGATCATCAAGGCGGTCTTGGCGAAGAACCTGTCGCGGTTGGCGACCAGCCATTCGCGCCCGAAACCACCGGGCTTGATCTGATGATGCCCGTCGGTGCCGAGGAAGATCATGGTGCGGCGGCGCTGGCTTTTCGGCAGCTTGGCGAAATATTCCGCCAGCCCCAGCATCGAGGCGACACCGCTGGCATTGTCGCCTGAAGCGTCGAAGAAGCCGTCGCGGTGGGCGATCACGTAAATGGTCTCGTCGGTCTGGCCCGGCAGCGTGCCCCACACCAGAGAGGATTTCTGCCCGGACAGCCATTCGACATCGAGCTTGATCCTGACGTGGGGGGCATTGCCCGCGCCGATCATGTCGCGAAGCGTCTCGCCATCCTTGGTGCCGATATTGAAAGTGGGCACATGGGTGTAGGCGCGATAGGACTGGGCGCTGAAATTTCCGCCGCGCAGATCGGTGGAGAGAATGGCGGCGGCACCGTGATCCTCGGCCCGCTTCAAGATGTCGGCAGGACCGGCCTGATAACTGGGCTGGCCCTTGACGAAGAGCACGGCCTTGCCGCGCACGTCGCGGCCGGCGAAATCCGCGTCACTGCCAAGCCCCACATAGGCGACCTCAAGGTCCAATTCTTTCCCGTCCGTTCCCGGGCTGCCGTAAGCCGGCTCGGCGGAGGTGACCGGCATTGCCCTGCCGTCCGCGGTCGCGGTGACGCTCCAGCTTTTCCCCGACCATTGCGGATTGAAGAAATTGACCGTCTGCAGATGCGCGTCGGTCAATCCGATCTGCTTGTACTTGCCCAGCAGCCAGTCGGCGTCCGCGACATCGCCCGAAGTGCCCGCCAGGCGGCCCCAGAACTGCGGATGGCCCTCGTCGCGATAGCGTTCGGCGATCCGGGCCTGCTCCACCACATATTGCCAAAGATGTTTGCCGTCGATCGCGCTGTATTTCGCGTCTGCCGCGGGAACGGCCCAGTTCAGATAATCGGCGTTGGAGGCATCTGCGGCTGTCGCCTGCCAATCGCCCAGAAACGCTCCGGCTGCCAACGCGGCCAAGGCCGCTGCCAAGAATTTCGACGTCCCCATCTTCCGCCCCTTGTTTTTTTTTAGTGCGCCTGCGCCATCGCGGCCAAAGTCTGCGTCATTTTCCGCGCATAGAGATCGCACGTCACCGCGCGCAATCCCGTCTTGGCCACCGCGCCATTCGAGGTGAAATCCAGATAGGCATTGCCCGCGCCGCTCTTGGGCCATTGGGGCAAGCCTTTGGCGTTGGGATCGCCGCTTTTGACGAAGTCCGCCCAATAGGTCTGCATCTGGTCCGTCAGCATTTTGTCACGCGGCTGATCGGCGGGCGCCTTCAGCCAGCCGAACAGATAGAACATGTCCCACAGATGCACCGCGCCCAGGGGCTCATAGCCGTGCGAGGTCTGGAACTGCCAGGTGGGCGCGACGCGGGCATGCCACTGGGCCACCAGATCCACTCCGCAGCGGAAATCGGTGTCGGTGGCAAAAGCGTGGACGGCATCGCCATCCACCGGATCGGTGGTGTGCGCGTCGCCATAGAGCTTCGCCGCCTCTGCCACCAGCTTGGGATCATGGGCATAGAAGGCTTGAACCTGTTTCATCCCTTCCGGGCCCAACGGCATCACTTTATGCGTGGACGAGAGGGGGCGTGTCTTATCGGCCAGCGTCTTGTCCGCCTTGGGCGTGCCGGACACGCCCATGCTGTCCTCGTCGCCGTCACGCGCGGTGTTGCCCACCATCAACGGCACGGGGTCCTCGCGATGCGCCTGGAACACCAGCGAAGGTTGCTCGCGAAAGACATAGCCGTCCATCACCGGGGTGCGCGGCTCGCGCGCATGAAAATCGGGACTGGCCATCATCAGCTCAATCAAATCGTTCGCGGATTTCCGGCGCAGCGCGGCGATGCCGCCTGGGCCGAACCCATTCACGAACGCGGCGCCTGACGCTTCCGCCTGTTTGAGCTCGGGCTCGCCCGGCCGGTTCAGCACCGTGCCGCTATGGGCGATGACTTTGTTGAACAGGCTCTTGGCCAACGGCGAGGTCATCAGAAAACCCACGCTGAACCCCCCCGCCGATTGGCCGGAGATGGTGACTTGGCTGGGATCGCCGCCGAAGCGGGCGATGTTGGCCTTGATCCAGTTCAGGGCGGCGATGTTGTCCATCAGGGCATAATTGCCTGAAATGTGATGGGGCGATTCCGCGCTCAATTCCGGATGGGCAAGGAAGCCGAACATCCCCAGCCGATAATTCGCGGTGACCACGATGATTCCGTGCGAGGCCAGCCTGCCGCCATCATAAGACGGTTCGATCTCGCTCAAGCCTTCCGCCGAGCCGCCATGATAGGCGCCGCCCGGAAAGAAGATCAGCACCGGCAAAGGGCCCGCGTGATGTGTGGGCGCCCACACATTCAAGGTGAGACAGTCCTCGCTGCTTTTGGCGGCGACATTGTCGTTCCAGCCCATCGCGGCCTGGGCGCAGGGCGCGCCGAAATTGCCCGCGTCGCGCACGCCTTTCCAGGTTTTGACCGGCATCGGCTCATGCCAGCGCAGGGACCCCACCGGCGGGGCGGCAAAGGGTACACCCTTGAACGCCGCCACATCGCCTTCGACCCGGCCGCGCAGCTGGCCGTCCAGGGTAGTGACGAGGGATGCAGACGGCGCGGCCCCGCCCGCCAACTGCGAAACGCCCATCGCGGCCATGGCCGCGCACGCGATCAGAATGAACCTGCGCATCTTCCCCCCGGTCTTATGGCCGTTTCCCGGAGCGGGAGCCTAGAGGGGCGGATCGCTTTCCGCCATCATGTTTTTTGCGCGAGCCTTCAGGCCTGTTCCTGCTGCCGGCGTTCCAACGCTTCGGCGATCTTGGGTGCCAGCGAGTCCTCGTTGTAGGGCTTGCTTACCACCGGCACCTCGGCGAAGCGCTCGGGGAATTCGATGTTCTTGCCGTAGCCGGTAGCGAAGACGATGGGCACGCCGATGGCGATCAGGCGGTCGGCAATGGGAAAGCTGGATTCCGTGCCCAAATTAACGTCCAGGATGGCGAATTTGGGCGGCGCCCTGTCGATCACGCGCAGCGCCTCGGCCACGCTGGGCACCACTTCCACGCCTTCGGCGCCCATGTCCTCCAGCGTGGATTCCGCGTCGAGCGCGATGATCATGTTGTCTTCCACCACCAAAGCCCGCCCCGACAGCCTTACGCTGCGCGCGGATGCGCTGGGATGGGGACGGACCGGCAGCGGTTCGCGCGGCACCTTCACGAAATTTCCCGGGATGGTGAACTCGGCTTTCACGCCGGCCAATGCATATTGCAGGCTGGCCTCGCCATTGAGGTCGAAGGGGATGGAGCGCTCGATCACCGTGCTGCCAAAGCCGCGGCGCGAGGGTGCGCGCACGGGCGGGCCGCCCTCTTCCTGCCAGTGGATGCGCAACTGCCCGTTCTCGCCGATGCCCCAACGCACATTGACGCGGCCGACGCTGTCGGCCAGCGCGCCATATTTCGCCGAATTGGTGAGAAGCTCATGTGTCACCAGCGCCAGCGTCGAGAAGGCGCGGGGATCGAGCAGCACGTCGGGCCCATCCAGTACCACGCGGTTGGCTTTGCTGCTGAGATAGGCCGCGGTCTCAGCGGTAAACAGGGTACGCAGTGACGCCGGCCCCCAATTGTCGATAGTGATCTGGTCGTGGGCGCGGGCCAAGGCCTGGACGCGGCCGCCGATCACCGCCGCGAATTCCTCCAGCGTGGTGGCGCGCTCGCGTCCCTGTGAGATCAGGCCGCGGATCAGGCTTAAGATATTGCGCACGCGATGATTGAGCTCAGCGATCAAGAGTTCCTGGCGCTCGTTCGAGGATTTGCGCTCCTGCGCCGCCGCTTCGGCCAGGCGCAGAATCACTTCCAGAAGCGTGACGCGCAGCCCTTCGGCCAGGCGGATTTCCATCGCCGCCCACGGCTTGGACTGGCCGCGTACGGTCTCACTCCAGGCCTCGAAGCTCTTGCGCGGCGTCAGCCGCACGCCATTAGGGCCCAACTGCGCCGGCTTGGTGGGATCGCCCGCCCATTGCACGGCGCGCGCGAATTCCTTGCGGAAGAAAAGCACATAGTCACGCGGGCGGCGCGACACCGGGATCGCCAGCATCCCGCAAGCCCGCTGCTGATAGCCCTGGGCCGGCTCATGCCAGCGGCTGAGTGCATGGGTGGCGAAGACACGGGTATCGCCCTTCTCCATCAAGCTATGCACCAGCGACAATGTCTCTTCATAGGTCGGCGTTGAACCCTCCAGGAAAATCTGCTCATTGATCGCCACGGCCACGCCGTCGAACGGGATGATTTGCGAAAAGGCGGCAAGCTGCTGCGCCAGTCCCGACACGGTGAAAGACTGGCCGGCCAGAAGATTGACCAACTTCGTCTGAGCGTCTTGGGCGCGGCTGTCCAACTCGGCTTCTTCCGCGCGCTCGCGGCCTTCCAGCAAAAGCGCGAACATCTGGCCGAACAATTCGGCCGCCGAGCGCCGCTCGTAGCTCACATGCAACGGCGTCATGTTGTGGCAGGCAAGCAGACCCCATAACCGCCCGCGATGCAGGATCGAGACCGAGAGCGACGCGCCCACACCCATATTATTGAGATACTCGATATGGATGGGCGAGACCGATCGCAGCATGGCCATGGACAGGTCCACCGGTCCCGTACCTTGCGACGCGTCCGAGACGATGCGTGAGGGAATGGAGTGAATGTCGGGGATGATGCGCAAAAGATTGCGGGCATAGAGAATGCGTGCCTGGCGGGGGATGTCCGAAGCCGGATAATGCAGGCCGAGGAATTTCACCAGGCCTGGCTTCACCGACTCGGCGATCACTTCACCCGCTTCGTCCTGGTCGAAGCGGTAGATCATCACGCGGTCATAACCGATCAGGGCGCGCAGCTGCCGCGCCGCCTCGAAACAGAATTTGTCAAAGCTGGGCGCGGCCTGGACCCGCATCAGCATGGTGCGCACCAAAGAGATGGGATCCACATCTTCAGGGGGCGCACTGGGCTCGGCCTCGATCAGGATGGCGTGGCTGCTGCGATGGACTGCAATGTCGTATTCCCGTCCATCGGTGGTGAGCGGGCGGCGGAACAGGCGCTCGACCGCGTCAGGACCGGAGAGAAGCTGCAGCCGTCCCCGGATGGCGTGGATGGCGTCGGCGGTGAGAAGTTCGGTAAGGGATTTGCCCAGAATCTCCTGCGCCGTGCGCTTCAGGAATTTTTCCACATTCTCGGAGGCGTGAACCACAATCCACTCGGGCGACACGCCCAAAAAGAATCCGAAGGGTTGCACATTGCCCAGAAGATGAATGGGCTCGCGATCGCAATTGGTGAGATCGACCTGCACATTCATGTTCATGATGCGACGGCCATGGCACGTTGGGGCATGGCGCGGATGAAGAGCGTAAAGCTGGCGCGGGCCGCGAACACGGCGTCATGGGGAACGCAGCGCACCTCGCGGTTGCTTTCAAGAATGGCAAGAAAGCCCGGCCATAATTTCCGGCCTTCGCCATGGCGGAGATAGCGCGTCGCTGTTTGCGCGCCTATTTGCGCCAGCACCATGCGCGCGCCCAACCGCGAGCCTTCCAAGACATAGGCCGCACCCATCAGCGCCGCTTCCGAACGGATGGTGGGGGTGGAAAACGGCTCGGCGGCTAGACCCAGTTCGGCCAGATCCCGCCCCAGGGCATCGCGGCGACACCGGCTCGCCCAGTCCGGCAGCAGCCGTTCGATGCCGGCCTGTTCCAGCGCCAATTCCAGGGGAATCAGGGCTTTCGCCTGGGCCGCCAGGAACTCTCCATATCCCGCCAGGGTGTCGAGTTCAAACCTGCTCGCGGCGGCGTCCAGGCGGTGATGCAGGTCCTTGGTCGAATTCTTCAGATAATCGCGCGTGGAGGCGCCTTTGGAAATGCGCATTGAAACCTGTGCCGTTGATGGGTCGTGCCCCTAACCTGGTTAAAGGACTTACGGGGGGAAAGGTTCCCCTGTGCACGCTGCAATTCCGACGCTCCACTGCACGGAATCGTACCGACGGTCGGGTTACAAACAAAAAGCCCGGACCGCGTCGCGGCCCGGGCTCCTTGTCAGATCAGAAGTGACTCACGCCAGGTTCTTGAGCGCTCCCGCCACGCTGTCCAAGCCTGCCTTCAAGGTCCTGCGGTTGGTGGCGACATTCATGCGCACATAATTGGCGCCCACTTTGCCGAAACCCGAACCCGATTCCATGAAGACATAGGCGTTCTTGGCCAGCCAGTGGCTCACGATATCGCCCTGGGTGGTGACAACCGGCTGCCCGGTCAGGGGATTTATCGGCTGGGGCTTGGCATTGGCCTCGTCCGCCATCTTCTTGGCGCCGATCTTGTCGGCCACCCCCGTCACGTCCAGCCACATCAGATAAGTGCCTTCCGGCTTGTTGCCGGTCTTTATCAGCGGCAAATTCTTGGTGATGTAATCATGGGCATAATCCAGATTGCCGTCGATATAATCGACGCACTGGTTGAGCCATTCCTCGCCGCCGGCATAGGCCGCCGTTTCCGCAACCATCGCCGGATTGGAGATCGAGGGGAAGTTGGCAGCATTGGTGGCCGCAAACAGCTTGGGGTTGGTGGAGAAGAACCAGGCGCATTTCATCGCCGCGAGCGAGAAGCTCTTGGAGCCCGACTTGAAGGTGATGGAATTGTCGACGATGTTCTTGTCCAGGCTGGCGAAGGGCACATATTTGTGGCCCTTGGAGATGAAGTCGCAATGGATCTCGTCCGACAGGACGATGATGTTGTGCTTGAGGCAGAGCTGGCCATAGCGGGTGAGTTCTTCCCGGGTCCAGGCGCGGCCGCCGGGATTGTGCGGATTGCAGACGATCGAAACTTTCACTTCGGGCGTCATGCGGCGCTCGAGATCGGCCCAGTCGATCTCGTAACGGCCGTTGACCAACTTCATCGGGCTTTCTTCCGGCACCGTTTTGGTGAAGCCGATGGCCGCATAGAAGCCGACATAGGCGGGCGTCACCATCAGGACCTTGCTGCCTTTGGGTGCGAACGCCTGCAATGCGCTGACAACGCCGGGAATGACTCCGGCGCTGATACCGATCATCTTGGGATCGATATTGGTGAGGCCGTAGCGGCGCTTGTTCCAATTGACGATGCCGCTGATGAAAGGCGAGCCGCCGGCATTGCCCATGAAAAGGTCGCCGTCGATCATGTTGTAGCCCCAGTTGGGGAAGGCGACGCGCTTCTGCAGCGCCTGGGTGATGGCGGGCGCGCAACGGAAATCCATGTCGGCCACGCCCATCCCGGCGACGATCTTGGTCATATGCTCGTCGCGGACCGGCATGTCCCAATGGACGCTGTCGGTGCCGATGCGGTTGAGCGGCGTGTCAAAATCATATTTGCCGGATGACGGCGCGGCGGTTGCCTCGCCTGATGCCGCCACGCTGGCCGCCAACGGCGCCAGTGCCAGCACGCCGGCGCGCGCCAGGAACGCCCTGCGGTCCTGCCCGTGCGTCTGTTCGTTTGTCTGTGTCTGCTCCACGTTAGTCCTCCTTGTTTCGGATGGTGTCAGTAAACCGTGGTTCCCCGGCGCGAGCTTAACACCATCCCTCGCCCGCAGCGAAGGTGCCTTTGCCAGAATATCGCCAACAGGAGTGCCGCGAAGGGCACGGCTGGACGCATCCGCGTGTTGACACCGTCCGCGCTTCTGCCGCTATAGTTCCCTATTCTCATTTGTTTCGGGCTGGGAGGGTTTCATGGATTTTCTCAATAAATATGCCCCGCAAGTGCAGGGCATCATGCGTATCGTATTCGGCCTGCTGTTTCTTGAGCATGGCATGAACAAGGTGTTTCACTATCCGCTGGCGGGTGGCGCCACCGTACATGCCTTTAACCTGATGTCGTTTCCGGTGGGACCGGCGGGCGTCATCGAAGTGGTGGCCGGCATCCTGATCGTGCTGGGATTGTTCAGCCGCTATGCCGCCTTCATCGCCTCGGGCGAAATGGCGATCGCCTATTTCCTCGCGCATTTCCCCAGAAGCCCGTTCCCGCTGCTCAATGGCGGCGGCGAAGCGGTCGCGTTCTGCTTTGTCTTTCTGTTCCTGGCCGCGGCGGGTCCCGGTTCTTTCGCCGTCAATCAGAAGTAATCTTCGAGGTGCTTGCGCGCGGCCGCCAGCTAACGCTGTTCGGTCGCGCGCGGCGCTTCGAGGACTCTCACCGCCTGTCCGCCCCGCGCACCGGCTTCGGATAAACGCAGCGTGCTGAGCGCCGCGCCCGCCAGCGCAAAGCCCACACCCACCGCCAGCGAGATACGCGTGCCGTCGACGCCGTAGCGCGCCAGCAACAGCGCCACCAGGGCCGCGCCCGTGGTCTGGCCCAGAAGCCGCGCCGTACCCAGCATGCCCGAGGCGCCGCCGCTGCGTTCGCGCGGCGCTGCCGCGATCATGGTGCGGTTGTTGGGCGACTGGAACAGGCCGAAGCCCGCGCCGGCCAACGCCATGCGCCAGGCGATATCGGTCATGCTGGGGTGGACCGGCAGCATCGCCAACGCGCCAAGCCCGGCGGCAAACACCAGAAGACCCACGCCCCCCAGCAGGCCCGCAGGATAACGCTCGGCCAACCGCCCGGCGATGGGCGCGGTCAAGGCCACGCCCAGCGGCCAGGGCGTGATCAAAAGCCCGATCTGTACCGCGGAATAGCCGAAGCGCTCTTCCAGGTAAAAAGGCAGCGCCACATAGGCCAGCATCTGGGCGCAGAAAGACGCGACCGAGGTTGCGATCGACAACGAGAAAATGGGGATGCGCAACAGATCGACCGGCAGCAGCGGAGACGGCGCATGACGCTCGCGCCGGATCAGCACCACGCAGGCGATCACAGCAACAGCGAATTCCGCGAGATACAACAGGGGCCGCTCGCCATGACCCACGCTGTCCACGCCGGCGATGCCGACGCCGAAGGTGACGGCGCAAAGTAGCGCGCCCCGCCAATCGAAGGCATGCGGCGCTTTTATTGTATGCGGCAGCGAGCGTCGTCCCACCAGCCACGCCACGATGCCGAAGGGAATATTGACGGCGAAGAGCCATGGCCAATTGCCTACCGACAGAATGCCGGCCGCCAAGGTCGGACCCACCGCCGCCGACACCGCCACCACCAAGGCATTGATGCCGATGCCGTGACCCAATTGCGCGCGGGGATAGGTGAAGCGCACCAAGGCGGCATTCACGCTCATGATCCCGGCGGCGCCGAAGCCCTGCAGTACACGCGACGCGGTCAAAAGCAGCAGCGTGTGCGAAAGCGCGCAGCAGAGCGATGCGACCGTGAAGAGCAGCAGTCCCGCAAGATAGACGCGGCGATAGCCAGTGATCTCGCCCAAGGCTGCCAGCGGCAGAAGCGAGATGGTGATGGCGAGCTGATAGCCATTGACGATCCAGACCGAAAAGGACGGCGTGGCATGAAGGTCCTGGGCGATGGTGGGAAGCGCCACATTGGCGATCGCGCCGTCCAGCACCGCCATGACGATGCCTAGAAGGATGGTAAGGATCGCCCAATAGCGTTGGGGGAAAGGCAGGCCGTCTTGGTCGGTCATGGGCACTGGCTTAACGGCAGGCGGTCAAAGCGGTTTCGGATCAGGCAGCTCATACTGTCGCTCCTCTGTCATTGGCTCCCCTGGATGGACGGGTCAAGCCCGCCCGTGGCAATTTGGAGATGCAGAGCTCGCATGGGGCTATTGTATCAAGCCGCTCGGGATTTTTTGGCCTGAGCAGGAGCGTCGCCCGGAGCGTGCGAAAAGCACGTGAGGACGCGCGACGCACTCAGGACGCAAAAGACCAGCGGCTATTCCGCATTGCGCAAATAAGGTTCGACCTTGCCCTTATATTTGACCGTCATCGCGTTGCCGTGACGGTCCACGGTCTTGCCCACCGCCAGCCGCACCCAGCCCTCGCTTACGCAATATTCCTCGACATTGTTGCGATCGACGCCGTTGAACAGCACCCCCACGCCCTGTTCCAGCAATTGGGCGTCGTGAAAGGGGCTTTGGGGATCGGTGGAAAGCCGGTCGGGCAGACTTTTCATCCGTCCTTCGCTATTTGAGGGCGTCTTTTGTCCTACCGCTTCGCCATTTGAAGACATATTGCTCTTAGGGTCGCTCATGGGATCAAGACCTTGACAGGAACAGGGCTTTGATAGGCCCAACGGAAGCTTGATTGCAATCGGGTTTCGCGCTCAAAGTCGCGCCGCAAAATTTCCCCAGGGAGACGACATTGGCTTTTTCCATCTATGACGCATGCGTGCCGCCTTTGGCCCATATGTTGGGCAGCTTCCACAGCGTGCTCGCCAAGGCCGAGGCTTATGCCAAGGAAAAGGGCGAGGACGTCAATTCCTATCTCGAACTCAAGCTGGCGCCCGACATGTTGCCGCTGACCAAGCAGGTCCACATCGCCACCGACATGTCCAAGGGCGGCGCCGCCCGCCTGGCTGGCGTGGACATTCCCACCTATGAGGACAATGAGACCACCGTGGCGCAACTGAAAGCGCGCCTCGCCAAGACCATCGACTTCCTCAAGAAAATAGACGCCGCCAAGTTCGCGGGCGCCGAGGACCGCGAGATCCATCTGAAATTCCCCCAGCGGGAATTCCATTTCAACGGCAAGGACTATCTGAACAACTGGGTCCTGCCCAACGTCTATTTCCACATCACCACCGGCTACGACATCCTGCGCCAGAAGGGTGTACCCCTGGGCAAGCAGGATTTCCTGGGCGGGATGCAAGGTTGAACCCGCCATGATCAAGGCCCCGCGCGCGAAAGCCCGCGGGGCTTTTTTCTTTGGGGCGTGATAGGATCGGTAACCGATCCTTCGCACCCACGAATAACAAACATCAATCAGGGAGAATTTTCGCATGCGTATCAGTGGTATGATTTTGACGTCCGTGGCGGCTTCGTTTCTGGCCACGGTAGCCCTTGCCCAATCCATGGGCGGCAGCATGAGCAGCAACAACAGCATGAGCGGCGGCAACGCCATGTCCATGCAGCCCAATGCCCAAGGCGGCGTCGGCGTCTTCTCGCGCCAGGACATGGCGATGATGATCGTGGACCGCGACAAGGCCACCAAGGGCATGACCGCGGACCAGGCGGCCCAAGCGCGCCAGGAGGAAATGGCCAAGGATCGGGCCGAGACGCCGGATCAGCGCATGGCGCGCAAACAGCGCTACGACGCGGAATGGGCCAAGCTCACGCCGGTCGAGCAATCCACCGCCATGGACAAGCTGGACGCGCAGATGAAAGCGCGCGCCGCGGCAATGTCGGCCCAGCCCGGCAAGTAAATCCGTGTACGGAACAGAACGTTCCTGAGCAAAAAGGCGGCGCGCGAGCGCCGTCTTTTTGTTTGCTCCGGGGGGCAGCATGGGCATCAAGCGCAGAGATTTCCTGGCAGGTGCGGGCGGGATCATCGCCGCCGCCCAGGCCCCACCCGCGCTGGCGGCGGAAAATGCCCCACGCGCCTTCGTCGGCGCCTTCAACACGCCCTATCAGGGCGATTTCCTGGAACAGGTGGCGTTTCCCATGGGCGGGATCGGCGCCGGCATGATCTGCCTGGAAGGCGCGGGCGCGCTGTCGCATGTCTCGATCAGGAACCGCCCCGACGTCTTCAATGAGCCCTGCATCTTTGCCGCGGTGGCGGTGAAATCGGGCACGCCCGTTGCGCGTCTGCTGGAAGGACCCGTGCCCAAACGAAAGATTTTCGCCGCCGGCTCCGGCCTTGGCTTTCCCGGTGCCACCTATGGCTTGCCGCGCTTTGCCGACGCCGCGTTTGAGGCGCGCTTTCCCTTCGGCAAAGTGACGCTGAAGGATTCCGCCTTGCCACTGGAAGCTGAGATTACCGGCTGGAGTCCGTTCGAGCCCGGCAAGGAGGATGATTCCAGCCTGCCGGTCTGCGCCTTGGAGTATCGTTTCACCAATCGCACGAGCGCCGATCTGGATGCAGTCTTCTCGTTCAACGCCAAGAACTTCCTGGCCGAGGACAATGCGCCCGCGGAATTGAAGGCGGTCCGGGAAGCACCAGGCGGCTTTATCCTGTGGAACGGCGCGCCGGCGGACAAACCCTGGCAGGAAAGTTACTTCAGCGCCGAAGTGAGCGAGCCCGGCGTCAAGATCAATCACGCTTGGTTCCGTGGCGATTGGTGGGACGCGGTGACCTTGGCGTGGAAGGACGTGGCGCGGGGCGCCGCCTATGACGCGCCGCCGCCTTCATCCGGCCTCCCCAGTCCCGGCGCCAGCATCTTCGTGCCGTTCCGTCTGGCGCCTGGCGCCGCGCGCACGATCACCCTCAGGCTTTGCTGGTATTCGCCCTCCAGCAATCTGCGCTCAGGGGATGATCCCTTCGCCTGGCCTTGGCCCGAGGCGACGGGGGAAACCTATCGGCCCTGGTATGCCGGGCATTTCGATAGCATCGAAAATGTAAGTACCTATTGGCGCGCACATTATCAGCGGCTGCGTCAGGCGGCGCTGCGCTTCAGCGACTGTTTCCATGACAGCACCCTTCCCCCCGAAGTGATCGAGGCGGTTTCGGCCAATCTTGGCATCCTAAAATCGCCCACCATCCTGCGCCAAACCGACGGCAAGATATGGGGCTGGGAAGGATGCGACGACAATTCCGGCTCGCCTGGCGGCACCGGCTCCTGCACCCATGTGTGGAATTACGCCCAGTCCATGCCGCACCTTTTTCCCGCGCTGGAACGCACATTGCGCGAAAGCGAGTTCGGCCCTTCACAGGACGATACCGGTCATCAGGCCTTCCGCCATGCCCTGCCCATCCGGCCGTGCGAGCACAAATTCCATGCCGCCGCCGACGGGCAACTGGGCGGCATCATGAAGGTCTATCGCGAATGGCGCATTTCAGGCGACGGTGCGTGGCTGAGAAAAATCTGGCCGCGCGTAAAACAAAGTCTCGATTATTGCATCGAGACTTGGGACCCTGGCCATGGCGGCCTGATCGAGGATCCGCATCACAATACCTATGACATCGAATTCTGGGGACCGGACGGCATGTGTTCCAGCTTCTATCTGGGGGCGCTTCAGGCGGGGATCCAGATGGGCCGGGCATTGGGCGATCGCCGGCCGCTTTACGAGGCGCTGTTTGCCAAAGGCAAAAAACGGATCGAAACCGAATTGTTCAATGGCGAATATTTCTACCAGCATGTGCAGCTTAAAGGCGCCAAAGGCCCCTATCCGCTCAAGACCGGCTTCTTCAATGAATATTCGCCGGACTCCGTGGCGCTGTTCGCCAAGGAAGGACCCAAATATCAATATGGCAATGGCTGCCTGTCCGACGGCATCCTGGGACAATGGTTGGCATCCATGTGCGGCGTGGGCGCGGTGCTGGACCCTGCCAAGGTCGCGGCGCATCTTCGCGCGGTGCATCGCTACAACTTAAAGACAAGCTTGGCCGAATTCGCCAATCCCCAGCGCCCCGGCTATGCGCTGGGACGCGAGGGCGGTTTGCTGCTTTGCAGTTGGCCCAAGGGCGGGTCGTTGTCGTTGCCTTTCGTTTATTCCAACGAAGTCTGGACAGGGATCGAATATCAGTGCGCCTCGCACATGATCCGCATGGGCCTGGTGGAGGAAGGGTTGGAGATCGTGCGCACCTGCCGCGCGCGCTATGACGGACGGGTGCGCAACCCTTTCGACGAATATGAGTATGGCCACTGGTACGCGCGGGCGATGGCGTCCTATGCCTTGCTGGAAGCGATGAGTGGCGCGCGCTATGACGCGGTGGAAAAGGTCCTCATTCTCAAGCCCGCGATCAAGGGCGATTTCCGCAGCTTCCTTGCCACCGCCACGGGCTTCGGCACGGTGGGCGTGAAGGACGGCCGGCCCTTTATGAATGTCGTCTCCGGCGAAATCCCCCATGCGCGGATCGCCTACACGCCTGCCTGAAACCGCTCTCCGAGAACTTTGCCGCGGGCCTTGATCCGGGAACCTGCAGAAGCCAGATAAGGCATTGGAAACAGGCATCTAGCGCTTAAAATAATTTGGCCAAGACTATCGGAACTTTTCGCTTTAGAGTTCCCAAATCGCGCGCCACCTTACAGGGGTCGAGAGCGATGGGCCGCGTGTGGCGTATCGGCGGCCACCCCTTTTTCAGCGTGTTCACGGCAGGTCTGCTATTTCCTGCGAGGGACCAGAGGAAGTCGTGATACTCCCTTCGGTTGTATCTGCGGATGTCGAGCGTTCCCATCACCCTCAGAGCGTTAAATCCGTTTCTGTCATATGTCGGTGTCATACTTTTGCGAATCTGGAGCTCATGGCATGAGCAGTTACAGCCTCTGTTGCTTCGACCTGCAGGGGTCGCTTGTCGGCCGTGACAGTTTCCACGCCGAGAGCAATGCCGAAGCCAAGGCGATTGCGGGGGCGATCTGCAATGCTTGTGCGGACGAACATCACAGCTACGAACTGTGGAAGGGCGATCTTCCCATCGCCTGTGCCGAGACATTGGCCTCGCCATCCGACGCTGACGCCGACACTCTGAGCTTAAAAGCCCGCAGGACCGCGCAGGACCGCATGATGGCCCTGCGCAACAGTACCTGGCCCGTCGGCCGCAGCCGCAGAATGCGCGACAGGATCGAAGCCTGGGTGCTCGGACCGGAACATGGAAACGAAGACCGCTCTCCCATGCGGCAATTCCGCCGTGGCATCGAGTATTTCGTCCACTCATCCGATGATGTGCACTGGACGTGGCTCGCCAATCTCCGCACCGACGGCGGCGAGATGTTGCAGGGGACGGTCAACGGCACCAGAGCGGTGGCGGTGAAGCTTTGCATCGCCGCCATCGATGAAGCGCTGACCGAAACCACGGCAAAGCGCGCGCCATCGCGAGCACCTATTTCCGACCTCGCCGAACAGGCCGCGCATCACACGCTCGCGAACGGAGGACGATCCGAAACGCCCCAGGTTCTGGTGGCGGAGGACGAGACTATGTTCCGCGACTCGGCTGCGGAGTTGCTCAAGGCGGCCGGCTTTGAAGTCTTCCAGGCCAGCGATGGCGAGGAAGCCCTGGCCATCCTCAAGGAGCACCCGCACATCTCCCTGCTGATTTCCGATGTGCGGATGCCGCACATGAATGGGTATGAGCTGGTTGAAGCAAGTCTGGGATTCAAGCCCGACCTCAAAGTGATCCTGATGACCGGCTATGCCACCAACACGCCACCCAAATTCGTGCAGGACCGCAACATCGATACGCTGCGCAAACCTTTTGATTTGAATGTCCTGCGCAGCCAGGTCGAGAACCTCGCCACGGTACATTGAGAGTTCGCCGTGGCACCCAATGGGAAGTTTTCTGCACTGTCTCCTCCGAATTAGGCCAATGCCCAGGCCG
Source organism: uncultured Alphaproteobacteria bacterium (assembly GCA_963765095.1). GTDB lineage: Bacteria > Pseudomonadota > Alphaproteobacteria > Micropepsales > Micropepsaceae > Rhizomicrobium. The sequence goes on from CAVXUV010000039.1 coordinate 35,355, forward strand.
CAGGATCATCGCCAGGCGGCGGCAAGATCGGCCTCACCGGTCTTGAGCGAATGGCGCGTCGGACGCTTCGGCGCAAAAGCCGGCTGAGAGGCTTAGTTCGCAAAGGCCGCGCCTGACGACATAAACGGCTGTCATCACGCGATCCCGCGCCGAGAAGATGATCAGCAGCGCCGATACTTCGGCGACCAAGCCTAGGTCGAGTCCGAGCAGGAACGATACGTCTATCCCAATTTCCACAAACTGCCGCAGCGACAGCAGCACCGTCAGAAACAAGACGATGCCAACAATGCGCCGAAAAGTAAGCCATCGGCGGAAGCGGCCGATAAGCTCCATCAAATAGGCCGTCAGCGTGATCAGAAATGGCCGCATTGAAGCCCCTCCCTTGACCTTGGTGAAGGTTGGGGCTCGCTTGACCATTCTGCAAGGGGCGTGCGTCAGTCTTCTTGTTAGATTTTTGTGGTCAGCATGTCTAACCGGCCAACGATTTCTTCCACCTATCAAAATCATCGGCGCCCACTCGCGTCGCTCCGTGGCGCTCAGTTGCACCGAGCTGCTGGTACCTCCCTCGCCCGCTTCGCGGGCTCGAAGAGGCGCTCACTTTGTTCTAAGCGCTTGAACCACCGGTTGTGCATTCGCGCATTCGCTTCGCTCATGCGCTTCGTGCCCGGCGCCCACTCGGACCCTTCGGGTCTTCCGTGGCGCTCAGTTTTTGTAAGCTCACTTCGTTCGCTAACAAAAACTGGCGCTCCCAAGGGGAATCGAACCCCTGTTTCAGCCTTGAGAGGGCCGCGTCCTAACCGCTAGACGATGGGAGCAGGCAGGAACGGGCTTATACGCGAGCACCATTCCTTCCGGCAAGTTCCTCCAGAAAAACTTCGCCCCGAAAAAACGGGACCGGAACGCCCCCATGGTTGGACCGTTGGAATCCTTTAAGGAAACCGAATGGTTCCAATGAGATGACACGCTATTATTTCCATGTGAGAGGCCCGGACGGCGAAATCAGCCGCGACTGGGAAGGGCAGAACTTGCCTGATCTCATCGCGGCGCGCGCCGAAGCGGTGAAGTCCAATCGCGAGATGCTGGGCGAACGCCTCCTGCATGGCGGTTCTCTGGGTCCACGTCAGATCGAGATCGTCAGCGAAAAAGGCGAGGTGCTGGCGACCATCACCGCCGCCGATGTGCTCACCGACCACGGTCAACTGCGCGCTTTTCCTGACGACGTAACCAAATCCGCGCCGGTGGGAGACATTTCCACAGGAAAGAAAGCTCCGTCGCGATAGACGAAAGCGGCCAACATCACCGGCGCCTCCGCTTCCGGGAGCGCGGCGATCACCCAAAAGAATCCGCCTTCGCCCGCGCCGGCGTGATCGGTGGCGGAAGGCGCGGGCCGGCCGTTCGGATGGGAATGATAGCAGCCGATCAGGGCGCGCCCGTTCCCCCTCGCCACCTTCAGCGCGGTGAAATGGTCTTGTGGCGCGATCTCGAACCGGTCTTCGGCCGCCGCGATATTGCGGGCGGGATGAAGCACAAGCTCCCTCGCCGTCTCGCCTCCTCTGATTCCTTCAATGGCGCCTTCGATCAAACCGCAACATTCGCGCGGAAAGGCCGCGCGCGCCTGACGCACGATCTCGGCTTGCAGTTCCGGCGGCAGCAATAGCGTCACGGCGCGCGGGTGGCGACGCGCGAGATCAACTTGCCGCTGGCAAGATCCATCACTTCGACCTCGCCGCCCGTGGGGGTCGCGACCTGGATGATTAATTTGCCCGAGGCCGTTTCGACCGAGACGATACGGTCGCCGGCTTGAGCGTGAGCACCGCCGCGGGACCCAAATCCGCTGCCCGCCCCGCGCGTCCGTGCTGGTAGATCTCATATCTGGCGCATGAAGCCCACGATCAGCGCCACCACCCCGGCGACAAAAAGCACACTGAGGATGATGACGGCGGCAAGCGCGGCGCGATAGGTTCTTCCTCGCCCGCTGGTTTCCTGTCCCATGTCCATGCCTGCAAATCCCATGTCCGTTCTTGTGCCGTCCGACCGTACCGGCCAGCGCCTGGACCGCGTCTTGGCGTTGCTGCTGCCCGAGTTGAGCCGCTCGCGGCTGGAGACCTTGATCGACCAGGGCGCAGTGACGCTTGGGGCCGCGACGATAAAAGACGCCAATCACCGGGTCAAAGGGGGTGAGACTTATGCGGTCGCGCTGCCCGAGCCCGTGCCCGCCGCGCCGCGCGGCCAGAATATCCCCCTCGATGTCGTCTATGAAGACAAGGACCTGATCGTGATCGAGAAGCCCGCCGGCTTGGTGGTGCATCCCGCGGCGGGAAATCCCGACGGCACCCTGGTCAATGCCCTGATCGCCCATTGCGGCGAAAGCCTGATGGGCATCGGCGGCGAGCTTCGCCCCGGCATTGTCCATCGCCTGGACAAGGACACGTCGGGATTGCTGGTGGCGGCCAAGACCGAACGGGCAATGGGAAGCCTGGCCAAGCAATTCGCCAATCACACCATCGAGCGCGCCTATCACGCCGTTGTGTGGGGCGCGCCCCGTTTGGGCGATGGCGTGATCGAAGGCCAGATCGGGCGCAACCCCTTCGACCGCAAGCGCATGGCGGTGCTGCGCGGCGGCGGCAAGCTGGCGCGCACGCGCTATCGCGTGATCGAGCGCTTTGGCCCGGAAGGCCGGCCTTTCGCCTCCCTGGTCGAGTGCCGGCTGGAGACCGGACGTACCCACCAGATCCGGGTTCATCTTACCCATCTGGGCCATCCCCTGATCGGCGACCCGTCTTATGGCCGGGCCCGCCAGGCGCCCCGGCCAAAGACCCCGGAGGAAACGATGGCATTCGCGGCAGCCGCCAACTTTCCCCGCCAGGCGCTGCATGCCTATGTGCTGGGGTTCCAGCACCCCACCCTGCACAAGACCATGCGTTTTGAGTCCCCCTGGCCCGCTGATTTTGCGGATTTGGTGGCGGCGCTGAGGGGATTGAATACGTAAGTAGTCATGACCATTTATTTTTGCCGGGGGCGGTTTGGGTGCTGGGCGCCGGTCAAGGCGTTACAGTTATGCCGTCCGGATTGAGGGGTATATGAGCAGCCGCGGTCTTCCCGTTCTTTCCAGCGATGCTGGTCTCTCGCGCTATCTGGCCGAGATCCGCAAGTTCCCCCTCCTCACGCCCGAAGACGAATATATGTTCGCCAAGCGCCTCAAGGAGCATGGCGATGCGGAAGCCGCGCGCCGTCTGGTCACCAGCCATCTGCGTCTGGTGGCCAAGATTGCCATGGGCTATCGCGGTGCAG
>CAVXUV010000040.1:0-15639 GCA_963765095.1 uncultured Alphaproteobacteria bacterium
GCGGCGATCGCCTTCTATGCCGTCGTTGCCATCGCGCCGGTCCTGTTCGTGGCCACCGCCATCGCAGGGCTGGTGCTGGGGCCCAAGGCGGCATCCGCAGCCGTGCGCTACCAGTTGCGCAAGATGATGAGCCCGCAAAGCGCCGACCTGGTGCAGGACGCCATCGTCCATGTCCGGGGGGTCCATCACAGTGTCCAGGGCAGCCTGATCGGCCTCCTCGCCCTGATCGTCACCACCTCGGGCGTGTTCACCGAAATGGAGGACGCGCTGAATGTGATCTGGAAGGCGCCCCGTCACGAATCCTATCTCTACCAGCTCCTGCGCGGCCGGGTCCTCAGTCTCGCCCTGGTGGTGGTGCTGGGATTTCTTTTCATGGTCTCGCTGGTGGTGGCGTCCGGGCTGGGCGTGGTGGGGCGATTTCTCAATTACGACACGGCCCATAGCCGCTTTGTGATCGATGTGATCAATCCCGGTATGTCGTTCGTGATGATCTCGCTGTTATTCGCGCTGATCTATAAAGTGATGCCCAACATCCAGCTTTATTGGCGCGACGTGATCCTGGGGGCGATGGGAACGGCGCTGCTGTTCCTGGCTGGCCAGGCGCTGATCTCGCTCTACGTCTCGAACTTCCTGACCGCCAACATCTATGGCGCGGCCGGTGGCGTGATCGTGCTTCTGGTCTGGGGCTATTATTCGGCGCAGATATTCCTGTTGGGCGCCGAATTCACCAAGGTTTTCGCCCACCATTTCGGCAGCCAGAAAACAAGCGGTCAGTAGCTGTTGGCGGCGAGATCGTGCGTGGTCGCTACGAACTGGCCCGCCTGATCTTCCGCCTGGCTCACATCGGCCGCCGCCATGGCCTGCTCCAGCTGCTGGGCGCGGGTCTGTGCTTCGCTATCGCCGGCATGGGCGGCGATCAGATACCATTTGAGCGCGCTCTGCGGATTCTGCTTCACGCCGTCGCCGCGCTCATAAAGCACGGCGAGGTCGAATTGCGAATCCTTGTAGCCCTCTTCGGCGGCGCGATTGAACCAGGCCGCGGCGCGTTCGGCGTCGGGCGCGGTGCCCTTTCCTTCGGCGTAGGCGATGGCGAGATTGTGCATGGCTTTGATATTGCCGCGCAGCGCCGATGCCTCGAACCAGTGGAACGCCTTGGCGGGATCGGCAGCGGTGCCCTCGCCCGATTGATAAAAGGCGCCGGTAAGGTATTGCGCCATCGGATCGCCCTGCTCGGCCGCCGCCTGCGCCCAACGCTTGGCTGCGTCATGGTCGGGCGCGAAATGCTCGCCACGCAGATAGGCCAGCGCCAGCGCGGTCTGTTCCTTGGGATCGCCGCTGTCGGCCCGCGCGACCACGCGGCCGAAGGCTTCCGCCGGTTGGCGATGCGCGACGCCTCCCGCAGGCACGGACGCACCCGCGACGGTGCCCAGCACCAAGGCGGTCACGGTCATGGCGGCGGCGCAGCCTACCGCCGTCCATGCCATCCAGCGTGGCGCGCCTTTCGCTTTGACCGGCGGCAGGGGGCTGGACGCCGTAGCTTCATTGGCTGCGCGGCGGGCATGGGCGAGGAAATCGCCGATCCGCGGACGGGCCTGCGGTTCAGCGTTCTGCGATTCAAAAGCGAGCGCCAATTGCGGCGCTGTTTCCAGGGTTTGGTCTTGCTGAAGAGGTACGGCCTCCTGGGCGGGAGCTTGGCGGTTTTCCAGAACCGCGACCCGCTCCTCCAGCATGGCGATGCGGCGGAGAAGGTCTTGCTCGGATTTTTCCTGCCGTGCTTCGAGCCCCGTCAACGCGCGTTCGAACACGCGCAGACGCCGCTCCAGCCACGCATCGACGGAGGCGGGTGGCGTTTCCTCAGATGCGTCCGGCAAAGGTCCCGCGATCCACTCCAATTGCGGCCGGGCTTCGGCCGCGCTGTCGGCGCATAAGTTCCCGTCTTGGCTATCCATGTCCGTCAAAGCCCCATGACACGGATGCAAGGTTAAGGAACGGGTGTTACCAAACGCCCAAGAAATTCCTGCAATTCGAAGGAATTACTCCGCAAGCTGAGGATGTGCGGCCGAGGCCGGTTTCCCGGCAAAACGCATCAGCAGCAGAATGGCGACGATGGTGGCCAAGTAGGCTGCGATCTGGGCGCCGTCCGGGGCCTGCACATAACCCACCAGCGTGTGCAGCAGCCGCCCCGGGATGGAGTCTTCCTTGAGCAGCCACGACGTGTCCCACACGGTAGCGGAGAGGCGGTCTAGATAACCGCCATTCTGCAGGAACAGCACGGCTTGCGCCGCCATGCCGGCCGCCAGCAAGGTGATCAGGCCGGAGGTGACTTGGAACAAGCGCCCCGCCGGGATGGTGAGAAGGCCGAAATACATCAAGGCGGAAACCGCCGCGCCGGCGGCAAGGCCCAGCGCGCCGCCTGCCAGCAATCCGGCGTTGGAAACGCCACCTTGGGCGGCGATGCCGTAAAGAAACAGCACGACTTCGGAACCTTCGCGCAGGACCGCGACCCCGACCACCACGCCCAAGGCGGCAAGCGTGCGTTTGCCGGTGACCACGTCACGGCCCGCAGCCTTCAGTTCGCGCGCCATCTCGCGGCCATGACTGGCCATCCAGACATTGTGCCAAGTGAGCATGAGCACCGCCAAAAGCAGGATCGCGGCATTGAACAATTCCTGGCCCGAGCCCTGGAACAGCGACGCCAGCCCGCCGGCAAAGGCTGCCACCAGGCATGCGCCCAAAACGCCCGCGGCCACACCCGACAACACTGCGATGTCGCGCTTGGGCACGCCTCTGGTCGCGGCCAGCACGATGCCCACGATGAGGCCGGCTTCGATGACTTCGCGGAAGACGATGAGAAGCGCGGACAGCATTATTTGGCCACCACCACGCCTTGCGCTGTCGAAGAATGATATTCGCCCATGAAGGGATAGCGGCCCGGCGCCAGGGCACGAATGCGGACATTGCCGCTGGAATTGCCGGCCACCACTTTTTCCACTTGCAGCGCGCTGGAATCGAATTCCTCCGCGGTCGCGTCCTTGTTGGTCAGCGCGATCACGCTGGGCGTATTCGCCTTCACATGGATTTCGGACGGGGTGAATTTATGGTTCTGCAACGTCATCGGGATCGGCTGATCGGCAAAGGCCGGCGCGGCGAACAGCATGGAAAGGACAAGGATTAGGGCGCGTTTCATTTGGTCTTGCTCGGATAGGTGAAGGTCCAACTCGCGGTGATGGGTTTCCACCAATCGGGCACGCCCGAGGCCTTGTCCACGTGGCGGAGAAAGCCGTGCGAGGTGGGCGGCCAGATGGTGTAGCTGAGGTGATAAGTGCCCGGTCCCGCCATATCGGTATTGTTGGCGTAATGGGGGCCATCCTTGGCGGTCATGGGAAACAGGATGCCGGTCTTTTTGTAGATGCGGTCGCCGTCCTTGGTGAGCTCGTAATGGATGTCGAGATAGGGGATCCAGGAATCCTCGGCAAAGCCGTGAGCTTCATTCTTGGTGGCGTGCACATCGGCTTCGAGATGGACACTGTCCTTGGCCATACCCATGCCTTGGGGCATGCGGTCCATTTCCACGCCGGTGAGATAATTGGGCACGATCTGCATGCCCTCCTTCACCACCGGTTCGCCGACATAGAATTCCTGCACCGCCCACGCCGGAACGGCCGATAGGGCAATGAACGGCAGGACAAAGGTGAATCTAGCAAGTGTGAATTTGGCCATGGCGCAAACTATAAGCTCCACCCGCTTATAACTGCAACTCATTCTCATGTACAGTTCGAAATGCGCGAGCGCGTAAAATTGCTGTTATTTCAAAAGGATAAATCAGTCGGGTCTGAGCGCCCGCACCAGGAACCGCGTCAAGTTGTCGGCCAACATCTGGCGGCATTGCTGACCCCGAGCACTTTCCCGGGCAGCCTGTTGAAGGGCTCCGGCCACGGCATGGCCGATGATCCCCGCATGGTACGAGGGACAGGCGGCGCCCTGGTCGGCTGCCTGGCGGATAAATTCGCCCCACTCCTCGCCCCAGCGCGCGGTCAAGGACATGTCGGGGCCGCCTTCCGCATCGATCACTTCGGCGTCGGTCATGGCGGCGCGCAGCACGCCGGGAAACGTGTCCGAATAATCGTAGATCGCATTCACCGTGGCGGCGATCGCCTGTTCCAGGCTTTGGCCGGGCGCGCGCGCGTTGCGGATATGAAAATCCATCTCCGTCCGCGCCTCTTCGACGAAAGCCAGGAAACAGGCGCGCTTGTCGGGATAGTGAAGGTAGAATGTGCCATGACCCAATCCCGCTTCGCGGGCGATGTCCTGGGGTCTGGTGGCGTCATAGCCGCGTTCGACGAAAAGCTTGCGCGCGGCGCTTTTGATCTTGGCGAGGCTTTCGGGTTTGCGCCGCACCTTGCGGGCGCCCGTGTCGCCGGCGTTCGGCGTTGCGTTTGTCATGGCGGGCGACTTTCGGGATGTGGGCGGCCTTCGTCAACCTGCACCGCAACAGTGCCGCCTTTCGCCGCACGGCATCGATCGCGCAACACTTAAGTGGTCAAAAAACGACAAGCGACGTTTTGCGACAAAATACCGTAGGCGGAGTTTCCCTACACGTCAGAGTTCCTCCACACATTATGACTGCTTAACGGCCTGTTAACGCTACGAAGCTAGAAATTGGGCACGGTCCTCAGGCTGGAGGACGGCGCAGAACGCATTGAGGGGCTTGTGGGGCTAACCGCGCACGACATGAGCGATATGGGCAGGCTCGCCCAGCTTGCCTTGAATCCAAAAGATCGCGCGAGCCGCGAGGAAATCTATCTCGCGGTGGCCTCGCTTTATCGTATCCAAGGTGCCGAGCTCAACAGCCGCGAGCGCGATCTGACCCGCGAGATTCTGCGCAGATTGACCCGCGACGTGGAAATGGCGGTGCGCATCGCGCTGGCCGAAAGGCTGGCGGACGATATCACCGCGCCGCACGATCTCATCATGCTTCTGGTCGACGACAAAATCGAAGTCGCGCGGCCGCTCATCCTGCGCAGCCCCCTGCTCACCGAACAGGACATGGTGCGCCTGATTGCCCAGGCCCGCGAAAGCCATCAGGAAGCCGTGGCATCCCGGCCCCACATTGGCGTGCCGGTCACCGATGCGCTTATGGAATGCGCAGAGCCGGTTCTGGTCGCATTGGTGCGCAACGCCACCGCCAAGATTTCCGAGATGGGCTATCGCAACCTGGTCGAACGCTCCCGCGGGATGTCCAGCCTGCAGGAGCCGCTGCTCCACCGCAGTGATCTCCCGGTCGCGCTGGCAGAGCGCATGGCCCACTGGGTATCCGATGCCCTCAAGACTTACATCCAGACCAATTTCCAAATAGCGCCGCAAAAGCTCGACACCGCCCTGTCGGAAGCGACCGAAACGCTCATGCGCCCACCCGCGGGGCTGAAGGACCAGCCTGCCGACAGCACGCAGAAACTGGTCGAGAAACTGGCGAATTCGGGGCAATTGAGGGCGGGTTTCCTGATGCGCGTCTTGAGCCAGGGCCAGATCGATCTGTTCGAGTTGGCGTTCGCGCGCCTGCTCGAAGTCGATCTCGTCCGCTTCCGCGAGTTATTCTATGAGGGCGGCGTGCGCGTCGTGGCGCTGGCTTGCCGCGCCGGCGGAATCGACAAGGCCGCCTTCCCCACCGTGTTCAATCTCTCGCGCCAGGCGCGTCACCGGGCGGAAAATCCGGCCGCCCCCAGATCAACGAAGCCGAAGAGGTCTTTGGCAGCTTCACCCGCCCTTCGGCATTGGCGGAATTGCGCGGCCTCGCCGGGCAATAGGCACGCCGTTCTCGCGGCGCTCATCACGCGAATTCGTCCACTGGACGAATTCGTTCGCCTTCGGCAAACCATTCCCCGCCCGTCAAAACATGCTATTCTTCCGCCATGCAGGACAGTTTCGGCCGCCATATCAGCTATTTGCGCGTCTCGGTGACGGACCGCTGCGATTTCCGCTGCGTCTATTGCATGAGCGAACATATGACCTTCCTGCCCAAGAAGGACACGCTATCGCTGGAGGAACTGGACCGGCTGGCCACTATCTTCATCGGCCAGGGCGTCGAGCGGCTGCGCATCACTGGGGGCGAGCCTTTGGTGCGCAAGAATGTGATGTGGCTGATCGAGCGGCTGGGCGCGCCACATCGGCCATGGGCTTGAAGGAATTGACCCTCACCACCAATGGCAGCCAGCTTTCGCGCTACGCTCAGGGGCTTTACGACCTCGGCGTGCGCCGGGTGAATGTTTCGCTCGATACGCGCGATCCCGACTTTTCCGCGCGCATCACCCGCTGGGGCGAACTCGACAAGGTGATGGCCGGCATCGAGAAGCGCGGGCAGGCGGGCCTCAAGCTCAAGATCAACACGGTGGCGCTGAAGGGTCTCAACGAAGAAGAGATCCCCCGATTGATGCGCTGGTCGCATGCGCAAGGCTTCGACTTGACCTTGATCGAGACCATGCCGCTGGGCGAAATCGAGGAAGACCGCGCCGACCGCTATCTGCCGCTTTCCCTGGTGCGCGCGAAACTGGAGCGCGGAATTCACTCTTACGCCTTCACCCATCGCACCGGTGGCCCCGCCCGCTATTTTGAAGTGGCCGAGACCGGCGGCCGTTTGGGCCTGATTACACCCCTCACCCATAATTTCTGCGAGAGCTGCAATCGCGTGCGCCTCACCTGCACTGGCATGCTCTATATGTGCCTGGGCCAGGAAGACAGCGCCGATCTTCGCGAACCATTGCGCGCCTCGAGTCCGACGAGCTGTGTCCATGCCGCTATCGGCGCGGCGATGCGGAACAAGCCCCGCGGACATGATTTCGTGATCGACCGCCGCAAATCGCGGCCGCGATTGGCGCGCACCATGTCGCTCACCGGGGGCTGATACGCATGCCCAGCCCTGGCTTCATTTCACCGCGGCGCGCGACGCCGCCGAGGCGCTGGAAGCGATGCGCGAGCGTCACACTGACGTGGGCCCGAACGATGCCGACATCATCGTGGCGCTGGGCGGCGACGGATTCATGCTCCAGACGCTTCATGCCTTTCTGGGCACGGGAAAACCCATATATGGAATGAATTTGGGCTCGGTGGGCTTTCTGATGAACGAGTACCGCGCCAGACAATCTGGTCGAGCGGCTGGCAGCCGCGGAGCGGGCCATCGTTCATCCTCTGCGCATGAAGGCCCATACCGCAAAGGCATGATCGAAGCGCTGGCGTTCAACGAGGTCTCGCTGCTGCGCCAGACCCGTCAGGCCGCCAAGATCTGCATCATGGTGGACGAGAGCGTGCGCATCGCGGAATTGGTTTGCGACGGCGTGCTGGTGTCCACGCCGGCCGGCTCGACCGCCTATAATCTTTCCGCCCACGGGCCGATCCTGCCGATCGATGCGGCGCTTCTGGCGCTTACCCCCATCAGCGCCTTCGCCCGCGGCGCTGGCACGGCGCGCTTATTGCCCCACCGTGCCGCGTACGGTTCGAAATGCTGGAAAGCGGCAAGCGGCCGGTCAGCGCCGTCGCCGACGATTTCGAAGTGCGCGACGTGCGCGCGGTGGACGTGGCCGAAGACCGCTCCATCGCCATGACCATGCTCTATGACGCCGGCCATAATCTGGACGAGCGGATTCTCACAGAACAATTCTCGGATTAGTATTCTATTTACCCCCTCCGGCACGGCCGCGCTTCGAGATTTTGGAGCGAGTTGGAAGCGCACCAATAACACAGCGTTAATCTCGATTACGTAGAATTCCCGTAGGACCCCAAGGGGTCAGGGCGGGACGTCAAATTTCCATGAGCGGGTACCGGTTCGACAAGCTGCGGATTCTGGTGGTGGACGACAATGTCCATATGCGCAAGCTCGTCCTCACCATCTTTCAGGCCTTTGGCGCGATGCAGCTTTTCGAGGCCGAGAATGGTGAACAAGCCTGGACGCTTTTGCGCCAGCAAAATCCCGATGTGGTCGTGCTGGATTGGGAAATGGAAGGCATGTCGGGCATCGAACTCACCCGCAAAATCCGCACCGAGCCGCAAGCGCCCAATCCCTTCGTGCCGGTGATCATGCTGACCGGCCATACCCAGACCACACGGGTGCGCGAAGCGCGCGACGCGGGCATCAACGAATTCATCGCCAAGCCGGTCTCGGTCAAGACCTTGATGACCCGCCTGACCGCCGTGATCGAAAGCCCGCGTCCCTATGTGCGCACCAAGACCTATTTCGGGCCCTGCCGCAGGCGGCGCAACCTTCCCGAATATGATGGCCCCGAACGCCGCGCCGATGCGCAGGCTCAAGCAGCGGAGTAAGGCGATGACCGACAAGCAGGAACCGATAGAACTGTTCATGCCGCCCAATGTGCTTAAGGCGAAAGTGGGCAACGGGAGTTTTTCCGGCATCGATATGGCCGCGATCAAGCGTGCCGAAACGGCGATGGAAGCACTGAAAGGCGATTTCGCTACGTGGGCGCAAGACGATGTCCGCCGCCTGGTCGAGGCGCGCGAGCGCTATGCCAAGAACCCCGATCCCGCCTCGCGCGCCGCTTTGCAGCGCGCGGCCCACGATATGAAGGGCCAGGCGGCCACCTTCGATTTTCCCTTGATCGCACGGGTAGCGGGCTCGCTGTCGCTTCTGGTGCGGGATCTGCCGCCCGAAAAAGAGCTTTCCCTGGCCTTGGTGGATGCCCATGTGAATGCCATCCACGTGATCTATCGCGAGCGGATCACCGACATGACCAATCCTGTCGCCGTCACTCTGGCGAAGGAGCTGGAAGCGCGCGTGGCCGAAATTGTGACTTAAGTTTCGCTTTCGCGCGACGAGGACAGAAGATCCAGAAGGCCCGAGCCGAAGGAAAGCGGGCTTTGCCCCGCGCTGTCGCCGCTCGAGAAGAAGCTGCCCGGCTGCCAATTGATGACGGTGGCAAACAGACTTTCGAGATTGGCATCGACGGCATGGGCGGCGACCGCGCTGGCTTGGGCTGAGGGGGTGACCGCTGTCGAGGTCTGACTGGACATGGGTGCGTCTGCGCCCGGCTGGCGCATCGCCCAGTCATAGACTTCGCGCACGCTTTTGGCGCTGCCGTCGCCATGAAAGAACACCGAGCGGTTGGCGCTTGCCGCGTCGGGAAAGAGTTGTGCGGCGCTGGTTGCGGGCGTGGCCTGGCTGGCGCGGATCAGCTTGCAGGCCCCATCAGGGCCCAGGAAATGCGCGGCATAGAGTTCACCGCCGCAGACCGTGCGGCCAAGATTGCTCTCCATCGCCCCTTGCGAGGCCCGGGCATATTCGCCCGCCATCAAGGCGGAGACTTGCGGGTCCTTCTTGAGCGACAGGATCATGCCGCGGTCTGCGTCATTGTCGGCGTGATAGCGCCCATCCGGGCTGACGCTGATCGCCTGCGCCAGCGAGCCCAGGCCGTATTTGGCGCCGTGATTCTTGACCAGCCCAAGCCAGGTCTGATCGACGAACTGGAAAAGCCCCGCCGCCGACGACGTGCTGGATTGGGCGTTGGTCTTGAGGCTGGATTCCCGCATCGCCGTCCCCAGCAAATAGGAGAAATCCGAGCCGGTCGCATCGGCCGCGTTTTTCAGCGCGGTGACAACCGAGGTGGCATCGCCGAGAGGGGGTACCTGCATGGGGCGAAGATTGCCCTTTATGGTTAACCGCTCCTTACCAACGCCAGCATCTGCGCCAATGCGTCATCCGCATAAGCCACGGGGGAACTGTGGCCCCAGACCGGTCCAGGCCAGGCTGGGTCCCCCGGGTTGCGGCCCACCACATGGACATGGAGTTGCGGCACCAGATTGCCCAAAGCCCCGACATTGAGCTTGGCCACCCCCGGCAAGGACTGGATCAGGTGGCCGGCGCGGGCGATCTCGGCCATCAACAGAGGTTGTTCGGAATTATCGAGTTCGATGATTTCGGTCACGCCTTGCTTGCGCGGCACCAATATCAGCCAGTGATAGCGTGCATCCTGCATCACCAGCACCCGGCAGAGCGGCCAGTCGGCGGCGAAATGCGTGTTGGCGGCGAGTTTGGGATGGAGCGCAAATGTCATGCGAACCGCCGAGGATCAAAAGCGGCGATGCCCTCACCGCCCAGAATCTGGCGGCACATGGTTTCGGCGACAGCCGGCGCGAACAGGATGCCGTTGCGATACTGGCCACTGGCCAGCCAAAGCCCTTCGACCACGGTCGGCCCCAGCAGTGGCAAGCCGTCGGGTGATTTGGGGCGAAGGCCGGCCCATTGATCGGCCACTGTCCAATCCTTCAGCGCGGGCATCACCGCCCTCGCCGCATCGAACAACGACAGGCGCGCTTCCTCCGTGAGCCCAGAATCGAAGCCCTTATCTTCGACGGTGGCGCCGATCGCCAGATCCGCGCCCCGCGTCACGGCATAGATTCCCCTGCCCCAGATCACACAGCCCGGCGGCTTCATGTTGGGCGGCGGCGAGAGCAGGATCATCTGGCCCTTTACCGGAACAATGGGAGCCACAGCTTCTTCCAACAGACCGCTCCACGCGCCAGCCGCCAAGACGAAGAGATCGGCATGATGGAGGCCGAAGGGGGTATGGGCAACAGCCGCCCGCCCGTCCTTGCGCTCGATGCGCACCACAGCCTCGTTGGTTTTGAGCACCCCGCCCGCCTTTTGCAGCACCAGGGTCATGGCCACGCCCAGAGCGCGATTGTTGACCCGGGCTTCATGAGGCGACCACAGCCCACCCACGACATTCCCGGTGACCAAGGGCGCGATCTCGCGGACCCGTCCGGCGTCCACCACCTCCAAGCCGGGGCTTGCGCCGGATGCCCGGGCGAGACGGTTCAGCATCTGGACGTCGTCCGCCAGGATCAAAGCGCCGCTGGCGTCATAACCGATGGAACGGCCGCTAACGGCTTCAATTTCTTTCGCAAAGTCTGGCCACAAATCATTGGAAATACGCGAAAATTCTATTTCTTCAGGCCTTGCGTCCTGGTGCTCCGCGGTCACCGCCAACATGCCCGCTGACGCCCAGGTGGCGCCCCCTCCCGGTTGGGCGCGCTCCAATACCGTGACCTCTTGCCCGGCCTGGGCCAGCCGCCAGCCGATGGCCAAGCCGGCTACGCCAGCCCCGATGATTACGATCTTCATCAGGGCGCTATAACTCGAAAAAGGAGGAGCTAATACCCATTATAGCAGACGCACGCCCATGCGCGTGCGGATCGGGAGACGGAGATGGAAAAGGCATTGTTCGGCGCGGGCTGTTTTTGGGGCGTGGAGGATTTCTTTCTGCAGGTGCCGGGCGTGATCGACGCCGTTAGCGGCTATGCCGGCGGCACCGCCCCGAGCCCCACCTATAAACAGGTCTGCGGCGGCGACACCTATCACGCCGAAGTGGTGGAAGTGGCTTTCGACCCTGCCAAGGTTTCGTATGGCGAGCTGGTGGACCTGTTCTTCAAGATGCACAACCCCACCCAATTGAACCGCCAGGGTCCGGATTTCGGCACCCAGTATCGCTCGGTGATCTTCACCCATGGGCCGGAGCAGGAGCGCATCGCCCATGAGCGGCTGGAGGCGGTCAGGACCTCAGGACGCTACAAAGGCCCCATCGTCACCCAGATCGAGCCCGCCCCCGCCTTCTGGCGTGCCGAGGATTACCACCAGCGCTATTTCCAGAAGCATGGCGGCCATTGCCATGTGAGTTTTGCCGAACTTCAGAAAGAAGAGGCCTCAAGTAGCGCAGCGGTAGGCCAAAAGTAAGTCAGCGGCTAAATAGAAGCCGCCCTCTCGCGTTCGGCCCGCTCCTCGTTCAGCCGCATGGTCACCAGCACCACGATCATGGCGGCGAAGCTGGTGAGCGTGCCCGGCAGCCAGATGATCAACCCGCCATAATGCTGGTCGTTAAGGGCGGTCATGTCGAGCACGCGACCGCAGATATTATAGACCGAGTAAAAGTCGGTCATGGAGAGCGAGAGGATCGCGCCCAACACCATCTGCGGCAGCTCGATCAGAAGGATCATCAGCGCCCGCATCAGGTGCGAGAGCCGGGCCGGCGGCTTGGCCCGGCTGTCCAGCACCAGCGACCAGAACATCACGCCATTGATCGCCATGGTCCAGTTCATCAACTCATAGAGATTTTCGTCCAGCATCACGCGGGTATGGATGGCGGGGATCAGCCAGAAATAGAGCAGTCCCACAAACAACACCGGGGCGATGGCCGGATGCTGCAGACATTCGAGCGTCGCCTGGACCGGGCGCGCCATAACCAGCGGCTTCAGGAATTCCGGCATGCCGGCAAACAGCACCGGCCCGCTCATGCCCAGCGCGATCAGGAAGGCGCCGGCGTGATGCAGCACGAAATGCGCCCAGCGATGCACAAAGAACATATGCTGGGCGTAATAGTCCACGCGTGTCTGCAGCACGACATAGAAGGACAAAACGCCGACCACGAAACAGAGCTTGCGCCACAGCGCCGGCTGCCGGTCCTTGGGCAGACCGAAGCCCGCGCCAGAACCAAGCCAGGGTAAGGAACGTGCCTAAGAATTCCACCCAATGGAATTGCCAGGGCAGGAAGACGGGCAGATGGGCGGGGAATGCCTGGACTGATGGTGGAGAGCGCCGCCGCCATCATCAGCAGCGCGCTATACCAAAACCAAGGCGAAATCCGCGTCATGGCGTGACTTTACGCGCGCTGCGGAGCCGGGACCAAAGCGTGATATGGACGCGGCCATGCGATATGCGGCGCTCTTTTTGGCTCTGATGCTCGTCGGCCTGCGGCCTGCTCGCCTATTCCACATGACCGATATTTCAGGGGCCATGCCGCGGCTGGATTTCCAGCGCCGCGCCAGCGACGGCAAGACCGTCACGGGCCAACTATCGCGGCCAGGTGGTGGTGCTTTATTTCGGCTACACCAATTGTCCCGACATCTGTCCGGTGACTCGCCAACTGACCGCCATGCTGGGCAAGGTAAACAACAAAGATGTCCGGCTTCTGTTCGTGTCAGTCGATCCCAACCGCGACACGCCCGAGGTCCTGAACCGCTATGTCCACGCCTTCTCGGCGCAATTTGATGGCTTGCGCGGCAGCGACGAGCAATTGGCGGATGTGGCGCGTCGCTACCGCGTGGCCTATTCGGTGGACCCCAAGCCGCCCTAGACCGTGATGCATTCCAACGCGGTGTTTTTCTTTGATCGCGGCGGCCGTATCCGGCTCGTCACCACCGACACCACCGATACCGCCGCCATCGCCGAAGATGTGCGGCGCTCTGTCAGATATGTAGCGCCATACCGTCTGCCGCCAGCACAGCTTCGTGCAGCATCTCGGACAGGGTCGGATGCGGGAAGATAGTGTGAGCCAACTCCTGGTCGGTGAGTTCGCCGGTCTTGGCAATGACATAGCCTTGAATCAGTTCGGTCACTTCGGCGCCCACCATATGCGCGCCCAGAAGCTCACCGGTCTCGGCATCGAACACGGTCTTGATCAGGCCTTCGGCCTCGCCCAGGGCGATGGCCTTGCCGTTGCCGATAAAGGGGAAGCGGCCGACCTTGATCTTGCTTGCCGGTCTCCTTGGCCTTGGCTTCGGTCAGGCCCACGCTCGCCACCTGCGGCCAACAATAGGTGCAGCCCGGCACGTTCGAGGTATTGAGCGGATGCACGCCTTTCACGCCGGCGATCTTCTCGGCCACAATCACGCCTTCGTGCATCGCCTTGTGCGCCAGCCAGGGCGCGCCGACCAGATCGCCGATCGCCCACACGCCTCGACGCCGGTCTCGCCATATCTGCCGGCGACCACATGGGTGCGATCCACCTTGATGCCGGCGGCTTCCAGGCCGATATTCTCGACATTGCCGACAATGCCCATCGCCAGGATCACGCGGTCCACCGTGACGGTTTCGGTCTTGCCGTCCTTGGCTTTCAAGGTGGCGGTGACGTTGTCGGGGCCCTTCTTGGAGCTCCGTGACGGTGGTGCCAACCTTGAGCTTCATGCCCTGTTTGGCGAACGCCTTGGCGGCGAAGGCGGAGATTTCCTCGTCCTCCACCGGCAGCACGCGATCCAGCACTTCGACCACGGTCACGTCCGCGCCAAGAGTGCGGTAGAAACTGGCGAACTCGATGCCGATGGCGCCAGAGCCCACCACCAACAATGATTTTGGGAAGGACGGCGGCACCATCGCTTCGCGGTAGGTCCAGATCAACTTGCCGTCGGGCTCAAGCCCTGGCAACGTGCGGGCCCGCGCGCCCGTCGCCAGCACAATATTCTTGGCGGTGTATTCGCTGGTTTTGCCGTCCTTGGTGACGGAGAGCTTGGCCTTGCCGGCCAGCTTTGCTTCGCCCGCGATCACGGTGATCTTGTGCTTTTTCATCAAAAAGCCCACGCCGTTGGACAGCTGCTCGGACACTTTGCGCGAGCGTTCCACGATCTTCTTGATGTCGAATTTGAAATTGTCGGCGCTGAAGCCGAATTCATTCAGCCGGTGCATCAGATGCCAAATTTCGGACGAACGCAGCAGCGCCTTGGTGGGGATGCAGCCCCAGTTGAGGCAGATGCCGCCCAGCCGGTCGCGTTCCACCACCGCGGTCTTGAGGCCCAGCTGGGCCGCGCGGATGGCGCAGACATAGCCGCCGGGACCGCCGCCGACGACAATCACATCGAAAGAATTGTCACTCATAGCAGCATCGAGGCGGGTTCCTCGATAAAGCTGCTTGAAGGTCTGGAGGAACTTTGCCCCCGTGGCGCCGTCAATCACCCGATGATCGCCCGACATGGTCACGGTCATCACGGTGGCGATCTCGACCTTGCCGTCGACGACGACGGCGCGCTCCTCGCCCGCGCCCACCGCGATGATCGCGGCTTTGCGGCGGATTGATCATCGGAGGTGAAATTCTTGATCCCGTACATGCCCAGGTTGGAGACCGAGAAGCCGCCGCCTTCATATTGGTTGGGCTTGAGCTTCTTTTCCTTGGCACGGCCGGCCAGCGTATTTCACTTCGTTGGAAATCTCCGCCAGGCCCTTGGTCTCGGCCTTGAAAACGATGGGCGTGATCAGGCCGAAATCCAGCGCCACGGCGACGCCGACATCGGCATGCTTGTGGCGCAGGATCGCAGTGTCGGTCCAACTGGCGTTGACGTCGGGATGCTTCATCAGCGCCATGGCCGACGCCTTGATGATGAAGTCGTTGACCGACAGCTTGTAGGCCGGAACCTTTCTTTGCCCTGGCGGCGGCGTTCATCTTCTCGCGCGCCGCCATCAGGGCATCGAGATTGCAGTCGATGGTCAGGTAGTAATGCGGGATCAGCGTCTTGGCCGATGGTGAGGCGCTTGGCGATCGCCTTGCGCATGGAGTTGTGCGGGATCTCTTCATAATCGTCCGGCTTGTAGAGCAGCCTGGCATCCGGCAGCGGCGCCACGCCGATGCCCGCGCACGGCAGCGGCCACTCTTGGCGCCGCCGCGGCCGCGGGCTTGGCGCCCGGCTTCGCATTTTCGACATCGGATTTGACGATCCGTCCGCGCGGGCCGGTGCCGGCAGTGCCGGCAAGATCGATGCCCTTTTGCGGCGGCGATGCGGCGCGCCAAGGGCGAGGCGAAAATACGATTGCCGTCATGGTTTGCCGCCCGCGGCGCGGCGGGCGTTTTCGGCGCCTCGGGCTTTGACGTTTGCGGC
>CAVXUV010000041.1:0-140257 GCA_963765095.1 uncultured Alphaproteobacteria bacterium
GGCAGGGAACTCAGCTCCCGATGCGGACCGTCACGCCAGGCTGCGCGGAGACGCCACCACGGTCACCTCCCAGCGGAACCGTGTCGCCTGTGGGCGCGCCCGCCGGGACACAGGCATTCACCTGCGTCACCCCATCGAAGATCAATCCCGCCCAGTTTCCGGACACTCGCTGAGAACTCCGCCCATCCGCACTATGACCGGCGCGGCGGGTGTGGGGAACAGCGGAGGAACCGGCAGAAGGCCATCGGCCCACGGCGACGCCGTCGCTCCTTCACCGGTGATGAAGAAAGTGAGGTAGCTCCCGGGCGTCGCGGGACGGGCCTGGTTGTAGGCCACACTTTGATCGGCATACGTGTTGATCGCGACGGCTTGCCCCGCTCCACCCGCATAGCAGTAAATGCCGGGAGCGGCGGTTGTCACCGGAATGGACACGGCCTGGCTGCGCAGGCCGGCGTATTCGACTTGCACCTGAGTGGCTCCCGAGATGTCGTACGGTGCCACGGCGCTCACCTGCCGGTTGAGCGAGTAGATCATGGGCGCCGCGACGTTATCGAAATACACGCGCGTGGCCCCTACTTCCACCGGCAGGTACCCGTCGCTTCCGTAGCTGGCCTGGGCGATGGGGCTGGCTCCGAAGCCGGTGCCGAAGATGGTCACCAACTCGCCGGGCGACACGGCGCCGCCAGCGAAGCTGGCCACGTTCAATACTCCCGCGGCCGGAAACGCCACGCTGCCGCTAATCGCCGATTCGTAGGCGCCGCGGTTCACGGTTCCCGGCTGCTGTGGGCGCGTGAGGCCTTCCAGATCGTCCGGCGGCGCCACCGCCAGGTTCCCCGTGCGCGCCGCGGGGCTGCTTTCGAGCGGGTGGAAATCGGAGCTGGCGGCGTCGGTGTCCGCCTTGGCCCGGCTGGCAGGAGTTCGCAAGAAGCCCAATCTCGCGGTGCGCGAAACCAGCGTCACCACCACCACGACCGGCGAGAATAACGGCACCCAGGCCTTTGCCGCCCTGAACGGCGCGCTGTCGGATGTGCCGCCCAGCCGCGTCGCGGGCGCGATCATGATCACCGACGGCGAAGTCCATGACGCGCCGGCGAAACTGTCGCCAGCAGGCGCCGCTGCAAGTCCTGATCGCAGGCAATCACGGCGAGCGCGACCGCAAACTTACCGTGCTCAATGCCGAGCGTTTCGCCATTGTCGGCCAAACGCGCAAATGGTTCTGCAGGGTCGATGATTCGGCGGCGGCGCGGGCGGCAGATGCGGAATGTCGCCTCGCGGTGGACGGCAAACCGCTCGGCACCAGGGTGGTCCCGGTGGGCCGGGACACCCCCATCAAAGTACCCGTCACCCATGAAGGCGAAAACATCGTGGAGCTGGCGGCGACGCCCGGGCCTTCAGAACTGACGCTGCAGAACAATCGCGCGGTGGTGAGCATTTCCGGCGTGCGCGACGATTGCGCGTGCTGTCTGATCTCGGGCGAGCCGCATGCCGGCGAGCGGGTCTGGCGCAATCTTCTCAAATCCGATCCGTCGCGTTGATTGGTCCATTTCACCATCCTGCGCCCGCCGAGACAAGCAGGACGCGACGCCCATCGAAGAGCTTTCGCTGATCGTCTTTCCCACCCGCGAATTGTTCCTGGAAAAACTCAAATCCTTCGATCTGGTGATCTTCGACCGCTATGGCGAGGCGGAATCCTGCCCCATGGCCTATTTCGAGACATCGCCAATTATGTGCGAGGTGGCGGGGCGCTGCTGGTGTCGTCCGGCCCGGAATTCGCCGGCGACCAGAGCCTCTACCATACGCCGCTGGCGAGCGTGCTTCCGGCCCAGCCTTCCGGCGAAATCCTGGCGCAAGGTTTCAAGCCTGTGGTGACGCCGACCGGGCTTGAGCATCCGGTCACCCGCGATCTTCCCGGCAGCAACAGCGAGGCCAGTCCGCAACCGACTTGGGGACGATGGTTCCGCATGATCGGCGCCAGCAATATCGCGGGCCAGACTGTGATGAGTGGTCCGGGCAACCGTCCGCTTGCTGGTGCTCGACCAAGTGAAGAAAGGCCGGCGTCGCGGAATTGATGTCGGATCAGATCTGGCTGTTGGGCGCGCGGGTATGAAGGCGGCGGCCCGCAAGCCGAATTGTTGAGGCGGCTCGCCCATTGGCTGATGAAAGAGCCGGAGCTGGAAGCGGAAAATCTTTCCGCCATCGTGACGGAAGGCGAGATGGTGGTGACGCGCCGGACCATGTCGCCCGCCGCCCAGCCGGTGCAGATGACCATGCCGTCCGGCCGCCAAGCCACCATCACCCTGGACAAGATCGAGCCGGGCCTGTGGCGTGGCAGCATGAAGGTGAACGAGTTGGGCCTTTATCGCCTCACTGACGGCACCTTATCGGCGGTGACGGCGGCCGGACCGCTCAATCCCAAGGAAGTGGCCGATATGCGCGCGACATCGGACATTCTCGAACCTTTGGCAAAAGCCAGTGGCGGCTCAGTCCATTGGTTGACCGACGGCATGGTGAATATGCGCCGAGTGGCGCCGGCAGAAACCGCGCATGGCGATAACTGGATCGGGCTCCGCCGCAACGGCGCCTATCGCGTCACCTCGCTGGAGCAGCAGCCGCTGTTGCCCGCCTGGGCGGCCTTGTTGCTGGTGGTGGGATCGCTGGCGCTGGCGTGGCGGATCGAAGGACGGTAACCGGCTAGCCGAGTGGTGCGCTGTCGGCGCACACCGCGTGATCGATCCGCGCACGGCGCACAGCGCCGGACAATTTTTCCAGCGCGCCATCCCTCAAACCCAGACCCAGCAGACGATCGGGATCGACCGGGCCTGGGAAGCGTAACCGGCCGGGCGGAATCTGGGTGAAACCCACGCGTCCATAATAAGGCTCGTCGCCGACCAGCAGGATGGCGGCCCAGCCCGCTTCCTTCGCTGCTTTGATCCCGTGCTGCATCAGGGAGATGCCGATGCCCCGGCCGCGCTGGGCGCTTTCCACCGCCAGGGGGCCGAGCAGCAGCACTTCTTCGCTGGCGATTTTGATCGGCCAGAAGCGCACCGAGCCGCGCAGGACGCCGTTTTCCATCGCGACAAAGCGCAAGGACGAGACCGAGTCCACGCCTTCCCGAAGCCGATAAGCGGATTTGGCATAGCGGCCCGGACCGAAACCCGCTTCGGTCAAGGCCGCGATACGGGCGTCATCCCCGGCGCGTTCGTTGCGGATTTCCCAATCATAGTGGTCTTGCGGCATGGGATTCGACTACGCGCCCGACGAGGCAAAGGCAAGTCTCACCATATGCCGTCCCGCTGCGCGCCGCCCGCAAACTCGGCCAAACGGCGCCGCGTGGCGGGCGCGGTGCCTTCTGGCGGCGATTGCGGTGACGCCCATAGCACGGCGGCGACTTCGCGGTTGGGCGTGAAGCGAATTTCGCCGCCGTCAACGACATAGAGGGCCACGACATGATCAAGCCACCAGCGCTTGCCGCCATAGAGCCCGAAAAGTTGCGCGCGGCCGTGCATTAATCCTACTTCTTCCTGAAGCTCCCGCATCAACGCAGCAGCCGGGGCTTCGCCGTGTGCGATGCCGCCGCCGGGAAGGCGCCAGCCGGACGCATAGGTCTGACGCACCAGCAATATCCGGCCTTCGGGGTCGCGGATCGCGCCGGTCACGCCAAAAGCGACCGGCCGCAACCAGGCGCGGACCAAGAGCAGCAAACCGGCGGAAAATCGTCCCGGCACCACGCGTCCTCTCTTAAATGATTGATAACCGGGTTTTTGTAGCCTGCGGAAAGAATTTTCGGCGCGGGCGGACCGTTCTTGAGGGCGCTCGCGCGGCCGAAATCCGGCGGAGACCAGGCGAGATGCCGGGAACGATCTTGGAGACGCTGAGGGCGCTGATTGTCGAGGACAATCAGCATATGCGCACGCTTCTCAAGGTGCTGTTGAGCGATGCCGGCATGCGCGAAATCCATGAAGCTGCCGACGGTGTGGCCGGATTGGAAACCCTGCGCGCGCACAAATGCGATTTCATCCTGTGCGATCTGTCGATGAAGCGGATGAACGGGTTGGACTTCACCCGCCAAGTGCGCCGGTCGAAGACCAGCGCCAATCCCTTCATCCCCATCATCATGATCAGCGGCTATACCGAAAAGCACCGGGTCTTGGCGGCGCGCGACGCGGGCGTGACCGAGTTCCTGGCCAAGCCGATCACGGCGCAGAGCCTGTTTTCGCGCATCGCGGAAATATTGGAGCGGCCACGCGCCTTCGTGCGCTGCGGCAGTTATTTCGGGCCCGACCGACGGCGCAAAACCAGCGAGCATTATGACGGTCCCTGGCGGCGGCAAGACGATTTACAAGACGTGGAGGTGCAGTGATGGCCAAAGTGCAGATCATCCCCCCCGATAGTTATCCGCAGATGGTGAGCAAGAGCGAGGCGGCCAAAATATCGCGCGCCTTGCATTCCCCCGACGCGCTCGCCCGAGGCGCCCGCGTGATCGAAGAGGCCAGCCAGACGCTCCGCGACGGCGTGCGCCATTATGTGCGCGCCCTGGAAGAGACGATCGGCGATCATGCCCTGACCTCGGAAAAGGCCCATGAGATCCGCGGTTTCGCCGAGACCGCCGGTCTTGCCGCCACCGGACGCATCGCCGACGGCCTGTGCCGCTATTTCGACGAGATGGACAAGCTTGCCGCCGACCCGGACCTGGAAGTCGATTGCGCTTCACGTTTCAGCCATTGCGCGGGCGGCCTTTGCCGAAGACGAGGCTATCCGCATGGGCGACATGGTGGCCAAGAGCTCGATACCCTGGTCGATCACAAGCTGGCCGAGACCAAAGCGCTGATGGCCGGTTAGGAAGCGTTAACCCTTCCGGCGCGGCGCGGGACGCGCCAATTCATCCCTCTTTAAGCCCTGGCGTTAATAATGACGACATGGCGCGCGTGCGCCTCAATGTTGAATTGCGGGCGATCCCTCCATGCTTCAAATCGGCGGCATTGTTGTTTTGTTCGCCTGTGTGTTCGGCGGCTTTCTGATGTCCGGCGGATCGCTGGGCGTCGTGTTCGAGGCCCTGCCGCACGAGTTGCTCACCATCTTCGGCGCCGCGCTGGCGGCAACGCTGATCGCGGGCTCCATGTTCCGCCTCAAGCAGATCGGCGGCTCGTTCGGCCAGATCATCTCGGGCCCCAAATGGAAGCCCAACGATTATCGCGATTTGCTGTGTCTTTTGTTTCTTCTCACCAAAACCATGAAATCCAAAGGCATGATCGCGCTGGAAGCGCATATCGAAAAGCCCGCCGAACTCTTCCATCTTCAAACGCTATCCCAGGATCACGAAGGACCATTTCGCCCTCGATTTCATCTGCGACACGCTGCGCATGATGACCATGAGCCTGGAAGACCCGCATCAGGTCGAGACCGCCATGGAGAAGCAGCTGGAAAAGCACCATGACGAGGCCCTCATTCCCGCCAATGCCCTGCAGAGCATGGCCGACGGCCTGCCGGCGCTGGGCATCGTGGCCGCGGTGCTGGGCGTGATCAAAACCATGGGCGCGATCAGCGAGCCGCCGGAAGTGCTGGGCAAGATGATCGGCTCGGCCCTGGTCGGCACCTTCCTGGGTGTGTTTTTGGCTTACGGCCTGGTAGGCCCGATGGGCCAGCGCCTGAAGGCCCTCGTGGACGAGGACGCGCTATTCTATCACGTGATCCGCGACATCCTGGTCGCGCATCTGCATGGCAACGCGGCGCAAGTCTCGGTCGAGATCGGCCGCGGCAGTGTTCCCAGCGAATATCAGCCCAGCTTCCAGGAACTGGAAGAGTCGATCAATACGATCCCGCCCGAAGGTTAAGCCGCTGAAGGCTAAGCCCGGGTGAGGCCCTGAGCCTCGGCGACAAAGACAAAGAGCATCGCCAGCGCGCCCGCGCAGATGCCCAGCGGATGGCATAGGTGATATCCACATCGGCGCCGAAGGTGACGATGGCGCAGACGATCATGCCGGTGAGTTGGGCGACGCTTTTCGGCAGGCGGCGACTCGCTTTAACCTTTTCCTAACCATACGAGATCGCGCGCCGCCGCCCGCGAAGCGCGCTCTGCCCTAATGGTTAATGCGCATGAATCCTGCCCCGCCCTCCCCAGCTTCGCTTTTGGCGCTCCGGCTCCCGTCCTACGCGCCTACAAGCGCTGCTACGGGCACCTCCCCATCAGCGCGCTCCGCGCGCATGAGGGAGGCAGGTTCCGACAAGACGCATGAGATGCTTGGTCAAGACTTTCGAGGGCATCAATGACTATGCCCCAGCGTCACGGGAAAACCGCCCGCTTCCAGCCCGGCGCGAATTTCCGCGGCGTGGTCTGCATCCCGGGCTTCGATCACCATGCCCAGGGTCGCGGACTTGGCGGAATGGCCGCTCATCATGCGATTGTGGGAGACTTCCAGGATATTTCCGCCCGCGCTTCCCACCAGCGAGGCCACCCGCGCCAAGGCGCCGGGCTGGTCGGCGATCGCCACGTCCAAGGTGAGGATGCGTCCTTCGCGCGCCAACTCCCGCAGGATCACATTGGACAGCATGCGCATGTCGATATTGCCGCCCGAGACCACGATGCCCACTTTGCGGCCTTTGAACAGCACGGGATATTTGAGCACGGCGGCGAGGCCCGCGGCGGCGGCGCCCTCCACCATGGTCTTCTCGATCTCCAGCATCATGGCCAGCGCCTGTTCCATCGCCTCCTCATCGACCAGCAGAATGTCGGCGACGAGCGCCTTGACCAAAGCGGTGGTGAGCGCGCCGGGTTGCTTGACGGCGATGCCTTCGGCGATGGTCTGGGCAGGTGGCTCTTCCGTGATGGGCTCGCCCCGCATCGCCTGGCGCATGACGGGATAAAGCGAGGCTTGGGCGCCATAGATCATGATATCGGGTTTTAATCCCTTGGCCGCGACCGCGACGCCCGAAATCAATCCGCCGCCGCCCACCGGGACCACCAGCGTATCCAGCTCCGGTACGTCCTCCAGCATTTCCAGGCCCAGCGTGCCTTGGCCGGCGATCACTTTGGCGTCGTCATAAGGGTGGATGAAAGTGAGACCTTCCGCTTTGGCAATGGCGCGGGCGGCCTCGTTCGCTTCCTTGAGGTCGCGCCCTTCCTGAATCACATGGGCGCCGAAATCGCGGGTGTGTTTGACCTTCACGAATGGCGCGCTCACCGGCATCACGATGGTGGCGGGGATGCCCAACCGCCCCGCATGATAGGCGACGCCCTGGGCGTGGTTGCCCGCGCTCATGGCCGCAACGCCTTTCTTCCTTTCTTCCGGGGGAAAGCGCCAGCAGGCGGTTGAGCGCGCCCCGTTCCTTGAACGACGCGGTGAACTGCAGATTCTCGAATTTGAGATAGATGTCGCAACCGGCGATCTCGGACAGAGTGCGCGAATGGCGCATCGGCGTGCGCAGCACCTGGCCTTCAATCGCCTTGGCGGCGGCGCGGACATCTTGGATGGTCACGGGGAGGGACATGCATCTAACCCGACTGGCGGCTCAAACTAGGCAACCCGGTCTTCCAGCGCCAGAGCGCTGTCCATGCAGGAACAAGAGATCTGGTGATGCAGAAAGAATGGTAGCACCGGACGGATTTGAACCGCCGACCAAGGGATTATGATTCCCCTGCTCTACCGCTGAGCTACGGTGCCAAAGGGCCGGTTGCGGCCGTCGAGGCGGGGGATGTAGGGGGGCCTGCCCTTGGCTGTCAAGCAGCCAAGGGCCGCTGTTTTTACCCCATCTGCCTGCCTCCGGCCAAGCCTTCGGAAAGCATCTTCCCCCGCCAATCGTTTCGCGATGCGGGGGGAAGAAATTCAAGACCAAGGCGAACCGGCGCTATTCGGCAGCGACCGCAACGGCCGCTGATGCCTTAATCCAGCCGCCGCCCAAGACCCGGCTGCCCTGGTAGAAAACGCACGCTTGCCCGGGGGCGATGGCTTCTTCGGGCGCCTCGAGTTCCACCGTCGCGCCATCATTTGTTGGCGCCACCCGGGCCAGAAACCGGCGGCCGCATGGACCGCACCTTGACCGCGCAATCGAACGGCGCGTTATGTTCCGTGAGCCAATTCACCTCGTGAAGATGAATGGTGCGCGACACCAACGCCGCGCGCGGCCCCACCACCACTTGCGCCTTGGCGGCATCGAGCTTCAGCACAAACAGCGGCTCATGATGACCGGAAAGTCCCAGCCGCTTTCGCTGACCCACGGTGAAATGAATGATGCCGTCATGGCGGCCGAGAACCGCGCCCGTTTGATCCAAGATCTCGCCGGGACGCACGGCATCGGGCCGGAGCTTCTCGACAATTGCACCGTAGCGCCCCTCGGGCACGAAACAAATGTCCTGGCTGTCGGGTTTGGCGGCAGTAACAAGACCGAGTTCGGCGGCAAGCGCGCGCACCGCGCTCTTTTCCATGTCGCCCAGGGGAAAGCGCAGATAATCGAGCTGGCCGCGCGTGGTGGCAAAAAGGAAATAGCTCTGGTCGCGAGCGGAATCGCGGGCGGCATGGAGTTCCGCGCCGCCTGCGCCTTCCATGCGACGGACATAGTGGCCGGTAGCGAGCGCGTCCGCGCCCAACTCGCGTGCCGTCTGCAGCAAATCGGCGAATTTCACTTTCTCATTGCAGCGGACGCAAGGGATCGGCGTCTCGCCCCGCGCATAAGCATCGGCAAAATCCGCCATCACTTTGCCGGCGAAGCGGCTCTGATAATCCAGGACATAGTGTGGAATGCCCAGCGCCTCAGCCACGCGCTTGGCGTCATAGATGTCCTGGCCGGCACAACAGGCGCCCTTCTTCTTCTGCGCCGTGTCGGGATAAAGCTGCAGCGTGATGCCGATCACCTCGTAGCCTTGGCGATGCAGCAGCGCGGCGGTGACGGAGGAGTCACACCGCCCGACATTGCAACCACAATGCGGGAACCCTTGTTCATGCGGCGGCTTTATAAGGGCCCACGCCGGGAACCGCAACGCGGCGTGCGTTAGCCAGATGAGACCGGCAGATAATTCAACAACGACAATTTGTTGAGGCTGGAGGTGACCTGCAACGCCGCCTGCAGCTGGGTCTGATCCAGGGAAAGCTGGGTCGCAGCCTGCGCCATGTTGGTGTCCTGGATATTGGAAATGAAGCCCGTATAGAGCGTCGCCATGGTGGATTGCTGGCTCTGGGCGTTCTGCAAGGCGCTGTAATTGTCGCCATTCTGGGCGGTGGCGCTGTTGAGATTGTCGCCGACCGTCGAGATCGTGGGCAATTCACCAGAAAGAAAGCTGTTCTGGGTGCCGGAGAGGTTGGAGCTGCCGTTGAAATTGCCGTTCGCGCCGGAATCGAAATTGGCGATATCGCTGAGTGTCTGCATCAATCCCGTCGCCACGCTGGAGGCGGTGACACCATAAGTGACGGTCTGGCCGTCGGCCACCTGGACGGACTTCAAATCGTTGCCGTTGGTGAAGGCGTTGGCGACAGAAGGAAGCGCGGCGAGTTGCGAGAGCGAGTTTACGCTCACGGGCGGCGTTGAATCGTTGCCGCCGCCATAGATATAGCTGCCATTGGCATCCTGGGAGTTGAGGATGGAGACCGCCTGGCTGAAGATGCTCTGCACCTGGCTCATCAGGGTCGTGGGATCGTTGGTCGAGATCGCCGTCGTGATCGCGGTGTTGAGCTGGGTCGCCAGGCCCGAAAGGCTGGTCAGTTGGGTGTCCTGCATATCGGCCTGGGTAACCGCAAGCGACGTCGCGGTCTGATAGGCGCTATTGCGCGCATTGGCCGATATGGTCGCCTGCAGCACTTGGGTCTGGGTGCCGAAGCCGGCATAAGTGGTGGCGTTATCGCCGCTGGCGATCTGCTGCTGGGTGGTGTTGAGCGCGCTGGAAGCGTTCTCGATCTGCGTGAGGAAATATTGCGACTGCTGGGCGGTGGCGATGCGATCGATACTCATGGGTCCCTGCTATATCTGCATCAAGGTCTGATAGAGCTGGTTCACCACGTTGAGGACGCGGGCGCTGGCGCTATAGGCCTGTTGGTAGGTGGTGAGGTTGGTCAATTCTTCGTCGAGATTGACGCCGGAATTGGACGCCAATTGCGATTGGGCTTCCTGCAACCGGTCGGACTGGGTGGTCTGGTTGGAGGTGGCCTGGTTCGATTGGGTGGACAGGTTCTGATAGAAAGCGGCCGCATAATTGCTGAGCGACGCGGCTTGCGCCGCCATGCCGCCCGCGGCCGGAAACTTGACCGTCTTGTTCGGCACATTTTCCAGCGCGATGGCACCCGTCGAATCGCCGCTATTGATGATGGTGTTGCCCGCCACCGAGGTGGAGGTAATAGCCGGCGTGGTGAGCGGAATACTCTCGGGCGAGTTCGCCACTAGCGGCGTGACCGAGAAATTATGCGCCTGGTTCGCTACCGCCTGCGCGCCGAGACCGAACATGGAGGTAAAGCTCAACCCGGTGGTCCCGCGCTGGGTCGTATCGCCGGTCACGTACAGTTGATAGTTCGAATAGGTGGGCGAATTGGCCACGCTGATCGAGCCGTCATTGTTCAACGTAAACGTCACGGCGCCGCCCATGGCGGTGTTCAAGGCCGAAACCACGTCGCCGATAGACTGTCCGGCCGTGGTGGCGATGCTCACGGGCTTGACCACGGTGCCGTCGCTGCCCTGCAGTTCCATGAAAATCGTGCCGCCTGCCGCCAGCCCCGACGAATCGGCCGCAGAAAGACCGGTCGCCTGGATCGACGGGACGCTGGACTGGAAGAGGTCGTTGAGGCCGAAGAATTGCGAGAAGCCCGCATTGCCTCGGTTGGAGGGATCTGACGGGTCGTCCTGCACCACGACACCGTTGCCGCCAGTGGCGGAAACGCTCAGCTGGCCGTTGGCGAAACTGGCGCTGCCATTGCTGCCCAGGGCGCCGTTGAGCGCGCCGACGAAGCTCCCCACCGTGGAACCGATGCTGACCGGCGCGCCGCCATCCACCGACAAGGTGCCGGCATCGAAATTGACGTCGATGCGCGACACCAGATTGCCGCTGGAATCCGCGACGGCGACCGTCGTATCGCCCGTGAAGTTAAGCGAGTCGGTATTGAGAAGGCCGGTGTCGCGGCCCGACAAGGTGGCCGGCGGCGGATAGGCGGTGTTGGCGTTGCTCTGCGCGTTGAACGACGCCGCGGTCTGCTGCGCGAAATTTCCCAAGGTCTGCGACAGGCCGCCAAGGACCTGGTCGCGCATTTCCACCATGCCTTCCAGCGAGCCGCTGCCCAGATCGGGATTCAGCGCGGTGGGCTGGCCGAGCAATTGGCCGGTCTGCGGATTGGTGTCCTGGATCTGGATGCTGCCGTAGGTACCGTTGGAGGAACCGCCGGAATAGGACAAGGTCGCGTAGGTATTGCTGACCAGATTGACGCCGCCGGCGGTCGAGACATAGACGCTGCCATTGGCCTGCTGCGTAACATTGACGCCGATCATCTGGCCGAGATTCTGCAACACGGAATCGCGCTGATCGAGCAGGGTCGAGGAATCGTCGCCCGCCGCCTGGGCCTGCATGATCTGTTGGTTGAGGTTATAGACCTGCTTGACCAGATTGTTCACCGAGGGAACGGCGCTCACCACCTGCTGGTCGACCTGGCTCTGAAGCGACGTGATCGTGTTCGAGGCGTTGGAGATGGTGGAGGCCAGGCCCGAGAGCGCATTGGCCACACCGATCTGGCTGGCGCTGGCGGTGGGCGCCTGGGATGCGGTGGCCAGCGCGGCGGAAAGATTGGTAAGCCCGGTGGCCAGGGATTGATTGTCGCCCGGTCCGCCCAGAAGTCCATTCAACTGGGAGAAGAGCTGGGCTTCCGTATTATATTGCGAGGAAGTGCCGGTCGCGGTGAGATTTTCCTGGGTGAGAAACTGGTTGACCACCCGCTGGACGCTGGCGATGTCCACGCCCATCAGCTGTCCGTTGGAGGACAAAGCCTGCTCGTTCACGACCCGGCGCGCATAACCGGGGGTGTTGAGATTGGCGATATTGTTCGACACCACGCCGAGCGCGGATTGATTGGTCTGAAGCGCACTCAGGGCGCTTGCGGTAATGCCATTCAGACTCACGGTGCCGGTCCGGATGCTTCGTTGCCGAAGTGGAGGTCGCAAGTCCTGTGCCAGGGTCCGGCCGCTGAAACCGGGCATTTTTGCGCGTTTCGCGCTTGATGAAGGGGCGGCAGAGTTTGCCCGCCCGGCACTTCATGCCCGCCCCTTTCCTTCGC
The DNA here is from genome assembly GCA_963765095.1 of uncultured Alphaproteobacteria bacterium. GTDB lineage: Bacteria > Pseudomonadota > Alphaproteobacteria > Micropepsales > Micropepsaceae > Rhizomicrobium. Next base: position 12,237 of record CAVXUV010000041.1, read on the forward strand.
CGCCGCCGCCGCTGACCGGCAAAAACTCAAGGGAATCTGCGATCAATTCCTGGTCCAAGCCTTGCTTTGGATGAGGCCGTATCGACGACAGGACCCTTCGTGGCGGCTATCGCTCCTTCCATCATTGCGACCGGCGGCGTCTCCAAGGCGCAAGCGCAGGGCGCGAGCGCTGCCGACGCGCCGGGTGGATCCTCGCCTTTCGACCAGATGCTGAATTCCATCACGGCCGACCAAGGCGCCGCGAGCCAGGCGGCCAAATCCGGAGCCGGCAAATCCGACAGCAGCAAACCCGATAGTGGCAAATCCGGCAGCGCGAAGGCGGATAGCACGAAGACAGATAGCAGCAATAGCACCAAGTCGAATGGCGCGACCGATCCGGCGCTGCAGGCGGTCAAGGACCAGATCGCCGCCGCCACGGGGGCCACGCCCGTCACCTTCACCAAAGCCGTCGCCGCAAACGACAGCGCGCCGCAAGACGGCCAGAGCGATTCCGCTTCCGCGAACGCCGCCAGCACGACCGCCACTGATACTTCGCCTGCCACAGATCAAAGCGCCGCGATTGCAACGGCTCCACAGTCTCCAACCGTCCCGCAGGCCGCGATCGACTCGGCCGCTATCCTCGCCGGCGCGCAAAACAACGCCGCGCAGCCCCAGGCTCCCACGAACGCCAACGTGCCCACCACTGGCGACGACAGCCAAGGCACGAACGTATCAGACCAAGCTGTTGCCGATGCGGCAGCGTCCACAGCCGCTGCTTCGTCCGCGCAGACGGACGCAAACGCTCCGGATGCCAACGCCAAGGCAACCTCTGATTCACCGGCGCCGTCTTCTGCTTCGGGCAGTGGAGCACAGCCTACAAACACGCAGATTGCCCTTGACCAAGTTGCCCTTAATCAGTCCGCGGCGAGCACTCCTGTATCTGCAAACAACACGGCAACGTCCGCGACGGGGTCCGCGAAACCCTCAAAGCCCGCCAAGGCCCAAGACCAAGCCGATGCCGGCAGCAAGTCCGCCGCCAAGGCGCCGCCGCAGCCCGACCCATCGGCGGTGACAATCGTGGCGATGGCCACGCCCGCCGCTACGACGCAGGTTCCAGCGAATTTGCCCGCATCGCCCGTACAGGCCGTTGCCGCCGATGCCCCGGCCGGCAAGGCAAGCGACCCGACCAATACCGGCGCCGCTGCCGGAGCGGCCAACAGCCCCACAGCCCAGGACGGTCAGGCGACGGGCGCTGCGGCAAACCCGCCCCCCCCGGACGGCAATCAACCAGCGGCTGGTTTCACGCCCGCACCAAGCGGTGCCGACACGGCGCAAGCGGGCAACGCCGCGCCTTCAGGCGGCGCCAGCCATGCCAACAGCGCTTCGCAAGGGACCGCTTCCTCTGCCGATAGGGCTTCGGCGCCCATCGCGGCGCAAAGCCCGGCGCAATCCCCGCCACTGCCGCAACCTGTGGCCGCGGCGGTGCAAGCGCCCGCCCAGCCGCAGGCGCAGATCTCCACGGATGCCGCGGTGGGCGTGTCGCAGCATGTGCAAGTGGGGCCGCAAGACGCCAGCAGCACGGCAAACACGTTGGGCGCATTGGCGGTCGCGATCGCCGCCAAGTCGCAAAGCGGCAACAAGCAATTCGATATCCGCTTGGATCCGGCGGAACTGGGCCGGGTCGAAGTCCGGCTGTCCATCGACCAGACAGGCAAGGCCCAGGCCAGCCTTTCGGCCGATCAGCCTCACACCCTCGAGCTGCTCAAGGCGGATGCGCCCGCGCTCACGCGCGCGTTGCGCGATGCGGGTCTTAACATGTCGCAGAACGGTTTGAATTTCTCGCTCCGCGGCCAGGACCGCCAGAACGGCAATGGCGGCGGCTTCGCGCCCCGCTCCGGCCGCGCCGCGCAGACGTCACTGATCGCTACCAGCGCCATCGGCTCCGTTCAGGGTGGCGCCAATTATCAAGGTCCGGCCGACGGCCATTTGGATATTCGCGTCTAGGAGATGCCGAGATGACCACCAGCATACCCAGCAGCACAGCGGCAGCGGCCTCGAGCAGCGGATCGTCCAACTCGATGAGCCAGCTCTCGAGCAATTTCGACACCTTCCTGCAGCTGCTCACCACCCAGTTGCAGCATCAGGACCCGATGGATCCGATGGACACCAGCCAGTTCACCCAGCAATTGGTCGAATACAGCCAAGTCGAGCAGCAGATCGACACCAACACCAATCTGCAATCCTTGATCTCGCAGGGCACCCAACAGAGCGCCGCCTATGCCACGGGCTATCTGGGCAAGACGGTGACGGTGAGCGGCGGGCAAGGCTCACTTTCGGGCGGTCAGGCGCAATGGACCTACAATCTGGGCACGGCTGCCACGAGCACCACGCTGACCGTCACCGATGCCAAAGGCAATGTCGTCTATTCCGGGTCGGGCCAGACCACCGCCGGCAACAACACGTTCAACTGGAACGGCCAAGACAACAACGGCAACCAGCTGCCGGACGGCAGCTACACGCTGGCGGTCAAGGCCGCGGCCGGCGGCTCGACCGTCACTACCACCGTGAGCTCGACCGGCACGGTGAGCGAAGTGAACATGATCAACGGCACACCTGAACTTCTGATCGGATCCATGGAGGTCCCCCTCACATCGATCTCGAGCGTTCAGAACTGATTTCTCTTGAACCAGCGCGGCAAAAAGCGGCGCGTAACCATTCAGGCGGCGGCAGGCGAAGCCTAAGGCCCGAAGGAGCAGTAAAATGAGTCTTTATGGAGCATTGAGCATCGGCGTGGCAGGATTGGACGCGGCCAGCGCGGCCTTGAGCGTCAGCTCTTCCAACATCGCCAACGTCAATACCATTGGCTACAAGCAAGCCACTGCGAACTTTTCCACCTACCTTGACTCCTCGCTGGGTTCCGACAGCAACGCCTCCGCCGGCGTCACTGCCGTGATCGGCCAGGATGTGACCAAGAGCGGTTTGGCCGAATCCACCTCTTCGCCCACCGATCTCTCGATCTCAGGCGGCGGCTTCTTCATCGTCAGTCCCACTGCCAGCGCCACGGGATCGCAGGAATTCACCCAGGTCGGCAATTTCACTGCGGACGCCAAAGGCAATCTGGTCAACGCCAACGGAAATTATCTGTTGGGCTGGAAATTGGACGTGAACGGCAATCCGCCGTCGAACAACACCGATCTCAGCCTGATCAACGTGTCGGGTATTACAGGCTCGGCCCAGGCCACCAGCAACGTCTCGCTGCAGGCCAATCTCCAGGCCAATTCGACCATAGACGCTAGCTACAATCCCGGCGACATGACCGCCGGCAACGTCTCGCCGGATTTCCAGACCACCATCAATACCTATGACAGTCAGGGCGGCATTCAGCCCGTCACTTTATCTTTCGTCCAGACCGGCACCAATCAATGGGCCTACGAAATAAATTACGCCGGCAACGCGGGCAATCTCTCTTCGGCCAATCCTATTTCCGAAGGGACGATGACCTTCAACGCCGATGGCTCTTTGGCAAACCTCAATGGCGCCAGCCCGGCGACGGGCGATCTGTCCGTCACCATCCCCTGGTCGGCTTCGAGCGGCCTGGCGGCCCAGACGATCAACTTCAACTTGGGGACTGTGGGCAGCACCAGCGGCATGACCCAATTTGCCGCCAACTCGGCGGTGAGCGGCAAAACCGTCAACGGCTCGCCGTTCGGCAGCGTGACCGGTGTCTCGGTCGGCACCGACGGCACTGTTACGGCGCAATTCTCCAACGGGATTTCGGAGAATGTCTATCAAATTCCCATCGCCACCTTCGCCAATCCCGACGGCCTGCAACAGCTTTCCGGCAATGCCTATGGCCAGAGCAATGCCTCAGGCGGGGCCAACATCAACCAGGCCGGAAGCGGCGGCGCCGGCACGATAGCGTCCAATTCGCTGGAAGAATCGACCGTCGACCTCTCCAGTGAATTCACCAGACTGATTACGGCGCAGAATGCCTATAGCGCCGCGGCCCGCGTGGTCACCACCGCCAATCAGATGCTGCAATCGCTGGAGCAGGTTCCGGCCTGATGGACGCGCATGACATACCCCGCGAAAAGCCTAATTCTTAAGGCTTTTCGCGGGAATTTGAAGAAGGCTTTATCGCTTCGTTTACCATGGCTCTTGGCCTTTTTTTAAAGGCGCGGGCGCTATTTTCGGTGCGGGTCGTGGGTTTTGGAGTCGCGTTATGATGGATGAGCGCAAAGGACGTGTGAGCTATGTCATCGGGCCGGATGGAAGCCCCTTGACGCTCTCCGATCTGCCGCCCGCTTCGACGCGCCGTTGGGTCATCCGGCGCAAGGCCGAAGTGGTTGCCGCCGTGCGCGGCGGCCTGCTCAGCCTGGACGAAGCCTGCCGCCGCTATACACTGACGGTGGAGGAGTTCCTCGGCTGGCAGCATGCGATCGATCGCTTCGGCCTGGCGGGCCTCCGCGCGACCCGCGTGCAGCAATATCGCAATTAAAGCGGGGTTCCGGTTGCGGGCGCGCAAACAGTCAAACCGTCGCGACCCGCGTGCAGCAATATCGCAATTAAAGCGTGACCCGCGTGCGGCAATGTCGCGACTGACGGCGAATTGGCGAAACCCGCTCGGTGATTGAGTTTTTATCAGCCGTGCAAACCGGGCCCGCTTCTTAACAAAGGCTTTCGGAATAGCGCAATTTCTTCGCTTTCCGGCTTAAGTCTAATTTTACCACGCGTGCGGCAATCTTTGCCTAGCAGGATGGTTCCTGGCTGGGAGGATTTTCGCTCGTGCCCGAATTTTTCAAAGCAGTGGGTGCTGCGCGCTTCGGCGTGATGGCCGGTGTGGCCGCAGTGCTGACCGCTTTTTTCCTCTATATCGCCGGCGCGATCACCGAACCGCCCAAGACCATCCTCTATGCCGGACTGGAGGCGCGTGACGCCGCCGCCGTCACCGCCAAGCTCGACGCCATGAACGTGAAGTACGACGCCAAGGGAGATGGCGGCACGATTCTGGTTCCCTCCGATCAGGTGACCAAGCTGCGCATGGCGCTGGCCCAAGACAATCTGCCCGCCGCCGGTGTGGGCTATGAGATTTTCGACAAGTCCGACGCCTTCGGCACCACCTCTTTCGTCCAGAATATCAACCGGCTGCGCGCGCTGGAAGGCGAACTGGCGCGATCGATCCAGACCATCGAAGGCGTGGAAAGTGCCCGGGTTCATCTGGTGATTCCGGAACGGCAGATCTTTTCCCGCGACGATCAGACACCCTCAGCATCGGTCGTGCTCAAGACCCGAGCGGTGATGAATCGCGGCCAGGTCCAGGCGGTCCAGCATTTGGTAGCCGCGGCGGTCGCCTCACTTACCCCGGACAGGGTCGCCATCGTGGACGACCGCGGCAATCTTCTGGCTGGCGGCGACGACAAGAGCGGCCCCGGAGCGGGTGCGGCGGGCGAAGAGCAGAACACCACCGATTATGAAGACCGCCTGCGCCAGCGCCTGGAATCCATTGTCGCCAGCGTCGTGGGCCCCGGCCATGTCCGCGTCCAGGTCGCGGCCGACATCAATTACAATCATACCTCCACCACGTCGGAGAGTTTCGACCCGGATTCCAAGGTGATCCGCTCCACCCAGACCGTGGAGCAGAATGCCTCCGATTCCACCGGCGGCAGCCAAGCCGCGGTCTCGGTCGCCAACGCGCTTCCCGGCGCGGCTTCCAACTCCAGCGGCGACAACGGAAAATCCATCTCGGGCCGCACCGAGGAAACCACCAATTACGAAATCTCCAAGAAGGTCACCACGTCCAGCGAGGAGGGCGGCGAGGTCAAACGGCTTTCGGTGGCGGTTGTGGTGGACGGGGTCCTCAACAGCGACGGCCCCAGCGCGGCCTATAAACCCCGTTCGCCCGCGGAAATGGCCCAGATCACCAATCTGGTGAAATCGACCATGGGTTTCCAACAGGCTCGCGGCGACCTGGTGCAAGTCACCAACATGGAATTCGCCCGCGTCGATTCCGGCGAAGGCACCTCGCCGCCCAAACCGCTTCTGGGCCTCGATGCCGCATACTGGTTCAAGATCATCGAAGCCGCGATCATGTGCGTGACCGCGCTTCTGATCGGCCTGTTCGTGGCCCGCCCCCTGATCAACCGCATGTTCGCGCCGATTGCCACGGCGCAGCCGCTGGCGCTGCCCGGCGCATCTCCCGTGATGGGGGCGCTGCCCGCGCCGCCGTCAGCCGGCGTCACCGTGGCCGACGCCAGCGGCCAGCCCGTGCAGCTACCCGCGCCGCCTGGGCCCGGCATCGATATCAGCCGCATCGAGGGACAGGTGCGCGAAATCTTCGGTCAGGAAGATCGGCGAAGTCGTGAGCGCGCATCCAGATGAGGCGCTGGCTATCATCCGCACCTGGCTGCATCAACCGGTATAAGGCATGGCAAAGAACCCAAAAGGCGTCGTCAGGGACGATATCCGGTCGCTCACCGGAGCCGAGCGCGCGGCTATCATCATGCTGTCGCTGGGCGAGGAACATTCTGCCAAGATCTGGACCTTGATGGACGAAGACGAAATCAAAGAAATCTCCCAGGTAATGTCGAATCTGGGCTCGATCACGGCCAGCGTGGTCGAGAAATTGTTCGTGGACTTCGTCTCGCAGATGTCAGGCACCGGCTCGTTGATGGGCTCGTATGAATCCACCGAGCGCCTGATCTCGCGCATCATGCCGCCGGAGAAGGTTTCCCAGATCATGGAGGAAATCCGTGGTCCCGCCGGCCGCACCATGTGGGACAAGCTCGCCAATGTGAACGAAAGCGTGCTGGCGAACTATCTCAAGAACGAGTACCCGCAGACCGTTTCGGTGGTGCTGTCCAAGATCAAGCCGGAACATGCCGCCCGCGTGCTGGGCGCCCTGCCGGAGGAATTCGCCCTGGAAGTGGTGCAGCGCATGCTGCGCATGGAGAGCGTGCAGAAAGATATTCTCGACAAGGTCGAGCAGACTTTGCGCGTCGAATTCATGTCCAACCTGGCGCGCACCGCCAAGCGCGACGCCCATGAACATATGGCGGAAATCTTCAACAATTTCGACCGCCAGACCGAAAGCCGCTTCATCACCGCGCTGGAGGAACGCTCGCGCGATTCCGCCGAGCGCATCAAGGCCTTGATGTTCACCTTCGAGGATCTGGGCAAGCTCGATCCGGGCTCGATCCAGACCCTGCTGCGCCATATCGAAAAGGACAAGCTGGGCCTGGCGCTGAAGGGCGCCACCGACGGGCTGCGCGACGTCTTCTTCTCCAACATGAGCGAGCGCGCCGGTAAGATCCTGCGCGAGGACATGGAAGCGATGGGCCCTGTCAGGCTCAAGGACGTGGACGAGGCGCAAATGCGCATGGTGAACGTGGCCAAAGACCTGGCCAACAAAGGCGAGATCATGATCGCCGGCGGTTCGGCAGAAGATGAGTTGATCTACTGATGAGCAACAAGGAAGCCCGCAAATTCACCTTCGATATCGAGTTCCGCGATCAGGGTGACGTCGTGTCCGAAGCCGCGCGCGTCCGCCGGAAGCAGACCATGACCACCGAAGAACTCGAGGCCATGTGCGCGCGCGCCCAGAACGAGGGCACCAAAGCCGCCACGGTGAGAGCGGCCCAGGATATCGACCGCACCATTTCGGCGATGGTGATCGCACTTCGCGCCGCGCTGGACCAAAGCGGCAGCGAAATCGAAAAGGTGCGCGCCGAAGCTGCGGGTCTTGCCTTGGCCGCGGCCAAGAAGATCGCCGCGGCGGCACTGGCGTTGCTGCCTGCCGGCGAAGTCGAGAATGCCTTGCGGGAAGCCATGCATCAGGCAGTGGGTGAGCCGCGCGTCATCTTGCGCGCCGCGCCGGACGTGGTGGCGACGCTGGAAGCGCGGGTTTCCGCCGTCGCCCATGAAGAAGGTTATGAGGGCCGCGTGATGCTGGCCGCCGATCCCGCGCTCAGGGGCGCCGACTGCCGCATCGAGTGGCGCGGCGGCGGCAGCGAACGCAGCCAGGGCGCCATCGAAACCGCCCTCGACGCCCTGATTGCACGTCATTTTTCCAATTCGCCCGACGTTTCGAAAGGATAAGCCATGTCCGGCTCCGACAATGTTGACTTGCCCGATCTCAGCCCCGAAGCCGCGCAAGGCAACGCGGCCGCGCTGCTGAACAACGAGGGCGCGTCCGAAGCGGCGCCCAAACATTCGGCGCAGGATCTGGAAGCGGTCTTCGACGTCCCCGTCACCGTTTCGGCCATCCTGGGCAAGAGCTCGATGGAAGTGAGCCAGCTTCTCAAGCTGGGCCGCGGCACCGTGGTCGAACTCGACCGCAAGGTGGGCGAAGCCATCGACATCTATGTGAATGACCGCCTGGTTGCGCGCGGTGAAGTCGTGCTGGTCGAGGACCGGCTGGGCGTGACCATGACCGAAATCATCAAAGTTGGCCAATCCTAAGGCTCGAAGGAACATCCCATGCGTCTTCTCATTGTCGGCAGCCTCAACGGGCAAATCGGCCACGCCACCAAGATCGCCATGGAGCGGGGCGCGAAAGTCTCCCACGCGGGTTCGATCGAACAGGCTCTGGCCTCGCTTCGCGGCGGCGCCGGCGCGGACCTGGTCTTCTGCGACGTCACGCTGGAGATCGGCGCGCTGGTCCGCGGGCTTGCCGCCGAGCGGATCTGCACCCCGGTGGTGGCCTGCGGCATCGGTTCCGACACCAGGCGCGCGGTGGACGCCATCCGCGCCGGGGCCAAGGAATATCTGCCCCTTCCCGCCGACGCCGAACTGATTGCCGCGGTCCTGGCCGCGGTCGCCGATGAAACCCACCAGCTTGTCTATGAAGACGAAGCGATGGGAGCAGTGCTGGCCCTGGCCGACCAAATCGCCGGCAGCGAAGCCTCGATCCTGATCACGGGCGAAAGCGGCACCGGTAAGGAAGTGGTGGCGCGCTATGTCCACCGCAAATCGGCCCGCGCCGACAAGCCCTTCATCTCGGTGAACTGCGCCGCGATCCCGGAAAATCTGCTGGAATCGGAATTGTTCGGCCATGAGAAGGGCGCCTTCACGGGCGCCATCGCGCGACGCATCGGCAAGTTCGAGGAAGCCAATGGCGGCACGCTTCTGCTCGATGAAATCAGCGAGATGGATGCGCGGCTGCAGGCCAAGTTGTTGCGCGCCATCCAGGAACGCGAGATCGACCGCGTGGGCGGTACCAAGCCGGTCAAGGTCGATATCCGCATCATCGCCACCTCCAACCGCGACCTCACCGAAGCGGTAAAGCACGGCACCTTCCGCGAGGACCTGCTCTATCGCCTCAATGTGGTCAATCTGAAGCTCCCCCCCCTGCGTGAGCGGCCCAAGGACATCCGCGCCCTGGCGCAGCATTTCGCCCGCAAATATGCGGAAGCCAACGGCGTGCCGTTCCGTCCCCTGGCGCCCGCGACCGAGCGCCTGCTTCTGTCCCATCCCTGGCGCGGCAACGTGCGCGAGCTGGAGAACACCATCCACCGCGCCGTGCTTCTGGCAACAGGCAACGAAATCGCGCCGGAAGCCATCCGCCTTCCGGATGGCACCCAAGTGGGCTCCCAGCCTGCGGCCACGCTCAACAGTCCGGTGCAGACTGCTGTTACCTCGGCGACGGTGGCAACCCGCAATCTGGTCGGCCGCACGGTCGCCGATGTCGAACGCGACCTGATCCTGGACACGCTCGATCATTGCCTGGGCAACCGCACGCATGCCGCCAATATCCTGGGCATTTCGATCCGCACCTTGCGCAACAAGCTCAGGGAATATGCCGACACTGGATTGACCATTCCCAGCCATGGCGAACAGCGCCTGGTGGGCTGAGGATATTTAGATGACGGACATCACCAGCGCGGCAGTTCCGGCCGGGGCCGAATTCACGGTCAAAAGACTCGGCGAATTGATCCGCAGGTCCGATCTGGGCCTCGCCATCGGCATCATGGTGATCCTGGTGGTGCTGATCTTGCCGCTGCCTACCTGGCTGCTCGACCTAGCGCTGGCCTTCTCGCTGTCCTTTTCCATCCTGATCCTGATGACGGCGGTGTTCATCAGGAAGCCCCTGGAATTCAGTTCGTTCCCGGCAATCCTGCTCATCACCACCATGATGCGCTTGGCGCTGAATCTTGCCTCCACGCGCCTGATCCTCAGCCGCGGCAATGAAGGCACGGCGGCGTCGGGCTATGTGATCCAGGCCTTCGGCAAGCTGATCATGCAGGGCAATTTTGTCATCGGCCTGATTGTCTTTGCCATCCTGATCATCGTGAATTTCGTGGTCATCACCAAGGGTTCGGGGCGCATCGCCGAAGTGGCGGCGCGTTTCAGCTTGGACGCCATGCCCGGCAAGCAGATGGCGATCGACGCCGATCTGTCGGCCGGCCTGATCGAGGAAAAGGAAGCCAAGCAGCGGCGCAAGAATATCGAGGCGGAATTGAACTTCTTCGGGGCCATGGACGGCGCCAGCAAATTCGTGCGCGGCGACGCCATCGCCGGCTTGCTGATCGTCGGGATCAATATCATCGGCGGCATCATCATCGCGGTCGTGCAAAAAGGCATGAGCTTTGGCGACGCCACCCAGACCTTCACCCTCCTCACGGTGGGCGAGGGCCTGGTGTCGCAAATGCCGGCCCTGATCATTTCCACCGCCGCCGGTCTCATGGTTTCCAAGGCCGGCGTCGAAGGCGCCACCGACAAGGCGTTGATGGGCCAGCTCTCCTTCTATCCCCAAGCCTTGGGCATGGCGGCGGCAGTGATGGGCGTGGTGGCGGTTCTGCCGGGCATGCCGACCCTGGTGTTCGCCGGCCTTTCCGGCGCCACCGGCACGCTCGCCTTCTATGCCTTTAAGCGGAAGGATGCGCGCCTCGCCAGTGAGCAGGCCCAGGAAGCCAAAGCCCAGGCGGATGCCGCGCCCAAGGAAGAACCGATCTCCACCGCGCTGGCCATGGATTTGCTGCGCATCGAGTTGGGCTATGGCCTTCTCCCCTTGATCAACGATGTCCAGGGCCATCGCATCACCGATCAGATCAAGGCGTTGCGCCGTCAATTGGCACAGGAGATGGGCTTTGTGATGCCGGCGGTCCGCATCCTGGACAATATGCAGCTGGGCTCAAACGAATACCGCATCCGGATCAAAGAGTATGATTCCGGCAAGGGCGAACTCTTCCCCGGCTCTTTCTTGGTGATGGACCCCAAGGGCCTGCCGATCGACTTGCCGGGCACGCATACCACCGAACCGGCTTTCGGCCTGCCCGCGACGTGGATCTCGGCGGCGCTGCGCGAGGAAGCCTCCTTTCGCGGCTTCACCGTGGTCGATCCCGGCACCGTGCTCACCACGCACCTCACCGAAGTACTCAAGAGCAATATGGCCGAGCTTCTTTCCTACGCCGAAACCAAAAAGCTGCTGGACGATTTGCCGCCCGAGAACAAGAAACTGGTCGAGGAATTGATTCCATCGCAGATCTCAATCACCGGCGCGCAGCGGGTTTTGCAGACGCTTCTGTCGGAGCGCGTCTCCATCCGCGACATGGCCGCCATCTTGGAAGGAATCGCCGAAGCGGTGGGCCACACCAAGAATCCGCTCTACGTCACCGAGCATGTGCGCACACGCCTCGCGCGCCAGCTTTGCAACGCCAATCTCGCGCCTGGCGGTTATCTGCCGCTCCTGGCGCTGTCGCCGGTTTGGGAACAGGCGTTCGCGGAATCCATTGTCGGCCAGGGCGAGGAGCGGCAACTGGCCATGGCGCCGTCGCAGCTTCAGCAATTCATCCAGACGGTGCGCGAGCGCTACGAAGATGCCACGGCCAAGAACGAAGTGCCGGTGCTGCTCTGCAGCCCGCAGGTACGCCCTTTCCTGCGCTCCATCATCGAACGCTTCCGGCCCCAGACCGTGGTGATGAGCCAGAACGAGATACATGCATCGGTGCGCCTGCGCACCCTGGGCCAGATCTGAGGCGCGGCCATGGCGGCGCTCGCTTCACGCACCGCAGAGCTCCTGGCCTTCTCGGCCCCCGGCATGGGAATTCGCGCAGCCCTGATGCCCCAGCTCAAGCTTCATCGCCTGCCCGAGCATCTGATCGACGCGATCCTTCGCGAAGCGGCAGCCCTGCCGGTTTGCGGCATCGACCAGGCCCTGACCGAAGTGTTGGCGGCGCGCATGCGCTTCTCGCCGCTCGACTTTACGCGCACGCGACGCCTCTTTGTGATCGGACCGGCAGGCGCGGGTGTCAGCAGCGTTGCCGCCAAGCTTCGCCATCACGCGGTGGCGCAAGGCTTGTCCGTGGCCATCGAGGACCGCAGCTTTCATCCCCGCAATGCGCGAGCGCGGGCAGCTTTCGGCTGCATCGGCGAGCGTGAGGATGTGGAGACCATCGGCGTTGTGTCGGCGCTGGCCGATGCCGAAGAGATCGGCGAGACCATTGCCGCCTTTCGGCTTGGACGCATCATTGTCACCGGGCTGGATCTGGTCCGGCGCTGCGGTAGCCTCGCCGCCGCCGTGACCCAAGGTGCGCGGCTTGCGCATGTCAGCCGCTCGCCGCGGGCGGACGCGCCGCTCGAGATATTGTCGCCCCGCGACTTGGCGGCGCTGTTGCTGCATTAGTTCTTTGGATTGCCTCATCTCTGCCACATTTGCGGTTAACGCGGAAAGTTTCACGCGCCACCGGCGAAAGCGAAGAAAAACCGCGCCAAAGTTCCAAATCCGGTCGTGGAAAAATGCCGCCCTGGAATTGCTGGCATAATTCTCGTCGGGTTCCCGAGGCTGCGGATTTTTTGTCACACGCGGTGCGAGCGCGCGCGAAAAACGGAACCGTCGAATCGCAACCCGCGTTTATCGAGCCGGAGGGTCCGAGTTTTTTAAGGACTTGAAGCTATGTCTGCAATTGGTCTGCCCAACGGCAAGAATTTCGTCATTTCAGGTTGTGCGGACTACCGCCACGACAAGCTCGTGTTCGCACGCATGCAGTCCCAGCAACTCAGGGACATGGAATGGGAAGGCCGGCTGAAACCGCTGCAATCCTGGGGCAGCCTCCTCGCCCGCGCTGCCGCGGTGATGGTGCTGGCCGGCGCGATATTGGCCGTGTTGATCTGAAGATAGCCGCCGGGCTTGAACCCGATACCATTATCATTTGCAAATCAGGCGGAGCGCAGCGTGTGCTTGCGCAAGTGGCGAACCAGCGCCATTTCGTCCAAGCGCGATTGGGCCCGGCGCGCCTCGATTTCGGCAAGGCGTTTGGCCTGCTGCTCGGTGGCGAATTCCAGCGCCTTCAGGTCCTGAAAGGCCTCGTTGAGGTCGCTCTGGGCGTTTTCATATTCGCGCTCGATTTCCTTCAGCGTATTGCGCAGATTCTCGCGCCTTGTATCGATCGAGCGCAAGAAAGACGGAAAAGCCAGACGGCCGATGTCGGAATCGCTGGCGCGCTGCTTTTCCCGGGCTACGTCCTCATCCAGGTCGGTGAGCTTGCGTTCCAGATTGGCGCGCATCGCGTCGATCGTGGATATGCGCCGCTTCATTTCGTCGACGCGGAAACGCTTGAGGCGCAGCAGAGTGTCGGTTCTGTTCATCAAGCCCTCCCTTCCGCGCCCGCGAGAATATCGGCCAGTGCCGCATAAAATTCACTTAATCCCGCCTGCTCATCCTTCCTCTGCGCCAGAAAGGCTTCGAGCTGGGAATGCAACGAGACGGCGTAGTCCACTTCAGGATTCGTGCCAGACTTGTAGGCGCCCACCCGGATAAGTTCCGCCATGTCTTCGTAAAGGGTCATCGGCGCGCGGGCGCGCATAACCAAGTTTTGTTCGATATCGCTGTTGCAGGCGGGCATGGCGCGGCTGACCGATTTCAGGACATTGATGGCCGGGAACCTTCCCCGTTCCGCAATGGCACGGTCGAGCACGATATGCCCGTCCAGTATGCCGCGGACCGCGTCCGAGATGGGCTCGTTGTGGTCGTCGCCTTCGACCAGCACGGTAAACAGGCCCGTGATTGAGCCATCGCCGCTGGATCCAGGTCCAGCGCGCTCCAACAGCCGGGGCAATTCGGCAAAAACGGTCGGCGTGTAACCCTTGGAGGTGGGTGGCTCGCCGGCGGAAAGTCCGATCTCGCGCTGTGCCATGGCGAAACGGGTCACCGAAATCCATCAGCAGCAGCACCTTCATGCCCTGATCGCGCAATTGTTCGGCTACCGTCATCGCCACATAGGCGGCCTGACGGCGCACCAGAGGCGCTTCGTCCGACGTCGCGGCCACGATCACACTGCGCGCCAGACCTTCAGGTCCCAGATCATCCTCGATGAATTCCTTCACTTCGCGGCCGCGTTCGCCGATCAGGCCGATGACGATGGCGTCGGCGTTGGAATTGCGGGCCAGCATGGCCAGCAATGTCGATTTGCCCACGCCCGAGCCGGCGAAAATACCCATGCGCTGGCCCTGGCAGCAGGTGGCGAAGGCGTTCAACGCGCGCACACCCAGATCCAGCTTGGCGCCGACCCGGGCGCGGGAGATGGCAAGCGGCGGCGCGGCCTTGAGCGGATAGGGAATGGCGCCCTGCGGCAAAGTGCCTAAACCATCCATGGGCTCGCCAAAGCCGTTCAAAACCCGGCCAAGCCACGCATTGCAGGGGTAAATCGAAGCCGGCTTGTTTTCGAAATCGGCGCGAGCGCCCAAAGCGATGCCTTCGAGCGGTCCCAACGGCATCACCAGGGCCCTGCCGTCGCGAAAGCCCACCACTTCGCAGGATATCTTCTTTCCGTTTCCAAGGCTTAGGCGGACCTGGCCGCCCAAACTGACGGCGCCCACGGCGCCCGTCACTTCCACGGCGAGGCCCTCGATCCGGGCGACCCGGCCAAAGCGGGTGAGCTGGGGAAGCGCGTCTATATCCTTGAGCAAAGCGTGCATTTTTGTCCTTCGGGCACGCTTTTTCATGCGGTCCGTCCCCCATTCTGAGGCCAAGGATTTAAATGGCGGTAAACTTAACAAATCGAATCAAGGCATTATCGATCTACTTAGGAGTTAGACAGGGTTAATACCGTATTGCCCCGATCTGAAGGATGAGGGAGAGGTTAAAGAGGGCGTTAACCATTACCGGTTACCGTCCGGAAACTGTTTAACCGTGCCGGACAGAAGGCCAGCGCGATCCAGACGAAGAGGGGCTCTCACATGCGCGTACTCCTGATTGAAGACGACAGCGCCATGGCGCGCAGCATCGAACTGATGCTGCGCAGCGAAGGGCTGAATGTTTACACCACCGATCTCGGCGAAGAAGGGATCGATCTGGGCAAGCTTTACGATTACGACATCATCGTGCTGGACCTGCAGCTGCCCGACATGTCGGGCTTTGAAGTGCTGAAGGCGCTACGCGTCGCCAAGGTGCAGACGCCGGTCCTGATCCTGTCCGGCAACGCCATTGTCGAGGCCAAGGTCAAGGCCCTGGGCTTCGGCGCCGACGACTATATGACCAAGCCTTTCCACAAGGACGAATTGGTCGCCCGTATCCAGGCCGTGGTGCGCCGCTCCAAGGGCCACAGCCAGTCGGTGATCATCACCGGCAAGCTCACCGTCAATCTCGACGCCAAGACCGTGGAAGTGGACGGTCAGCGCGTGCACTTGACCGGCAAAGAATATCAGATGCTGGAGCTGCTTTCGCTCCGCAAGGGCACCACCCTCACCAAGGAGATGTTCCTCAACCATCTCTATGGCGGGATGGATGAACCGGAACTCAAGATTATCGACGTCTTCATCTGCAAGCTGCGCAAGAAACTGGCGGCCGCGATCGATGGCGACAATTATATCGAGACAGTGTGGGGCCGCGGCTATGTATTGCGCGATCCGCAGGACGGCGAACAGGCCGTCGCCTAGAAAGTTCAACGGGGGCATTCCAAAAGGGCGCTGGCGACAGCGCCCTTTTTTATGGTCGCACGGCCCACGGAAAAATTCGGGCCCTCTGTGTGAACCCGTCAAGACCCGCATTTTTCCTGGCCGATGCTCCTGTTAGCGGAGCACGCACTCCACCATTTTGTCGTCCAGCGGCGAGCCGATCAGGAGCCGGTTTCCGATCACGGCGGCGATGCTGGCGGCGCCGATCCGGCCGCCGCCATCGGCGAAGATGGTGTCATAGCTTAGCGGTACGCCCGCCTTGTCCAAAGTGACGCGGAATATCTCAGACGGCGAAGGCTTGGCGAGGTCGGCGCGGAACTGATTGTCCCGCATCAGGCTGGGCCGCGCGGCAATGATGAGACGCCCCTGCGCATCGGCGGAAATATTGTCCGGCCGCGCCGGGAGCGACAGCGAGCCGATTTCGGTCAGACTGCCGAAGAAAGGCTCACGGGAAAAAGCGATCAGGCGCCGCTCATTGCTCATGGTGACATAGACGCGCGCGGCGTCGGGCGTGACATAGACGCCATTGGGAAAGAGCATCTGCTGCACAGAAATGCGGAAACTGGTGCCGTTGAAAAACAGAAGATCGGCATGGGGCCAGAGCAGATAATCTTCGGCAAAACGGCCGAATGCGGTCTTGGTCACATGATCGTTGCTGACATAAAAGCGGTCGGGCGCCACCGCGGCGAGGTCGTTGGGGCTGATCAAGAGTCCGCCGCCTACGCTGGATTTGGGCGAAAGCTTGGGGACGCCATTGTCATAGGTGAGAGCGAAACTTTCCACCGCCTGGCTCCCATTGTGGCGATGGTTGATCGCCAACAAGGTCTCCTCGCCATTGGGGCCATGGAAAAGGCTGATGCCATGGGGATGGAAATCCGTGGGTGTGCCTTCCAGCTTGATTGCCGGGGCCCCAGGCTCGCTGAGTTTCAGGGCATAGAGCCCGTCATGGGAATCGGCATGGGCCAAAGGCACGCGACGATTGGTGGCTGACACGATGACGGTGTCATGGCCGGCATCCACTTCGAAATCTTCCGGTCCTTGAAGACCGGGGATCGCGCGGCATTCCGCCGGCGTAGGCGCCACTTCCAAGGGTAAAGCGCCTGCCATCCACAGCCAGCGGATGGAGAAGAAGATCGTCAGCGCCACGACGACCCCGGCCAGAGTGATGCCGGCTTTGGCAAAGGCTCGCCTGGTCGAATTCATTGCGCCGCCTCGGCCACGCCGAATTGCAAGTCAGCAAGACGCGCATAGAGGCCGCCTTGGCGCACCAGCTCGCCATGGCTGCCTTCGCCCACCACCCGGCCCTGATCCATCACCACGATCCGCTTGAGTTTCTGGATAGTGGCGAGGCGATGGGCGATCACCATGGTGGTGCGTCCCACCATGAGATTGGCGAGACCCTGCTGCACCAGCTGTTCATTCTCGGCATCGAGTGCGCTGGTCGCTTCGTCCAGCAGCAACAATGGCGCGTCGCGCAGGATGGCGCGGGCGATCGCCAGGCGCTGACGCTGACCGCCGGAAAGCGTGATACCGCGCTCGCCCACCAGGGTATTGAACCCCTCGGGCAATCTTTCGATGAATTCGGAGGCTGCGGCCGCATCGGCGGCGCGGCGGATTTGTTCTTGGGTGGCGCCTTCGCGGCCATAACCGATATTGGCGGCAATGCTGCCGGAAAAGATTACCGGATCCTGGGCCACCACGGCGATCGCGCTGCGCAGCGCCACCGGATCAAGCTCCGAAATATCAATGCCGTCGAAGCGGATCATGCCCTTTTGCGCCGCATAAAAGCGCAGCATCAGCTGAAACACCGTGGACTTGCCGGCACCGGAGGGACCCACCAACGCCACCGCTTCGCCCGGCGCGACAGTCAGCGAGAAATCGCGCAGCGCCGCGCTGTCCGGGCGGGTGGGATAATCGAATGTGACATTCTCGAAACTCACGCTGCCTTTCGACCGCGCCGGCAGCACTATGGGATGAACTGGCGGCACGATGGCGGGCTTCTCATGCAGCAACTCCATCAGCCGCTCTGACGCCCCGGCGGCGCGCTGGAGATCGCCCCAGGTTTCCGAAAGCGCGCCCACGCCGCCCGCCACCAGGAGCCATAGAGATGAATTGACCAGCATGCCGCCGCTGATCTGGCCGACGATGTCGTGCAGGCCCACCAGCGCGATGGTGGCGAGGCTGGCGCTGGCGGTGAAGATCGCGACCGCGGTGAGGATGGAACGCGCCAGGGTGCGGCTGCGGGCAAAGGCAAAAGCGCGCTCCACCGTGGCGCCGAATTCGCGCTGTTCGTATTTTTCCTGGGTGAAGGCCTGCACGGTAGGAACCGCGTTGAGGATCTCACCGCCCCGCGCCGAAGTCTCGGCGATGGAATCCTGGCTCTTGCGCGACAGGCTTCTTACCCAGCGGCCGAACACCAGCATGGGCACGAGCACCAGCACCACCGCGCCCACCACCAACAGCGCCAGCTTGGGGCTGGTGACGAACATCAGATCAGGCCGCCGGTGAGCTTGACCATATTGCGCGCGCCACCGAAGCCGAGGAGCCCACCACAGTCTGAATAAGCGTCGTGTCGGCGGTGAGCCGCGAAAGCACCTCGCCGGTGCGGGTCACTTCAAAGAATGCGGCGTGAGGCCCAGCACATTGTCGAAGACTGCCTTGCGGATATCGGCCACCACCCGCTCGCCCAGCCAGGTGACAAAATAAAAGCGCGTGGCGGATCGAAGCCCCAGACAGCCGCCCGCGATCAGAAGGCGATGATAATAATGGCTGAGATACTGCGCCTCATGCGCGGTAAGTCTTGGTCGATCAGCCCGCGCGGCAAACTGCGGCAGCGCCAGGGTGGCGGCCGACGAGACGACCAGCGCCAGGATGCCGATGACGATCCGGCCGCGATAGGGTTTCAGAAAGGGGAGAACCCGCCGGAGCGGCGCGAGGGAGCCGGCGAGACGGGTCGTCCCGACAACACGTGCCCATGATCCTCGAACGCCTCGCGCCATAGCAACTCGATCTTCTAAGGGTTCCGGGGTCTAATATACGAAGCGAAAAGTCCCGCTTCCAAAGGGCCCAAAGTCGCGCCGCTTGCCAGGCGGGGGCTTTTGCCTATAAGCCCCGGCTTCTGAACCGAAAAAGGCCGTTCCCATGAAAAAGGGCATCCATCCCGGCTATCATTTCGTTGAGGTCCAACTCAACGACGGCACGACCTACAAGACCCGCACCACCTATGGCGAGGCCGGGCAGAAAGTCACGCTCGACATCGACCCCACCACCCATCCTGCCTGGACCGGCGGTCAGCAGCAGCTGATGGACCGCGGCGGCAGGCTCACGCGCTTCAACAAGAAATTCGCTGGGTTTGTGAAATCCGCAGACTGCGATTTTAAGCGCGAAAGTCCGCGCTTTCCAATATCGCTCAATCGTTGCCGAAGGCTTGTTCCAGCCGGCTCAGATTGCGCGCGCACGCCCGCAACGGGTTCCAGCGCGACTTCGAACAGAATGTCATCCAGGCGCGCGATGCGGCGATAGAGATTGTCGCTGCGCGCCAAGAAGATCGAGCAGCGGCGCCGGCAGCAATTCCTCACCGTGGCCGGTGGGAGCGCCCAGGCAGATTTCCTTCGAGCCCAGCCGGTAACGGCTCGAGCAGGCGAGATCGGGCTCCATGTCGCCGTCATAGACCGCGCGCTGCACCAGCAGCCAGCTCGCCGCCTGCATCATGCGGGTGGTGAGACGCATGCTTTCGCCGGCATAGAGGATCGCGGCCTTGCGCGAGAGCGCGCGCGCTTCGGCGCGGCCTGGGCCGTCGAGATAGCGCGCCGTCTCTTCGACCAGGGCCATGCCCTCATCGAAGGTACGTTTGAACAAGGCGGATCCGCTGAACGACATCTGCGTCATTCCGACATGCACATTTCCGATTTCATCGTGCCGCATGCAGCTTCCCGAGTTCAGATCGGCGGGGACGCTAGCAAGCCCGGGCCGCGAGTCAAAGCATTACTGTTGGTAAACAACACGAATTGTCTTAACGCGCGTGGTTTCAGATGTGCATATTAACCAGTTAAATCGGGGGGCTAGCGCTTGAAAAAATTTTCCGCCGCGGATTTGGTCGCGTGACGCACTGCGATCGCTGCTTTGCAGCGCTCGATTTCCTCCTGAAGACGCGCGATGCGGGCTTCCAGCTCATGCGCGGAGAGCGCGGAAATATCTTCGCCCAGCTGAATCTCGGGCAGTTTCTTGGCGCGGGGCAAAAGATCGTCGCTGTCCATCACCGCTCGCATTGGCGTTAAGATGTTCAACCGCTAGTCTGAGCGCGCACATTCCGGCTGGCAAGTTCTTATGAAAGCAATCCTTCTGGAAAATCCCGGCCCCGGTTACCGGCTGAGGCTTGGCGAAATTCCCCAGCCGGTTCCCGGGCGCGGATCAGATTTTGATCAAGGTGGCGTCCGCCGGGATCAATCGTGCCGATTTGCTTCAGGCCCAGGGTTCCTATCCACCGCCGCCCGGCGCGCCTGAAACACTGGGCATGGAAGTGTCGGGCCATGTCGCTTCGTTGGGCGATCATGTCCAGGGCATGAAAGTGGGCGACGCGGTCGCGGCCCTGATCCCCGGCGGCGGCTATGCCGAATATGCTTCCGCCGATCTCTCCGGTGTGCTGGCGGTGCCGGACAGGGTCGCACTTGCCGATGCCGCCGCTTTGCCCGAAGCGCTTTTCACCGCCTGGACCAATGTGATGGACACAGGCCGACTCAAGCCGAACGAAACGCTCTTGGTGCATGGCGGCACCAGCGGCATCGGCGTGATGGCGATCCAGATGTTCGCAAGCCTTGGCCATACGGTCTTCGCCACCGCAGGCAGCGACGAGAAATGCCAGCTCTGCGTCGCGCTCGGCGCCAAGCGCGCCATCAACTACCGAAATGAGGATTTCGTCGCCGTCGTAAGGGAAGAAACCGCCAACAGAGGCGTGGACGTGATCCTGGACATGGTGGGCGGCTCGTATGTTCAGCGGAACATGGCGGCCGCGTCGCTTTGGGGCCGGATCGTCAATATCGCCTATCAGGACGGCACCAAGGTCTCGCTCGATCTGGCGCCCATGCTGATCAAGCGCCTGACCTTGGCGGCCACGACCTTGCGGGGGCGCCCGCCCCTGGAGAAAGCCGCCATCCGGGACGCCCTCAGGGAGCGGATTTGGCCCCTGGTGGCCGAAGGCCGTATCGGGCCGGTGGTGGACAAGCGCTTCCCCCTGGCCGAGGCCCAAAAAGCCCATGAATATATGGAGAAACCCGGCGCGACCGGCAAAATCCTGCTTGTCCCGTAAGGAAAAGCTGGAATTTGGCCCGGGGGGACGCTAAAAAACCGCCCTTCCTCGACAATTCACTATCGAGCGAAGGGACGGGCTGGAGAGGCCCGCCCTGGACCAAAAGGATTTTTGCCATGGCCGTCGAAACCAAACCGCTGATGCCCAAAGCCACCGCCGTCTGGCTGGTGGACAATACCGGCCTTACCTTCGAGCAGATCGCCGATTTCTGCGGCCTCCATCCGCTGGAAGTGAAAGGCATCGCCGATGAAGATGTCGCCAAAGGCATCAAGGGCATGGACCCGGTGACGTCGGGCCAGCTTTCGCGCGAGCAGATCGAAGAGGCGGAGAAAAACCCCAAGATCCGCCTCAAGATGGCGCCGCCCAAGCACAAGATGCCCAATGTGCGGTTGAAGCGCGCCCCGCGCTACACGCCCGTCTCCAAGCGGCAGGACAAGCCCGACGCCGTCTATTGGATCATCCGCAATCATCCGGAATTCACCGACGCGGACATCATCAAACTGGTCGGCACCACCAAGGCGACCATCCAGAAGATTCGCGAACGCTCACACTGGAACGCCACCAACATCAAGGCGGTCGATCCGGTGACGTTGGGGCTTTGCTCGCAATTGGAACTCGACCTGGCGGTGAGCCGCGCCGGCGCCAAGCATGAACGGGCGATGAAACGCGCCGCCAAGAAGGGCGCGACCCTCAAACCGGTGAGCGAGAGCCTGGCCAATCCGCCGGCGCCGGAAGCCGGCGAAGGCGCGCCCGCGCCGGACGACTATAAAATGTCGAGCGAATTGGAGCAGGACTGAGCTTAGAGATAGCGCAACGCGATAAAGCCCAGCACCACCAGCACCAAAAATCCGATCAGCGCGATTTCCAGATATTTCTCCAGCAGCTCTTTGGCCTTCTCGCCGAAGAAATGCACCAGCAGCGCTTCGATCACGGCATAGCGCAGCGTGCGCGTCACCGCCGAATAGAGCATGAAAAGCGGAAACGGCACGCCCGCCAGGCCCGAGGCGATGGTCACCAGCTTATAGGGAATGGGCGTCGCGCCCTGCACCATGATGAGATAGGCATGGGCGCTGTATTTGGCGCGCAGCATCTCCACTTGTGCCAGCGGCACATGCAGCAGATGGATCAGCCACAGGCCCGCGGTTTCCCAGAACAAGGCCCCAATGGCATAGCCCAGCATGCCGCCGGTCACCGACCAGAACGCCACCCACAGACCCAAGCGGAAGACGCGCTTGCGATCGGCCAGCATCATCGGCAGAACCATCACATCGGCGGGGATGGGGAAAAATGACGCTTCTGCGAAGGCGAAGGCGGCTACCGCCATCCAGGCATTGCGGCCCTGCGCCTTGGTCAGCATCCAGGCATAGATCGCGCGAAGCCCGCGCGGTTTTCGGGCGATGTCGGACATGGGACCTTCTAGCAAGCTTCGACGCGAGGTCAAATCTTGCCGTTTTGAAGGCCTTTCTCTAGCGTCCGGCGCATGGCGAAATCCACCAAGCGCGGCAAGAAGAAGGCCAAACCGGCAAAGCGCCGAGCGGCCAAGAAAGTGTCGCGCGCCAAAATCGTGAAAGCCGCGCCGTCAAAACCGGCGCAGCGTCTGGCGCCGCCCCGCGTGCGCCCCCGGCGCCGTCCCTCGGCACCCATGTCGCCCAGGCCGCGCTCCCAAAGCGCCTATGATGCGCTTCCTCGCAACAAGGCCAATTTCCAGCCGCTCACGCCCCTCACCATGCTGGAGCGCGCCGCCAGTGTTTTTCCCGACCGCATCGCCGTGATCCATGGCAATGCGCGCGTCACCTACGAGGAATTCTATCGCCGTTGCCGCCGGCTGGCGTCGGCGTTGGCCGCGCAGGGCGTGGGCAAGAACGATACCGTTGCCGTGATGCTGGCCAATACGCCCGCCATGCTCGAAGCACATTACGGCGTGCCGATGGCGGGCGGCGTGCTCAATGCCCTCAACACCAGGCTGGATGCGCCGTCCATCACTCTTATGCTGGAGCATAGCGAGGCAAAGGTCCTGATCACCGACCGCGAATTTTCCGCCACCATCAAGGAAGCGCTGGACCAATTGAAGCGCAAGCCGCTGGTGATCGACTACGACGATCCGGAATTTCCCCAGACCGGCGAAAAACTGGGCGCGGATTACGAATCCTTCCTGGGCGCGGGCGATCCCGATTTCACCTGGATGATGCCGGGCGACGAATGGGACGCGATCTCGCTCAATTACACCTCGGGCACTACCGGCCGGCCCAAGGGTGTCGTCTATCATCACCGCGGCGCCAGCCTGATGGGCTTCAGCAATGTGCTGGCCGCCAATATGGGCCGCCATCCCGTGCTGCTGTGGACGCTGCCCATGTTCCACTGCAACGGCTGGTGCTTTCCCTGGTCCTTGTCGGTGGTGGCGGGCACCCATGTCTGTCTGCGCTGGGTTCGCCCCGCCGCCATCTATCGCGCGCTGGCCGAGCATGGCGTCACCCATCTCTGCGGCGCGCCCATCGTGATGTCCACCATCGTCAATGCCCGCGAGGAAGAGAAACATCCCTTTGTCCAGCGCGTCACCTTCATGGTGGCCGCGGCGCCGCCGCCGGAATCGGTGCTGGCGGCGATGGCCGAGGCCGGCTTCGACATCGTCCATGTCTATGGCCTGACCGAAGTCTATGGCCCGGCGGTGGTCAATGAATGGCATGACGCCTGGGACGCGCTGGAGGGTGATGCGCGCGCCACGCGCCTGGCGCGTCAGGGCGTGCGCTATCACACACTGGAAGATCTCAGCGTGATGGATCCCGAGACGATGGAGCCCACGGCGCCCGGCGAATTGGGTGAAGTGATGTTTCGCGGCAATATCGTGATGAAAGGATATCTCAAAAATCCCGAGGCCACCCGCGACGCCTTTGCCGGCGGCTGGTTTCATTCCGGCGATCTGGGGGTGATGCATGAGGACGGCTATATCCAGCTCAAGGACCGCTCCAAGGACATCATCATTTCCGGCGGCGAGAACATCTCCTCGATCGAAATCGAAAATGTGCTGACCCGTCATCCGGCGGTGATGTTCGCCGCAGTCGTGGCCAAGCCCGACGAGAAATGGGGCGAGACGCCATGCGCCTTTGTCGAGAAAAAGCGCGGCCATGACGCGGTGACGGAAGACGATCTCCTCGCCTTCTGCCGCGAGCACCTCGCCAAATTCAAGGCGCCGCGTTTCCTGGTCTTTACCGACCTGCCAAAAACCAGCACCGGCAAAGTCCAGAAATACGCATTACGCGAGCGCGCAAAAACGCTTTAGCGCGCGTCAGGCTCTTATCGGGGGGAGGAGAGTGTGAAAGCGCCCGTCAGTGCAGGGCTTTCAATCGTTCCAGTTCGTCCTTGATTTGGAGTTTTTGTTTTTTGAGGGCTGCAACCCGGGCTTCGTCCCATCCAGGTTGGGTCAATTCGGCGGCGATGATTTCTTCAAGTTTCTTGTGCTGAACAGCGAGATTCTCGATCTGTCCTTCCGGTGCCATGCTTACACCTCATCGGTTTAGGCCTTAAAATTAAAGCACCAAGCCCTCCTCCTGTCATCCCAAAAAGTTTCGGAACCAAAACTCTTTCCGCCCATGCCGCCGGGTTGTAAACGAAGTATGGAACCGGCACAGGTGGCGCAAAATATGGCGGAAAGACTGGTGATTGGGCTTTCCGGCGCGTCCGGCGTGGCCTACGGCATCCGCCTTTTGGAAGCTGCGAAAGAGTTGCGACTCCAATCGCATCTGGTGATGACCAAGCCCGCGCAATTGACCATCGGCTATGAAACCAGCCTCACGCCCAAAGAGGTCGCGGCCAAGGCCGATCATGTCCATGGCATCGACGACATCGCCGCGCCGATTGCCAGCGGCAGTTTCAAAACGCGTGGTATGATCGTCGCGCCCTGTTCGGTGCGCAGCATGAGCGAAATCGCCACCGGCGTGACCACCAATCTTCTCACCCGCGCCGCTGACGTGATGCTGAAGGAACGCCGGCCGCTGATTCTCATGGTGCGGGAGACGCCTCTGCACCTGGGCCATTTGCGCACCATGACGGCGCTGGCCGAGATGGGCGCGATCATTCTTCCGCCCATGCCGGCTTTTTATGCCGAGCCCAAGACCTTGTCCGATCTGGTGGACCAGATGGCGGGGCGGGCGCTCGACCTGTTGGGGCTGACCTGGCCGATGAAGCGCTGGGGCGAGGACCTGCCATCCGCCAATTCGCGCAGCGGCGCCAAAAGGAAAAAGCGGTCATGAACGAACAGGTCACCCGGCCGGACGAGGTGGCGGCCCGCGCCAAATTGGCGGCGCTGGTCCAGGAGCATCGCGATCTCGATGCGGCCATCGAGGCGATGTCGTCGTCCGCCACCTGCGATCAATTGGCCTTGTCGCGGTTGAAAAAGAAGAAGCTGCAGCTCAAGGACGAGATTACCGAGATCAACAATTCCCTGCTGCCCGACATTATCGCATAAATTCACAAAAAAGTTCTTGCTTCGTTCTTTTGACTGAGCGAGGCTGCGCGCCCATTCGGGAGAGGGAAAATCATGATCGGCTACACAACTATCGGCGCGCGCGACAGCGAGGCGTCCGGCAAATTCTATGACGCGGTATTCAGTGCGCTGGGTGGCGAACGCAAATTCGCCGACGGCGGTTGGATCGGCTATGGCGCCATCGGGCCCGACAAAGGCTTCACCGGCTGCCACACCATGGTCACTGCCAAGCCCAGCAACGGCAAGGAAGCGCAGGCCGGCAACGGCATCATGATCGCCTACAAGGCGCCGTCACCGGATGCGGTGAAGAAGGCCTATGAAGGCGGCATGGCCAATGGCGGCACCGATGAAGGCAAGCCTGGCTTCCGTCCACCCGAGGCAACGTCGGGATTTTATGGTGCCTATCTCCGCGATCCGACCGGCAACAAGATCTGCGTCTTCGCGGTGGGCTAAACCAGGGCGCGGCTATTTTGGGTCTTGAGTGCGTCGCGCGTGCTCACGTGCTGGACGCACGCTCCGCGCGACGCTCCTGCTCAAGCCCCAAAATTTCTCGCGTCGGGGGTGTGTCTGCTCAAGCAGGTGTGAGCGCACTCAGCCGCTGTTCGATGGCGGCGAGCGCGGCTTGCGCCTTGCCGGCATCGGGACCGCCTGCCTGGGCCATGTCAGGGCGGCCGCCGCCGCCCTTCCCGCCCAAGGCTTCCGCGCCCAGCCGCACCAGATCGACCGCGCTGATGCGCGCGGTGAGATCATCGGTGACGCCCACCACCAGCGATGCCTTGCCGTCGGCGGCGGCGACAAAGGCCACCACGCCCGAGCCCAGCTTCACTTTCGCGTCATCGGCCAGGCCTTTGAGATCCTTGGCCGCGACGCCCTCGATGCTGCGCAACACGGTCTTGATTCCGGAAATGGTCCGGGCGCCGTCATCGCCGCCCGATTGGGCCGGCCCCGCCAGCGCCAAGGCCTTCCTGGCTTCGGCCAATTCGCGTTCCAGACGCCTGCGGTCATCGGCCAGCGCGGCGACACGGCCCGGCAGATCGCCGGCATTGGTCTTGAGCGCGGCGGCGGCCTCGCGCGCCAATTCCGCCTGGTGGGCGAGATAACGCCGCGCCCCTTCGGAGGTGAGCGCTTCGATGCGACGCACGCCTGCCGCCACCGCGCTTTCGGAAAGTATCGTGAAGATGCCGATATCGCCCAGGCGGCGCACATGGGTGCCGCCGCAAAGTTCGACCGAATAGGCTTTGATCTCGACGATATCGTCGCCCAAATTTTCGCCCATCGTCAGGACACGCACTTCGTCGCCATATTTCTCGCCGAACAAGGCTTCCGCGCCGGCGGCGATGGCCTGATCTGTGGGCATCAGCCGCGTAGAGGTGTCGGAGTTCTGCCGGATCACTTCGTTGACCTGGGCTTCGATCCTTTCCAATTCCTCCGGCATCACGGGCTTGGGATGCGAGAAGTCAAAGCGCAGCCGCTCGGGCGAAACCATCGAGCCTTTCTGGCTTACATGGGGACCCAGCACGCGCTTCAACGCCGCGTGCAAGAGATGGGTCGCGGAGTGGTTGGCGCGGGTGGCGCGCCGCCTTTCGCGGTCCACTTTCAGGTCGACGCCATCGCCCACTGAAAGCTTGCCCCGGGTGACTTCCACCACATGCACATGCAACGAGCCCAGTTTTTTTTGGGTGTCGATGACTTTGCCTTCCGCCTTGGGCGAGATCATCAACCCGGTGTCGCCCACCTGACCGCCCGATTCCGCATAGAACGGCGTCTGGTTGGTGAGGATTTCTACCGTCTCACCTGCACTGGCGCTTTCAACCCGCTGATTGCCTTTGAGGATGGCAAGTATCTGGCCCTCGGCTTCCTCGGCGTCATAACCCAGGAATTCGGTGCGGCCCATTTCATCGAAGACGCCGAACCATTGCGCCTCGTTGGCGGCTTCGCCCGAGCCGGACCAACTGGCGCGCGCGTCGGCCCGTTGTTTTTCCATGGCAAAAGTGAAGCCGTCCTGGTCCACGGCAATGCCGCGGGCGCGCAGCGATTCCTGCGTGAGATCGAGGGGAAAGCCATAGGTGTCGTAGAGCTTGAAGGCGACGTCACCGGTCAGGCGGTCGCCGGCCTTCATGCCCAGCGTCGCCTCATCCAGAAGTTTAAGACCGCGCGCTAAGGTCTCGCGGAAACGGATTTCTTCCAGCTTCAGGGTCTCGGTGATCAAGGCTTCGGCGCGCTTCAGTTCGGGATAGGCCGCGCCCATTTCCGCCACCAAGGTCGGCACCAGCCGGTGCATCAACGTGTCCTTGGTCCCCAGCAAATGGGCGTGGCGCATGCCGCGGCGCATGATGCGGCGCAGCACATAGCCGCGTCCCTCATTGGACGGCAGCACGCCATCGGCGATCAGGAACGAGGTCGAGCGCAAATGGTCAGCTATGATCTGATGGCTGAAACGGGCATCGCCTTCGGCTTTGACGCCCGACATTTCCACCGACACCGCGATCAGATGACGGAAAAGATCGGTCTCGAAATTGCTCTGCACGCCTTGGAGCACGGTGGAAATGCGCTCCAGCCCCATGCCCGTGTCGATGGAGGGTTTGGGCAGGTTGAGCCGCTGGCCGCCCGGCAGCTGCTCATATTGCATGAAAACCAGATTCCAGATTTCGACAAAACGGTCGCCATCTTCATCGGGTGAGCCGGGCGGGCCACCGGCCACGCCGGGGCCGTGGTCGAAGAAGATTTCCGAGCAGGGACCGCAGGGGCCGGTGTCGCCCATGGACCAGAAATTGGCCGAGGTGCCGATGCGGATGATCCTTTGGTCGGGAAGCCCGGCGATCTTGCCCCAAAGGCCAAAGGCCTCGTCGTCATCGGCATAGACGGTGACGCTGAGCCGGTCCTTGGGCAGGCCCAGATCGCGGGTGAGCAATTCCCAGGCGAAGTGGATCGCGTCTTCCTTGAAATAATCGCCGAAGGAGAAATTCCCCAGCATCTCGAAGAAAGTAAGATGGCGCGCGGTATAGCCCACATTGTCGAGGTCGTTGTGCTTGCCGCCAGCGCGCACGCATTTCTGCGACGAGGTGGCGCGCACATAGGGCCGCTTTTCCGTGCCGGTGAAAGTGTTCTTGAACTGCACCATGCCCGCGTTGGTGAAGAGCAGGGTGGGATCGTTGCGCGGTACCAGCGGCGACGACGGCACGACGGTATGGCCCTGGGCCGCGAAATAACCCAGGAATGCGGAGCGGATGTCTGACAGGCTTTTCATGGGCTTGCTTGTAGCGGGCGCGCCAAATCTTGTCATCCCGGCCTTTTGCTAGGGCGCTATTCCCCGGCCGCTCGCCCAAGCGTCCGCGCGACGCCGCCGCTAGCGGACCGTTCGCCGCTCGAAATGGTCCGGCGGACCATTTCGCCTGCTCCGCAGTCGCGGCTCACCTCATAAACAGAAGGCGCCCCGTTGCCGGAGCGCCTTCTGCCGAGGAGTCGGTTTCCGCTGCGAGACAGAAACGACTCTAACTGGTTGGCGGCCTATTCTTCTTCCGCCGTCGCTTTTTCGTCCTCGCCACGGGCAAGGCTCTGGCTGATCTGGCCGGCAGCCGCCCGGATCGCTGTCTCGATATTCTGGGCAACATCGGGATTTGCGGCGAGGAAGGTCTTGGCAGCCTCGCGGCCCTGGCCGATGCGGGCGCCGTCATAGGAATACCAGGAGCCCGATTTCTCCACGATCCCGGCCTTCACCCCAAGATCGACCAGCTCGCCGGTCTTGGACACGCCCTGGCCGTACATGATGTCGAACTCGACCTGCTTGAAGGGCGGCGCGACTTTGTTTTTCACCACTTTGACGCGGGTTTGGTTGCCCACCACTTCGTCGCGATCCTTGATCGCGCCGATGCGGCGGATGTCGAGCCGGACCGAGGCATAGAATTTCAAGGCGTTGCCACCGGTGGTGGTTTCCGGATTGCCGAACATGATGCCGATCTTCATGCGGATCTGGTTGATGAAGATCACGATGGTGTTGGATTTGGAGATCGAGGCGGTGAGCTTGCGCAGCGCCTGGCTCATCAATCGCGCCTGAAGGCCGGGAAGGGAATCGCCCATCTCGCCTTCCAGTTCGGCCTTGGGCGTCAGCGCCGCCACCGAGTTGATGACCACGATGTCCACGCCGCCGGACCGCACCAGCGTGTCGGTGATCTCCAGCGCCTGTTCGCCCGTGTCGGGCTGAGAGATCAGCATTTCGTCGATATCGACGCCCAGCTTCCTGGCATAGACGGGGTCCAGTGCATGCTCGGCATCGACATAGGCCGCGATGCCGCCCTTCTTCTGCGCCTCCGCCACGACGTGGAGCGCCAGGGTGGTCTTGCCCGAGGATTCCGGGCCGTAAATCTCGATCACGCGGCCACGCGGCAGGCCGCCGATGCCCAGCGCAATGTCCAGGCCCAGGGAGCCGGTCGAAACCGCATCCGTCGCCAGGCCCAAATCCCGGCTGCCCAGCTTCATCACCGAGCCCTTGCCGAAAGCGCGGTCGATCTGGCTCAGCGCCGCTTCCAAAGCGCGCTTGCGATCCTGATTGTCTTCCTTGCCTACCACCCGTAAAGCCGCCTGACTCATGCCTGTCTCCCGGTTATTTCACAGCGCCGTGCGATCCCCAAGCGAATCTAAAGCGGCCCCGTGATGGGTCGAAAGTACATGTTTTGTTCTTGTTTGCAAGATACAGCCTAAGGTACTGTTTTCCTGATCAAATACAACACATTGTTCTAATTGTGTTCTACCTACCACGAGGTATGGGCTAGTTTCAAAATTTCGGCCTCGACCGCTCGAATCAATGAGGGGCCGGCCGCTCATGTTATTCTCAAGAACCTGGAGGGAGATTTTGCAGCATGGCGAAGTTCGTCTTCGAAATGAACGTGTCCCTGGACGGCTATGTCGACCACCAGGCCTTTGCGCCGGGTCTTCTGCTCTTTCGTCACTGGATAGAGCGCGTGCGCGGCGTGACCGGCAGCGTGTACGGCCGCGGCATGTACGAGGTCATGCGTTATTGGGACGAAGACCAACCCGAATGGAGCGCAGACCATCACGCGTTCGCGGATGCGTGGCGGCGCCAGCCCAAATGGGTCGTGTCGCGCGCGCTGAAATCGGTCGGCCCCAACGCCACGCTTGTTTCGGATGATGTCGAGGCGGTGATGCGAGGCCTGAAGGCCGGGCTCGGCGGCGAGATTGCGGTTTCCGGACCGGAGCTGGCACGAAGCCTCACCGATCTTGGTCTGATCGATGAGTACCGGCTCTATTTCTGCCCCGTCGTGCTGGGCCGCGGCAAGCCATTCTTCGCCGCGCCCCGGCCGCCGCTCCGCCTTGTGGCCAGCGACCGCATCGGCGAGGACGCGATGAGGCTGGCGTATGTTCCCGCTTGAGCGCGCGTCACGCCGCCCTTGAAGGCGCTGAAACCGGGGGCAATAATTCTCCATGCCCTATCTCTTTTCCTACGGCACCTTGCAGCAGGAGAGCGTGCAGCTGGCCTCGTTCGGGCGGAGGCTGGCGGGCAAGCCCGATGCCCTGCCCGGCTGGCGGCGCGAGATGGTCGAGATCCTGGACGCGGACGTGTTCTGCCTTTCCGGCGAGCGTTTCCATCCCATCCTGGTGCCGGGCGATGACGCCGATGAAATTCCAGGCATGGTGTTCGATATCAGCGAGGAGGAATTGGCGCGCGCCGACGCCTATGAAGTGGCGGCGTACAAACGCATCGCCGCGCGGCTGAAATCGGGACTGGACGCTTTTGTTTATGTGAGGGCGTGACTGCCGCTCGTTCAAGCGTCGGCGCTCACTGGGTGGCGTCGCCGAAAATGGTCACGCATTGCCGATAGCTCTGGATCAGCACGCGCTGCTGGGTGGGGGGATCGAAATCGTTGCGCTGCGAATCCTGCATGGCGACAGCCTGGCAAAAGGCATTCAAATGCGGCGCGGCGTCGGCGGCTTGCACAGGTGCGGACTGAGCCGGGGCGGGCCTGGCCGCCGCCGGGACGGGCCGTGCTTCAGGCATGTCCCGCTCGGAATTATGGACACCCACATAGGTGAGCGCATGCGACCAATCCTGGTCGGTGCAACCCGCCAGGAAGACCGCGGCGGCGAGAAAAGCGGGGATGTGAGATTTCATGGCGCGAGTTTGGGCTAGCCGCCTGCCGGACGCAAGTTATCCCGCCTTGCGCGCCGGGGCGTGCGACAAGACTTCCTTCACCTTGGCGGCAAGCTGCTTGAGGCCGAAGGGTTTGGGCAGGAAATGCAGGTCCGAGGCGTTTTCCTCATTGCGGCGGAACGCCTCTTCGGCATAGCCGGACATGAAGATCACCGCCAGCTCGGGTTTCAATTCCTTCACATGGCGGACCAGGGTCGGGCCGTCCATGTTGGGCATCACCACGTCGGTGATGAGAAGATCGATCATCTGCTCGCCCTTGGTGACGATCTCCAGCGCTTCCTCGCCGCCGCCCGCTTCCAGCACATGATAGCCGCGCAGGCGCAGCGCGCGGGCGGCAAAGCTGCGCACCGCCTCTTCGTCTTCCACCAGAAGGATTGTGTCCTGGCCGGTGACGTCGCGCGGGGCCACGGGCGCGGCTTCGGCGCTTTGCGCGCTGGCATCGACGCGATGGCGCGGCAGATAGATCTTGAAGCTCGTGCCGTGGCCCAGTTCCGTGTGCATGGTGATGAAGCCGCCCGACTGCTTGACGATGCCATACACCGTGGCAAGGCCCAGGCCCGTGCCCTGTCCCACCGGCTTGGTGGTGAAGAAGGGATCGAAAATCTTGCCCTTGTGTTCCTCGGCGATCCCGGTGCCGGTGTCGCTCACTTCGATCTTCACATAATCGCCCGGCGGCATGATCGCGGTGCCCAGCGAAACCGGTTGGGTCACCGTGTCGTTGCTGGTGGTGATGGTGACGACGCCGCCCGTGGGCATGGCGTCGCGCGCGTTCACCACCAGATTGATGATGGCGTTGGAAAGCTGGGCCTCGTCGGCATGCACCGCCCAAAGATCGGCGCCATTGTCGAGCTTGAGGCTGATGCCTTCGCGCAAGAGCCGGCGCAGCATCTGGGTGAGTTCGCTCAACATGTCGGCCAGGGCCAGCACCTTGGGCTGCATGGTCTGCTTGCGGCTGAAGGCCAAAAGCTGGCCCACCAGGGTGGCGGCGCGAAGCGCGTTCTGATGGACCTCGTTGATCTCCTTGAACGAGGGATCGCCCGCCGGATGGCGCATCAGCAGGAATTCGCAGTTGCCGATGATCACGGTCAAAAGATTGTTGAAGTCGTGCGCCACGCCGCCGGCCAGCTGGCCCACCGCCTGCAGCTTCTGGGACTGGGCGAATTTGACTTCCAGCTGCCTCTGCTCGGAGACGTCCATCAGATAGAGCAGCGCGCCCCCGGGCACGGGACTGGCAAAGATTTCGCCCATGCTCTCGCCCACGCGCAATTCCAGCGGACGGCCGCCGCCTTCGCCCTTGGCGGACTGGGCGATCAATTCGCGCAGTTGAGCGCGGTCGCCCGCGTCCAGGAACTGGGTCACGTCGCGATCGGTGAGTGATCCATCCTGGCCGAAGAAGCGAGCGAAGACTGTATTGGCTTCCCGGATCACGCCATGGGCGTCGGTGAAAGCCACCCCGATGGGCGCGTCGTGAAAAAGCGCGCCCACGGCCTGATTGGACTTGGTCTCGGAGACGATAACGGGCTGGCTCGTGACAAGCGGCGCCGCCGGCATGGCCGGCGCGGCCACCGCATGGGGAAGCGGCGACACGCTGGCGGAAAGCCGCGGCGTGAACCACCACACGGTCTGCTGATCCTTGAGCGGCCGAACCGCGGCCACCAGTTCCAGCCCCGGCATCACTCGGAAGCTTTCCTCGCGGGCCTTGCCCTCGGCGGCATCGCGCGCCAGGCGATAGAGCACCGCGCTCGAGGGTTCGCCCGCCAGCGCCAATTCGGGCGGCGTGGGGCTATCGCCTTCCCTGGTGCCGGCCATCAGGCGATAGACGGGGTTGCAATCCACCACCGCGCCGTCGGGTCCGGTGATGGCCCAGGCGACGTTGGCGCGGGCAGCGGCTTCGGCCACGCGCTTGGCCTCGAGAATCTTGAAACCCTCCCGCGGCCAGATCGCATAAAACAAAAGCGCGGCCACCGCGCCGATACCGCCCAAAAGGGCATAACCGGCAAAGCCCGCCTTGGCGGGATAGATCAGGGCCAGGATGGCGGTGCCGAGCGCCAGGAGGCCAAAACCCAGCGCGGCCCAGCGCCAGGGGCCTGCGGAGACGCCCAGCGTCCAACCGGAAAGCGTGCGAGAAGTCCTGCATCCCTTGCACTTTACAGGATTCGGTTAACGAATGGTTTCCAGGGGCCTAAGAGGGCCAAAGTTCGGTAATTATCCTTACTTTATCAACAACGATCAGCGGCGCTTCAGGGTGCCGTTGAGCCGCATCACATAACCGATCACCTGGGCCACGGCCTTGTAGTGTTCCTGGGGAATGGCCTCTTCGAGTTCCACGGTGGCATAAAGCGCGCGGGCCAGAGGCGGGTTCTCGATCACCGGCACTTCGTTCTCTTCGGCCACGGCGCGGATGCGCAAGGCGAGCGCGTCCACGCCCTTGGCGACGCACACGGGCGCGGCGGTCTTGCCGGATTCGTATTTGAGCGCCACCGCGAAGTGGGTGGGGTTGGTGATCACCACGGTGGCCTTGGGCACTTCGGCCATCATGCGCTTGCGCGCGCGTTCCTGGCGGATCTGGCGCACCTTGGCCTTGATCACGGGATCGCCTTCATTCTGGCGGAATTCTTCCTTGACCTCCTGCCGCGACATGCGGTTGCGGCGCATGAAGCGCATATACTGGAAGAAATAGTCCGCGCCGGCGATCACCAGAAGCGCCGACAGCGCCGCGACCAGGATCTTGAACAGAAGATGGGTCATATCTCCCACCACGCCTTGCGGCGATTGGGTGAGAATGGCTTCCAGCATGCCGCGCTCGGGCCATAATTGCGACCAGATGGCGAAGCCCACGATCGCGAGCTTGAGGATGCCTTTGAGCAGAGTGATCACGCCATCGATGCCGAAGATGCGCGACAGGCCGGCGAGCGGCGAAAGCTTGGAGAAATCCGGCGCGAGCTTGTCGAGATGAAAACCGGGCCGGCTTTGCAGCACATGACCGGAAACGCCGGCCACGATCACGACGCCGATGAAGGGCGCAAGGGTGAGCGCCAGATGCAGCAACACGCCGCGGAATAGGGAGGCAAGGCCCGCGCCATCCACTGCCATCTGCTCGGGCTGCTGAAGGAATTGGGTCAGAAGCTCGGCCAGGCCAACGGCCACGGAACGGCCGAACATGGCGATCGCCAGCGTGCCGCCCGCCAGAAGCACGAAGGTGGTGACTTCGGTGGATTTGATGACGTCGCCGGATTCGCGCGCCTGGTCCAGGCGCTTTTGCGTCGGCTGTTCTGTTTGCTGGGAGTCGTCCTGTCCGTCCGCCATGGGTTATCCGTTACAGAAACGCCCCCATGGAGGTGGTGTAGTAGTTGAGGAACAGGGTGATCATCGCCCCCAGCATGGCGAACATGATCACGAATCCCGAAAGAATATTGATGGGCATGGCGAGGAAGAACACCTGAAGCTGCGGCATCAACCGCGCCAGAAGGCCGAGCCCGGCATAGACGGCAAACCCGAAGACCAGGAACGGCGCCGCCAGTTGGAAACCCAGCGCAAAGGATGACGAGACCAGTTGGATCACCAGTTGCGCCATGTCGGAGGTGGGCAGATGTCCCCCCGGCGGCAGCATGCGGTAGCTGCCCACGATCGCGCCGATGGCGAGATGATGCAGGTTGGTGGCGAAGATCAGCACCGTTCCCAGCAAAGTGAGGAAATTCCCCACCACCGCGCCCTGGGTGTTCTGGCTGGGATCGAAGCTTTGCGCGGCGGCAAGGCCGATCTGGGTGGCGATGAGATAGCCCGCCACCTGCAGGCCGCTCATGATGATGGCGGCCATCGCCCCCACCAGAATGCCGGCTGTGATCTCCTGCCCAATCATGATCACCAGGCCGATGACGCTCTGCGGAGCAATCGCGGGGTATTGGGACTGAACCACGGGCGTAAGCGCGAAGGCGATGGCCAGCGCCAGAACCAGGCGGACGCGGGCCGGCACGCCCATGGTGGAGATGCCGGGCAGCAGCATGATCATCGCGCCCACACGGGCGAACACCAGAAGATAGGTCAGGACGATGCCCGAAAGCGCCGGCAACTGGATGTGCATTTGGCCTCAAGTAGCGAAGCGGTAGGCCATTAAAGAGGCCTCAAGGTGCGAAGCGAGCCGCCAAAACTAATAAGCGGCGATGCGGTTGGCGATATCGGTCATCAGTCCGCTCAAGGCCGAACCGGCAAACGGCAAAGCCAGCAACAGCACGATGAAGACGGCGACGATCTTGGGCACGAACACCAGGGTCTGTTCTTGAATTTGGGTGAGCGCCTGGAGCAGGCCGATCACCAGGCCCACCACCAGGGCGGTGATCATGGCGGGGGCGATGATTTCCAGAAGCACCAGGATCGAAGACCTGGCAAAGTCCATAATGTTGGCGGCATCCATGCTGTTGTTCCCGGTTCGCGTTCAGATCGGCATGTTCAAGATGGATTGGTAGGCGGCGACCACCTTGTCGCGCACCGCCACCACCGTATTGAGGGTGAGTTCGGCGGCATTCATGGAATTCACCACATCCACCACATTGGATTTGTTCATCGCCTGGGCGGTCGTCGCCTGTTCGCCCTGCTTGATGGTGGAAATGGAATCCTTGATCGCGCCGGAAAGAAAATCGGTGAAGTTCGAGGCCGGCAGATCGGCGGGAACGACGCCGGGCGTTGCCCCGGTGGAGAGCCCGATGCGGGCGGCGTTCTGATAGGCGGCGGCTGCCGCGGCAGGAATGGCCATCACAAACTCCTTTCAATCCAGTCCAGGTCCCCCTCCACGCGCATGCGAAGCATGCTGGTGGGGGAGGTGCCCGTAGCACGCCCTCGGGCGTGCGTAGGGCGGAGGGGTTACTTGTTCAGCAAGCCCACGGCTTGCGACATCATCTGTTTGGTCGACGACATGACGGTGAGGTTCGCTTCGTAGGAGCGCTGGGCCTCTTTCATGTCCATGATTTCGATCAGCGGATCGACATTGGGCTTCTTCACATAGCCCTTGGCGTCCGCGGTGGGATTGCCGGGGTCGTATTGGGTGCGGAAATCACTTTTGTCTTCGACGGTCTTGCCGGTCTTGACCAGATTGACGCCCAATTCGCGATCGAAATTCTCGCTCACGGTCGAGACTTTGCGTCGATAGGGATCGCCGCCCGGAGTGGGCGAGGTGGAATCGGCGTTGGCGATATTCTCGGCGATCACTTTCATGCGGTCGGACTGGGCGCGCATGCCGGAAGCGGCGATGGCCATCGAGTTTGAAAATTCCATTGTCCTTCTCCTTTACCTTCAGGGTTGACCGATCGCGGTCTTCATCATGGTCATGGCCTTGCCATAGAGATTGGTGGCGGCCTGGAATTGCATCTGGGTGTCGGAGACCTTGATCATCTCCTGCTCCAGCGAGACGGCGTTGCCGTTGGGATTGGCCTCGACGTCGGGCGCGTCCTCGGCATCGAACTGGCCGCCGCCCTTGGAAGTCGTGGCCGCGATGTGACGCGGGTTGGTGACGGTGAGGCCGGCAAGTTGGGCCGTGCCCGCCGACTGAAGCTCGGCCGAGAAATCCAGTGGTTTCAAGTCGCGCGCGACAAAGCCAGGCGTGTCGGCGTTGGCGACATTCTCCGAAAGCACGGTCTGGCGCTGATTGAGCCAGGACATGCGTTCGCGCAGGAGGGAGAAGAGGGGCAGATCGGGCAGATTCATCGCGGGTAACTCTCCTTTCACCTTCGATTGCGGCCTGATCCTGATCCCACATGCTTAAGCCTCGCTTAACGGCGGCGCTTTTTGCCGGGCATTTCTTGCCCCTACTTAACCGCGGATTAAGGTTGACGGTTGTTTACTCCCGTCATGGCATTCGAGATCATTCGTTACCTGGGCGCGCTGTTGCTGGTGCTGGCCCTGATCGGCGTGGCAGGCCTTGCCGCCCGCAAATGGGGCGTCCCCGGCGTCACCCGCGCGGTCCAGGACAAACGCCTGGCAGTGGTCGAGACGTTGCTGATGGGGCCGCGCCAGCGGCTTTTCATCGTGCGCCGCGACAATGTCGAACATCTGATTTTTGCCGGACCCGAAGGCGCCTGCCTGGTCGAGAATATTCCCGCCTCCTCCGGCCTGCGCATCGCGAGCGCCCAAGGAACAAAGTCATGAAACGCTTGATCTCCTTGCTGCCCTTGCTGGTGCTGGCCCTTGCCGTGATGGCGCCGGACTTCGCGTTCGCCGCGACGCCTGCCGCCGCCAATGCAGCCGCGGCCAATGGTGGCTTTTCCATCGATCTCAATGGCGGCGGCCTTTTTACCGACCGCATGGTGCAGATCATCGCCCTGATCACGGTGCTGTCGATCGCGCCGTCGATCCTGATCATGATGACCAGCTTCGTGCGCATGGTGGTGGTGTTGTCGCTGTTGCGCACGGCTTTGGGCCTGCAGCAAAGCCCGCCCAACAGCGTGCTGGTGTCGTTGGCGATGTTCCTCACTTTGTTCGTGATGACGCCACTTTGACCGACGCCTATCATCAGGGCATCGAGCCGATGATGAACAATCAGGTCACCACCGAGCAGGGCTTCACAGCCGCCATGGTGCCGATGAAGAAATTCATGCTCAACCATGTCCGCGCCGCCGACCTCAAATTGTTCATGGACATGACGCATACCAAGCCCACCGGCAAGGCGGAGGACACCGCGCTCACCACCCTGGCGCCCGCCTTCATGCTGTCGGAACTGAAGCGCGCTTTCGAAATCGGCTTTCTTATTTTTGTGCCGTTCCTGATCATCGACATGGCGGTGGCCTCGATCCTGATGAGCATGGGCATGATGATGCTGCCGCCAGTGATCATCTCGCTGCCGTTCAAGCTGATCTTCTTCGTGCTGGTGGATGGCTGGCGCTTGATCGCGGGCTCGCTGGTGGAGAGCTATCTCCACAGTCCCCCGCCCACTTAATCAGTCCTACTTGACCGGGCGGGAGGGGCGGATCAGAACATCCTCCAAATTGTTGGGTACCCGCGAAATCTATGTCCAGCACCGCGCGCCTCAAGGCATTCGTCTCCGTCTTCGCTCTATTTGCCTCTGATGAGCCTGATGCCCGCCGGCCATGCGCGCCGGCACAGGGCGATGCCGCGCGCTGCCAAGCCCTGTCGGGCAAGATGCATCGCGCCCAACATGAAAGTGTTGTCTGCCGAGTTCGACGCCGACGGCGCTACGGTGGACAAGACCAAAGTCGATGCGCCCATGTGCCGGATCGTGGGCGTGGCCACGCCCACCCAGATTCCCGCATCGGCTTTGAAGTCTGGTGCCTCCCGCCTCCGCCTGGAACGGAAAATTCCAGGCGGAAGGATCGGGCGGCTCGGCGGGCGCGATCTCGCCCGGTCCCATGCTGACGGCGTTAAGGCGGGTTATGCCACCATGTCCACCGACAATGGCCATATCACCGATCCCAACGCGCCTAATGGGGGCAATGAACAGGCTGGGCGCTGGCCATCCCGAGAAGATGGTCGATTTCGCCTATCGCGCGCTCCATGTCTCGACCGAGGCGGCCAAGACCATTGTCCAGCGCTTCTATGGCAGGAAAGCCAGCGAATCCTATTTCGTGGGCTGTTCCCAGGGCGGCCATCACGCCTTGATGGAAGCGACCCGTTTTCCCGCCGACTATGACGGCATCGTCGCGGGTGGCCGGCCTGGCATTGGGCCAACCAGATGATCAACGCCACCTGGAACAGCCGCGCGGCGTTGCGCGATCCAGAAGCGCTGACCCAGGAAAGCGCCACCCTGCTCAACCGCAAAGTGATCGAAGCGTGCGATGCGCTGGATGGGGTGAAGGACGGGGTGATCGAGGATCCCCGCCAATGCCATTTCGATCCGGCGTCCCTCCAATGCAAGGCGGGCGATGCGGCGGGGGAATGCCTCACGCCCGCGCAGGTCGATGCCGCGAACGCGATCTATGGCGGCGCCAAGAAATCCGACGGCACGCAGATTTTCCAGGGCTATGCGCGCGGCAGCGAAGCGCAATGGGCGCGCATCTGGGCCGGCGACGCGCCGGGCGGATCGTCCTATGATTTCTTCCGCTATTCGGTGTTCCAGGACAAGAATTTCAAGAATACCGATTTCGACTATGACAAGGACACCGACCGCGCGCTGGCGCCAAAGTGGCGGGCAAGGAAACCGTGGCCGATGTCTATAACGTCAAGCCCGATCTCACGCGCTTTCACGCCATGGGCCACAAGCTGATCATGTATCATGGCTGGGCCGACCAGCAGATCTCGCCCTATGCCAGCATCGATTTCTATCAGCAGATCGTGGCCAAGCTTGGCCAGGCCAAGACTGACGCCTTCCTCGAAATTCTACATGCTGCCGGGCATCTATCATTGCACCGGCGGCCCGGGCGCGGGCAATTTCGGCGCCGCCGGTCCCGCCAGCGCGCCGGATGCGCAGCACGACATCGTCACTGCCCTGGACGAATGGGTGACCGAGAAAAAAGCGCCCACCACCTTCATCGGCACCCATATCAATGGGCAAACCAAGATGGCCGATCGCACCCGGCGTATCTGCCCCTATCCGCAAGTGGCGAAATATAGCGGCAGCGGCGACAGCAACGACGCCGCCAATTTCACCTGCGCTGCGCCACCGGCCTGAATTTCGAAACGCGGCCCCGACCCAGTTTTCAACCCTTGACGACAGAATACTCTATTTGATAGAGTATTCTGTCGTCAAGGAAAAGGAGCCCTCACATGATCACCGCCCGGGAAGCCAACGATGTCTTGAGAGAGGCCGCAACGACCGAGCGTCGTAGTGCCGAAGCTTATGGCTACAGCCGCAGCGCGCCCTTTCTCATTCTTTGGGGCCTGATCTGGATGGCCGGCTATGGCGGGATGGCCACGCTGCCCGAACCACAGGCGGGCTGGCTCTGGTTCGCGCTTTCCATTGCGGGCACCGGCATCAGCATCTGGCTGGGCAACGCCCGAGCCAAAGAGCGCGGTCGTAGCGGATGGCGCGTCGGCGTGCTGGTTGCAA
This sequence comes from uncultured Alphaproteobacteria bacterium, assembly GCA_963765095.1. GTDB lineage: Bacteria > Pseudomonadota > Alphaproteobacteria > Micropepsales > Micropepsaceae > Rhizomicrobium. The sequence goes on from CAVXUV010000041.1 coordinate 53,047, forward strand.
TCGCCTTTGCTTTCACCTTTGCGCTTTTTTCCATCCTTCCTCCGACCAATGCGCTTCAGGTGGGTGCTTTCAGCCCGCTTCTGCTGTCCGCGATCTATGCCACGATCGGACTTTGGCAGGGACTTCGCTTTGTTCTGGTCGCGGTGTTCCTGGCTGTCGCCACGCTGGGCGCCTATTTCTTCTTCAAGGAATTCTTTTTTATCTGGATGGCGCTCGCAGGCGGCGGATCGCTTCTGCTGACGGGCTTGTGGATGCGCCATGGTTGAACAGCCTGACGCGCTGATCCATCAGCCAGTGCGGTTGAAGGTGATGGCCGCGCTGAAGGCGCTGCCGGGCGCCGAACAGATCGAATTCGTCCGCCTGCGCAAGATCGTGGATGCCACCGAAGGCAATCTTGGCGCGCATATCCAGACGTTGGAACAGGCCGGTTATATCGCGGTGGAAAAAGACTTCGCGCAGAACCGGCCACGCACCCGGGTCAAGCTTACCAAGACAGGCCGCCGGGCGTTCGAGGACTATGTGGGATATCTGCGCGACCTGATTGCGGGGTGATGGGACGACCTGTGCTGCCTGTCGCCTCACTTCGCGGGGTCACGACGGGCTGGCGCCTCCCTCGCCCGCTATGCAGGCTCGAAGAGGCGCTCAGTTTTTGTAAGCTCGCTGTGGAGAGTTGCGCGGCCTGGCGCCTCCCTCGCTTCGCTCGAAGAGGCGCTCAGTTTTTCTAAGCTCGCTGCGCTCGCTAAGAAAAACTGGCGCGCCCGGAGAGATTCGAACTCCCGGCCCTCAAATTCGTAGTCTGATGCTCTATCCAGCTGAGCTACGGGCGCGCTTGGCCAAAGCCGAGGGCGGCGAACCTATTGATCGGCCTTCCCAAAGGCAAGTAATTCCGCCCGCTGTCCCAGAACGGTCCGCCGGCCCGGTCCGGGCGCTCGCCCGCGCGGCGGATTGCGGCCAAGTCCCCGCGACGATTGTGTAAAACGGCAAAATCACTACCTCCATGCCCTTGTCCCCTTCCATAGGCCCCGTTAAAACTCGAGATGTACAACTTGGCCCTCGGCCAAGTGGGTTGGGGTTGAATGCGTGCCGCCCCCCTAATTTAGGGGCAGGGGCGCCGGCAGCGGAGAGCAAGATGAGCGGACATCCAGCCAATCAGGGGCTCAAATCGGGCCTTCTCTTGGCGTGCATGCTGACAGCGAGCCTGGGGCTGGCCGCCTGTTCCGACATTGACGACATGTTCGGCGGCGGCAGCAATGACATGTCGGCTTCTGCCGCACCGATGGCGGAAGGCGCGGGAGCCGCAGCCGCTCCGCCCACGGCCGAGGCGCCGCCTTCGGCCGCCGGCAACGCCCTGGTCGCCACCATCACCCCCGTCACCATCGAGCAGGGACCCGACACGGGCACCGCCGTCAACAAAACCATCCAGGGCCTTCGGACGCAGATGTCGGGCCTTGAGAGCCGGCTCGCCACCAATGCCCAGCGCCTGTCCGATCTCCGGAATTCCGGTGCACAGGCTGCCGGCGCCTATCAGCAGGCCAAGGCCCGCATCACCACCCGCCTCCAGCTCGGCACCACCAAAGGCAATCCCGAATTGGTGAGCGAATGGAACAGCGCCCAGACCTCGCTGGACAGCCTCTCGTCCAACATCAACCAGCTGAGCGCGCTGGGCACGGACGTGACCTCGGATTCCTCGACCGCGCATTTCGCGTTGGACCAGATCTCGGCGGCGTTCAATGTCTCGGGCGCGGTGGATGAAGACCACCGCCAGCTTTCGCTTCTGGAAGACGAGACCAACCAGACCATCGTGCTGATCGACCGCCTGCTGGGCGAAGTGTCGAACGACATTCAGCGCCAGACCGCCTATGTGGGTAGCGAGCGGTCCAATCTCGGGGTGCTGGCCAGCAGCATCAAGAATGGCGAGCTTTATGGCGGCACCCCCGGCGTTTCCGCCTCCGCCGCCAGCGGTGTGGTCCAACTGGCCTCCGCCGGCACGCCGCTGGTGGTGGTCCGCTTCGACCGTCCCAATGTGGACTATCAGCAGATTCTCTATGCCGCCTTGAACCAGGCGTTGCAGGCCCGGCCTAATGCCAACTTCGAAGTGGTGGCGGTTTCGCCCACCCGCGGCAATGCCGCATCGGTGCAACTGGCGCAGACTGCCGCGCGCCGTCATGCCCAGGAAGTGCTGCGCTCCATGACCGACATGGGCGTTCCGGCGTCCCGGGTGAATGTGGCGTCCTCCACCGATCCGGGCGCGGCATCCAGCGAAGTTCGCGTCTTCGTGCGCTGACAGTTCAGAAATTTGAAATCCAAAACCCCGCTGGCAACGGCGGGGTTTTTATTTGGCCGCCACCACGAACAGGCGCTGAAACGGAAACAGAGTGGTGCCATCGGCGCGGCGGGGATAGGCGACGTTCAATTTCGCTTTATAGAGCGCGATGAAGGCTTCGCGCTCCTCGCCGGAAAGTGCATCCACGAACGGACGCAGACCGGTGCCCGAGACCCAGCGATAGACCGCATCCTCGCCTTCCAGCACTTGCAGATATTCCGTCTGCCAGATGTCGAGCGACAATGCGTGCGGTTTGAGAATGTCGTAATAGGTTTCCGCCTTGCCCCGCTCGATCTCGCGCACAATGGAGAGTTTTTCGCGCCAGCGCGGATCATGCGCCGCTTCGCGCATCAAGCGGTGCGATGGCGCGTCGGTATTGACCGGGACCTGAAAAGCGAAACTTCCGCCCATTTTCACCAAGCCCATCAGGCGGGGAAGAAGCGCGGCCTGCCCCGGGACCCATTGCAGCGTCGCGTTGGAAAAAATCACGTCATAGGGCTGGACCGCGGTCCAAGCCGCGAGATCGGCTTCGATCCACCTCGCTTTCACCCCGCTGGCCTCCGCCTCGGCCAGCATGGCGGATGAGCTGTCCAGGCCCTCCAGTTCGGCGCTCGGCCAGCGCGCGGCCAGAAGGGCGGTGGAATTGCCGGGACCGCAGCCCAGATCGATGACCCGGGCAGGGTTCTCGGTCCTCACCCGGGCCAGCAGCTCGGCGGCGGGCCGGGTTCGTTGGTCGGCGAAAGCCAGGTAGGTTTCAGGGTTCCAGGACATGGGCCACGTCTTTTAAGGGAAAAAGAGGGGTTCCGGCTTGTAATTTTATTGCGCTCAGGTTGGCCCGATGGTTGACAGAGCTGGCCCAGAGCCATAGAAACCGCGCTCTTTTTCGCCATTCAGGAACGTCTCATGAAGCGCACCTATCAGCCGAGCAAAATCGTGCGCAAGCGCCGTCACGGCTTCCGCTCGCGCATGGCCACCGCCGGCGGCCGCAAGGTCCTGGCCCGCCGCCGCGCCCATGGCCGCAAGAAACTCTCCGCCTGAGGTTCCAAAACTGCGTATCACCCGCCTGACGCGGCGCGCCGATTTCCTGGCGGCCGCGCGGCATTTGCGCCGGGTTGCCGGCGTGGTGACGCTGGAGATCGCGCCTACCCCGGAATTGGCGCGCGGGCTCGAAACTTTGCGGCTGGGTTTCACCGCCAGCAAAAAGATCGGCAACGCAGTTGTCCGCAACCGGGCCAAGCGCCGGCTTCGCGCCGCGGCATATGCGCTGCTTCCCCTTTCAGGGCGCGGGGGCCATGACTATGTTCTGGTCGCCCGCGCGGGCATTCTGACCCGCGATTTTGCGGCCCTGAAAGGCGACATCGCCGAAGCGGCACGGGCGGCGCACCTCAAACTGGATGGATCGCCTGTTCGGTGATGAATGCGATGATGGGCCAGTTGAAGAGCTTGAGGACAGCATGACGCGCCTTATGACCCACCTTTTGTGCGCGCCGATCCTGTTCTACCGCCGCTTCCTTTCGCCCTTGATGCCGCCCAGTTGCCGCTTCCAGCCCACCTGCTCGACCTATGCGCTGGAAGCCATCCGCATGCACGGCCCCGCGCGGGGACTCTATCTGGCGGTCAAGCGGCTCTTGCGCTGCCATCCCATTTCCTGGCTCGGCGGTTCGCAGGGCTTTGATCCGGTCCCCCTTCACAAGCATCCACACCCATGACCAACAATCGCAACAACATGTTTCTCGCCATCGCGCTCTCGGCGCTGGTGATCTTTGGCTGGCAATATTTCGTGGTGCGCCCGCAGATGAGGGCCGAGCAGGCCCGTCAGGCTGTGCTGGCACATCAGGAGAAAAAACAGCCGCAGCTGGCGGTCCCCGGAGCCAATGTGCCGGCGATGGCGCTGTCGTCGGGCCACATGGCCCGCGAGGCAGCGCTCAAAGCGGAAGGCGATCGCGTCGCCATCGACAGTCCGCTGCTGGACGGCTCGATCGCGCTCAAGGGCGCCAAGCTCGACGATCTGCGCCTGAAGAAATATCACGAGACCGCCAATCCCAAGAGCCCGGAGATCGTGCTGCTCGCGCCCAAGAGCACGGACTATCCCTATTACGCCGAATTCGGTTGGGTGGGCGCGGCCGATATGCCCGGTGAACAGACCGTGTGGAAGCAGGATGGCAGCGGCGCGCTGTCTCCCGGCCATCCCGTGACGCTGACCTGGGACAATGGCCATGGCCTTGTCTTCACCCGGGTGATCTCGGTCGACGATCAATACATGTTCAACATCGCCGACAGCGTCGCCAACAATTCCGGCAAACCCCAGGCGCTTTATCCCTTCGCCTATGTGGCGCGCGAAGGCGTACCCAAGGAACAGACCAGCTGGGTGCTGCATCAGGGCTTTGTCGGTGTCGCCAATGGCAGCGAGACCGACGCCAATTACAGCGACTTCAAGGATGAAGGCACGCCGCCCAAGACATTCGCCTCGACCGGCGGCTGGGTGGGCATCACCGACAAATATTGGATGGCAGCGGTGATCCCGCCCCAGAACGAGAATTTCAACGCCGCCTATCTGGGATCGACCACGTCGGGCGACGTCAAAGCCTATCAGGCCAATTACCGCCTGCCCGCGCGGACGATCGCGGCCGGGGGCACGGCTCAAGTAAGCCACCGGCTGTTCGCCGGCGCCAAGGTGGTGGACATCCTGCGCGGCTATGAGAAATCGCAGGGCATCGCCCGCTTCGACAATGCCATCGATTGGGGTTGGTTCTGGTTCCTCACCCAGCCTTTGTTCTGGCTTCTGGATATCTTCTACAAATTCATCGGCAATTTCGGTCTCGCCATTCTGATGCTGACAGTGGTGGTGAAGACCTTGTTCTTCCCTCTCGCCAACGCCTCCTTCAAATCCATGAGCAAGATGAAGAAGGTGCAGCCGCATATGGAGGAGATCAAAAAGCGCCACAAGGAAGATCCGCAGCGCCAGCAGCAGGAAATGATGGAGCTGTACAAGCGCGAGAAGGTCAATCCTTTGACCGGCTGCTTGCCCATGCTGATCCAGATTCCCGTGTTCTTCTCGCTCTACAAAGTGCTCTACGTCACCATCGAGATGCGCCAGGCGCCCTTCTATGGCTGGATCCATGACCTGTCGGCGCCCGATCCCACCTCGATCCTGAATCTGTTCGGGCTGTTGCCCTATCACATCCCGTTGTGGATGCCGGCTTATCTCTCGCTTGGCATCTGGCCGATCCTGATGGGCATGACGCAATTCGTACAGACCAAGCTCAATCCCGCGCCCAGCGATCCGGTGCAGGCCAAGATGTTCACTTTCATGCCCATCATCTTCACCTTCATGTTCGCCACGTTCCCCGCGGGCCTGGTGATCTATTACACCTGGAACAATCTTCTCTCGGTGACGCAGCAATATGTGATCATGCGGCGCGAGGGCGTGAAGATTTACTTGTTCGAGAATTTGAAGTTTCGGCGGGCGGATTGACGTGAGGGGCGCGGGCGCGGATGGAGAATTCGCGCGCAAATTGTTCGCCGGCCCTTGCGATTTTTTCTGGGGCACCGGCGACATCAACAGTCTGCCGCCGCAAAGCCTGCCGGAAGTGGCCTTTGTCGGCCGCTCCAACGTGGGCAAATCCAGCCTGGTCAACGGGCTAACCGGGCGCAAAACGCTGGCCCGCGTCAGCCAGACGCCGGGGCGCACCCGCGAGATCAATTTCTTCAATCTGGGAAAGAAGCTGATCCTGGTCGATCTGCCGGGCTATGGCTATGCCAAGGCGTCCAAGCAAATGGCGGCGGATTGGCAAAGCCTGATCTTCGCCTATCTCAGCGGCCGCGCCACCTTGAAGCGGGTGATCCTGCTGATCGATGCCAGGCGCGGGGTGATGGACAATGACCTGGCGGTGATGGAATTGTTGGATGGTGCCGCCGTCTCTTATGGCCTGGTCCTCACCAAGGCCGACGAACTCAAGCCGGCCGAAGGCGAGGCGGCGCTGGCCGAGGCGGCAAAGGAAGCCCGGAAGCATACAGCTGCCCTGCAGGAAATTCACCTCACCTCATCGCAAACCGGCCAGGGCATGGCGGAACTGCGAACCAGCATCGCGAAATTAATCTGACCCCCATCTGTCTCTTTCGCGCAAGCGCTCAGAGACATCTTCCCCCCGCCAGCGGCTCCGCCGCGCGGGGAAGAAAGCCAGGACCAAGACGTCCTAGCGTCTGTCGACGCTTGGTCGTGCCCTCCCTCCCCCGTGCGCGCGGAGCGCGCTGATGGGGGAGGTGACCGTAGCAGCCCTCAGGCTGCGAAGGCCGGAGGGGGTAAAAACAAAGCGGAGCCGGACTGATCGCCAACAATCGGTTGGCGATCAGTCCGGGTCCGCGTATAAGGCCCCCGTTTTTCCCGGGCTTATCCAGATGGCGGATGAAGGCGAAGAGAAGAATCTGCGGCTGATGGCGCGCTGGCGCCAGACCGGCCGCGTCCTGGTCGAAGCCCTGCCCTTCATTCTCAAATACGACCAGAAGACCATCGTGGTGAAATATGGCGGCAACGCCATGGTCGGCAGCGGCACCGACGATTTCAGCCAGGACATCGTCCTGATGAAGCAGACCGGCATCGATCCGGTGGTGGTGCATGGCGGTGGTCCCCAGATCGGTGCCATGCTGAAGAAACTCGACATCCAATCGACCTTCATCGATGGCTTGCGCGTCACCGACCAGGCGGCAGTGGATGTGGTCGAAATGGTGCTCACCGGATCGATCAACAAGCAGATCGTCACTTCGATCAATGCGGCTGGCGGACGGGCCGTGGGTCTTTCGGGTAAGGACGGCAATCTGGTGATGGCCAAGAAACTGGAATTGATCAAGACCGATCCCAAGACCGGCGTGGCCACGGCTCAGGATCTGGGCTTCGTGGGCGAACCGGAGAATATCAATCCCGAAATCCTCCACACCATGATGAAGTCCGAGATCATTCCCGTGATCGCGCCGATCGGTGTGGGCCGCAAGGGCGAGACCTTCAACATCAACGCCGACACGGTGGCGGGCGCGGTGGCCGGCGCGGTCAAGGCCGAGCGCCTGATCCTTCTCACCGACGTGGAAGGCGTGCTCGACCAGGACAAGAAACTGATTTCGCACCTCACTGCCTCGGAGGCGCGCGCCCTGATCGCCAACGGCACCATTTCGGGCGGCATGATCCCCAAGATCCGCACCGCCATCGACGCGGTGGAATCCGGCGTGCATGCCGCCGTCATTCTGGATGGGCGCATTCCCCACGTGCTCCTGCTCGAACTTTTCACCGAGCACGGCGCTGGAACATTGATCACCGCGTGATGCGCGGGCACGCGGCATGGCTGGGGGCGCTGACGCTGCTTCTGCTCGCCCAGCCGGCGCATGCCGCGCTCAAGCTTTGCAACCGCACCAGCTATATTCTTTACGCGGCGACGTCGTCGGTGGTGAGCCCGGGCTCGACCACCCATGGCTGGATCCGGATCGCGCCCGGCGATTGCCAAACCGCGATCCCCGAGAAACTCACGGCGCAGAGCTATCTGGTCTATGCCCGCTCTTCGCTGGCCTATTCCGGCCCGCAGCGCGCCTGGGGCGGTAATTTTCCCTCCTGCGTCAGGGAGGGCGATTTCACGTTGCACCAGGGTGTGACGGCGCCCTATTGCACCGGCGGCACGGTCTTCTCGGTGCCGTTCGCGGCCATCGACACCCGCGGGCGTCCCGACTGGACGATGACCTTTGACGACCAGCCGGCCTTGGCCAATCTGGAAGCGGCGCAGCTTGCAGGAGTGAAGCGGCTCCTCAAAGACAATGGCTATAAGATCGCCGCCATCGACGGAAAGCCCGACAAGGCGACGGGCGCGGCGCTCTTGGATTTCCGCAAGAAAATGCATTTCCCCAATGGCGCGGGAAACCCGGAATTGTTTGCGGCGCTGGAAAGCGAGGCGGCCAAACGCGGCGGCGCGCCCCAGGGCTATACCGTGTGCAATGACGGCAAGCAGGACGTGGTGGCGGCGATCGGCGAAGCGGCGAGCAATGGCGTCAGCCGCGGCTGGTGGCGGGTGGCGGCGGCCGCCTGCGCCCGGCTGATCACCACGCCCTTGAATGAAGACGCTGTCTGGCTGTTGGTGCAGCGGCCGGGCGGGCCCATTCTGGTTTCGGGCCCCGACCAATTTTGCATCGCCACCCAGGAATTCGACATCAAGGGCCGCGGATCATGCACCGCGCGCCATTTCGCCCAAGCCGGTTTTGCCCGCACGCCCACGGGGGCCCAAAGCGGGCGCATCGTCCATGTGGGCCCGAACGGGCTTCTGCCTCAGGCGGCGATTTCGAAATAGGAGAGATGCCAGCGCATCTCTTCCTTGCTGAGGGGGAAATTGATGCCGCCGCGCGCGGGCAGCAATTCATGGCCCGGCAGTCTCATCACCGAGGTCTGGATCCGGAACGCCGTGCGCATGCTGAGATGGGCGTGCCAGACCAGCGAGACCAAAGGCTTGGCCGTGTGCTGATCGAGAATTCTTGCGCACGGTGGTTTCCGGCACCCGCGCCAATTCCGCCAAGGCCAGGATCACTGCCTCGCGGCGTCCGGCCAGCGCCGCGTTCTCAACGAAGTCGTCGTCAAGGGCGCGCGCCTCTTTGGCCTTGGCCACCGCCTGGGCGGCGCCTTCGGCCTGTGAGGTGGGAGGCTGGCTTTGTTCCAGCCGGGCCTTGAGGCGGCGGGAAATAAGGCCCCGCGTTTCCTCGCTAAGATCCTCCCGCTTCGCCAGCAATTCGATCAAGGCGGCGCCCACGAAAGTGGCGATACGCCGGATGGCGCGGGCGGAGAGATCGGCGCGCATCACCAAAGGCTCATGCCAGCTCTCGAATTCCTCGGCCTGCTCGACGATCTGGTCCATCGTTGCCTTGCGGATCTTGGCGTCGGCATTGACCAGAAGCGACGCCACCGTCGGCACGTCCAACGATTGCACCAAGGCGTCGCTGACCTTCTCACTCAGGGGTTTTCTGCGCGCGATGGCCGAAAGCGCTTTTTGCACCTTGCCGCAGGCGATGATCTCGATCAGATCGGCGTCGGAGAGAAGGGGCGAATATTCCAGGATAGGCGCGGACACGATCTCCTCCAGGTCGTGCGCCAGACGGAGCGCGACATCGTGGGGGATGCAGTCCATGTGCTTGATCTCTTCCGCCAGGATGGCGCGCACCTTGACGGCATTGTCCTTGGCCAGGACCTCCAGAGTGGCGATGGTGAGTGCGACGGCTTCTTCGCTTTCGCGCTGTTCCAGTCCGGGCATCAGGCGGGCGATCTTGCGCGCCAATTCCGCCCGCACCTCTTCGGCGCTGTCACCGGCCAGGATGCGGTTGACGCTGGCGGGCACTGCCGCATTGGCGGCTACCGCCTGGCGGGTGGCCGTGGCCCCGTTCTCGGCAAGATATTCGAACAGGGGTGCGCCAAGATCGGCCTGACGGATGGCGTGATCGTCATGATCACGGGCACGATCTTCCAGGAACTTGAGCGCCGCGCGCAGATCGATGGCCCCCCCATCCGCCGGACGCAAGATCGCATTGCTCGAATTCTTCTGCATGAATGATCTCCCCGCCCGATTGTGCGGGTGGGGCTTTAAGGACCGCTAAAGATCAATGGTTAACGCGGCTTGCGCGGAACAAGGCCAAGCGCCATGGTTCAAATATGAGTTAAATTTCTCCGTCGAAATTTCAGGCTCAGCCAGGGCCCGATTTCCGCCATGTGCGGGATTGGATCTTCGACTTGGATAATACGCTTTACCATGCCGACAATGGTGTCTTTGCCCAGATCGACGGGCGCATGACGTCCTATGTGGCGGAGCTTTTGTCACTTCCCAGGGACAGCGCGCGCCAAATTCAGAAGCAGCTCTATCGTGACCATGGCACGACATTGGCGGGACTGATCGCCGAATACCGGATCGATCCCGAGCCCTATCTCGACTTTCGTACACGACCTGGATCTGTCCGTGCTTGAACCGGATCCTCAACTGAGCCGGGCGCTGACCCGCCTCGAAGGCCGGCGTTTCGTCTTCACCAATGGCTGCCGCCATCATGCGGCGCGTATTCTGGAGCGGCTGGGCTTGAACCATCTGTTTCACCAGATATGGGACATCCGCACCATCGGCTTTGTCCCCAAGCCCGGCCGACGCGCCTATGAGGCGGTGGCGACGGAGGCCGGGCTCGACCCCGCCGCCGCCGTCATGTTCGACGACATCGCCCGCAATCTGGTGGTGCCGCATGAAATGGGGATGACCACGGTCTGGCTCAATTGCCAAAACGACTGGTCCCGCCAGGGGCCCGATTTTCCGGTTGCGTCACGCGAACATATCGACCATGAAATTCGCGACTTGAGCCAATTTCTCAACGGTATCGGACTTTGACATGAGCAATGATCTGGCGCGCGCGGTCGAGAGCGCCTGGGACGCGCGCGATAGCCTGGGCCCCGCCACCAAGGGCGAGGCGCGCGAGGCCGTGGAGGTGGCGCTGGCAGGACTGGACGACGGTTCGTTCCGCGTCGCCGAGAAGAAAGACCACGAATGGATCGTGCATCAATGGCTGAAGAAGGCGGTGCTGCTGTCGTTCCGCCTCAACGACATGAAGATTATTTCCGATGGCCCTGGCGGCGCTAACTGGTGGGACAAGGTCGATTTAAAATTCCTGGGCTGGGATGAAGCGCGATTCCGCGCCGCCGGCTTCCGCGCGGTGCCCGGCGCCATCGTCCGCCGCTCTGCCTTTATCGCCAAAGGCGTGGTGCTGATGCCCAGCTTCGTCAATGTGGGCGCGCGGGTGGGCGAAGGCACCATGATCGATACCTGGGCCACCGTCGGCTCCTGCGCGCAGGTGGGCGGGCATTGCCATATCTCGGGCGGGGCGGGATTGGGCGGCGTGCTGGAGCCCCTGCAGGCCGCGCCCACTATCATCGAGGACAATTGCTTTATCGGCGCCCGCGCCGAAGTGGCGGAAGGCGTGATCGTGGGGGAAGGCAGTGTGCTGTCGATGGGGGTTTATCTCTCGGCTTCGACCAAGATCGTGGACCGTGCCAGCGGCGAAATCTTTCAGGGACGCGTGCCGCCCTATTCGGTGGTGGTGTCCGGCTCCCTGCCGGCGGGTAACGGCCCGTCTCTCTATTGCGCCGTGATCGTCAAGCGCGTGGACGAGAGGACACGCGCCAAAACCTCGATCAACGAATTGCTGCGCACCTGATGATCGATGCCGTCGCCCTCGCCCAGGATCTGATCCGCTGTCACTCGGTGACACCGGCGGACGGCGGCACGCTGGATGTGCTGGAAGCGGCGCTGCAGCCCTTGGGCTTCTTCTGCCATCGCCTGCGCTTCGAAGAGCCGGGCACGCCGCCCATCGAAAATCTCTATGCCCGGCTGGGCAGCGGCGCGCCGCATTTCTGCTTTGCCGGGCACAGCGACGTGGTGCCGCCGGGCGAAGGTTGGGCCCATGATCCCTTCGCCGCAACCATTGTGGACGACACGCTTTTTGGCCGAGGCGCCGCCGACATGAAATCGGCGCTGGCGGCTTTTGTCGCGGCGGCCGCACGGGTGTCAGCGAACGGGCCGCCCAAAGGCTCGATCAGCCTCTTGATCACGGGCGACGAAGAAGGACCCGCCATCAACGGCACCGCCAAGCTGATGGCGTGGCTGGTGGCCCGGGGTGAGCATATCGATCACTGCGTGGTGGGCGAACCCACCAGTGTGGCGAGGGCCGGCGATACCCTGAAGATCGGCCGGCGCGGTTCGATCAATTTCCAGGTGACGGTGACTGGCGTGCAGGGCCATGTGGGTTATCCGCAAAAAGCGGTCAATCCCATTCCCGCGCTCGCAGCCTTGGTGACGCAATTGAGCGCCCAACCCTTGGACAAGGGCAACGCTCATTTCGATCCTTCGACTTTGGCCTTCACCAGCATGGATGTGGGCAATCCCGCCGGCAATGTGATCCCGGCCGAAGCGCGCGCGGCGTTCAATGTCCGCTTCAACGACAAGCATACGCCGGAAAGCCTGATGGGCTGGGTGAGCGACCGCGCCGACCGCATCGCCAAGGAGAGCGGCACCACCATCACCTTCCGCCATTCGGTGAGCGGCACCTCGTTCCTCACCCAACCGGGGAAATTCACCCAGCTGGTCAGCGACACGGTGGCGCGCGTTACCGGTCAGGCGCCGGTCTTTTCCACCAGCGGCGGCACCTCTGATGCGCGTTTCATCAAGGATCATTGTCCCGTGATCGAGCTGGGATTGGTGGGCACCACCATGCACAAGACCGATGAATGCGTGGCCCTGAGCGAGATCGCCATCCTCACCGATATCTACGCGCAATTGCTGACGGACTACTTCGCGAAGCCGTTGGTTTAGTAATCGACCTTCATGAGACAGAGGCCGTCCGGCGGCGCCACCGGGCCGCAACGGCTGCGGTCTTTGGCCGCCAGAGCATCGGCCAGATCGCGCGCCCGCCATTTGCCATCGCCCACCTGCTTCAGGCTGCCCACGAAGGAGCGTACCTGGTGATGCAGGAACGAGCGTGCTTCGGCTTCGATGTGGATTTCTTCGCCTTTGCGTGACACCGCCAACAGATCGAGCGTTTTCACCGGCGATTGCGCCTGGCATTCGGCGGCGCGGAAGGTGGTAAAATCATGATTGCCCACCAGCGCTTGCGCCGCGCGATGCATGGCCTCTTCATCCAAGGATGCGCTGACATGCCAGACAAAGCCGTTATCCAAGGCGGGCGGGCTGCGGCGATTGAGGATGCGGTAGAGATAATGCCGCTTGGTGGCGGAAAAGCGGGCGTGAAAATCGGCGGCCGCCACCTCAGCTTCCAGCACCACCACGGGCTGAGGCCTGAGAAAATGGTTGAGGGCGTCGCGGACCTTTTCGGCCGCGAACTCTTTCTCCAGGTCGAAATGCGCCACCTGGCCCCTGGCATGGACGCCGGCATCGGTGCGGCCGGCGCCCGTCACCGTCGCGCGCAAGCCGGAGAGTTTCTCGATCGCCCCTTCCAGCGCCCCCTGCACCGACGGGCCGTTGTCCTGGCGCTGCCAGCCGACAAAGGGGCGGCCGTCATATTCCACGATAAGGCGATAGCGCGGCATCAGGAAAAGCGCGCGCCCTTTGGCAGCGCGAACCCCTTGAGCAATTCTATCGCATCCATCGCCCTGCCCCCGGCGCGCTGCACTTTGACAAGACGGAGCACGCCTTCGCCACAAGCGATGGTGAGATCGTCGCCGATCACTTCGCCGGGCTGACCTTTGCCCTGGGTGGGTTCGGCATAAAGGATTTTCAAACGCTCGTCTTTGACTTCGCTGAATGCGCCAGGCCAGGGCGAAAGTCCGCGGATCAGGCAATCGATCTCCTTCGCGCTTTTCGACCAGTCGATGCGCGCCTCCTCCTTGGTGATTTTCTTGGCATAGGTGACGCCATCCTGGGGCTGTGGTTCGGGCACGATCGCGCCCCGCTCCAACGCCCCCAGCGCGCGGCCCATCAGGTCCGCGCCCAGCCGCGCCAGGCGTTCGGTCAATTCGCCCGCGGTCTGCCGCCCGATCGCCACCCGCTCCGCCATCAAGACCGGGCCGGTATCGAGGCCCTCGTCCATCTTCATCACCATCACGCCGGTCTCGGCATCGCCCGCCATCACCGCCCGCTGGATAGGCGCGGCGCCGCGCCAGCGCGGCAATAGCGAACCATGCAAATTGAAACAGCCCAGCATGGGCGCTTCCAGAATGGCTTTGGGCAAGATGAGGCCATAGGCCACCACCACCGCCGCATCCAGATCGAGTGCGGCAAAGGCTTCCTGCTCGTCGGCGCTTTTGAGCGAAGCGGGATTGCGCACGATCAGTCCCGCGGTTTCGGCAAAGTGGTGGACCGCGCTTTTTTCCAGGGCCAACCCACGCCCTTTCGGGCGGGGCGGCTGGGAATAGACTGCGGCGATCTCGTGGCCCTGGGCGATCAGCTCGGCCAAAGTGGGCACCGCGAAATCCGGCGTGCCCAGGAAGGCCAGCCGCAGGGTCACTAGCTGGCCAGCTTCTTGGCTTTGGAGAGTTTCTTCAGCGCCATGCTGCGCTTCAGGCGCGACAGATGATCGATGAACAGCACCCCCTCCAGATGGTCCATCTCATGCTGCAGGCAGGTGGCCAGCATGCCGTCGGCCTCGATCTCAACCCGCTTGCCGTCGAGGTCGAGATATTCGGCACGAATGCGGGCGGGACGTTCCACATCGTCCCAGATTTCTGGCACCGAAAGACAGCCTTCCTCAAACGTGGCCAGTTCCTCGGAGGCCCAGAGAATTTTGGGATTGATGAAGACCCGCCAATTCTTCTTGCCCTCTTTCTGATCCAGGTCCATCACGATCACGCGCTTGGGCACGCCGATCTGGACCGCGGCCAGGCCGATACCCTCGGCGGCGTACATGCTGTCGGCCATGTCTTCGGCCAGCTTGCGGATCTCGCCGTCCACCTTTTCGACGTCGGTGGAGACGGCTTTCAGCCGCGGATCGGGCGCGATAAGGATAGGGCGAATGGCCATCTCCGTCAGATAGGCGAGGCCAGAGAAAGGGTCAAGAAGCGCATGGAATTTGCCATTATCGTGCTGGGTATCGCGCTGATCGCGGCGGCGGCGATTCTGGCGTTTGCCCGCGGGCGCGCTGTTCCTCCGGACCCGCGGCTGGATACCGTCCTGTCGGGCCAGGGCGATATCACCGGCCAGTTCCGCCAGACCGTGGCGGCCCAGGAAGCGCTGAGCCGCACCTTGGCGGAACGGCTGGAGGCGCTGGACAAAAGGCTGGGCCAAGGCCTGAGCGAGAATGCCAGCAAGACCGCCTCCACCATCGCTGGAATCGGCGAGCGCCTCAGCGTGATTGACGACGCGCAGAAGAATATCTCCGCCCTCTCCGGCCAGGTCGTCTCGCTGCAGCAGGTGCTTTCCAACAAGCAGGCGCGCGGCGCATTCGCCCAGACCCAGATGGAAGAAATCATTCGCGACGGCCTGCCGACCAGCCTTTACGATTTCCAATTCACGCTTTCCAACCGCAACCGCCCCGATTGCGTGATCCGCATTCCCGGCAACAAGGCGCTGTTGGTGATCGACGCCAAATTTCCCCTGGAGTGTTTCGAGTTGCTTCGGCTTGCGGTCACCGACGACGACAGAAAAAACGCGCCAGGCACGCGTTCCGCAACGATGTCGGCAAGCATGTGACCGACATCGCCGGAAATATCTCATCCCCGGCGAAGTGCAGGATCCGGCCATCATGTTCGTGCCCTCGGAATCCATCTATGCCGAGCTGCATGACAGTTTCAGCGATGTGATTCAAAAGGCGCACCGCGCCCAGGTGATCGTGGTCTCGCCCAATATCCTGATGCTGGCGATCAACACCATCCAGACGGTGATGAAGGATGCGCGCATGCGCGAGCAGGCCGATTTGATCCGCAAGGAGGTGGGCATCCTGGTGGGCGATGTGAAGCGGCTGGGCGAGCGGGTGGGCAATCTCCAGCGCCATTTCGACCAGGCCGAAGCCGACCTCAAGGCCATCACCATCTCGACCGACAAGATCATGGCCCGGGGTGAGAAAATCGAGAATGCGGAGCTGGCGCCTCCGGAGCAGGGAAATCTTCTCTAGAGGCCCGTCGCGCCTTGAAGGCCGCGGACAGCGTGCCTTCATCCAGGTAATCCAATTCGCCGCCGACCGGCACACCATGGGCAAGCCGCGTCACCTTGGCGTCGCCCAATAGATCCATCAGATAATGCGCCGTGGTTTGGCCCTCGACAGTGGCGTTCATCGCCAGCACCACTTCCTCGATCTCACCATCTTTGACCCGCGACAACAGCGGGGCGATGTTGAGGCGTTCGGGCGTCACCCCATCCAGCGCGGACAGAGCGCCTCCCAGCACATGATAGCGGCCACGGAACACGCTGGCCCGCTCCAGCGCCCAGAGATCGGCCACGTCTTCCACCACGCAGAGAAGATGGGGATCGCGCCTGGGATCGCGGCAGATCGCGCATGGCGATTGGCTGTCGAGATTGCCGCAGATTTCGCAGGATTTGGTCGCCGCCGCGGCTTCGGTCATCGCCGCCGCCAAAGGCTCGAGCAGAAGATCGCGCTTCTTGAGCAGCACCAACGCGGCGCGGCGCGCCGAACGAGGACCCAGGCCCGGCAATTTCGCCAGGAGCTGGATCAGGCGCTCGATTTCGGAACCGCCGGCCATCAGGACTTCGGTCGACTCCGGCGCCTCGGCCGCGACGTCCTCATGCGCCACGTCGCGCACGGCCACGATCTCGGCGCCGGGGAAACGGTCCAGCACGGCGCGCACCACCGGCGCCTGCATCACGCTTTCGATGCGGGCCGCTTTGGCGTTTTTCTTCGCTTCGGCCAGGGTCGGCAAGCCGGGCTCGTTGGAGATGGAGACGGTCCAGCGCGCGCCCGTCCAGTCGCGCAATTTCTGCTGCAGATCGCCAGCCAGCGTGCGCGGCGCGCGCGGGCTGGGACGGAATTCCAGTCTGCCCGCTTCCAGCTTCACCAGATGCATGTCGTTCTCGATATGCACCTTGAGCACGGGGGCGCCATTCTTCTGCGCCAGCAGCACGATGTCTTCCAGACCGCGCAAAGTTGGCGCGCTTTCCGCCATGGGCGCGGGTGCGGGACTGGTCATGGCACTGGCCATCGCATTGGACATCGCACCGGCTTTGGCTTGCGCCTGGGGCGCGCGGGCGGGCGTGCCGCCGGCGGGCGCGGACGGACGGGGCGCCGCGTCCTTGCCGTCGAGAAGATCCTTGACCAGCTTGTCGGTGGGCGGCAATTCCGCGGCATAGGCGAGGCGGATCAACGCCATTTCGCAGGCCGAGATGGGCCTGAGCATCGCGCACTTCGAACAGGCCCTTGAGCAGCATCTGCCAGGCGCGGGTGAGCGAGGGGACCTGCAATTTCGCCGCCAGGTCCGCCGCGCGTTTGGCCTCGCCAGAGGCTCCATCGAAGAAGCCTTGGGCGGACGGCGCCACTTTCAGGCGGGTGAGGAAATGAGTGATTTCCAGCAAATCCTGCATCACCGCCAGCGGATCGGCGCCGGAATCATAGAGCGCGCCCAGATCATTGAGCGCGGACGGCACTTCGCCGCTCATCACTTTTTCGAACAGGTCCAGCACCCGCCCGCGATCCGCCAGCCCCAGCATGTCGCGCATGTCTTGGGCCGTGATCGCGCCTTTTTCGTTGTGGGCGATGGCCTGGTCAAGCAACGACAAGGCGTCGCGCGCCGAGCCTTCGGCGGCGCGGGCGATCAATGCCAGGGCGCCCTCTTCGATCGAGACTTTTTCCTTGGCCGCGATCTGGCCCAGATATTGCGCCAGCTCGCCCAACTCGATGCGGCGAAGATCGAACCGCTGGCAGCGCGACAGCACCGTCACCGGCACTTTGCGGATTTCGGTGGTGGCGAAAATAAACTTCACATGCGGCGGCGGCTCTTCCAGTGTCTTCAAGTCGCATTGAAGGCCGGCTTGGACAGCATATGCACTTCGTCCAGGATATAGACCTTGTAGCGCGCCGAAGCCGGGGCATAGCGCACCGCCTCGACGATCTGGCGCACTTCGTCCACGCCATTGTGCGAGGCCGCGTCCATTTCCTGGACATCGACATTGCGGGATTCCGCGATGGTCACACAGGGATCGCAGACGCCGCAGGGATGAATGGTGGGATGGGTAGCCTTGCCGTCCGGACCGATGCAATTGAGGGCACGGGCGATGATGCGCGCGGTGGTGGTCTTGCCCACCCCCCGCACCCCGGTGAGCATGAAGGCATGGGCGATGCGCCCGGTGGCGAAGGCATTGGACAGGGTGCGCACCAACGCTTCCTGCCCGATCAGGCCGGTGAAATCGGAGGGGCGGTATTTGCGCGCCAGGACGCGGTAGGCTTCCTCTGGGCGTGGCCCAAGGTCGGGGCGCTTGTTTCGGACATGGGGCGACTATAGCAAGGGCCGCGGGACCGGGCGCGGCAATAAGCGAATATTTGTGGAGAAGGTGGAAGCCCGCCTGACCCGGGCCGGATTCGTTACGGCTGCTTCGTTCCCGACCTGACCGGGTTAGCGAGCGGCTCGTCCAAACGGACTTCCGGGCGGGATATAACTGTCGGCTTGGATTTGCGAGTCGGGCCGTTCGCCGCTAAAAGGTCCCCCGGACCTTTTTGCCCGCTTTCGCGGCCGCGGCTCCCCTTACAAAACCCCATGCTCTCATTCACCGGCAACCCCCTCGACCGGGCGGGCATGCAGCGCGGCGACCCGGCCTGGGTGGCGGCGCAGCGCCAATCCCGATGCCCTGTTCCTGCCTCTGTGGCAGGCCAAGCCTCTACTGAAGGCCGAGCGGCCGGCGTTTCTCACCGCGCCTGAGCTTTCCGCGCCGGATGCGTTGAGTGTCTTTCTGGGCTTGAGGGACGGCCAGCCTCTTTTTGCCGTTGGGCGCTTCCCGATAGCGAAGCGCCGCCCTTAATCGGACATGGCGAATTTCAGAGATGCGCGGCGCCGCTTTCATCCTGCCGGACACCGACACGGCGATCGCCGGCCAGGCCAAGGCCTTGATTGACTGGCATCACCGTCATGGCTTCTGCCCCAATTGCGGGGCGGCGACGACGATGCGGATGGCGGCTATCGACGGGTCTGTCCCCGATGCGGCGCGGAGCATTTTCCCCGCACCGATCCGGTGGTGATCATGCTGCCGATCCGGGGCGAGGAATGCCTCTTGGGACACAATAAGCGCTTTCCCGAAGGCTTCTATTCCGCGTTCGCCGGCTTCCTGGAGCCGGGCGAAACCATGGAAGAAGCAGTGAAACGCGGAATTGAAAGAAGAGGCCGATCTCCCAGTAGGCGAGGTCCTCTATCACGCCTCGCAACCCTGGCCTTTTCCGTCATCCTGATGTTGGGATGCTATGCCGAGGCGCTGTCGAAAGATTTCCGCATCGACGGCAAGGAAATCGGGTCGGCGCGTTGGATAAGCAAGCAGGAAATCCGCGAGCGCCTGGCGGGAGGAAAGGACGATGGGGTCAAGCTTCCCGCCGCCATTGCCATTGCCCGGAGCTTAATCGCGGACTGGGTCGCGTCATGATCAATTTTTTTTGCGGCCCTCGGTTTTCACGCGCTTAACCGCCGCTTGCAGCATGTCGCTACCCACTTCGGCGAGGCGGTGCACATCTATGATCAATTCCACCGTGATGCGCATCTTGGATTCGCCCGCCGGCTCAATGGCGGTGACCCGCACGGTGGTTGTTGGAAATCCGCTCAAAGGACACCCCCGCCAAACGCGACGAAAACCTAGCGCAACGTGCGATACCGCACAAACACCAATCAACTGGCGCGAGGGATTTTGGGATCCTGGGCAGGAGCGTCGCGCGGAGCGTTCGTATAGCACATGCGCACGCGCGACGAACCCAGGGCACAAAAGACCCGCGCCTTAGCCCGGCATGTCTTCGCGGAAGGGATGAGCCGGATAGACCCCCAATGATGGTGAGCTTGGAGGTAAAGAAGGAAAGCTCCTCCAACGCGCGCATCACCGGCGGATCGTCGGGATGGCCCTGGATGTCGGCATAGAATTGCGTGGCGTTGAACGAGCCCCCCAGCTGATAGGATTCCAGCTTGGTCATGTTCACGCCATTGGTGGCGAAGCCGCCCATCGCCTTGTACAGCGCGGCGGGCACATTCTTCACCCGGAAGACGAAACTGGTGACGACCTTGCCGCTTGTTGGGCGCGTCGTCCGGCTCCCGCGACATGATCAGAAAGCGCGTCATGTTGTGATGTTCGTCCTCGACATCGGCTGCAGGACTTTCAGGCCATAGAGTTCGCCCGCCAGCGACGACGCCAGCGCCGCGGCGCTAGGGTCTCTCAATTCGGCGACATGCTTGGCCGCTCCCGCGGTGTCGTACCAATTATGGCTGACGAGCTTTCTGTTCGCGGATCAGGTTGCGGCACTGGGCCAGAGCGGGGGCCTGGCTGTAAATGCTTTTGATATCTTCCAGCGTGGCGCTTTTCAGCCCCAGCAATTGATGATGGATGGGAAGGAAATGCTCGCCCACGATATGCAGGCCGGAATCCGGCAGCAGATGATGGATGTCGGCGATGCGGCCCATCAGCGAATTCTCGACCGGGATGATGCAGAGATCGCAGTCGCCCGCTTCACCGCCTCGATCGCATCCTCGAAGCTGGGTTGGGAATCGCGGCGGCGTGGGGATCGCCTCGCGCGCCGCGAGATTGGCATAGGCGCCCGGCTCGCCTTGGAAGGCGACGCGTTTGGCATGGGCAATGGACCTGGGTCATGGGATAATTTCGTGCAAAAACTGATTGGCTTTTTCGAGATCGGCTTGAGTATCGACGGACAAGGGCACGCTGTCCACGCGCGCCACTGCGATGCTCATATTCGCCTCCAGCGCCCGAAGCTGCTCCAGCTTTTCGCGCTGCTCCAGCGGCGAAGGCGGCAAGGCGACAAAACGGCTCAGCGCGGCGCCGGCGATAGGCATAGATCCCCACATGGTGAAAGAGCGGGCCCTCGCCCGACGGCGCGGTGGCGCGGGTGAAATAGAGCGCGCGTCCCAGCCGTCCATCGCGCGTCCCATGCCACCACAGCTTTCACCACAGCAGGATTGTCGCGTTCGGCAGGGTCGGTGATTTCCGCCGCCAGGGTGGCGATATCGGCGCCGCTGTGCTGAGGGCATCCGCCGCGGCGCGGATCTGGGCAGGATCGAGCGCCGGCAGATCGCCTTGCAGATTGATCACCACGTCATGGCGGCCTTCGGGATCGAGCGCCTGAAGCGCGGCGAAGATGCGGTCGGAACCGGAAGGCAGGCCGGGATCGGTCAGGACTGCCTTGCCGCCATCCGCCTCGACCGCCTGTACGATCTCCGGCTCCCCGGCCGCCACCACCACAGGCCCCACCTCGGCGGCCATGGCCTGGCGCCACACGCGCACGATCATGGGCACGCCCCCGATATCGGCCAGAGGCTTTGCCGGCAGCCGGGTCGAGGCCAGGCGGGCTGGGATCACAGGATCGGTTCATGGGTGTCATGGGCCTGGTTGCCAGGGACGGCGCCACTTTTAGGCCGGCGAAGCTGTTTCCGGCTAAAGCCAGCTATAGCGGGCTGCAATTTATGCGACGCTTCGCCGCAATGACGGCATGGGACGGGCGGGTAATGTCCGCCCGTATTCGCCGGCCCGCCTGCCCGGTTTGGGGAGCTATACGGGCCCACATGGATTCCTTCGAGTGGAACAAGATCATCGGCGCGGTCCTTGGCACGGCGATCTTTATTTTCGTCGTCCGCCTGGTCGCCGAAGCGATCTATGAGCCCGAAAAGCCCGGCCAAGCCCGGTTATGTGGTGCGAAGGCGTGTCGGAGACGCCGGCCGGCGGCGCTGCTGCCGCACCCGTCGCCGAAGCGATGCCCGATTGGGGCACCGTGTTGCCTGCCGCCGACGTCGCCGGCGGCAAGACCATCTCGGCCCGCTGCGAGCAATGCCACGACATTTCCAAGGGGGGCCCCAACAAGATCGGTCCGAACTTGTATGGCGTGGTCGGTCGCGCCCGCGCCACGCATCCGGGCTTCGATTATTCCAGCGCGATGAAGGGCAAGGCGGCAACTGGACCTATGACGAGCTGTTCAAATTCCTCAAGTCGCCGCGGCAGCTATATCCCCGGCACCAAGATGAGCTTCGCCGGCCTTCCCCGCGAACAAGACCGTATCAATCTGATCGCCTATCTGCGCAGCAATGCCGACAGCCCGTCGCCCATCCCAGCGCCCGCGCCAAAGACCGCCGCACCTGCCGCGGCTCCGGCTGGCGCCGCTCCCGCTGGCGCTGCTCCTGCCGGCGGTGCTGCCGCCGGCGCCGCGCCCGCCGATGCCGGCAAGAGCGCCACCGCCAAGTCCGACACCGCGGCTGCCAAACCGGCGACGCCCGCGGCGACCCGGCCCAGCGCGGCTGCGCCTGCCCCGGCCAATCCGCCCAAGAAGTAAGAGCGCACACTGGCGAAGCCCAAAGTCCTTTTCATGTTGCCGCCGGGCTGGGACGCCCTCGGCCGAAGTGGATTTCAAGCTTCCGGTTTCGATGCGGTGCTGGCCGGGCGCGATACCTACGAACCTGGTGACATCCGGTATTTCGCCGGCTTTCGTCCGCCGCCCGGCTTCCTGAAAACCCTCACCAATCTGCGCGCCGTATTTTCGCTGGGTGCGGGCGTGGACGGTTTCTTGCGCGATCCGGACTTTCCCAAAAATCTTCCCTTGGTGCGCTTTGTCGATCCCACCTTGATGCATGAGATGGCGCAGTATGTGGTGATGCATGTCTTGATCGCTCATCGCGGCCAGCGCTTCTTCGACGATGCGCAGCGTGAGAGCCGGTGGAAGCAACGCATGCTGGCGCGGCCGTCGCGCGACACCCGCATCGGCATCCTAGGTCTGGGCGATATCGGCGCCACGATCGCAACTGATCTGTTGCCGTTCGATTTCCAGCTTTTGGGTTGGAGCCGCACGCGCAAGGATGTCGCCCGGCGTCAAAAGCTTCGCAGGCGCGGCCGAATTGCCGGCTTTCCTCAACCAATGCGACTATTGCGTCTGCGTTCTGCCACTGACGCAAGACACGCGCGGTATCATGAATGCGGATTTCTTCGCCAAGCTTCCCAAGGGCGCTTGGGTGATCAATGTGGCGCGGGGCGGGCATCTGGTCGAGGAAGATTTGATCGCAGCGTTGGATTCCGGTCACCTGGCAGGCGCCGTGCTGGACGTTTTCCAGACCGAACCATTGCCCGAAGACAGCCCGATCTGGCGTCATCCCAAGATCACCGCCACGCCGCATATCGCCGGCATCACCGATCCCAACAATGCGTTGGCCTATGTTGCTGATTGCGTGGCGCGTTGCGAAGAGGGTCGCGTACTCGACAATGTGGTGGATCTCAGCAAGGGCTACTAAAGCCGCTTGATCGAGGTCAACGGCGTGGTGATCCGGGCGTGGCGACTGCCAACGGCTCGCTGGTCACCTGCATGTAAAAAGCGTTGGCGTGCAGCAAGGTCTGGGAATCGCGCATCACGCCCATATGGCCTTTCCAGAAACCAGATCGCCGCGCTTGGGTCTGGTCGTTAGTCGACGGCGTGGCCCAACGCGTTCTCCATCATGTCGGTGTCGCGCGGGCACGCCGTGCAGCGCCGCCTGCAGCGCAGTCTGGATCAGGCCCGAGCAATCCAGGCCCTGCGAAGGTCTTGCCGCCCCAGACATAGGGCACACCCAGGAATTGTTCGGCCACCGCAACGAAATCGGACGCCGCGCTCGTCGATGCGGCGCGAGACGCGCCGATATGCACAAAACCCGCCGCTGATTTGGACGAAATCGCCGCTTCCTGTTCCGGCCTTGAGCACGGCATTCAAGGGCAAGAGATCGCGCAGCGGCGCTTTCGCATCGGGCGCGGACAACAACGGCGTCAGAGGTGCGATCACCGCGCATGTCGGCTGTGACAACAGGACCCAGCGCCGATTTGCGCGGACATAGCCGACATAAGAATCAGTTTCGGCCTGGAGCCAGGCCCAGCCATCCTTGCGTTCATAGACTGTGAGGATTTCGCCAAACAGAAGTTCGCTCATCCTGGGCCGCATCGATCCGACGGCGCTGGCGCGCAAGGCGGCGCGTCCCCGTGTCACCGCCGCCTCTTCGCCATCGACAAAACGCGCCGCTTCCACCTTGCCTTTGAGATGCGACTGCCGCGAGATCGGGCCGCGCGGGCGTCAGCGCTCTCTATCGGCCATAGCGTTCCTTCAGCAGCGCATAGAGCGCCCGCGCGCCATTGGCTTCGCCGCCCACGCCGGCGGCCCGGCTTGGGCCGGTCCACCCAGCCGGAATGTCCAGATGCAGCCAGCTTTTGGTCGTTTCGACAAAGCGGTTCAGGAACAATGCCGCGGTGATGGCGCCGGCAAGGTTGTAGCTGGGATTGTTGGTGAGATCGGCGATCGGGCTGGAGAGCGTGGGCTCATAGCCGCGCCACAAAGGCAGCCGCCAAACGGGATCAGCCGCTGCGTTGGCGTGGCGCGCCAAATCCGCCGCCAATATTTCATCGTCGGTGAAGAAGGGCGGCAGCTCCATGCCGGTGGCCATCCGGGCGGCACCGGTCAAGGTGGCGACAGTCAATCAGCAGCTCAGGCTGTTCGGCATCGGCGTCGGCCAGCGCATCGGCCAGCACCAGCCGTCCTTCCGCGTCGGTGTTGCCGATTTCCACGGTCAGACCTTTGCGGCTTTTGAACACATCGCCGGGACGATAGGCCGTACCCGGAGACGGAATTCTCCACCGCCGGGATCAACACCCGCAGGCGCAATTTCAGCTTGGCGGCCATCACCATGTGCGCCAGGCCCAGCACCACCGCGGCCCCGCCCATATCCTTTTTCATGGTGGCCATGCCGGATGCGGGCTTGAGATCATAGCCGCCGGTATCGAAACAGACGCCCTTGCCCACCAGCGTGACTTTGGGCGCCTTCGCGTTGCCCCAGGTGAATTCGATCAGGCGCGGCGCCCGCGCCGAGCCCTGGCCCACCGCCGCAATCAGGGGATAGTCGCGGGCCAACACCTTGCCTTCGACGGTGCGGAATTTCGCCCCATGCGCCCGCGCCACGCCTTGCGCGGCGTCGGCCAATTCCTGCGGCCCCATGTCGTTGGACGGCGTGTTGATGAGATCGCGAGCCAGAAACGCGCCATCGGCGATGCGCGAGACCTCCTCGCCATCCACGCCATGCGGGAAGAACCAGCTTCAGGTGGCGGGTCTTGGGCTTTTTGTAGCGATCGAAGGCATAGAGCCCCAGCCGCCACGCCAGCGCGGCATTGGCCCCGCCGCAGAAATCCGGCACCTCGCCCAGACGATAGACGCCGTCCGGCAATTGCTCGGCAAACGCCGCGAGCGCCAGCGCATCCTGATTCTTGCCCAGACCCAATACGGCCGCAGCCACACCGCCTCGGCCTGGAACAAGACGCAGCTCTCCATCCTTGGCGGCAAAGCCGGAAGCTTTGAGATACGGCATTTTGCGCTGCCAGGCCCGCAGGTCTTTTGCCGCGACGGCATGAAGAGCAATCGCGTTCTTGGCGTTTTTCACAAAGCTCGCATGCATGACGGGCTCTTCATCATGGGATACATCCGACGTTATGAATCAAATCCGTGCAGAGGAGAAGCCATGTACAGACTGATCGTGGGGACCAAGGATTGGTCGAGCTGGTCATTGCGCGCCTATTTGGCGCTAATGGCGATCCGCGAGCCTTTCGATGAAGTGCTGATCCCGCTTCGCCAGAGCGACGACGACGCCACCAAGAACGCCATCCGCAAATTCTCCGGTTCCGGCCGCGTGCCCGTGCTTGAGATCGAGGAAAATGGCCAAACCGTCACGGTGTGGGACAGTCTCGCCATCTGCGAGACACTGGCCGAACGTCATCCGGAAGCCCAGCTCTGGCCCAAGGATTGGGCGGCGCGGGCGATGGCGCGTTCCTATTCCGCCGAGATGCATTCGGGCTTCCCCGACCTGCGCGATCAACTGAGCATGGATTTTGCCCGGCGCTTGCCGTTGCCCACGCTTCGCCCGTCCACGCTGCAACAAATTGCGCGCATCTTGACGAGTTGGGAAAGCGCGCTGGCCCGTTATGGTGATCACGGCGGCTTTCTGTTCGGACGATTCTCCGTGGCCGATTGCATGTACGCGCCGGTGGTATCGCGCTTCACCACTTTCGACCTCGCGGTATCGCAGCCGGTGAAGGATTATATGACGCGCATCTGGGCGCTGCCGGGCATGCAGGCCTGGCTCAAGGATTCGCAAAAGGAAGTCGAGGCGGGTATCGCCTAGCGCTGCGCGCCGCGCCCCGTCTCGGCATAGAAGCGTGCCGCCCCTGGATGGATGGGCGCGGGCGGGGACAACGCGGCGGTGGCAAGACCAATTTCACGCGCCGAAGGATGACTGGCGGCGAGCGCACCACGATTGACGGGATTAAACAAGGCGCGCGCAATGTCATAGACTAGCGGCTCCGGCACGCTATCGCGCACGATCCAAAAGGCGCGCGTCGCCACGGTGGGGACCGCCGCCTGGCCGGGATAGCTGATCGCCGCCGCTTCCAGGGCCGGCGCGTTCCTCAACAATTGCGTGCGGCCGACGCCGGTGATGGGTATCAATTTCGCCGCATGGCTTGCCAACAGGTCGGCCATCCCGTCGATCGGCACGCCGGCGACGGCGAAGAAGGCATCGATGCGCCCTTGCTTGAGCTCGTCCATCGCGGCCGGCGTATCCAGGGTGAAGCGCCGCATGCGGGTGAGCGGCACATTATACGCCTTGAGGATCTCATCGGCGGTGAAACCCACGCCGGATCCGGTCAAACCGAAAGACACGCGCTTGCCTTTGAGGTCGGCGACGGAATTGATCTTGGCATCGCTCGCCACCACCAAATGGACTTCTTCGCTGAAAAGCGAGGCGATGGCGCGCACATGGCTTTGCTTGCCCTTGGCGCGGAAGGGGCCTTGACCCTTGACCGCGGCGGCGATCACGTCGCTTTGCGCCAGGCCGGATTCCACATCGCCATTGTTGACCGACAGAACATTGTCCACGGTGCCTTCGCTGGTCCTGGCGGTGATGATCAAGCCGGCCGGTCCACACACTCCAGCCGCATCGCAGCGCGCTACGCCCGGCGGATGGCTGATGAGACCTGCGATTGCTTCACCCACAGGAAAAAATGTTCCCGTGGTCGAACCCGTGGCGATCTGAAACGGGATGCGGGGCGTGTCGGCCCGGGCCGCCATGCTCAAGGAGAAAGCCGCGAGCGCGGTCAATGTCTTGAACATGGTGTGACGGAACGCCATGACGCCCATTTACCTCTTTCTTTGCGTCAGGATTAGGACCGTCGCCAACGCCTGGGAAAGCAGCGGCGCTTGCGCTGCCTTTGGTTCGATATAAGTCAATATATTTAAGGGTTTGTTGACCCGCCAGGGGCATGCTGCAGAAAGATCGAACGGGCGCTTTCATGATGCGAATTGCTTCTTCCCTGGCGGCTCTTTTTCTGTGCGGCAGCGTGCTCGCCGGCTGCGCCGGCAATGACAGCGGCAATCTCCTGGGCGATCTCGGCCACCACAAGGATGTGAGCCGCAGCGACGGCCTTCCCAGCGACGTGGAAAGCGGCGTGCGCCAAGCGCAAGCGGCGCGGCTGGCCGGCCGATATGACGACGCCATCCGCACCCTATCCCAGCTGATGCTGGTGGCGTCCGACGATCCCCGGGTGGTGGGCGAGTATGGCAAGACCCTGACGGAAAGGGGCCGCGCCGCCGAGGCGGTCGAGTTCCTTACCCGCGCCACCCAATTGCAGTCCCGGGATTGGACCCTCTATTCGGCCCTGGGCGTGGCCTATGACGAGAGCGGCAACCAGGAAGCCGCCCGCCAGGCCTATATCCACGCCCTGGCGCTCAAGCCCGGCGAGCCCGCCATTCTCAACAACTATGCGCTGTCGCGCATGCTGGCGAACGACTCCGCCATGGCGAAGCAATTGATCGCCAGCGCGGCGAGCGCGGGCGGGGCCTCCGATCCCAAGATCGCACGCAATATCGCCCTGGTGAATTCGCTGGCGCAGGAACCCGCTCCGGCGCCGGTCGCGGCCGTGGCCACACCCGCGCCTACAGAAGTCGCGGCGAAGGAACCAACCGCCGCGCCCACCCCGATTGTGCCCCCTGTCGTGCCCTCTGCGCCTCTGGCGGCCGTGCCGGCAGTGCCGGCGTCCCCGCCATCTTCCCAGGTGGTAATGCAACCGGTTCCGGTTGATCCTTTGGCCGGGCCGGTGAAGTCCCATGCCAAACCCCAGGTCAAACCGGCCGTTCCGGACGACAAGACCGCGAAGGCAGCTGACGCCAAGAGCACGGCACCCAAGGCCTCGATCCCGGATCTGCGCCAAGCTTCGTTGAATTACTAACCATTCCGCCCTTGCCTTAGCTCTTCTTGGTGAGCACAAGCGAGCTTGGAAAAAGCTCGCCTCTTTGGGGCGAAGTAAGGGGAAGCGTGAATCCGCTCCCCCGGTGCGCCAAGCGGTATGAGGTACTACCGGAATAACAAGCCATACTTCGTTCCGGATTTCATAGAAATACATTCACGACCAGCTTGAGGGGCGCGACCGATCAAGACAAAATCCTCTGTTACTTGCACCGGCCGAGTGCCACCACACTTAAAGGTGCCCCACACCCGTACGACGCCCTCGTGCAAATACCGGACCGCGAAAACGACGTGACTATGCTCATCGGTAATGAGTAGCGTGCTGCGGTCCGGGCGCTCTTCTTTCAAAAATCCGCTGAAAAGATCCAGTCCTTCAAAAACATTTTTGCTGATCCGAAATATGAGATTATTGCCAGAATCGTATGAAAACGCGTCAACGAGGACACCCTTGGGGGCTTGAGTTATACGCAATATTGGGCAACTTCCCACCTGAACGGGAGTAAATGGACCCTGGTCTTTGCCAATCACGGTATCGTTTCCAACAAGCATCACGAGGTCAGATTTTCCTACGCCTCGTGAAGAGCAGAACATTTTTGGTATCTGATCGTTCGCAGCGATCAGTGGGCCACGAATGGGCGTAGCCGGAGGGACAAAGCGATTTGCGAAAAACAGCGTCGCAGCGGAGGCTATCCAGGTTAGCATTAGGAAGCCGACAGTTCCTCGCCAATTCTTCTCCCGTTGGCTCCACTCGTAGGCGCAGGCGAAGAGAGTTGCGCCGGTCATCACAGCAATTGCTACAATTCGCATGACCTCCGTTAAACCGACGAACGCCAACACGACTGTGCCTAGCCAAATAAATACTGCAAACAGCCAGCCTGATATCGCTCTTATTCCAAAGCCGCTTAGGCGCGCTCCCAACTGCCGCAAAACCGACGGCGCCGTGAGGTCACGGTCTCGTTGGTGATACTGGCTTTTGGTACGGCTCACGCTTCAAGCAGAGCGATTTTACGCAATACCAAGCCGCCACGGCTTCTGTTCAAGCCCGCGATACAGACGGACAATAGAGCCACTAGGCCAATGCCAAGAAGCACGAGCGTGGGGCGAGTTTCCTGTATCCCCCTTAGAACAAAATTGGTCGTCAGTCCCACAAATAAAGGCACCAACCAGATCCACCACATCGTCTGGCGAAGGCGATTCTGCCGGGCAAGTTCGGTTTGATAGAGAAGGCGCAGCTGGCCGTCGCTCAAGGCGGAGGGCAAGGGTTTGGCCCAGCCTTTGGTGGCGAGATAGCAGAGAACAACGAGATAGCCACATAGCATTATCCAGCCCAAGGTGGGCACAAGACCGGGTTTAGCCCGGGCCAGAATGAATGCGGCCAAAGGCATGAACAGCACGAGGAAGCCGGCCTCAAATCCGTTGCGCCAACGTATGCGTTGCTGGAACCGCGCATAATCCGCCGAAAGTGATGCAGGCTGGATATCGTCCATGAAAGAACCGATCCGCAGGACCGAAAGAGTTTGAAGCGCAAGCACACCGATAACACCGCGCATGGGCTCGAGAGGGAATTCTGGCGCCCAAGCTGCCAGCGCTAGTTCCGCGAGGACCGCGCACATTAGCGCCACCGCCGCATCAATGAGCGCGCTCTTGATTGTGGGATGATCTCCGGTGCGGTAAATATCCCGCATCGCCAACCCCAAGAGACCTGCCAGCGTTGGTATGGCCGCCCGCTGCCAGAGGGGCGGACTAATATTTTCGAGAGCAAATCCGCCCAGGCAGGCGAACAGAATGAAAGCTTGCAGACCTAGCATGAACGGGCTGGAGCCGCGCCGGATTTGGCTGAGCCAAAGAGCGGGCAAGAGAGACAATGCTTCGCAGAGATACTGGATCGGCGAGCGGTACCGTTCCCGCAGATCGCCCGCGATTTCCTCGCGCACCATGGGCGGGATCAGTGCAAGGATCAGCGCTTCCATGCCTATGGGCGGGTGGGCTTCCATTTTGGTGTCCATGCTATCTCTCCCCAGCTTTGTTCGAGAGTTGCGCAAATTCGCCGGGCCGTGATCGCCGATTCCCTTAGAGCGCGTTCGCCGGCATTTTGAAGCCTGTAATAACGCTTGGCGCGGCCTCCTCTTTCCGGTGTCGGGTCGGAAAGCCATGAGATGATGAGCTTCTTATCCTCAAGCCGGTCCAAAGTCGTATAGGTAGCGCCCAGCGTGATCCGTTTGGGGCTGGCCAGTTCCTCGGCTTTGGCGTGAATACTCACGCCATAGGCCTCCTCGCCAAGGCTCAGGATTGCCGCCAAGACAAGCTGCTCAAAATGGCCGAGCAAAGAAGTATTCGTCATTTCCTATACATTGTATGACAAATGGAAATTGTCAAGCCACCTGAGAGCCTAGGTTTCAAAGCTTGGACCCGGCGCGAGGGATTTTGCGGATTGGGCAAGGTCGCTAGCGACGGCGTAGAGACGCGCGGAGCAAATCTCTGGTGCGTCTTGGTCGGAGCCCGCCTCCCCCATGCATGCGAAGCATGCTGGTGGGGGAGGTGGCCGTAGCAGCGCTCACAGGCGCTTAGGCGTAAGCCGAAGCGCCAAGAGCAAAGCTGCGAAGGCCGGAGGGGGAAACAAAAGGACGCAAAAGACCCGCGCCCTTAATGATTCAAATGCATGATTTTCATGATCGCCGGCCCCAGGATCACCACGAACAGGCACGGCAGGAAGAAAATGATCATGGGCACGGTGAGCTTGGCCGGCAGCGACGCGGCCTTGCGTTCGGCTTCCTGCATGCGCATCTCGCGATTTTCCTGGGCGGTCACGCGCAGCGCCTGGCCCATGGGCGTGCCGTATTTCTCGGCCTGGTTGAGGGCGATCGCCACCGCCTTGACGCCGGAATGGCCGCAACGCTTGGCCAGATTGTCGAAGGCCTGGCTACGATCCGGCAGATAGGACAGTTCGGCGGTGGTGAGCCCCAATTCTTCGGCCAGTTCGGCCGATTGGGTGCCGATCTCGCCCGCCACCTTGCCGAAGGCGCTTTCGATCGACATGCCGGATTCGACACAGATCAGCATCAGATCCAACGCATCGGGAAAGGCCCGCATGATGGATTGCTGGCGGCGTGCGGTGACGTTGGAGACGAAGATGTCCGGAAGATAATAGCCCACCAGCGCGCCGGCGAAGGCGGCGCTGAGCTTCATCATCATCGTCCAATGGAAATGAGTGACCACGAACAGATAAAACATCGTCACCACAAAGACGATGCCGGGCATCACGAAACGGAAGAACATGAAGGCGATCAGCGGCGCCTGCCCGCGATAGCCAGCCCGGGCGAGCTTGTCGCGGCTGTCCTCGGATTCCAGCAGATTGGTGAGCTTGAACCGGTCCAGGGTGGATTTCATCAGGTTGGACGGCTCGACCCTGAGCGAACCGCGCTTTTCGTTCAGCGCCGCATGATGGCGGGCGCGCAATTCCTCGCGCCGCTGCGCCACCGATTTCAACCGGTCGCTCAAGCCGTCGCGTTCGATCAGAGGCAGACCTAGCGTGACGATGGTGGCAAAGGCGAGGATCGCCGCCGCCAAGGTGGCGAGGAAGGTCTTGTCGAACAGGACATTGAGGAAGCCGACATCCAGCATCAGGATTCCCTCAGAGTTTGAAATTGATCATCTTGCGCATCACCATGATGCCGGTGCCCATCCAGAACACGCAGACGGCGAGCATCAGATTGCCCATCCGCTCGGTGAAAAGCAGGGTGATGTAGCCGGGCGTGGTGGCCCAGACGATGCACATCACCACCGGGGGCAACGAGCCGATGATGCCGGCGGAGGCTTTCGCTTCCGACGACATCGCCTTGATCTTGCCTTCCAGCCGCTTGCGGTCGCGCAACACGCCGGCCAGATTCGCCAGCGCCTCGGAGAGGTTGCCGCCCGATTTGGATTGGATATTCATCACGATGCTGAAGAAGCCCACCTCGGCCGTGGGCATACTTTCGTGCATCTTCTTGAGGCCCTGCTCCAGGGTGACGCCCATGGTCAGCCCATCCACCAGGCGGGTGAATTCCATCCCCACCGGATCGGGGGTCTCGCGTGCCACGATCCGGAGCGCCTCGTTGACGGGAAGCCCGGAACGCACCGAGCGGACAATCACGTCAATGGCGTTGGCGAATTCCTTG
This sequence comes from uncultured Alphaproteobacteria bacterium, assembly GCA_963765095.1. Lineage (GTDB taxonomy): Bacteria > Pseudomonadota > Alphaproteobacteria > Micropepsales > Micropepsaceae > Rhizomicrobium. The sequence goes on from CAVXUV010000041.1 coordinate 85,463, forward strand.
GAGAATTTTTTCATGCGCCGCGCCGTCAGAAAGCCCAGGACCCAACGCGGCAGGCCCAGACTCACGGCGAATGTCGCCAGAACCAGAACCAGCGGCGATTGGCGGGCGACAAGACAGACAAGCGCCACCACCGCGCCCAGCACGCCCGAGATGATCCAAAACGTCCTGGGCTTGGCATTGGGGAAACCCGCCTGCTCCAGCCGGCGGCGCATGGTGGGCTTGTCTTTCTTGCGTTGCGCCGCCTGGTTTTTTTCCACGTCCTTGAGAAGAGCGGCGAGATTCTTGCGCTTCTGCGCCTCGACCTGCGCCTTGAAGGCGCGGGTCGCATCACGGGGCGTGGCCAGCGACTGGATGCGTTTCTGCGAGCGCTCGTCGCCGCCGGCAAAGGCGAACACCATGCCGCCCACCGAAAGAAACCCCAGCAGCGCCACCAGAAAAATCATTGGTTGACCTTGTCCAGCGCGTCGGCCAATTCGCGCTCCAGATTGTAATAACGCGCCCGTTCCCAGAAGGCGGGTCGGACGATGCCGGTACCGGCATGGCGGCCGGTAAGGCGACCATGCTCATCCTCTCCGATCACTTCATAGGTAAGCAGGTCCTGGGTGATCACCACATCGCCTTCGGTGCCGATCACTTCGGTGATCCTGGTGATGCGGCGCGAACCGTCGCGCAAACGTTCGGCCTGGATGATCACGTCGATCGAGCCCACGATCATTTCGCGGATCGTCTTGGTGGGAAGCGAGAAGCCGCCCATGGTGATCATGGATTCCAGGCGGCTGATCGCCTCGCGCGGGCTGTTGGCGTGCAAGGTGCCCATCGAACCGTCATGGCCGGTGTTCATCGCCTGCAAAAGATCGAATGCCTCGGCGCCGCGCACCTCGCCCACGATGATGCGTTCGGGCCGCATGCGCAGGCAGTTCCTCACCAGGTCGCGCATGGTGATCTGGCCCTGACCCTCCAGATTGGGCGGGCGCGTCTCCAGCCGCACCACATGGGGCTGTTGAAGCTGCAATTCGGCCGCGTCCTCGCAGGTAATGACGCGCTCATCCGTATCGATAAAGGCCGTGAGCGTGTTCAGGAGCGTGGTCTTGCCCGAACCGGTACCGCCCGAGATCAGGATATTGCAGCGCGCGCGGCCGATGACTTGCAGCACGCGCGCGGCATCCGGACTGATCGAACCGAAGCGGACAAGATCGTCCAGCTTCAATTTATCCTTCTTGAATTTTCGGATGGTGAGGGTCGGCCCATCCAGCGACAAAGGCGGCCCGATCACATTGACGCGCGAACCGTCGAGCAGGCGCGCGTCGCAGATGGGCGAGGATTCGTCCACCCGGCGGCCCACCTGGCTCACGATGCGCTGGCAGATATTCATCAGCTGGGCATTGTCGCGGAAGCGGATATTGGTGAGCTGGACCTTGCCGCCCACTTCGATGAACACCCGGTTGGCGCCATTGACCATGATATCGGCAATGTCGTCGCGGGCGAGCAGCGGCTCCAGCGGTCCATAGCCCAGCACGTCGTTGCAGATGTCCTGCAACAGATGTTCCTGCTCGGCGATGGACATCACCACCGCCTTGATCGAAATGATCTCGTTGACGATATCGCGGATTTCCTCGCGCGCGGAATCTGCATCCAACTGGGCCAACTGGCCCAGATCGATGGTGTCGATCAGCGCATTGAAGATGGTGGATTTGATCCGGTAATAATCTTCGGAGCGATCATCCGCTGCGACCTTGGCGACGGCGCTGGCGACCGGCGCGGCCTGAGGCTTCTCTACCCGCGGGGGCGGCGGCGCGGACGGACCCGTGGCAGGGGCGCGCGTGTCCGGGCCCGCTGGGATGCGGACCGCGGACTCGCTGCCACTACGCTTGCCGAACATGGGATCAGGCCCGTTTGCGGCTCGTCAGGAAGGACAAGATCGAGGTAGGGGGCTTTTCGCTGGCGCGCATCGCGCTCCCGCGTCCGGTGAGCGTGCGGGCGAGAAGCCGCACACCGTCGGAAATCGGCGCGCGGGGGGCGAGCTCCAGAACCATCTGGCCGTTGTTGGCGGCCTGGCCGAACAGGGCGGGATCGAAACCCAGAACCGCAACCGGCTCGACGCCCATGGTTTCGGCGAAATCCTTGGCGGGGATCTCGGGCCGCTTGGGCATATTGGCCTGGTTGATCACCAGGCGCGGCGGCGGATCGTTGGGGCGGGCATGACGCACCAGCTCCATGATGTTCTTGGCATTGCGCAAGGACGCCAGATCGGGCGTGGCCACGATCACCACTTCGTCCGCCGCGATCAGGCATTTCTTGATCCAGGGCGTCCAGCCATGGGGAATGTCCACGATCACGCAGGGCGAGGAACTGCGGGTGACGTCGATCACGGTCTCATAGGCTTCGGCCGGCGCATTGTATTCACGCTCCAATGACGCCGGGGCGGTGAAAAGCGAAAGATGCTCGCCGCGCTTGATCAGGAGCCGGTCCAGAAGAACATCGTCCAGCCGTTCGGGCGCCGCCAGCGCGTCGGCCACGCCTTGACCGGCCTCGTCATTGAAATCCAGGCCCGCCGTGCCGAAGGGCAGGTCGAAATCCACTACCGTGGTATGGATGGCGAGGTCCTCGGCGATGCACCAGGCGACGTTGTGCGCGATGGTGGAAGAACCCACGCCGCCCCTGGCTCCGATGAAGGCGACGACGCGGCCCACGGGCTTGGCGCCGGGATCGAGATAAAGACCGGCAATCACTTCACTCAATTGCAGGGGTGAGAGCGGCGCCACCAGATATTCCGAGGCGCCCCGGCGCATCAATTCGCGGTAAAGCTCCACGTCATTGGCGCGCCCCACCACGACCACCTTGGTCGAGGGATCGCACACTTCGGCCAAGCGATCGAGTTCTGCCAGCACCTCCTGGCCGCTCAGCTTGGTTTCCACGATAAGAAGGTTGGGCGTGGCCTGGCCGTGATAGAAATCCACCGCGGCATTGATGCCCCCCAGTTGCACCGTCAGATGCGCCTTGGACAGCCGGCGATCGCCGGCTGCCCGCTGCAGGGTGGCGCCGGTGTCGGGGAATTCGCAAAACGCATGAATGGAGATGCGCGGCACCGGCCGTTCGTTGGGGGCGGCGCCGAAATTTTCTCCTGACATCTCATCCTTGGCCATGGTCGTTCCTGAATTCATCGTCCCACATCGGAGATCGCGCTCGATTGATCGGCCGTCTTGGTCGCGGCGGTGGGCGCGCCTTTTTCATAATTGTGATGGCGGTGGCGCGCCGGTCGGCGTCGGCGCCGCCCATGGGATGCGGCCCCAAAAGATCGCGCGGATCCGACACCATCGCCGCGACATTGTGCTGGACGGCGCAACCCAGATTGGCGGCGGTCTTGTTTTCCATGGTGAAGGCCAGGTCCTCCGACCAGTCCCCGCATGGCGCGGTGTTGGCCTGATAGCTCACATAATTGAGCTCGACCCGGTAATCATTGGCCGGAGCGTCATGGGTCGAGACCAGGATCTGGTCGCGGCTCACGCCCATCGCATTGATGCGGTCGGCGATCCAGGCAACTCCGGCATTGGCTTCGGCGCCTGCGGGCGCGCTGATGATTATCTTGCCGTTCCCATGCGCCTCATAGTCGCCCACGAAGGTATAGAAACGCGCAATATCGGCGGCAGCAATCCCGGCCGGCGAAGCGCTCACTTTCAAGGATTGCGATGAGGGTTGCACCAGGATGGGATGATTGGCGATAGGATCATCGAAGGTCATCTTGTCGCCGCCCGGAGCGGTGCAACTGCCCGCCATCAGCACGGCGGCCAGGCAAAGCCCGCGGATCAGGATGCTGGTCATCTCGCGCATCACGCCCTCCTAGCGCACGACAAAGCCGACCGGGGCAGACGCCTGCGGCGCGAGCGGCTTGTCGGTGCTCTTTTTGTAGACCGTGTTCAGCCGGCCCAAGAGAATGGTCTCGGGATCGCCCGGCGTGACATAACCGTCGCTGGGCGTGGCCAATGACGCTTCCGAGGTGGGGCTGACCAGATAGGCCGTCACCACCACCACAAGTTCGGTCTCGTCATTCTGAAAATCGCGGCTGCGGAACAGCGCGCCCAGCACCGGCAAATCTTTGAGGCCGGGGAAGGCATCCAACTGCTGCTTGGTCGTATGCTGCATCAGGCCGGCGATGGCGAAGCTGCCGCCGGAGGGAAGCTCGACCGTGGTGTCGGCGCGGCGCACATCCAAGGCTGGGATGGTGACGCCTCCGGTTTGGACCGTGCCGGTCGAGGTGCTGATCGTGCCGCCTTGAAGCGTGAAGGCGCCGGTGTTGGTGAGCTCGCTCACTTCGGTGGAAAGCTGCAGGCTGATGCGGCCATTCGACAGCACCACCGGCGTGAAGGACAGGCCCACACCGAATTGCTTGAATTCGATGGAGATGTTGCCTTGCTGGTCGCGGCCGGCCGGCACGGGGAATTCGCCGCCGGCAAGGAATTTCGCCGTCTCGCCCGAGACCGCGATCAGGTTCGGCTTCGCCAAGGTATGCAACAGGCCGATGGTCTCCATCGCGGTGAACGCGCCTTGGACGTTGTTCTGGAAGGTGCAACCGCCGCCAGCCAGGGGATTGACGCCCGTGGTGCAGACTTGGCCCACCTGGCCGCCGGAGAGATCGTTCAGAGCCTGACCGACAAGGCCAAACTGGTTGTTGGTGGACAGAGCCAGCGGCGTGCTGCCGCCCAGCACGCCCACGCCCGCCATATTGACGCCCAGCTGCTTGGCGATCTGACGCTGCATCTCGGAGATGCGCACTTTCAGCATCACCTGCTCGCCGCCCGCCACGCTGAGGAGATTGACCACTTTCTTGGGATCGCCCGAAAAGCTGGCCGCAAGATCGGCGGCGCGGGTGGATTCCACCGCGCTCGATACCGAACCGGAAAGCACCACATTGTCGTTGATGGCCGAGACCTTGATCGCCGAATTGGGCAGATTCTCTTTCATCATCTGGGAAAGGTCGGTGACGTCGCGTTCGACCCGGATGTCGAGCGAGGAAATCTGACGCCCGTTCTGGTCGAAAAAGAACGCATTGGTCTGGCCGGTCTTCGTCGCCATCAGGAAGATGCGGCGCGGCGTCTTGACCACCGCGTCTACGATGTCGGGGCTCGAGACCAAAACGTCCTTGGCGTCGGTATCGAGTTCGACCACCACCGCCTTGTTGAGGCCCAGTGTGATGCGCTGGTTCTCGGGCTGACCGTTATGCGTGGCAAGCCTGACGATGCGGGCGTCGCCCGCGGCCGCCAAGGTGGCGGGATGGGGCTGGGGCTGCGCCGCAACGGCCGGCGCCCAGAAAAGGGCGGTCATGGCCACTGCCAGGCACAATCGGCGGGATAGCGAAGTCACTGGGATTTCCCTCCCGCACCGAGATCGTCATGGGCCACGCCGTAGCGGATGATCGAAACCTGGCTCGAACGGTCGTCATCGCCCGGCAGATTGCTTGCCACCGGCGTGTCGCTGTCAGCGAGCGGGCGCAGCGAAAGCGAGATCGTGCCGATATTTTCCGCCGCGGCGACGGCCTGCGCCTGCGCCGGCGTCAGCTCCAGGGTCGCGGTCTTGCCGATGACAGTTTTGGTGTCCTTGTCCTGCTTGAAAGTCTGATCCACCGCCAGCACACGCACGTCGCTCAAGATGGTCTTGGCCACCACTCGCGGGGGATTGCCTTCGAGCTTGCGGGCCAGGATCACATCGACATGATCATTGGGCAGGATGAAACCGCCCGCGCCGGAATCCGCACTGATGACAATCGAGATGGCGCGCATATCAGGCATCAACAAGGCCGCCATGAACCCTGCGGCGTCGCCATGCACGATGGCGGTGGTGGCGATGGGTTGTCCCGCCGTGAGCGGCGCGCGCACCACAGTACCTTTGACCGCTTCATCGATGCTGGCCACGGACTTCTTGGTGATGAAGGAAGGATCAACTGAAGATGCCGGCCATCTTTCCCAACGCACCTGCTCGGCGGTGAGGACGTGACCGGGTTGAAGATTGGCGCCTGCAACCAGCACGTCGCTCATCGGCATGGGCGGAGCGACTTTGGCCTCGGCCTTGGGCGTACTGCCGCCCATCATACCGCGCGCCAGCAGCGCCGCCGCGATGGCCATCGCGCCCGCAAATCCCAGAACCGCAAGACGCTTGGTATTCATGAAATTGGGGCTCCTTCCGCCACACAATCCACCACGGCACCACTTAGAATTCGCTTAATACAAAAGAGACGATTGCAGCCTTCCTCAGGCCATCGCCGCGAGGCGGAGAATCTCCGTGTGCGGTAGAATCACCAGGGCGCCGCTCGCCAGCGCCACGCCATAGGGAATGCCGGAACTTTTCTCGTGCAGTTTGAGAATCCAGTTCCTCCGCGCCAGGGCGCCTGGAAGCGGCACCTGGCGCAAAGCGAGAAGTGCAAATGTGAGAACGCCGCCCAGCACCGAGGCGGCCAGCACATACCCCAGCAGATCATGCAGGCCTAGCCACAACGCCACCGCGGCAAACAATTTGGCGTCGCCGCCGCCGATATATCCCAGTGCAAAAAGGCCGAAGCCCAGCACCAGCGCGATCAGGCCGGCCAGCAGATGAAAGGCGAAATCACCGGGCGCGAGTCCGATGACCATGCCGAAAAGAAGGAAGGACAGACCCAACGCGAGTGAAAGAAGATTGGGAATGGTGAAGGTCGCCAGATCAAACGCCGCCGCGGCCGCGAGAAGCGACGGTAGCAGGATCATCAGAAGAGATTGAGCGATCATGACGAGCCTTGGAGGACAAACGGCCGCCCTTGCGGGGCGGCCGTTGACCTTGCGATTGTCATCGCCTCCCGCGCTTAGCGCAGCGAGGTGGCGACGCTGCTGAACTTGGTGTTCAGGTTCGTGCCGATGCTGGTCAAGGCCGTGATGATCACAACCGCGATCAGCGCAGCGATAAAGCCATACTCGATGGCGGTAGCGCCGAACTCATCGCGCACGAAACGCGAAATCAGCTTGCTCATGTAGATCTCCAGTTAGATGACACCCTAGGATGCCCAACGCGCACGAGACACTTCGTTCGCTTAAGGACAGCGCCACACTAAAAGCCGCGGTTTAATTTCCGCTTAACCGCGCGCCCCAATTTGCTTCTATCTTGTTGTTCCATAAGGGAACTGCGGGATCCTTGGCCGATCGCGCCAAAGCGAACATTCGCGCTGGGATTTGCTTTACCAAGCCCGTGCCTTTGTGCGGCTTTGCGCAGGTTCTTGTAAGGCTTCTTTTACAGCGGACGCCTAGCGTTGGCGCATCCAATCACAGGAGCGCATCATGCGCCGCGAATTGTTTGCCGGTCTGGTTTTGCTGATCTCCCATCCCGCCTATGCAGCCGGTGTGGCGATCACCATGGACGAAGTGCGCACCATCACTTTTCCCAAGCCGGTCGCCACCGTCTATGTGGGCAATCCCGCGATCGCCGACATCAACATGATCGATACCCGCCATGCGTTTGTGCTGGGCAAAGGGTTCGGCAATACCAATATCGTGGCCTTGGATCACGACGGTGATCAGGTTTCCGACATGCATGTGAGCGTCCTGGCGCGGCAGGATTCCACCGTGACCTTGCAGCGCGGCGTCAATCGCCTCACCTATAGCTGCACTGCCAGCCACTGCGATGCCACGCCGGAACCGGGCGATGCCAAGGATGCGTTCGATGCGGCGAATAGCGAGATCACCTCGCACGAGGCCGCCGCCAAAGGCGCCGCGACCGCGCAGTAAATCGGGATTCTCTTCGCCGGCGCCTTGCAGCAGCGGGTAGACCAGCTGCGGCATCAGCCCTTCGGGCATGGCCTCATCATCGATGCCATAACCATCGGGGCGTTCGCCCGCTGGCATGTAGAAGGTTCCGAACAGCCAATCCCATAAAGAAAAGGTGCTGGCGAAATTCTTGTCGCGCACGGAGCTGACGTGATGCCAGCGATGAAAGACCGGGCTTACGATCACGTATTTCAGCGGGCCCAGCGTCCAATCCAGGTTGGCATGCACGAAGACCGACGCGATCGTGGTGAAAGGCCCGATCACGATGAAGATTTCCGGCGAGATGCCGGAGAGGAACGCGGCGATATCCACCGCACAGGTCCCCAGCGCCAGATTGACGGGATGAAAACGCGACGCTGAAATCCATTCCACGTCCTTGGAGACGTGATGGACCGCGTGATATTTCCACAGGAAGCCGTCATGGAAAGCGCGATGAATCCAATAGAGCGCGAAATCGGTGGCGACCAGATAGACCACTGCCTGGACCCAGAGAGGCAGGCGGCCCACGGCGCCATGACCATGTTCATAGAACTGGGCAATCGCACCGCCGTCGGTGATGCCGAAGATGAACATGGTGGCAACCGCTGTCACCCAAATCCGCAGATAGCGCGAAAAGAGGGGCGCGAAGATCCAATAGGCGAGATCGGTGGAAAGGCCGCGCTTATGCCACCAGGGCCGCCCTGCATTGCAGGGCGAGATCAGAGAGAGAGCCGAAAAGATCAGGCCCGCACCGGCCAGCCAAGGCATCACATGCCAGAGCGTGATGAAGAATTGCCAGCTCGCATCTTTGACGAATGTCCAGGTCATCCAATTGTCCGATAGGGCGCGCAATCGCCATCCTCCATCGAAGGGGTGAATAGGCGGTTTCTTTCGGCTTTTATTGTTTCGCGAAGTGGGTGCGCGCAACAAAAAAGTTCCGCCGACAATTTTAAGAAAAAGCGCGGCGCTAGGCCGGCCGGGGCCGGATCAAGCCTTCCTGCGCCACCGAAGCGATCAGACGCCCATGGCGGGTGAAGATCAGGCCCCGGTTGAATCCTCTCGCGCCCGACGCCGAAGGACTGTCCTGGGCATAGAGCAGCCAATCATCCAGGTCCGCGTCGCGATGAAACCACATGGCGTGGTCGATGCTCGCCATCTGCACGGCAGAGAGAAAGCTCTTGCCGTGCGGCAAGAGCGAGGTATCGAGCAATGTCATGTCGGACACATAGGCGAGCAGTATCTGGCGCTGACGAATGTCGCCAGGCACCGGCCCCGCCGCGCGAAACCAGATATTGTCGAAGGGCGGACGCGGCGGGCGGTCGCCAGGGCCATCAAGGATCACGGGGCGGGTTTCGAATGGCCGCGGCCTGAGAACCCATTCGCGAAACGGTTCGGGAAATTCATGGGCGCGGCGCGCCAGGATCGAGGCGGCGTCCTCCAATTCCTCCGGCGGCGGCACATTGGGCATGTCGAATTGATGGTCGAAGCCGGTTTCGGGAATCTGGAACGAGGCGGCAAGATTGAAAATCTGCGCGCCGTGTTGGACCGCCACTACGCGCCGCGCCGTGAAACTTCTGCCGTCCCGCGCCCGATCCACTTCATACAGGATGGGAATGCGCGGATCGCCCGGACGCAGGAAATAGGCGTGCAGCGAATGACAATGCCGTGACGGGTCCACCGTGCGGATGGCCGCGGCCAAAGCCTGACCCAGCACTTGGCCGCCGAATACGCGCTGGGTGCGGGCCTTGGGGCTCAGTCCACGAAATATATTCTCTTCGATTTGCTCGAGGTCGAGGAGATCAAGAACCTCGGCCAGCGCTTTTTGGCTCGATTCAGACATGGCTGGAAATGATCATGCTTCGGCGCCTTCGCCAATCCGTCATGCAAATATCCTATGCCCTTCATACGTGATTCACAGGACGTGATTCACGGCAACGTGGCCGTTTGGCCGGTGATCGAAAGAGGGGCGCGAAGATGGCCAATCTGCTTCTGGAAAAGGCTGCCCATCAGGCATCGCCGGCGACCCGCCGTGGGGTGATGGAAAGGCTCTTTACCCTGATGTTTCAAGGGTTTGTCTATAACCAGATCTGGGAAGATCCCAGCGTCGATCTGGATGCGCTGAAGCTTGAGCCCCATCACCGGCTGGTCACCATCGCGTCCGCCGGCTGCAATATTCTCAACTACCTCGCCGCCGCGCCCGCCAAGATTTTCGCGGTCGATCTCAATCCGCATCATGTCGCCTTGACCAAATTGAAGCTGGCGGCCTTGGCGCAGCTGCCCGATCACGAAAGCTTCTTCCGCTTTTTCGGCCATGCCGACGATCACGCCAATATCGCGCTGTTCGACCGCTACATCCGCGACGGCCTGGACGAGAAGACCCGGGCTTATTGGCAGATCTCTTCCGGGGCACCACGACGCCGGCGCATCGAGATGTTCGCGCGCAATCTCTACCGTCATGGTCTGTTGGGCCGCTTCATCGGTCTTCTGCACGGCGTGGCGCGGCTGCACGGGAAGAATTTGGGGGAGCTTCTGGAAGCAAAAAATCCGCAAGAACAGCGCGCGCTGTTCGAGCAGCTGGTCGCGCCCCTGTTCGAGAGCGCGCCGATCAAATTCTTGTCGAAATCGCCGATTTCGCTTTACGCGTTGGGCATTCCCCCCGCCCAATATGATGCGCTGGTGGCTTCCGGAAATGGCGATGCCATCGCGGTCTTGCGCGAGAGGGTCGAGCGCCTGGCGTGCGACTTTCCCATCCGGGACAATTATTTCGCCTGGCAGGCGTTCGGCCGCGGCTATGACCTGGAAAGCCGCGAAGCGGTGCCTGAGTATCTGAAAGCGGAAAATCATGCAGCGCTGAAAGCCCGGCTTTCCTCGGTGAGCGTGTCGCACGCATCGCTGCTCGATTTCCTCAAGGAACAGCCGGCCCAATCGCTCAATCGTTTCGTGTTGCTGGATGCACAGGACTGGATGTCGTCAACCCAGCTCAGCGACCTTTGGCGCGAGATCGACCGCACCGCCCATTCGAGTGATGCTAGGGTGATATTCCGCACCGCGGGCGAAGGGAGCCCCCTGCCGCAGAAACTTCCCCCCGAGGTCCTGGCGCCCTGGCTCTATCATGAATGGCAAAGCCGCGTGCTGCACGCGCAGGACCGCTCCTCGATCTACGGTGGTTTCCACATTTATGCCCGCCGCCCTTCTACTTGGAAACCATGCAGGGCTGATGGACCGGATCTACCGGCCACAGCGCCATATCTATGACCTCACCCGGAAATTTTATCTTCTGGGGCGCGATCTCTTGATCCGGCAGTTGGCTCTTCAGCCCGGATGAGCTTGATGGAAGTGGGCTGCGGCACGGGGCGCAACCTGATTGCCATCGCGCGGATCTATCCGCACACGCGTCTCTACGGGCTGGACGCTTCGGACGTCATGCTGCAGACGGCCCGCCAGCGGGTGCGCAATGCCGGCCTCAAGCATCGCATGGTCTTGCGGCAAGGCCTGGCCGAAGAACTCTCGGCCCGCACGTTCGGACTTGAGACTTTCGACCATGTGCTTTTTTCTTACTGCCTCTCCATGGTGCCGGATTGGCGCGCCGGCCTTGGCGGCCGCCCTCGACACGCTGTCAGACCAGGGGCGGCTGCATGTGGTGGACTTCGCGGACTTGAAGGGGCTGGGCTTTATAGGTGAGCGGGCTACGCGGGCATAGCTCAGATTATTTCACGTTACTCCCCGTGTGGAATTCTTGACAGCATTGGAAGGGGTTGGCGACGACAAAGAGAGCCTCACCGTACTTCCCGGACGGTACGCTTTACCTACCGTTCGCCGCCCAAGGTAAAATGGGAAGCTTGGCCATCCCTGTGGCGCGCGGACCACAGCTCCCTCATAAAACCTTGAAATCAAGGCGGCAATCCGGCCAAAAGCAACATCGGCAATGGAGACTTTGGACCGGTTCACCGTTATAAGCCGAGTGTCAAATTCTAGTCGTGGGCGGGGGGACACCTGCCCCGTCGATATTTCAAGCGAGGGTTAAAAAATGAAGATTCGCATGTTGGCTCTAGCCGGCGTCGCGGCGGTGGCACTTAGCGCCCCTGCACATGCTGGAGACGGTTGGTACCTGGGCCTGGGTGCCGGTTACGACAGCATGAGCAGCATCCATACGTCGTCGGTCACCATTCCCACGCAGACGTTCAGCACCAAAACTCAGGCCGGCGCGATCATTGCGGGCTCGTTCGGCTATGGCTGGACTTCGGGTCTGCGCATTGAAGACGAAATTGCCTACAACTCGCACAGCGTGAACGCTTCCTCCGGGTTTGGCGGGTCGGCCAGCGTTTCCAGCGACATGGTCAATCTGGTGTATGACATCCCGATCGGCGACGCCTGGAAGATTTCCTTGGGCGGCGGCTTGGGCGGCGGCGATGCCCGCGTCCATCTCACCGTGCCGGGCACGGCCTATGATTGGGTCAAAGAATCGCACCTCTCCTTCGAGTATCAGGGCATTGCCGGGTTGGCCTACTCGTTGTCGCCCGATGTCGATCTGTTCTTCGATTACCGTTATCGCTCGAACCAGAATAGCAGCGGCAGTGTCGCGACGTCCTACACCGCCTTGGCACCGGTCAAAGTCGGCGATCTGACGGAAAATGTGTTCATGGTCGGCTTCCGGTGGTTCATGACACCGCCGCCCCCCCGCCGCCGCCCCCGCCGCCGCCCCCTCCTCCGCCGCCGCCTCCCCCGCCTCCGCCTCCGCCGCCGCCTCCGCCGCCGGCGAAGACCTACATCGTCTTCTTCGACTTCGATAAGTCGGACCTGACGGCGGAAGCGCAGTCGACCGTGAGCCAGGCCGTGTCCGCCGCCAAGACACTTGGCTCGGTCCGGATCATGGTCACCGGCCACACCGACACGGTGGGTTCGGACAGGTACAACCAGGCCCTGTCAGTGCGCCGTGCTCAGTCGGTCAAGGACGAGATGGTCCATCAAGGCCTCTCCGCCGACTCCATTGCGATCGAAGGCAAGTCCTTCCACGATCCGATGGTGCCGACTGGCCCGAACGTGCGCGAGCCGAAGAACCGCCGGGCGGTCATCGACCTGGGCGGCTGATAAAGCCTCCATTGAAGCAAAAGGGCCGGTCGCAAGACCGGCCCTTTCTTTTTGCTTCGCTCGCACTTCTCAAAGCTTGGTCAGGACCCGCCTTCCCCGTGCAGGCGAAGCATGCTGGCAGGGGAGGTGCCCGTAGTACCGTGGGGGCCTTCTGCAAAAGGTCCCAGTGGACCTTTTGCCGGCCGACCGCTGCGAAGGGGGAAGATATTACGGAAACAAATTGGGGTTGGGCGGATCGCCGGGCAAAGCGGGACGCGGCTTGGGTGCCACCGCCGGCCCAGCCGCCACGCCCTGAAGCGTCGTCCCCACTTTCACTTCACAGGCATCGACGGGATTGCTCTCCTGCACGGGAACACCGGCCACGAAATCCTCGAGCACAGGCTTGTCGGGTGCCAAGGCCGCGGCGAATACGATGTCGGCGGTCTTGCAGAAATCCGCCGCCGCGCCGGGTTTGATGCGGCGCTGTTCGGCATGGGCAATGGCGCGGGTCTTATAGGAATCATATTCGGCATTGCCGCGGGACGAACCGTAGACCCGCTTGAACATCGACAGCATCTGGGCGTCGGAGCGGCGCAGTTCTCTATTGAAGATGGTCTGGAACCGATTGAAGAGGTCGGTTTCATGCTGGCCGCAGGCGAGCGCCGCGTCGGTAAGTTCCTGTTGCACGGCCGAGACCTGGATGGCGGAAATCTCGCCTTCCGTGGCGCAGCCAGACCGGGCTTGCGCCACGGTAGCGCCTGCAAAACACAACAGCGTGGCCGAAGCGCACGCCCGCAAAGACCTGTTCATCATGCAATGTCCCTTATTCGATGCAGCCCATCAGGCTCGCACATGATCTCATTTCTCCATCTTCCCAGAAAGATCCCCCGCAGGGCAAAAAAATACGCCGCAACAAAGAGTGAAGGTTCCGAGTTTTCTTTTCGTAAACCTTGCGAGTTCCGGCTATGCGCCGTGCAAAGACCGTCATTTTCGTCCTGAGCGCAATTTTAGCGGCCGCTACCCAGGCCCATGCCATGTCCGTCCCATTCCAGGACCATCTTTCCCTGCAATATCCCGGCGCCCCGCGGCCGGTGCGCGACGAGCAAACCGCGCCTTATGCCATGACCTATACCGATGAAGTGGCTCAAAGCCTGGGCGTAAGAGACGGCCATATGGATGTTTTCTCAATACCCTCGGGCTCGACCTATATGCCCTCCTTCAGCGCGGGCGTGGACCAAGGCGGGGCCATGTTCCGCCTGAAATGGCATCCCGGCGACTAAGTCGCAGGAATGGGGCCTGAGAACCGCAAAACCCCGCCTCTTTCAAGCTTTGCTGCTTTTTAGTATGTGTCCGCCCGGTTCCCGGGAAGGTGCATGCGATGGCTTATAAAGTCGCCGTGGTCGGCGCGACAGGCAATGTCGGGCGGGAGATGCTGTCGGTGCTGGCAGAACGCCAATTCCCGGCGAGCGAGGTGGTGGCCCTGGCCTCAACCCGTTCAGTGGGAACCGAGGTTTCCTTCGGCGACCGCACCCTCAAGATCAAAGCGCTGGATTATTTCGATTTCAAGGGCACCGATATCTGCCTGATGTCGGCGGGCGGCTCGGTGGCGAAGGAGTGGGCGCCCAAGATCGCCGCCCAAGGCGCCATCGTGATCGACAATTCCAGCGCCTGGCGGATGGACCGCCAAGTCCCCCTGGTGGTGCCGGAAGTCAACGCCCACGCGCTCAACGAGATCAAGAAAGGCATCGTCGCCAATCCCAATTGCTCGACGGCGCAGCTGGTGGTGGCGCTGAAACCGCTGCACGATTTGGCCATCATCAAACGGGCGGTGATCGCCACCTATCAATCCGTCTCCGGCGCGGGCAAAGACGCGATGGACGAATTGTTCCGCCAGACCCGCGCCGTGTTCGTGGCCGATCCCATCGAGCAAGGGAAATTCACCAAGCAGATCGCGTTCAATGTCATTCCACACATCGATGTCTTCCTGGACTCCGGTTACACCAAGGAGGAATGGAAGATGATGGTGGAGACGCAGAAAATCCTCGACCCAGATATCCAAGTCACCGCCACTTGCGTGCGCGTGCCCGTTTTCATCGGCCACAGTGAAGCGGTGACGCTGGAATTCGAGAAGCCCATCACCGCCGAGAAGGCGCGTGCGGTATTGCGCGAAGCGCCCGGCGTGCTGGTGGTGGACAAGCGAGAGGACGGCGGCTATGCGACGCCGATCGAATGCGCCGGCGAAGACGCCACTTACGTGAGCCGCATCCGCAAGGATCCCACCGTCGAGAACGGTCTCTCGCTTTGGATCGTGGCGGACAATCTGCGCAAAGGTGCTGCGCTCAACGCCGTTCAGATCGCCGAATGCCTGATCAATCGCAAATTGCTGCGGGCCGGCTGATGGCGAAAGGCTATTGGGTCGCGCGGATCGATGTACGCGATCCGGAGATATATAAAGCCTATATCGCCCATGCCGGGGCCGCTTACCAGAAATATGGCGCCAAATTCCTGGTGAGGGGGGGAAAGCACGAAGCGGTAGAAGGTCCCGGCCGGGGCCGCAATGTGGTCATCGAGTTCGAGAATTATGAGACCGCGCTCGCCTGCTTTCGCTCCCCGGAATATCAGGCTGCCGCCGAATTCCGCCGCAAGGCCAGCATCGGCGAAATCCTGGTGGTGGAAGGCGCGTGAGTTTTCTTCCCCCATCTGTCTTTCTCGGGCAAGATCTCGGGAAGACTTGCGTATCAGGGTTTAGCCGTTGCTAATGGGACGCTACCGAAGCGCGCTGGCTAATGGCGCGCTGAAACCGGATGCGGCCCAGCGGGCAGCGGCGGAAAAACTCCATGCCTTGGCGCGCCTGCTGGCGCGATACCAAGGACGTTGGTTTCCCTTTCTGCGCAAAGAAAAGCCGCCGCGCGGGATTTACCTTTGGGGCGATGTGGGACGGGGGAAATCCATGATGATGGACTTGTTCTTTGAAGACGCAGCCATCGCCCCCAAACGCCGGGTGCACTTCAACGCCTTCATGACCGAGGTTCATGGCCGCTTGCATCGGGAGCGCGCCAATCCCACCGTGAGCGACCCCATCCCGGTGGTGGCGGCGGCGCTGGCGGCCGAGGCAAGGCTTCTCTGTTTCGACGAGTTCCAGGTCACTGATGTGGCCGACGCCATGATCCTGGGGCGGTTGTTCGAGCATCTGATGGCGGCCGGCACCGTCATTGTTGCCACCAGCAATGGTCCGCCACGGCGCCTCTATGAAGGCGGGCTCAATCGCCAGCTGTTTCTGCCTTTTATCGCGCTGATCGAACAAAGATTGGACGTGGTGAAGTTGGACGGCGCAACCGACTACCGCCTTCATCGGCTCTCCGGCCACCCTGTCTATCTGACACCCTTGTCGCCCGAGACCGATGCGGCGATGAACGCCGCCTGGCGGCGATTGACCGACTGTGCGCACGGCGAACCCTTGCGCCTCACCGTATTCGGCCGGAGCCTTGTGGTGCCGCAGGCGGCGCGCGGAGTGGCGCGATTTTCTTTCGACGAATTGTGCCGTCAACCCCTGGCGGCGGCCGACTATCTGGAACTTGCGCGCAATTTCCACACGCTGCTGATCGATCATATTCCGGTCATGTCCGCGGCGGACCGCGACGCCGCCAGGCGCTTTGTGCTCCTGATCGACACACTCTATGATCAGAATGTGAAGCTGATCTGTTCGGCCGAAGCCGCGCCACCGCTTCTCTACCGGGAGGGCGACGGCGCCGACGCGTTCCGCCGCACCGCCTCGCGCCTTGCCGAAATGCAGAGCGAGGACTATTTGCGGCGCGGCCATGGCGTTTCGGCCCTCGCGGCAGGATAAGCCATGCTCGACAATATTCTTTGGGCCTGTGCGTTCGTTCTGATC
Organism: uncultured Alphaproteobacteria bacterium; assembly: GCA_963765095.1. Taxonomy (GTDB): domain Bacteria; phylum Pseudomonadota; class Alphaproteobacteria; order Micropepsales; family Micropepsaceae; genus Rhizomicrobium. The sequence goes on from CAVXUV010000041.1 coordinate 102,182, forward strand.
GGCGTTCTCTTTTATCGCTTTGGCCTGCCGGCGCTGAAACGATTCGATAGGGAGAATGTGGAGCGGATCGCGCGCCAGGAACGCGACAAATCCGATCCCGATGCCCATATCCGTCACGCGCTGGAGGCAGCCGAGGAACAGGTCGAAGACGTGATCGAGGTCAAGGTGGGCGACGTCACGCAATATCTATTCGAGACCCAGGTTTATACGGATCGCGCTGAAGCTGAGGAGGCCCGGGCCAATCGCATCGGCGCCATCGCGCGGCGCTTCTATGCCGAATTGCCGCAAGCCATGGCCGGACGCGAGAGCCGTGCGCCGCTTTCGGCCCGCGAACGCGCCGCCAAGCGTTGGCGCGGACATTAAATAGACCCCCTCCGCCCCGACCAAGCTTTGATAGGCTAGACAGGTTCGCCCTTTAAAAGGCGGGGCAATTTGCCGATATCGCCGCCCGCATGGCGCATGAAGAGGCGGCGCAATGGTCCGATCGCATCCACCATACCTAAGCCCAAATCGCGCAACTGCCGGATCGGTGCGATGTCGTTGGAAAAAAGCCGATTGAGCATGTCGGTCGAAGCGGCAAGGGTGAAGGAATCGAACCGCCGCCAACGCTCATAGCGCTTCAGCACGTCCAGCGCGCCGATATCCTGGCCGAGACGCGCGGCCTCCAGCAGGGTTTCCGCCAGCGCAGCGACATCCTTTAAACCCAGATTCAAACCCTGCCCGGCAATTGGGTGGATGCCGTGCGCGCAGTCGCCCGCAAGCGCAAAGCGGGGCCGCACATAGTCGCGCGCCAGATGGAAATTGAGGGGGTAAGACCAGCGCGCGCCCACCACTTCGGTCTTGCCAAGATGCGCGCCGAAGCGCGCCGCCACTTCCGCATCGAATTCCTTGGGCGCGAGCGCGAGCATGGCAGGCGCCTTGTCCCTGGCTTCGGTCCAGACCAGCGACGAGCGATCGCCTGTCATCGGCAAGATCGCGAAGGGGCCGGACGGGAGAAAATGTTCATAGGCCACGCCATGATGCGGCTGGTCGTGATGCACGGTGGCGACGATGCCGGTTTGCGCGTAGGACCAGCCGATCACACCGATGCCCATATCCTTGCGCAATCGCGAATCGCGGCCGTCGGCGGCAATCGCCAGCGTGGCCTGATGTTCGCTGCCATCGCTCAGGCGCACGCGAACATGACCTTGCTCCACAATCACTTGCCGGACTTCCGCCGGCGCGATGCGGGTGAGATTTGCCTCTCTGGCCGCGGCTTCGTGAAGGGCAAACCGGATATGCCGATTTTCGGCGATGTGACCGAGGCTGTCGGCGCCGACTTCCTGTGCGTCAAAATGCAGGGAAAAGGGCGAGGCCGGCCGGCCGAGGGCGCCATCGCTGACCAGGATCTCCCGGATGGGTTGCGCGTGGGGCGCGAGATATGGCCAGACGTCCAGCACCTGGAGCATGCGGATATTGGCATAAGCCAGCGCCGAGACGCGGCCGTCGAATTCTGGCGCCACCATCTCGGCCGGCGGCAGGGGATCGACCGCCGCGACCTTGAGCCCGCCCCGCGCCAAAGCCAGGCCTAGGGTGAGTCCGACCATCCCACCGCCGCCAATGATTGCATCATGCCGCGTCATGGGTCCTGTAAGCCGGAAATGGAGACCGAATGAAAGGAAATCCTGCTGCGCACAAATTTTGTGCAAGAGGCAGCATGTGCCTAATTTTTAAGCGCGCAGAAGCGCGCCGTCCGCTCAATTCCTGAACAAAATCACCTGTATTCAATGGCTTAGAAAGCGGCGCACTTCGGCATAGTTCTTGTAAAAGAGTTAGCAACAAGGGCCCGTCCAACATGAAATATCTCCAGCTTTCCGCGGCGATGCTGCTTGGCATCGCGTTTCCCACGGCTGCATTTGCCACCACGCCCAAATTCGACAGCGGCGACACGGCCTGGATGCTCACCTCATCGGCGCTGGTCTTGATGATGACCATCCCGGGGCTGGCGCTCTTCTATGGCGGCATGGTGCGCAAGAAGAATGTGCTGGCCACTTTGGCGCAGAGCTTCGGCGCCACCTGCATCATTACCGTGCTCTGGATGGTGATCGGTTATTCGCTGGCTTTCACCAACAATGCCAACGCCTCGGCCAATCAATTCATCGGCAGCGTCGATCAATTGCTTCTGGGCAAGATGACCCTCAATGCGGTCAACCCTCTGGCCCCTACGATTCCTGAATCCGTCTACATGTTCTTCCAGATGACCTTCGCGATCATCACACCGGCCTTGATCGCCGGATCGCTGGCGGACCGAATGAAATTCTCGTCCTTCATGTGGTTCATGTCCTTGTGGCTGCTCCTGGTCTATTGCCCCATCGCCCATTGGGTGTGGGGCGGCGGTTGGCTGGGCAGCAAAGGCGCGCTCGATTTTGCCGGCGGCACGGTGGTGCATCTGAATGCCGGCACCGCGGCATTGGTCACCTGTTTGATGCTGGGCAAGCGCATCGGCCTCAAAAGCGAAAGCATGGCGCCGCATAACCTGGTGCTGAGCGTGATCGGCGCATCACTTTTGTGGGTGGGCTGGTTCGGCTTCAATGCCGGCTCGGCCACCGCCGCCAACGCCAATGCGGGCATGGCGGCGGCGGCCACACAGATCGCCACCGCCGCCGCGGCGCTGGCCTGGACAGCGGCGGAATGGGTTATCGCCAAAAGGCCCAGCGTGCTGGGCATGATTTCGGGAGCCGTGGCAGGTTTGGTGGCGATCACGCCGGCATCCGGCTATGTCGATCCCAGCGGGGCGCTTTGGATCGGACTGGCCGCGGGTTTTGTCTGCTACTTCTCGGCAGTGTGGGTCAAAAACTGGATCGGCTATGACGATGCGTTGGACGCTTGGGGCGTGCATGGTGTGGGCGGTGCCTTGGGCGCACTTTTGACCGGCGTGTTCGCGTCCAATGCCATCAATTCCGGCGCCAAAGGCTGGCTCCATGACGGCAACCTGCATCAAATGACGCTTCAGTTCTATGACGTGGCCGCCACCTTCGCGTATTGCGCGGTCATGACCTTTGTGATCCTCAAAGCACTGGACTTGACCTTGGGCCTGCGCGTCTCGCGGGAAGTGGAAATCGAGGGGCTGGACATCAATCTGCATGGCGAGACCGTGCACGGCTGACAGGCTTGATGTGGAAGACTTGGCGCGGGAGACATGAGCGCTTAGAAGTTCGGGCGTCGCTTCGCGCGGGCTTTCGTGACCCAAACGCTCATCTCCTCCTTGCCGCCTGGACCGTTTGCCCGGCTGGCCGAATTGCTGGGCGATGCCAAGCCCGGCAAGGATCCCATCAACCTGTCGGTGGGCGATCCCAGCGGCGCCGTTCCTCCTTTTGTGATGGAGGCCCTCACCAAGGCAAGCGCGAGCTTCGGCAAATATCCCCCGATCACGGGCACGGAGGAATGGCGCGTGGCCGCCGCCGGATGGCTCAACCGCCGTTTCGCTTTAAACGGGGCGATCGAACCCGACAAGCATATCCTGCCGCTCAACGGCACACGCGAGGGCCTGTTCCTTGTCCTGTTTCCGCTGCTGCCGCTCTCTAAGGCAAGCGGCAAGCCTATCGTGGCGATGCCCAATCCCTTTTATCAGGCCTATGCCGCGGCCGCCTTGGGCGCCAATGCCGAGCCGCTTTACGTTCCGGCAATGGCTGCGACAGGCTTCCTGCCCGATTACGCGGGATTGCCCGAAGCGGTGCTAAAGCGGCTGGCCGCGGTTTACATTTGCTCGCCGTCGAATCCGGAAGGCGCGGTGGCGAGCGAGGAATATTGGCGGCAATTGTTCGCGCTGGCCGACCGCCATGATTTCATCGTGCTGGCGGACGAATGTTATGCCGATATCTATTTCGGACAGGCTCCGGCGTCGGCGCTACCCACGCGGCTGAAACAAACCGGCGGCTTCGGCCGGCTTCTCACGTTTCATTCTCTTTCCAAACGTTCCGGGCTGCCTGGACTGCGCTCGGGCATGGTGGCGGGCGATGCCGAACTGATCACGCGTTTCCGTGCCTTTCGCCAAGTGGCTGGCCCGCAAATGCCTGGACCGATCCTGGCCGCGTCGGCCGCGGCATGGAGCGACGAAGAACATGTGACGGCGAACCGCGCGCGCTATGCGGAGAAAATGGCGGCAGCCGAACGCATCCTGGGCAACCGGATGGCCAAGCCAACGGGCGGGTTTTTTCTTTGGCTGGAGACCGGCAATGGCGAGGACACCGCGCTGGCGCTGTGGCGAGAACAGGGGGTGAAGGTCCTTCCTGGCGCCTATATGGGACGTGAAATCGAGCCGGGAAAAACCCAGTCAAACCCTGGCTTTTCCTATATCCGGGTTGCGCTTGTTAATGATTTATCAACCATTATTACCGCACTCGAAAGGGTGCGGGATTTTCTCGGGCGGTAACCGAATGCACAGGGAAGATCAGCTTGGTCGAGACTTTCTTCCCCCGCGCCCGGAGGGCTGGCGGGGGGAGATGTCTCTGAGCGCTTGCGCGAAAGAGGCTGAGGGGGGTCAAAAAATATGAGCCAGTCCCGCATGATCGGCGGCGTCTATCATCCCCGTGCGCGCGGCAGCGCCATGAGCGAGGCGCTGGCCGATGCCCGCGCGGCCCTGGCAAGACTTTTGCGCATACTGATGATGCGTGGCGCGGGGTTGCTCTTGTTTGCCATCGCCTGCGCGGCTCTTGTGGCGCTGATCTCGCATCACGCCGACGACGCCAGTCTCAACAATGCCAATGGCCGCGAGGTCGCCAACCTGCTCGGACCTTTGGGGGCTGTGGCGGCCGATCTTTTGCTGCAGACCTTCGGCATTGCCGCCGTGGCGTTCCTGGCGCCGCCAGCCTTCTGGGGCCTGCGCGCACTGTTCGGAAAAAGCCTGCGCTACGCCATGTTGCGCCTTGCCGCCTGGCCGTTCGGCACACTGGCCGTTGCGGCGGGACTTGGCCTGTTTCCCGCGCCCGCCAATCTTCCGGCCGGACTCGGCGGCATGATCGGCATTGCCGCGCATGCCTTGTCGCTTCGCGAAGGCGAAGCCTATGGCCATCCCTGGATCGGGAGCGCCGTGCCCTTGTCGCTGCTGGTGATCGGCTTGGTCCTGGCGTTCGCCGCCACGGGCTTGCGATTTGCGCCATTGGCGCGCGGCGCGCTCAATATTCCCGCTGCGCTGTTGTGGCTGGGGGGACGCATCAAGCGTCCATCCGTTCCGGAACCGGAGCTGCATCCCGATCACGATGACGACGAGGACCGCGACGCGGAGGATTTGGAGGACGGCGGGGACGACAGCGAGGACGGCTATCATCTCGATGTGAACCCCGAACCCTTGGCCGCCACGCGGCTGGCGGAGCGGCGGGAAAGCCGGGTCAAGCGCGACGAGGCCAGACGCACCCCGCAACCTCCCGCCAAGCGCGCCAAGCAACCGGCGCTCAATCTCGCCTCCGGTGAATATCAATTGCCCGCTTTAGGCCTTCTCACCGAGCCGCCGCCCGTCGCAGACAATCACGGTTTGTCGGACGAGGCGCTGGAAGAGAATGCCCGCATGCTGGAAGCGGTGCTGACGGATTTCGGCGTCAAAGGCCGCATCACCGCCGTGCGCCCGGGCCCTGTCGTCACCCTGTACGAATTCGAGCCCGCGGCCGGCGTCAAATCCTCGCGGGTGATTTCCCTGGCCGACGATGTGGCGCGCTCCATGTCGGCGGTGTCGGCCCGCATCGCCGTGATCTCGGGCCGCAACGTGATCGGCATCGAGCTTCCCAACCAGGTCCGCGAAACCGTTTATCTCCGCGAGCTGTTGGCTTCGACCGATTACGAAAAGGCGCGCGCGCCGCTGGCGCTGGCCTTGGGCAAGACCATCGGCGGCGAGCCGGTGATAGCCGATCTCGCCAAGATGCCTCATTTGCTGGTGGCGGGCACCACCGGCTCGGGCAAATCGGTGGGCTTGAACACCATGATCCTGTCGCTGCTCTATCGCATGGCGCCGGAGCAATGCCGTCTGATCATGATCGATCCCAAGATGCTGGAATTGTCGGTCTATGACGGCATTCCCCATCTTCTCACCCCCGTGGTCACCGATCCACGCAAGGCGGTGGTGGCGCTCAAATGGGCGGTGCGCGAAATGGAAGAGCGTTACCGCAAAATGTCCAAGCTGGGCGTGCGCGGCGTGGAAGCGTTCAATGACCGCGTGCGCAAAGCCAAGGACAAGGGCGAGACCCTCAAGCGCACGGTGCAGACCGGCTTCGATCGCGAAACCGGCAAGCCCATCTATGAAGACGAGGTGCTGGAATTGGAGCATATGCCCTTCATCGTCGTGGTGGTGGACGAAGTCGCCGACTTGATGATGATTTCAGGCAAGGAGATCGAAGGCGCGGTGCAGCGTCTGGCCCAGATGGCGCGCGCTGCGGGCATTCATTTGATCGCCGCCACCCAGCGGCCGTCGGTGGACGTGATCACCGGCACCATCAAGGCCAATTTCCCCACCCGCATTTCCTTCCAGGTAACCTCCAAGATCGACAGCCGCACCATCTTGGGCGAGCAAGGCGCCGAACAGCTGCTGGGCCAAGGCGACATGCTTTATATGGCGGCCGGCGGGCGCATCCGCCGCGTGCATGGCCCGTTCGTCGCCGACGTCGAAGTCGAGGACGTGGTGAGGTTCCTCAAAGCCCAGGGCACGCCGGAATATCTCGACGAGGTCACCGAGGAGCCCGACGAAGAAAGCGATGATCCCTTTGCCCCCGTGAGCGGCAATATGGAGTCGGGCGATGATCTCTATGACAAAGCCCTGGCAGTGGTAGCGCGGGACAAGAAAGCCTCCACGTCGTACATCCAGCGTCGATTGCAGATCGGCTATAACCGCGCCGCCAGCCTGATCGAGCGGATGGAACAGGACGGTGTGATCTCGGCGCCCAATCATAAGGGCGTACGGGAGGTTCTTCTCCCCGACCACGAACGCTAGGCGGTACGCCCTTCATTGTTCCATTGCGCGCCTCCGCGCGCGGGGGCGTACGGGAGGTTCTTCTCCCCGATCACGAACGTTAGGCGGTAAGCCCTTCATTGTTCCATTGCGCGCCTCCGCGCGCGGGGGCGTACGGGAGGTTCTTCTCCCCGACCACGAACGCTAGTACCGGGTCCGGAAATCGCATAAAAACGTTTCCGCCTAACGGTGGGAGTTTCCATGTCCTATATCGACAAATCGCTGGGCAATGGCGAAACCGTGATCGCTCGCGCGCGCTTTCCTTGGGTTTATAATTTTTCCGCCTGGAGCCGGTTCCTCATTCCCGCCCTGGTGCTGATCGGTCTTTTGTCGCGGGCCAGCCAGCAGCCGAATTTCCTTTCCACATCCAATCCTCTTACCTGGGCGTCCGCCCTGGTGACGATCTGGCTGGTTCTGGGCTTTTTCGGCTTCCTGCGGATGATGATCCGCAAATGGACCACCGAGATCGGCGTCACCAGCCATCGCTTTGTGGAAAAATATGGCGCGCTGTCGATGCAGACCAACGAGATTGCCCTGCACAATATCGAGGGCGTGAAAGTGAATCAGAGCATGGTGGGCCGCCTTCTTGGCTACGGCACGGTGCGCATCGAAGGAACCGGCGTGGATGCGGTCAACACGCCCTCGATCGCCGATCCCGTGGGATTTGTACGCGCCATTCAGACGGCGCGGGAGCATACCGCCGCGCGTTTCGCCGAGCAGCACGCTGCCAATTCCTAAACCGCTTTCGCGAATATCAGGGCCTCGACCGGTGCCGGGAGCGTAACCGTCACCCGCGTGCCGTGCCCCCTGGCGCTGTCGAAATCGATCCGGCCTTGATGCAATTCGACAAAGGCCTTGGCGAGAGACAACCCCAGGCCCGCACCCTCATAGCGGCGCTCGAGCCGGTTATCCACCTGGCCGAACGGCTCCAAGGCAACCGCCAGATCCTCCCCCGACATGCCGATGCCGTCATCACCCACCGTAACCGCTATGCCTGCATCGCCGCGTCTGGCTTCGACCCAGACATGGCCGCCCTTGGGGGTGAATTTGATCGCATTGGAGAGGAGATTGAGAAAGATCTGGCGCAGTTTGGCGGGATCGCCCATTAGTTTAAGATCCGGGCCCATATCGCAAATGGTGAATTCCAGTCCGGCCTCGAGGGCCTGCTCCTTGGCGATGGCGGCACAATCCTCAAGAACGTCGTGCATGTCGACGTCCTGCAGATCCAGGATCATCTTGCCGGATTCGCTCTTGGACAGGTCCAGCACCGAATTGATCACCGCCAAAAGATGACGGCCCGAGCGCAATATGTCGGCGGAATAATCGAGATAGCGGGCGTTGCCGACCTTGCCGAACAATTCGCCATGGATGATTTCCGAGAAGCCGATGATGGCGTTCAAGGGCGTGCGCAATTCATGGCCCATATTGGCGAGGAAGCGGGTTTTCGCGGCATAGGCGGCCTCGGCATCCTGCTTGGCCTTGCGCAATCCTTCTTCACGTTCCTTGATGGCGGTGAAGTCGGAGAAGAAGACGATCGACCCCCCTTCGGAGGTGGCGTTCCCGCTCATCCGCACCCAACAGCCATTGGTAAGCTCGAGCTCGACCTGATTGGACACATAAGCCGATCTCGGGTCGCGCAAATGGCGCCCGATCAGGCGCAACGCATCGTTGAATTGCGTGCCGGGAACCAGACGGTCGGCGATCGCTGGAAAGAAGGTGCGCAATTGCCTGTTGGCCAGGACGATCAACCCGTCTGAGTCCACCAGGATCACGCCCTCGCCCGAGGTCTCCAACGCATCAGATAGCCGGCTTTCCGCCGAGCGCCGGAGCGCGGTCTCTCGGCTCATCATCTGGCGGATATTGTCCTGCATCACCGTCATGGATCGCAGAAGCGCGCCGGTCTCATCGGCGCCGCCACGCGGAATGGGACTTTGCAATTCTCCCCGGGCGATGCGGTCGGCGACCGAAGCGGCGGCGGAAAGCGGGCGGACGATGCGGCTTCTCAGGAAGGCGGCAATGCCGGCCGCCAGCAACAGCGCCAGGATGGTGGCGCCGGCGCTCAGCCATTCATAGGTCCGGATACTGCTCGCGGTCTGGCGGCGGCCGACGAAACTGTGATCGGTGTTGAGCTCGATCAGAAGATCGAATTTGTCGTCGATCTGCTGCGCGCTCTTGTCCAATTCCACCGAACTGGTCCCCGCGCGCAGGCCACCCCAGCGCGCCACCAGGGGGCGTATCTCGCGAATCAGGCGCTTCTCGTCATCGTTGAGCGAACGCTGCTCGGCGACACTGAGATCGTCGGCGAAGGTCGAGGCCAGATCTGACAATTCCCTGGCGATGGCATCGCGCTCCGGCGCGGCGGCATGCTGATAGCGAAGCTCGGCCATCTGCATCAAAATGAAATCGGATTGGGCGGCGCGCGCATAATTGATCGCCATCAACGGGCCGTCGAAGGTGGTAACGGCCATGCGCCCGGTGTAGGCGAGCACGCCATACCCCGCCGCACCCAGAAGCGCGATCAGCGCTCCCATGACGATGAAGGCACCAAAAATCTTGATGCCGATCGAATACCTTGTCAGCGACATGCCGCCCCGTTCGCGCACTTCGCACAGCCCGATGGTGCAATTCTGAAGAGGTCAGGTTTACGGTTGCTTAAGGATCGGGCCACCGCCGGGGGTCAAATATTACTTTACGTGCACCACAAGCTTCATCTTGGGATGGATGTGGCAGTGGACTTCGAAAGTTCCCGCGCGGGTAAAATACTCGGTCAGCGTTTCGCCGGGGGCCTTTTCCTCGGAGTCGAAAATGTCCGCGGCATAGACTTGATGGATGAAATCGTCGCGATTGGTGAAGGTGAGCGAATCGCCTCGGTTGATGGTGATGTCCCCCGGGGTGAAAGGCGCGGCCGCTTTGGGCGATCACATGATCGTCGGCCAGAGCGGGCCTTGCCGCCAGGAGCAGCCCGGCCAAGATGATCCTTTTCATACCCGCGCTCCTCGCCTGTGTCGTCCAGCATAGGGCGGGCGGGTAAAAGGAAGGCAAAGACCGCCCGGACCGCCAGAAAACAGGGGAAAAAGCCCCGCCGGCAGGGGTGGACAGCGGCCCGCCGCTGGCCTATATCCGCCCACCTTCTGACGCGGGGTGGAGCAGCCCGGTAGCTCGTCAGGCTCATAACCTGAAGGTCACAGGTTCAAATCCTGTCCCCGCAACCATAGAAAAAGGCACGGTCATCATACCGTGCCTTTTTTAATGGCCCTAGCGACGGCGAACCTTGCCAACACCGGCGGCCGGACCTTATGCCCCAGCGCGGCCATCAGGTATTAACGGAGCATAGCGGTAGCGGGCAAAGGTTCCCTCGGGACGCTTTAAGTTTCCAATCCTGTGCGCGGCTATTAACCTTTGCGCAATTGCGATTGCGTCCGCCGCAGCCGCGTCGCTATAACCCCCGCCCATCGGGCACAGATTTGGTGCCTTGTTTGGTTTTGGGAGTGCGCATGGGAATACAGCTCCCGGCCGACTACCGGCCGCAGGAAAACGAACCCTTCATGAATGAGAAGCAGCGGGAATATTTCCGCCGCAAATTGAACAGCTGGAAGGAAGAAATCCTCAAGGAAAGTCGCGAGACCATCCAGAATCTCCAGGCCGAAACTATCCCGCATGCCGATTTGGCCGACCGCGCCTCAACAGAGGCCGAGCGCCAGCTCGAATTGCGCACCCGAGACCGGCAGAGAAAATTGATCGCCAAAATCGATGCGGCGCTTCGCCGGATCGACGACGGGTCGTACGGCTTCTGCGAAGAAACCGGCGAGCCCATCTCGCTCAAGCGTCTGGACGCCCGGCCCATCGCCACGCTTTCGATCGAAGCGCAGGAACGCCACGAGCGGCGTGAAAAAGTTTATCGGGACGATTAATTCCCCCTCCGGCCTTCGCACCTGATCGGTGCCACGGCCACCTCCCCCGCCTGCGCGCTTACGCGCGCGCAGGGGAGGAAGGCCCCGACCAAGCTTCACCAAGCGCTGGGACGTCTTGGTCCCGGCTTTCTTCCCCCGCATGGCGAAGCCATTGGTGGGGGAAGATGTCTTCCGAGGACTTGACCCGAGGAAGACAGATGGGGGCGATCACCAAGGCATCAAGATATCAAATAGCTGACTGCCATACCTTGGCTGCTGCATGTCGCTGACCGTGCCTTGGCCGCCATAGGTGATGCGGGCTTCGGCGATCTGGGAAAGATTGACACTGTTCTGCTGGGTGATGTCCTCGCGGCGCACGATGCCGGTTACCCGCATGTCGCGGAGTTCATTGTTGACCCGCACCTGCTGATGGCCGTCGATCACCAGATTGCCGTTAGGCAGGACCTGCGCCACCAGAGCGGCCATGGTCATGTTGATGCTTTCCTGACGGTTGACGGTGCCTCCACCGACATTGGAAGTGCTGGATCCCATATTGACCAGGTTGGCCGGGTTCATGGCCTTGGGCATTACGCTTTCGAGCCCGAAGAAATTGGTGAGATTGGCCGCGTCGCTATTGGTCCGGTTGCGCGAGGTCGTGTCCTGAAGATTGGCGGAGTCCGCAACCGTCACATTGACGGTGATCACGTCGCCCATGCGGCTGGCACGAGGATCCAGGAAGAAGCTTTTGGCATTCGCCTGCCATAGGGAATTATCGTCATGGGTGATCGGCGGAAGCGCCGGGATCGATGCCACCAGCTTGGTATCGGCGGGATTGCCCAGCGGCGCCATTTTCGGTGTGCTGCCGATATTCTGAATGCGGTCCACGGCCGAGCAACCACAGAGAAGCGCGCCCAGGAGCGTTACAGTGGAAAGTCTGGCGAGAGATTGCATAAGCTTCGTCCTAGTTGCGCGCGGTACGCGTGGTGGGGGAGGCCGGACCGGTGGCGACCACGGTGCCGGGCGCGGTGATCATGCCGTTGATCATGCGGAAGGATGCCGGGTTCTGAACCATCACGGTGTCGCCGATGCCGCCTTCGCCCATGGCGCGGCCCATCGCGGTCAATTCCACGCCCGGGGCGCTGAACAGCATGGTCACGGTCTGGCCCTTGGTCACCACGATCGGATGGCGCACATCGTCGGAGCGGAAGGCCTCGCCGGCGTGCAGCAATCGGCGCGCTTCCATATCCTTGGCCGCGGCGTAATTCGTCACCACGCCCGCCATCAAGGCGTTGCCAGGGACTTCGGCATAGGTGAGATCGCTTTCGGAGATGGTTTGTCCGCGCGGAATATCTCGCGCCGGCACCACCACGCGCACATTGGAATCGGGCGCGGCGGCAAAGGCGGGTAACGCCGTGAATGCGAAAATCGCGGCCGTCAGGAGTTTCCGCATCATCAGCCTCCACTTAACTGTGCGGTTTGCTGCAGCATCTGATCGGCCGCGGTCACCACTTTGGAGTTCATTTCATAGGCGCGTTGCGCCGTGATCAGTGCGGTAATCTCATCCACTGAATTGACGTTGGAGGTTTCCAGATAGCCCTGCTGAATCGTGCCGTAGCCGGGCGAACCGGGAACGCCAGTCTGGGGCGAGCCGGACGCCGGGGTCTGCAGGAAAAGATTGCCGCCAATGGAATTGAGACCGGCCGGATTGGGAAAAACGGTCAATTCCAGCTGACCCACGGTCTGCGGCGTGATGTTGCCGGGAACAGTGGCTAGCACCTGGCCTTGGGTGTTGATGGTCACCGCGGTGGCGTTGGTGGGAATGGTGATGCCGGGAAGCACCAGCAAGCCATCCTGGGTCACCATCTGTCCCTGCGCCGAGAGCGAGAAATTGCCCGAGCGCGTATAGGCGTCGGTGCCGTCGGGTTGCTGGATCTCGAAGAAACCCGCGCCCTGCACGGCGATGTCGTAAGGGTTGCCGGTGGACTGAAGATCGCCCTGGGTATTGATGCGGTAGATCGCGGCGGTCTTCACGCCGGCGCCGATCTGGATGCCGTTAGGGGCATAAGTGCCGGTGTCCGAGGTCTGGGCGCCCGGTGTCTGGACGTTTTGATACAGGAGATCCTCGAACTCCGCCCGCTGCTCCTTGAAGCCGGTCGTGTTCATGTTCGCCAGATTGTTGGCGATGGTTTCGACATTGGTCTGCTGGGCCTGCATGCCCGTGGCAGCGATGGAAAGAGCGCGCATTGGTCAAGTCTCCTAATTCGGCACGGCGCCAAGCTGGCTGATCGCCTGGCGCATCAAATCTTCCTGGGAATTGGAAAGCGTCGCGGTCATCTGATAGGCCCGCGTCACGTCGATCATGTGGGTGATCTCGATCACCGGTTGGACATTGGAACTCTCCAGCATGCCCTGTTGAACCGACGCAGTGGTCGAGGGCGTGGCCGCCTGGGTGGTGGAATAGAGATTGGAACCCTGCTTGGCCAGCGCGCTGTCATTGGCGAAATCCACCACCTGCAGCTTACCGAGCTGAATGGAGTTGCCGTTCAAGACGCTGCTGATGGTGCCGTCAGGACCCACATTGATCTGGCCGTCGTCGGGCGTGATGGTGATGGGGCCGCCGTCGCCCTGAACCGCGTAGCCCTCGGACGTGACGAGCTGGCCGTTGGCGTCGAGCGAGAAATGTCCGTCCCTGGTGTAGCGCATTCCGGCTGGCGTCTGGACGGAGAAATAGCCGTTGCCGTTGATGCCGAAGTCCAGCGGCGCGCCGGTATGGGTGAGTTCGCCCTGCGACAGGTCGCGCATGATGCCGGCATCCTTGACGAAGCTCAACGTCTGCGCGCCGGTCTGCCCTTCGGCGGGCGGCACTTGGGTAATATATTCCTCGAACCTCGCCGTCTCGCGCTTGAAGCCGGGCGTGGAGAGGTTGGCGAGATTGTTCGCGATCACGTCCATCGAACGGAAGGCCGCGAGCTGCTGCGAAAGACTAACAAGAAGTGAATTATCCATAGGCCTGCAGATCCTTTCTGGTCCGCAGCCCGTGATGTGCACCCCGCGTGCCAAGAGGAAAGCGCCGGTTTCATTGGCTTTCCTGCATCGCAGGGCAGCCGCGTGGAAAAACTTGCCGGGTGTATGCAGGCGCGAGCGGCAATTTCAACCGCTCCTTAACCACGTTTGCTTAACGTCCGCGGGAGAAGAGACCGGGGCCCGTGGATGGCGACGAAAGACAAACAGTCGGATGCCGAGAATGACGGCGAGAACGCCGAGGGCGAAGGCGCATCCGCACCGAAAAAAGGCCTGGGCCGGTTTCTTACCAAAAAAATACTGATGATTGCCGCGCCCGTGCTGGTGCTGCTTTTGGCGGGCATCGGCACGGGTGTCTATTTCGTGTTTCTGAAAGCGCCGGCCCCTGACAAAAATGTCGCCAAGGTGGAAGCCCCGCCGCTGACCCCGCCGCAGGTCGCCTTCAGCGACGTGCCCGACATCCTGGTGAATATCCAAAGCAGCGACGGCGCGCCCGCTTACTTGAAGCTGTCGCTCTCGCTGGAAATGGACAATGACCTGCAGAAGGCCGGCATGACCGCGTTGATGCCGCGGCTGGTCGATCAGTTCCAGTCCTATCTGCGCGAATTGCGCGTCGACGACCTCAAAGGGTCGGAAGGCGTCCTCAGGCTGAAGGAAGAGCTCCTGCGCCGGGTCAATGCCGCGTCCGCGCCCTATCACGTGCGCGATGTTCTCCTGAAACAGATGATCGTTCAGTAACGGAATTCCCATGGCCGACGAAACACCGCCCCCCGATGCCCAGACCGCGGCGCCCGCGCTCGAAGAGGGGGCCGCCAGCAGCGTCGGCCGAGCGCATTCTCAATCAGGAAGAAATCGATTCCCTTCTGGGTTTCGACGTCAATTCCGAGCAGCTGCAGGACAAGTCCGGCGTTCGCGCCATCATCAATTCGGCCCTGGTCTCTTATGAACGCCTGCCGATGCTGGAAATCGTCTTCGACCGCCTGGTGCGGTTGATGACGACGTCCTTGCGCAATTTCACTTCCGACAATGTCGAAGTCAGCCTGGATTCCATTACCTCGATCCGCTTCGGCGATTATCTCAATTCCATTCCGCTGCCCGCCATTCTGGCGGTGTTTCATGCCGGCGGAACTGGACAATTACGGGCTCTTCACCGTCGATTCCAACCTGATCTATTCGATCGTGGACGTGCTCTTGGGCGGGCGGCGCGGCTCTTCGGCCATGCGCATCGAAGGCCGGCCCTACACCACCATCGAGCGCACCCTGGTGCAGCGGATGGTGGAAGTGATCTTGACCGACATGTGCGCCGCGTTCGAACCCCTGGCGCCGGTCAATTTCTCGCTCGATCGCCTGGAGACAAATCCGCGTTTTGCCGCCATCGCCCGGCCCGCCAATGCCGCGATCCTGGTCAAGTTGCGCATCGACATGGAAGACCGCGGCGGGCGCACCGAATTGTTGCTGCCCTATGCCACGCTGGAGCCCATCCGCAAGCTTCTGCTGCAGCAATTCATGGGCGAGAAATTCGGCCGCGATTCGATCTGGGAAAGCCATCTGGCCACCGAATTATGGTCCACCAGGGTCGATATCGACGCCATTCTGGACGAACAGGTGATGCCGCTTAACCAAGTCATGAATCTGGAAGTCGGCCAGACCGTGATGCTGAATGCCGGTCCCGATTCCAAAATCGAATTGCGCTGCCGCGGCGTGCCGCTTCTGACCGGCCGCATGGGACGGGTCGGCGCGTCCGTTGCGGTGCGCGTGGACGCAGCGGTCGAACGCACCGACGCCTCAAGAGCCCTTTGACTTCGAACGAGAGACGACCATGACCCTGACTTTTTATGTCGAGATCGCGCTGGAAGTGCTGTCTGGCGGCCACGCTTTGCTATTGCATCGTGCTGGAACGGCGCCTGGCTGCCGTGCGCAAGGGCCAGGAAGGCCTCAGCCGCACTATCGGCGAACTCAACATGGCGATCTCCGGCGCCGGCGCCAGTCTGCGCGCGCTCAAATCCGCCGCCGGCGAAGCCGCCGGCACGCTGGATGAAAGATTGAAGCGCGCCCGGCTGCATATCGACGAATTGGCGGTGCTGGCGAGCTCGGCGGAACGCATCGCCGACCGGATCGAGCGCGGCGTTTCGTCCGCGCCCCGTTCGGTGCCGCTGGCCGACATTCCCCTGCCCTCGAGCAGCATCATGAGCCGGTTGGGCAGCGTGAGAACCGCACAATGACGAATTGGAGAAAACGGCCCCGCTTTGCTCGCCTTCTGCCTGGCGTGGTGGTGGTGGGCGCGGGCCTTCTGGTCTTGAACGCCTCGGGCCTGATCCATGACGCCCAGGCCGGAATCGACACCACCGTGGCGAATGACGCGATGGCGCCGCCGCCCCCACCCAAGGATTTGTCCGGCGACGTCACTCAGACCGCCAGCGCGGCCGAGGTCGACGTTCTCACCAGCCTGGCCAAACGGCGCAGCGAGTTGGACGCTCGCGAAGCCCAGATTCAGACCGAGACCACTATCCTGACCGCCACCGAAACCCGCGTGGACGCCAAGATCGCCCAATTGAAGAGCCTGCAGACGCAGATTGCCGCACTCCTGGCCCAGCGCGACGCCGCCCAGGAAAAACAGGTGGCCGCGCTGGTCAAAACCTATTCGGCAATGAAGGCCAAGGACGCGGCCCGCATCTTCGACAGTCTGAATGACGAGGTCCTTCTGGCGGTGGCGGAGGAGATGAAATCCGACACCCTGGCGCCCGTCCTGGCGGCGATGAATCCCGACGCAGGCTCAAAAGCTTACTGTCAAGCTGGCCAACAAGCTGGCGCTGCCGGCGACCAGCGATGCCATGACGCCGCCGCCTTCTGTCCCTGCGCCTCAGATGCCGGTTCCCCCCGCCGGGGCCTCTGCCCAGGCAGCGGGTCCGGCCAAGGCCATGGCAGCACCGGGAACCCCAGCGCCCGGCCCCGGCGGCTCCAAAAACCGGCGGTTAAGCTTTTAGTTCAGGGTTTACCAAGGGTTAACGCCGCCGCCCGATGATGGCAGGGCTGAAGGGGTCTGAAGGCTTGGCGACCGTCGCGCGCATTCTTGGTTTGGCTGGGCTGGCGCTTCTGTCCGCCTTGCCGGCGCGCGCCGACAGCGTGGCCTCGACCCCAGAAGACGGCTTCATGCCGGCTGGATTTTACTTCACCCCCGCAGCCCATGTGAGCGCCGCGAGCAATGGCGGCGTGCTGACACTCACCTTCGACCGCAAAGTCAGTCTCGATCCCGACACCATTGTCGAATTTGTCGCGCGGCGCGATCGCCAGCGGCCATGCCGACGCCAGCGGAAAAACT
Source organism: uncultured Alphaproteobacteria bacterium (assembly GCA_963765095.1). Taxonomy (GTDB): domain Bacteria; phylum Pseudomonadota; class Alphaproteobacteria; order Micropepsales; family Micropepsaceae; genus Rhizomicrobium. The sequence continues at coordinate 119,385 of CAVXUV010000041.1, forward strand.
TTTCGCTTCGCCCTCAATCAGCCCATCCGCGTGCATCAAAGCGAATTGGGCGATCACGCCGTAGTCGACATGGCGCCACAGGATTTCAGCGGCACGATGCCCGACCTGAAAGCGCCACCCAAGCCCGTGGCCAAACCGCTGGACGTGGCCAGTCTGCCCGAGATCAAACTGCGTTCGGGCTCCTACGCCAATTTCACCCGGCTGGTGTTCGATTGGCCGCACGACGTCAGCTACAAGGTTTTTCCCGGCGCGGGAAAAATGACCATGCGGTTCCAGACGCCGGTCGCGTCTGGATGTCAGCGCGATCGCCCGCTTCAATCCGCCCTGGGTGAAGAACGCGGCCTGGCACCTTGACGGCAACACTACGGTGGCCGAGTTCGAGACCGACACCGATTCCGGCTATCACGATTTCAAGGACGGCACCCATGTCGTTCTGGATATTCTTTCGCCCAAGACCGACACCTCTGCCTATGCCCCGCCCGGCACGGAAAAGCCCAAGGCAACCGTGATCAAAGGCGCTGCCAACGCCCAGGTGCACGCCATCATCGACGCGGCCGCTCAGTTGACGGCAAGAAGCGGCGCCCGCCACGCCGTTGAGGCCAAGGCCACCAAGCGACCGACACAGCGAACGACACCAAGGCAGCTGCAACGGACAAGACCAAGCCGGCGGACAGCAAAACGCCCCAGGCCAAATCGCCAGCCGACGCCAGAGACGAAATCGGCCGAAGCGAAAACTTCCGACGCGAAAAGGCCAGACGCCAACGCCGGAAACCAAATCCGCCGACGCCAAGCCGGCAGCGGAGCCGGCCGACACCGCGGCCGCAGCCCCGCCCGAGCGCCCGCCGACGCGTTCAAGTCACCGACAGCCATCTGACCCAGAACGGCGCCGTGGTGATGTTCAGGGGCGCGGGCGCGCAAGCCCAACGCCGTCTTCATCCGCGGCCTCACCGCCTGGGTGGTGCTGGAGAACGCCCGGTTTGATACAAGCGATCAATTGACCCAGCAACTGGGCGCCTTCGCGGCGGGGCTGGAAGCGTCTTCCGGCAACGGCATGTCGCTGTCTGCGCATCAACTTGAAAAAGCCGGCCCGCATCGCCGCGCAAAGCAACGGCCCCGACCTGAAAGTGACCATCAGCCCCGACGCCAACGCCTCGCCCATCACCATCAGCTTCGCCCGCAACCAGGACGATCCCAGGCGCGCCTCGCTCACCACATTGGCTGCCGGGCGCCGACAAGGCGCTTGCGCTCACCGATCCGGTGACCGGCGATATCCTCACCGTCGATGCCCGGCCAATAGCGGACGCGCCGTGCCCGCCGAACGCGACTATGCCGAATTCGCCGCCCTTCCCACCGCCAGCGGCGTGGTGATTACGCCCTATGTGGACGATCTGTCGGTGAAGGTGGCGCAATGCGCGCCTCACCATCACGCGGCCGGGCGGCCTGTCGCTCACTCCGCCATCCATGCCGGTGGCGGAGACGCCCGCGGCGCTGGCCGATCGGAAGAACCGAGCCCGGACTTTCTGGATTTCGCGGCCTGGGGCCTTCACCGGCGGCTCGTTCCTGGCCACGGAGCGGCGCCTGATTCAGTCGGTGGCGCGCCTGGCCCCGGCCCAGGCCAACCACGCGCGGCTGGCGCTGGCGCGCTTCTATCTGGCCAATCATTTCGCCGCCGAGGCGATCGGGCTGATCAACCTGATTCAGGCCATCCGATCCCGGGCTGCGCGGCGACGCCCAGCTCACCACCATGCGCGCCGCCGCCGACTACATGATGGGACGCTATCGCGACGCCCATAACGACCTGGCGGGCGCCGCCTTCGATTCCGACCGCCATGCCGCCTTGTGGCGCGGGCTGACCGAGCGGCGCTGGAGAATTGGAAAGCCGCGCACACCTATCTGGAAGAGGCCGGCCGGTCCTGAAGAAATATCCAGCCGAATGGCAGGCGCGCGCGCATCTGGCGGATGCCGAAGCCGTCGCTGGGCATGGGCCGGCTGGAACTGGCGGATGCCGCGCTCACCCGCCTGCCATCAAGAACTTGGCAAAAGCGATGCACTGGAAGCGCTGAACTCGACAAGGCCCGCATCGCCGCCACCGAGAATCGCTACCGCGCCGCGGCGCAGGCAGTTCGCCGAGGTGGAGAATGGCGGCAACGAGAAGCTGACCACCCAAGCGATCTTCTATCAGACCACTGCGGCGCTCAGTGCGGGCGCGATCACGCCCAACCGCGGCATCGAGATTCTGGAGCGCCTGCGCTTCCGCTGGCGCGGCGACGCGCTGGAGATGCAGACTCTGCGCAAGCTGGCGTCGCTTTATTTCGCAGCAGCGGCAATGGCAATCGGGCCTGAAGACGTTGCGCGTGGCGACCGAGAATTTCGCCGGCGACGACGCCCGCACCGCGCAAGACGACATGCGCGCGGCCTTCGCCAATCTTTACCTCAAAGGCGGCGCCGACAAGCTGGCGCCGGTGGAAAGCCTGGCGACGTTCTACGACAATATCGATCTCACGCCGATCGGTGCGGATGGCGATGAAATGATCCGGCGCATGGTGGACCGTCTGGTGGCCGTGGACCTGCTCGGTCCCGCCGCCAATCTCTCGTCCTATCAGGTCGACAAGAGGCTCGAAGGTGTCGCCAAGGCCGAAGTCTCGACCAAGCTGGCCGCCATCTATCTGATGGACCACAAGGCGCAGGCCGCGGTCGATGTGCTGCACAACTCGCAGATCAGCGGGCTCCCCGACGCCGATGGCCATGCCCGGATGATCCTGGAAGCGCGTGCCTTCGCTGCGCTCAAGCAATGGGACAATGCCTTGGATCTCATCGCCGTGGACGATCAGCCTGACACGCGCAGGCTGAGGGCCGATATTTATTGGGAGTCCGGCAATTGGGACGTGGCCGGGCAGAAGGCGGAAGACCTATTGGGAACACGTTGGAGCGACGCGCCGCCCTTGTCCGGCGACGAGCGGGTTCTGGTCCTGCGGATGGCGGTGGCCTATTCCCTCGCCAATGACGGCGGAAGCCTGGACCGGTTGCGCCAGCATTTCGCCACCAAGATGGACAACACCCCTGACGGCAAAGCCTTCGCCGTCCTGTCGCAGCAACTCGACATGCATGGCGTGGCCTTCCGCGATGCCGCCGCCAAGATCGCCTCGGTGGACACGCTGCAGGCGTTCATGAAGGATTTCGGGAAGAAGACATAGTTGATACCCCCTCCGCCCGCTCAAGAGCGTGCTACGTTCGTACGCTGTCGCTACTCACCCTCCCCCATCAGCGTGCTTCGCGCGCACAGGCTCCCCCATCAGCGTGCTTCGCACGCACAGGGGAGGAGGGTCATGACCTAGCTTCTAGATATTTCTTCGAGCCAGGCTAGCGCTCTATCGCAAACCTGTTCCCAGCCGGGTTCGCCGACCAGCCAATGGCTCATGCCCGGCAAGGTCTCAAAGGATGCGCGGCCGCCGTAAAGCGCGGCGGCCCGCTCCACCGTGCCGGGCGGATTGATGCGGTCGGCATCGCCCGCCAGAAACAGAAGCGGACAGGTCACTTTGCGCGTATCGACCTCGCTGGCGCGACGCATATCCATGCCCCAGTGCATCACTTCGAACGTGGCGCGTCCCGACTCGGGCACAAAGCGGGCAAAGATTGCTTCCTGTTCCGCTTTGGGGAAACGGTCCAAGGAATGCATGGCGGTGACGGCAAAACTGGGCTCCAGGATTGTGTTCCAGAATCCCACTCGCAACATCAAGCCATGGGCAGCGGCAATCTCGAACAGTGTGGACGGCACCACGCCCCAGGACGGCGATGGCGCCAAGAGAATGGCTGCGGCCAGCGGACGGCGCGCCGCCACCATCTGCGCCAGAGTCCACCCAGGGAATGGCCGACCAGAATCGGCGGCGCGTCCATGCCCGCGACGAATTCCTCCAGGTCGGCGGCGTAGTCGGTGAGGCTGATGGTGGCGAGCGAAGCAGGCGGTTTACCGCCATCGTGATGGCGCAAGACCGGGGTCGCCACCTCGTATCCCTTTTCCCGGAAGCGCGCGGCAAAGCCGTCCCAAGCCCAGGGCCCACAGAACCCTCCATGGATCATCACGACGGGTGGTTTCTCTCGGGTCATTCGGGTTTCGCCAGATGCCGGAAGGCGGCCACCACTTTGGCATAGGAATCCCGCTTGAACGGCACGATCAGGCCCGGAAGGTCTCCGATGGCGAGCCATCTCCAGGCGGAAAATTCCGGCTCATGGGCATGCAAGTCGATATCGCTGTCCTGGCCGGTGAAGCGCATGGCGAACCATTTCTGACGCTGGCCGCCATATTTGCCGTGAAATGCGATTCCCACCAAATGGGGCGGCAAGTCATAGGTCACCCAGTCCGTCATCTCGCCGATGATCCGGGCCTGGTCGGTGCCTGCCTCTTCCTTGAGTTCGCGCAGCGCGGCTTCGTACGGCTCTTCGCCTTCGTCGATGCCGCCCTGGGGCATCTGCCAGCCTTCGATGGTCTGATCGATTCGTTTGCCGACAAAGACCAAACCCTGGCGGTTCAAGAGCATCACGCCAACGGCGGGCCGGTAAGGAAGAGAAGGAGGCACAAAACGTCCTTAGCTGAACGAAAATCCTTTATCGCCCGAACAGGGTCCTGCGACAACACCGAGACCCAAATGACGGCGTCCGAATTATTTCGGTTGATTTACGACGGCGGAGACAGGAACCAATACAAAGCCCCGCCCTTCCAGTCCCTTCGCCCAGGTGGCAATCCGCGCCATCGTCACGGGATAGAGAAAGCCGGAGCCGATCGCGGTGCCGTGGGCACGCGCTTCCGCTTCCAGCTCAGAGAGATGCTTGTCGATCTCGAGCGTGCTTTGCACATCATCGAGGGTTTCGGTCGCTTTGGCGAAAGCGGTACCCGACCGGCCGGCCACGTCGGGCGCCACCGATTGGGTCACCGCGCCATTGTCGAAGAAATAAAGGCCGTGGCGGGACAGTTGCACCATGGTGGGCGAGAGCGCGTCGGAATTGGCCATAAAGCGCTGGCCCAGAAGATTGGTCACACCGGCATAACCGGTGAATCGCGACAACGCCCAATTGAGGCGGTGACCATTGCCGTCCTGCTCCACGCCAGATCGCAACGTGTTGGGGCCGGGGTCGCTATCGGGGAAATCCATGGGCTCCATCGGAATTTCCAAAAGCGCTTCATGGCCTTTTTCGCGCGCCTCCGACACGAATTGCTGCACATCGCCCGCGTAAGGCGCAAAAGCCAGGGTCACGCCGGCGGGCAGGCCGGAGATGGCCGCCTCGGTCGCCTTGGGGCTCAAGCCCAGGCCCGCGACGACAATAGCGATGCGGAATTTTCCGCTCACCGCTGGCGCGGCATAGGCGGTCATGGGTTTGCGGCCGTCATCCGCGATGCGGGGAATAGGGCCTTCGGAACTGTTTTCGATCAAGGCCGGATCAGCGATCAGAGCGCGGCCCGCGAATAAAGGTTTATCGATGCGCGCGACCGGAACGGCGTTGGCCGAGGGCGCAGCCGCGGCCTCGTGCACCGCCGGTTTGGGCGGAGGCGCGGGCACGAAGATGGCAAGCTCCGCTTCCGCGCGATGAACCTTGCCAAAGAGGGTGATCGCCAAAGCCGATGCCGCCAGGGCGCAAAGCGCGCTGGCACTGGCGAGCGCAAGGGCACGCGCAGCGCGGGAGGCGGCGGGAGCGGCAAGAGCAGCCATGACCGCCCCAATCTGGGGCATTCGTGGTTAGGGGTTGGTTAATTTTTCAACCCCTCCGGCTTCCGCATCGCAAGCGCGTCCATACGCTGCCGCTATGGACCGGCCACCTCCCCTGTCAGGGCGTTGCGCGCCCACAGGGGAGGAAGGGCACGACCAAGCTTCAAAAAAGAAAAAGGCGCCTGTAAAGGCGCCTTTTTCGTCTTGGTCCCGGGGGGCATCAATCGGCCTTGGTGGGCTTGCCCGCCGTAGCGACAGTCATTTTCCCGTTGAGCAGGTCCTCGGCATAGGAAAGCTGGAAGTCGTCATATTTCTTGCCGGGAGCTGGCTGGATTACGGGCGCATTGCTCTTTTTCAAGACCGGCTCGCCGACCAGATGGCCGGGAAGATCCGCTTCCGACGGGCGCGCGATCTTGGGCACATTGCCTTCGTCGCCCTGCGCCACCGCGATATCGGGAATGATGCCTTGCGCCTGGATCGAGTGGCCTGACGGCGTGAAGTAGCGCGCCGTGGTCAACCGTAGCGCGCCGCCGCCTTCACCCAAGGGAATGATGGTCTGGACCGAACCCTTGCCGAAGCTGGTCATGCCCACGATGGTGGCGCGCTTGTGATCCTGCAGCGCGCCCGAGACGATCTCGGACGCCGACGCCGTGCCGGCATTGATCAACACCACGACGGGCTTGCCGCCGGTGATGTCGCTGCCCTTGGCGTCATAACGCTGGGTGTCTTCGGGATGACGGCCGCGGGTCGAGACGATCTCTCCGCCATTGAGCAGGTCGCTGGACACCTGGATCGCCTGATCCAGCAGACCGCCCGGATTGTTGCGCAGGTCGATGATGTAGCCCTTGATGCCCGGGCCGATCTGCTTCTTCAGTTCGCGCACGCCCTTCTCGAGGCCCGACGCGGTCTGTTCATTGAAGCCCGGGAGGCGGATGTAACCGACATCGCCTTCCCGCCGCCATGTATCGGCGTCCACCTGCACCACGGCGCGCTGCAGTGTCACGTCAAAGGGCTTTTTCTCGCCTTCGCGCAGGATGGTGAGCGTGATTTTGGAGCCTTCGGGTCCGCGCATCTTGTCGATGGCGTCATTCAAAGGCAGGCCGGCAATGGAGACGCCGTCGATGCCGGCAATGCGGTCGCCGGACTTGATGCCCGCCTTTGCCGCGGGCGTGCCGTCGATGGGCGAGATCACTTTGATCAAGCCGTCTTCCTGCGTCACCTCGATGCCGACGCCGCCGAACTCACCTTTGGTGGTGATCTGCATGTCGTTATAGGCCTTGGGATCCATATAGCTGGAATGCGGATCGAGGCTGGTGACCATGCCTTGAATGGCGGCATTGACCAGTTCGCTGTCCTGCACCGGGCGGACATAATTGGCGCGCACGCGTTCGAAGGCATTGGAGAAGAGATCGAGGCTCTGATAGGCGCCCATGTCGCTGGCGCCTTTGGCTTCCGGCAACACGCTGAGCGCGATGCCGAAGCCCGCAACGGCGCCCAGCGCCACGAGTGCAATCTTCTTCATGTTCCTTTTGCCTTCCGCAATTCCAGGCTCAGCCACGGTCGAGGATCCAGCCCATGACCGTTTTGCCGCAATTCGAAATAAAGCCGTTCGACAGTCGAACCACTTTCCGCTGGCATGTTTCCGACGGGCTCGCCCGCCAACAATTCGTCGTTCGGTCGCACGGTCACGCGCCCGAGTCCGGCCAACACCAGATCGTAGCCAGTGGTGATCTCCAGGATCAAGACCTGTCCCGATTTATGGTAAGGGCCGGCGAAAAGCACGCGCCCGTCAGACGGCGCGATCACCTGCGCGCCCAGCTGGGTGACATAGGTGAGACCAGGGTTTTTGGCCCTTTCCTCGGCGTTTTGCCCGGTTCCCGCATTGCCGGCGGCAATGGTTCCCACCACAGGGGGCAATAATGAACCTTTGGAGAGGGGACCCAAGGAACCCGAATTGGCCGCTGTAACGGTGACGATGCCGCCGTCGCCGCCGCCCTGACGCCTCAGCGCCGAGACCCGGTTGACCAGGGCCTGGAAATCGGCCGCCTTGGCGGCGATAGCGGCAAGGCTTGTCTTCAACGTCTCATATTCGCCACCGGCCGCTTCGGCTTCCGCTTCCTTTTGGCTGGTGAGCGTCTCCAAATCGCCTCGCGCCTTGGTGAGTTCGTCCGCGATCCGGGCAGCGTCGACGCGGCGCTTGACTAGGGCCATGCGCGTCGCCCGCAGGGCGTCGATGCGGGCGGCGAGTTTGGCAGCTTCGGCATAGAGCGGCGGCAAGCTCGCGCCCACCAGCATGGAGCCGCGTGCCGCCGCCAAGGCATCGTCCGGACGGACCGCCAAAGCCGGCGGCATGTCATGCTGCAACCGTTCCAGGATCGCCAGCAGCTTGGTCACGGAAATCCGGTCGCGCTCAAAGCCTTTGGTGAGCGCGCCATTCTGCTGTTCCAGGCGCGCGATCTCATCGTCCAGACTTACGGTCTCTTGCTCGAGGCTTTCCACCCGCGCCGCGGTGGCGATCAGCTTTTGGCGCAGGCTCGACGCTTCGGCGGAAAGCGTGTCGCTTTTCTGCTTGGCGTTGGCCAGCGCCGGCTTGTCACGCGCCATCTCGGCCTGAAGTTTGCCCAGCTGTTGAGTGCTGGAAGGAAGCTGGCCCAACGCCTTGCCGGGCAGGGCTTTGGAAAGATCAAGCGGAATGTCCGGCGGCGCGTCACTTTTGATCGCGGGACGGGGTTGGGGCACGACCTCGACCGGCACATTCTTATGGGGCGCGGGTGATGCGGCCAGCGCCGGAAGCGCCAGCATGACGGAAAGAAGGAGAGCCCGGCGCAAGCCTAACCTTTCCTGATCAGAGAGTGACCCGACATGGGTGCCGGCTGCGGAATGCCCATCAAAGCGAGCATGGTGGGCGCCACATCGGCCAGGCGGCCATTTTCCAATGCCGTCCCTGGAGGCGCGTTGATCGCCACGATGGGCACATCGAAAGTGGTGTGGGCGGTGTGGGGCTCGCCGGTCTTGGGGTCCTTCATCATCTCGATGTTGCCGTGATCGGCGGTGAGCAGCATCACGCCATGGGCGCTCTCGATCGCGGTGCGGAGCCGGCCCAGGCATTCGTCGATCACATCCACCGCCTCGATCGCCGCCGCCATCACGCCGGTATGGCCCACCATGTCGGGATTGGCGTAATTGGCGACAATGAGATCGTATTTGCCGCTGCCGATCGCTTCCACCAGCTTGTCGGTCAGCGGATAGGCGCTCATCTCCGGCTTGTGGTCATAGGTCGAGACTTTGGGGCTGGGTACAAGGATGCGGTCCTCGCCCGGAAAGGGCTCCTCTCGCCCGCCATTCAGGAAGAACGTGACATGGGCGTATTTCTCGGTCTCGGCAATGCGGAGTTGTTTCAAGCCATGCTCGGCCATCACTTCGCCCAGCGTCTCGCGCACATCCTCGGGCGGGAAGATCGCCGTCATCAGGCCGGCCAATTCTTCGGAATATTCCGTCATCCCCGCAGCGGCGCTGAATGCGACGACGCGACTGCGTTCAAAGCCTTTAAACCCTTCATCCAGCAGCGCCAGCGAGATTTCCCGCGCCCGGTCTGCGCGGAAATTGGCGAATAGCAGCGCGTCGCCATCGGCCATTCCGGCATAGTCGCCCAGCACCGTTGGGATCACGAATTCATCAGTGACATTCTCGGCATAGGACGCATCGAGCGCAACGAAGACATCACTCTGCCGTGGCGCGTCCGCATCGACCAAGGCGTCATAGCATTTCTTGACCCGGTCCCAACGCTTGTCGCGGTCCATGGCGTAATAGCGTCCCGACAAAGTCGCCATCCTGACGCCGGGCGCGTCGCCGATATCGGCGAGGAATTTCTCGAGAAAGCCCTGCGCGCTTTTGGGCGGTGTGTCGCGGCCGTCAAGAAAGGCATGCACAAAAACTGGAAGCCGCGCTTCCGCCAAGATTTTCACCAACGCCACCATGTGATCCTGGTGGGAGTGAACGCCGCCCGGCGACAACAGCCCCATCAGATGCACGGCGCCCCTGGCGCTCTGCACCTTGGCAATCAGATCGCGCAAGGCGGTGCGATTGCCCAGCGAGCCGTCCTCGATGGCGACATCGATCCGGGGCAGATCCTGGGCCACAATCCGTCCAGCGCCGATATTCATATGCCCCACTTCCGAATTCCCCATCTGGCCTTGCGGCAGACCCACGGCCCTGCCCGAGGTGTGCAACAACGCATGCGGACAATCCTGGAGCATCCGCGTGAAGTTGGGCGTGCAGGCTTCGGCAATGGCGTTGTCGGTCTTGTCTTCGCGCCAGCCCCAGCCATCGAGGATGCAAAGCAGGGCAGGACGGGGCGCTGACATTATGATTCCTTGGGCGAAGGTTTCACCGAACATAGGAAGGGGGCCGCGGGCTGTCCACGCCGCCATGCCGGATATACGCATGCGTCATGCACGTCTGCCCCGCTGCATTCGAGAAAGGAACCGCTAGATTTGGATTCTCGGGAGAAGGTGATGCGCCAGAGCCGTTCGCATTATGCCTATCTGGTGGTGGCGCTGATTTTCGTCGCGCTGTTGGCGGCGGCGGGCTTGAGGTCCACCCCGGCGGTATTGCTGGTGCCGTGGGCCAATGCCTTCCATTGGTCGCGCAGCGTGGTTTCGTTTGCCGCGGCGGTGGGGATTTTTCTTTTTGGCCTCACCGGGCCCTTTGCCGCAGCGGCCATGCAGCGTTTCGGCATCCGCAAGACCGTGCTTGTCGCCCTGGCTCTGATGAGCGGCTCGTCGCTGGCCAGCCTTTGGATGACAGAGGCCTGGCAACTGGTCCTGTTGTGGGGTGTGATCTCGGGCATCGGCAGCGGCTGCGTCGCCAGCGTGTTGTCGGCCACCATCGTCAATCGCTGGTTTGTCACCCATCGCGGTCTGGTGATGGGCCTGTTGGCGGCCTCGACTTCGACCGGGACCTTAATCTTTTTTCCGGCCTTTTCGGCCATTGAGGAATGGGGTGGCTGGAAGCCGGTCGTCACCGTGGTCGCGGCGTCGCTGGCGCTCCTGATTCCTTTGATCTGGTGGCTTTTGCCGGAATGGCCTGCCGATGTTGGGCAAACACCGTTCGGTGCCAGCGTAGACCATCCGGCCTCGGTCATAAGCCGCGCCAATCCTCTCAAAACAGCGTTCGGAGGATTGAAAGAAGGCCTTGAAAACAAAGATTTCTGGCTACTGGCAGGCACTTTCTTTGTCTGCGGCTTCACGACCAATGGCCTGATCGGCACTCACATGATTGCGCTGTGCGGCGACCACGGCCTGGATGCGGTGGTCGCGGGCGGATTGCTGGCGATCATGGGAGCATTCGATCTGGTGGGGACCACGGCTTCGGGCTGGCTGACCGACCGCTACGATCCCCGCAAACTGCTTTTTGTCTATTATGGACTTCGTGGCTTGTCCTTGATTTATCTACCCTTTGCCGATTTCAGCTTCCGCGGCCTGTCGATTTTCGCCGTGTTTTATGGCCTGGACTGGATCGCCACGGTGCCGCCCACCCTGGCGCTCACCAACAGGGCCTTCGGGACCGCCAAAGCACCCGTGCTGTTCGGCTGGATCCTGGCCAGCCATCAGCTGGGCGCCGCCGCAGCGGCCTTCATCGCGGGCTATTCCCGCACCGTTTCAGGCTCCTATCTCGAAGCCTTTGTCGCCGCTGGGTCCGTCGCCGTCATCGCTGCCTTTGCTGCCCTGATGATCGGCAGAGGCCGGCCGATCCTGGCGGAGATGGCCGCTTAAGCCCGGCAAATATTGCCCCTTGTTCGCGAACACTGTTCGATTAAATATCTAACCATCTGATATAAAACGAAAAATCTCGCGGCCGGCGCGGCACGAATTTGGCAAGGCAGAGCCGGAAACAGGCAGAAGCCGAGTTCATGCGCCGCGCACCCTTTCCCTTTCTCCTCCGCCTTGTGACCTTCGTTCTGGGCGCCGCCCTGGTGGCCGCGCCCGGTCCGGTGCTGGCCTACTCGCGGGTCAAGGACCTGATCTCGGTCGAAGGCATCCGCGACAATATGCTGGTCGGCTATGGCCTGGTGGTGGGTCTCAACCACACCGGCGACAGCCTTCAGAACGCGCCCTTCACCCAGGAAAGCATCCAGACCCTGTTGGAGCGGCTGGGTGTCAACACCGGCAACGCCAATATGTCCACCAAGGACGTGGCCGCGGTGATGGTCACCGCCAACCTTCCGGCTTTTTCCTCAAACGGTTCGCGTATCGACGTCAATGTGAGCGCCATGGGCGACGCCAAGGATTTGCTGGGCGGCACGTTGTTGGTAACGCCCTTGTTCGGCGCCGATGGCCAGACCTATGCCGTGGCGCAAGGTCCGGTCGGCGTCGGTGGATTTTCCGCGCAAGGCGAAGCGTCGTCCGTCACCCGCGGCGTTCCCACCGCCGGACGCATTTCCAACGGCGCCATTGTCGAACGCGAGACGGGCTTCCATCTCGCCGACAAGGACCAGCTGAAATTGTCGCTGCACAATCCCGATCTCACCACCGCTACCCGCATCGCCAGCGCCGTCAACACCTATCTGGGCAGCAGCGCTGCGGCCGCAGCCGATCCCGCCAATATCGTCTTGCATGTGCCCGCCAATTATCCCGGCGGCGTGATGGGCCTTTTGACCGACATCGAGCAAGTGAAAGTCGATCCCGACCAACCGGCCAAAGTGATCATCGACCAGACCTCCGGCGTGATCGTGATGGGCTCCGACGTGCGGGTGTCCGTCCGTGGCCATCGCCCAAGGCAATCTCACCATCCGCGTCACCGAGACGCCTCAGGTGAGCCAGCCTTCGCCCTTCTCCAACACCGGCACCACCCAGGTCGTGCCCCGCACCCAGATCCAGATCGACGAGGGCAAGGGCAACAAGATGGTCGTGCTGCATCCCGGCGTGTCGCTGCAGAATATGGTGGACGGTCTCAATGCGCTGGGCGTGGGTCCGCGGGATATCATCTCGATCCTTCAAGCGATCAAGGCCGCGGGCGCGCTCCAGGCCGACATCCAGATCATCGGATAGGGGCCAACGATGGACGCCGCCATCCAGAATGCGATGACCATGGCGCGTCCGCGCCCGTCAAAATGCCCACCGCGACCAGCAATGTCGCGGTCGCGACCAAGAAAGCCAAGGAATTCGAGAGCGTGTTCATCTCGCAATTCCTGGGCTCGATGTTCTCCGGCATCTCCACCGACGGACCGTTCGGCGGCGGCGAGGGCGAGGAAATGTTCCGCTCCGATGATGGTTGACCGATTTGGCCAGGCGATGGAGCAGCAGGGCGGCTTCGGGCTGGCCGCGTCCGTCACCCATGAGCTCCTGAAACATCAAGAAACGGCGACGGTCCAATGAGCGAGGCCAAAGTCGAGGATGTGCCCCGGATCGAGCGCCTGATCTCCATGGCGGAGCGCTGGTCGCGGCGCTCGAGGCCGACATCGATGCGCTCAAGCAGGCAAGCCGCGCGAGATGAACAGCATGAGCGCCGGAAATCCAGCGCGCTGTCGGACGCTCTTATGGCCGCGAGGCCCAGAATTTCGATATCCGGATCGCCAAGATGGGCGCCGCCGTCCTTGCGCCAGCGTTTTGTCGCCATCACCACCAAATTCCGTGACGTCTTGACGCTGCATGCCCGCATGCTGACGCGGGTGAAGAATGCGTCCGAAGGCATGATCCAGGCGATCGCGCGCGAGGCGGAGCGGATGAACCAGACCACCAAGACCTATGGCCCGCGGCCCGGCTATGCGGCCAAATCCTCGGGCGCGATGATCTTCAATAAGGTGGTCTGAGCGTTTCGGCGGTCGGTTTTCGACCCGCCATCAGAACAGCGATGTGACAAGCGGACTGCTGTTGATAGAGCTGCTGGAAATCCCGGTATTGCTGTTGCTCGTGCTGGCGGCCGTGCCGCCATTGACGATGGCCATGATATTGCTCACGGCGTCGTTGCTGCTGGTGCCGAGGAGCGACGACGCCAGGCTATAGCTGGCAAGCTGGGCGGTGGTTTGGGCCGAGGCCGTGCCGGTAGTGTTGCCCACCGCGGGCGCGGCCGGTGTGGCGTTGCTCTTCTGATAGATGTTCTGAATGTTCGACATCACGCTCAGCAAGGTGGAGCGCGCGAGATCGGCGCCTGTCTTGGTCGAGATGTCCATGTTGCTGGTCAAGCCAAGTCCGTAGGTGGGCGTGGTCTTGCTGGACGTGCTGCTCGAATTGGTTGTCGTGGCCGAGGGCGAAGTCTTGCTGGTCTTGGCGGGCGCGCTGAGGACACCTGCGGCAATACCCAGCCGCGACAGCGCATCGGAGTCTGCGGGACCCGAGATCAGATTGATGGTTTGACCCGGATTGACGGTGATCTGAAGGCTTTCGGCATTATTGGCAAAACCCAGGCTCGCCTTGCCTGCACTGCCCAGTTCGCCATTGATCTTGGTGATGAGGGAGTCGAGCGTCTCGCCCGCGCCGATGGTGATGGTGGTGGTCCGGGGCGCGGCGCCTTCGATCTTGATCTGGAAGCTGTCGCCGGCGCGAAGCGTGGTCTGCGACGTCAGGTCCACCGATTGATTGAGGTCGATGGTGCCCCGCGGCAGGCCCAGCGCGTCGAGCACGCTGGAGCCTTGGGGGTCCACCGCCACGGCAGCGCCGGTCGATTGGCCCGATGCGCCGCCATATTGCTGCGTCCAGGCGACCGAGCCGTTGGCGTTGAGCGCAGCGGCAAAAGCGTTGGTCACATTCTGGACGCTGCGCTGCTGACCCGCGAAAGTGCCGGTCGTGGTGCCGGCCAGATAAATGGTGCCGTCAGGGCCCACCGTGACCGCACCGCCCTGGTCGCTGGCGGAGGTCCCCGACATAGGAGACGAAGCCGGGCGTGGCGCTCGCGCCATTGTCGGTGAGGTTGAAGACAAACGCGTCGGTCCCGCCGGTCGAGGCGTTGGCGACCGTCGGCCTGGCCACCGGCGGTGAGGTTGCCGTTGCTGGTGGTGCCGGACAGGTAGACCTGATTGCCGGAGACCGTCATGCCGCCAATGGCGCCGCCCGCCTGAAGCGCGCCCAGATCCTCGGTCCAGACCGGCGCCGAAGTAATCGCGCCGCTGGCATATTTGCTCACGATGGCTTCGCCATTCTGGACGCTGGCGACATAGAGGCTGCCATCGCTGGCGACGGCGGTCGCGCCGACCTGGCTGGAGCCCGTTGCGGTGCCGAACTGGTTTTCCGATACGAGCTTGCCCTGCGAATTCATATTCGGCGAGATACGCATCGCCTGTTCCGGTCGAGGTCTGGCGCGCCCCGATCGATCCTCCTGACACGCTGCCGCCGATATAGACATTTCCGCTCGCATCCACGCTGACGGCATTGGCCTGATTGGTGGCCAGTGTCTGGATCTGTTGAATCCAGTTCTGATTGCCGTTTGCGTCATAACTGGCGACGAAGGAATCGGTATTGCCGTTGGTGATGGATGTGGTGGTGACGTTTGCCGTGGTCGAACCGGTGACCACCACGCCGCCGGCGGGATCGAGCGCCATGCCATAACCCGAGGCCGTTCCCGCGCTGCCTACCAGCTTGGACCAGATCGCATTGCCGGCAGAATCATATTTGGTGAGATAAACGTCCTGAGAGCCTTGGTTGATCTGGTTGCCGAAATTACCGGTGGCGTTGCCGACGACATAGATGTTGCCGCTGGAATCCACCACCGACGCCTGCGCCGTCGTGGTGCCGGTCGAGGCTTGCTGGTTGCTGCTCCCGACGGCAGTGGGCGTGGCGGTGGGGATGGGCGACGTGGCGACGCGCATGGCAGAAATATGACATCACAATGAATGAATGGCCGCGTGTTAAGTCAGAAGGGCTGGGTTCGTATTATGCCGATCCGTACGTAAAAATATTTGGAGCGCTCTTTTGACGCCGTATATGCGGGGTACCTAAACACTTGGGATATTCAATGGTTTTTAACGTGTCTTATGCAGAACGGCGCTTAGCATCGTTTCGTCAAAAAATCTCATCTGCAATATCGGCATATACGGCGACCACGCCGAGGGCGAGGTCGGTAGTAGCCAAAATTTGCCCACCGCTGACCTTTATGAGCAGGAACTGGTCCATCCTACGACTGTGGGCGAGGACGCCGTGTATGACTCATTGTTCTATACTCAAAACTTTCATCCAAAACCCGGAGATACGTTCAAAAAAATTCGCGGGAAAATGAATAAGATTCTTGCACGAAGTTC
This sequence comes from uncultured Alphaproteobacteria bacterium, assembly GCA_963765095.1. Lineage (GTDB taxonomy): Bacteria > Pseudomonadota > Alphaproteobacteria > Micropepsales > Micropepsaceae > Rhizomicrobium. The sequence continues at coordinate 135,315 of CAVXUV010000041.1, forward strand.
GTTTCTTAAAAAATTATTCCGCCGAGTACACATTGCTCTTTTTGGCTACGGCATTTTTGAAAATGTAAATCACACTACCTACGAAAAGAACTGTCTTCTTTTGTACATCGTTGAACCATTTCGGAATCCACAAATAAATTACGCACATCAGAATTACTCCCAAGCTCGAGAACTCGCAAAATTGTCGGCGAATTCGGATATAACGTTGACGTGATTCAGTTTAATGATCGACATGCGAAATTAACGAAGAAGTATGATTTGGTCATTGACCTCCACCCAAAAATAAATTCAATATATGCCGACCATTTAAATACTGGCGCGAAGAGAGTCGCTTACATCACCGGATCCAATCCGTCATTTTCGAATCGCGCAGAAATGGAGCGAATTAATGATATCTATCAGCGCCGCGGCACACGCCTATCGCCAGAGCGATATGCAGAGCCTTTTGATCAGAAATTACTCTCTTCATTTGATGCGATGTTTTTTATGGGAAACGAATACAACCTCAAGACGTATGACGGCTATCTGCCGAAAAAAGTATCTTCCATAAAAAATACCGGCTATGAATTTTTAGCGGAACATACTCATTCTGAGCGATCTCCAAAGGCATTCCTCTTCCTCGCGAGCGGCGGACAGGTGTTAAAAGGGCTCGATTTGCTTCTTGAGGTATTCGCTAAGAATCCAAATCTTGACCTCTATGTGTGCAGTTATTTTAAATCTGAAAAAGACTTCACTCGGCTTTATCATAAAGAATTATTTGAGACAAAAAACATACATCCGATTGGTGGTGTCGATATTACGAGCCCTGCTTTTGCCCAGCTCGCGAAACGGTGCGCCTATCTCATCGCTCCGTCGTGTTCAGAGGGACAATCGGGGAGCGTTTTGACCGGAATGTCGGCGGGACTTATTCCGATCGTGAGCCGCGAGTGCGGCTTTAATGACGATGAGGTACATATTTTGAATGATTGCCAACTCGAGACTATTGAGAACACCATTCGTGAATATGCTCAAAAACCAAAGGAGTGGCGCGAACAAGAGGCAGAACGAGTTTTGGGCATCGTACGCGAAAGATATTCCAATGAAAACTTCTCAGAATCGGTCCGGTCGCCGTTGGTATCATTGTTTAAAGTCTGAACAGCTATGAACTGCAAAATTTGCAACAATCCGTCTGTATCTTTATTTAAGAAAAAAATACTTAACAAATACGACGTTGAATATTTTCAATGTGCGAAGTGCGATTTTATTCAAACGGAAGAACCGTATTGGCTACAGGAAGCATATAAGAGCCCTATAGCCATCACCGACACAGGACTTCTTTCTAGAAATATTTATTTTTCAAAATTAGTATCTTTGTTTATAGATCTCTATCTTGATAAAAATAGTACCGGCGTGGACTTTGCTGGTGGGTACGGCGTATTCACTCGACTGATGCGAGATAAAGGTTTTGATTTTTATTGGCACGACCCATTCTGTCAAAATTTGTTTGCATTAGGCTTTGAATGGGATTCCACGAACAAGAAGCAGGCGACACTTTTAACCAGCTTTGAGAGTTTTGAGCATTTCACCAACCCTCATGAAGAAATTACAAAGATGCTCGCCATCTCTCCCATTATCTTATTTTCCACGATACTGGTCCCAGAACCTACGCCGGAACCGAATGCGTGGTGGTATTACGCTTTCGATCATGGGCAGCATATTTCTCTCTATTCTAGGAAATCGCTTGAAGAACTAGCGAAGCAGCATAATCTTATGCTCTATACTAATGGAGTGAATATTCATATTCTGACCAAGCATAAAATCCCCCTCTTTAGTTTTACGCTCATGAAGATTCTTCAGAAAATAGGGTTGAATAAATAATATGAACGACTCTCGACCAACACTCGCATTCGTGGACCACTCGTTTCATAAAACGACCGGATCTGCCGACTTTTATATAAAAGAATTCCTCGAGCCATATTTTGAAGTAACCCGTTACCAAGACGAGGCGTGGCACGGCGGCAAACACGTTGTGGTAAGTGAATTAAATAAATACGACTACGTATTTTTCTGCCAAACAATTAATCCGCTTCTTGAATTAGCGAGATTGAAAGCGAAAATTATTTGGGCACCGATGTATGGTGGCGTGCGGTTAAACTATTTTTATTGGAAAAGTTTGTCGCTGCTTCCGATAAAAGTACTTTGCTTCTCTGACAAGATATATGAACGATGTAAAAAATTCGGTATCGACACCCTGAAGGTTCAGTATTTCTTAGACCCAAGCACCTATCATTCCCCGCTTCCGCAGGGTCGCGTGAATATCTTTTTCTGGTATCGAGGGAGCATAACCTTTGCCGACCTAAAAAAGATTATCGATCCGAAACAAATTGATTCTTTTATCTATAAATCAAATCCTGATCCTTTCTGCCAAAAAGAAATCATCAGCGCAGACGATATAAAAAACTTCAAAATGCGAATCATAGAAGACGGCTATTCTTCAAAAGAAGACTATCTTGCCCTGCTATCCCAAGCGAATGTGTTCATAGCCCCGAGAGAGAAAGAAGGCATTGGGATGAGTTTTCTGGAGGCGATGGCGATGGGACAGTGCGTCATAGGGAATAACGATGCGACGATGAATGAATACATTCGGCACGAAGATACCGGACATCTGTTTGATTTACAGAATCCAAAAATACTTGATTTCTCTCAACTAGAATCGGTCATGCTTCGTTCGCGAGGAAGAAGCACGTGCTGGATTTGCGCGGTGGAAAGAGGATAGAGAGAAAATAGTACCATTTATCACATCCCATGCCTCCAGCTAAAATTTTTACTATCGTTACGCCCTCGTATAACCAAGGGCAATATATAGAGCAAACGATACAAAGCGTTTTGTCTCAAGCGGGTGATTTTTCTATTGACTATATTATTGCCGATGGCGGTTCCACTGATGCTCTGTTGAAATCATAAAAAAATATGACGACCTTTTGAAAGAAGGCGCCTACCCTATCAAATGCAACGGCATTACGTATCGCTGGTGGTCGCATAACGACGGCGGCCAGCCACAAGCGCTGAACGAAGGATTCAAATTGGCGAATGGAGAAATATTAGGATGGATTAATTCGGATGATTTTTATGCCGATGGTGCACTTCAGAAAATAGTCGATGCATTTCAGAAAGAGCCTTCTGCTGATGTAATTTATGGGAATGGCTATACGCTTGCTGGCTTCGAGTGGTGCCGTCTCTTAGGGTCAAACCGCCAAAAATTACGTATCGAAGACTATTACTGCATGGTTGTGAAATTTTCCAACCGTCAACGTTTTTTACCAAGAAATGTTTCGAGGAGGTCGGTGGCATCGATGAAAGTCTGCAGTATGTCTTTGACTATGCGCTCTGGCTTAAATGTCAAGATGAGGAAAATTTTTCCACAGTGACGAATATCTCTCCTATTTCAGATTGTGGCCACAGTCAAAAACCTCAATCGGGTCCGAGAAGTTTATAGCCGAACAAAAACTCGTGCTCAAACGACACACAAACAGCTTCTTCGGCCCGTATCATTTTTTTATGTTGAAGCGCGCGCTGAAGAGGCTTTTCTCCAACTTTCGAGATACTTCTGAATAAGTTCTTCTTTCGTCGGTAATGTCCAAGCGAATCTTTTGCCGCTTTCCCAAGTGATTCTCGCAACTCTCTATTTGTTCGCAGTTTTATCATTCCAGCCGTAAACGCCTCTTGATCACGCACAGGTACGACAAGGCCGTTTTCGCCATCATGTATAAATTCTCCGGCACAACCGACATCGGTCATAAGAATCGCCAGCCCATATGCCGCAGCTTCAAAAATAACCAGCCCGTAGCCTTCGCTGTCTGAAGAAAGAAGATAGCTGTCCGCATGTTCATAAAAAGCTGAAACATCGACTTGCCAGCCCCACCAAACCACTCGATCTGCTATGCCGAGATCTTTTGCTTTTTTCTCCAAAAACGCCCGTTCCGGCCCGTCGCCGACAATCCAGAGCTGGGTGTCAGGATGCTGAGTCAAAAGATTTTTAAATGATTCTAGTTGGAGCAAAATATTTTTAACCGACACCAACCGCGCAGCGGTTAAAAACACAAAATAATTTTTCTTTTGCGAAATGATTTTGGAGACTAATTCGGCATTTGGCGTTTTTTCTTTGTGTTCAAAAAACAACGGCGCAATGGTGATTTTCTCTTCAGGTACGCGGAACGTAGTTATTAGGAGATTTTTTAATCTGGAACTAACCGTTCTGATAGCGTCGGCTCTGGGAATAATTTTCTTCGCGAGAAAGGCGCGCATACCGGAGAATTTCTCAAAACCGTGCGCCTGAATCTCGAATCCGAGATTATATTTCTTCGCGATACACCAACCAACAAACGCGAGATAATAGGCATCCTGAACCGTAATGACATCATATTGTCGCCTGTTCTGCGAGCGAGCACGCTTTGCGATAAATCCTAACGAGCTGCGCTAATTTATTACCGCCACCGACACCATAGGCGCTGGTTGATTTTGTAAGTTCTATTTCAACGTCGCGAGCATAGGGAATGATGAGCGTATATGTATCGAGATGATTCCCTATCGCGCGCTCACGCTCGGCAACCGCCGATTGCGGATCAAGAATGCGCGTATCCAGATTTAAACTTAAAATATTCATTTGGGTGCAGTAGAATTCCCGCCACATTTTCTAAAAGCGTTTTCATTTTTGGCGCAATGTTGTTCCAATCATAATTTTCTGTTACGAGTTTTTTTGCTGATGAAGTTACGCGCGCAACTTGTTCTGGATGAGCAATAATGTCCTGTACCGCCTTCGCAATCTGCTCCGGCGCGTCAGAGTCAACCGCCCAGCCGGTCGTTTCTTTATCTGGATTGCGATTTGCGTCAAAAAGAAAGTCCGCGATGCCGCCTTCTTGTGTGGCGATAACCGGCAGCCCCGCCGCCATCGCTTCAATAAAAGA
>CAVXUV010000042.1:0-71198 GCA_963765095.1 uncultured Alphaproteobacteria bacterium
ATCTCGACATTTTCATGATCGTTGCAGTCTGACCTCAACATGGGGGCAATGGAGGACAGAGGGCCTCAATATCTTCAACGACAAGGTGCTGCTGGCCTCGCCGGAAACCGCCACGGATGACGATTATGCCCGCATCGAAGGCGTGGTGGCCCATGAGTATTTCCACAATTGGACCGGCGACCGCGTCATCTGCCGCGACTGGTTCCAATGATCCTCAAGGAAGGCTTCACCGTCTTTCGCGACCAGGATTCTCGGCGACATGGGCGGCCGGCGTAGCGCATTCAGGATGTCGCGCTTTGCGTGGACGCCAATTCCAGGAGGACGCCGGCCCGCTGGCCCACCCCATACAGCCGCAGAGTTATATCGAGATCAACAATTTCTACACCGCCACCGTCTATGAAAAGGGCGCGGAGGTCATCGGCATATTCAAAACGCTGATGGGTGCGGACGGCTATCGCAAAGCCACCGATCACTATTCACCGCCATGACGGCCAGGCGTCACCGTCGAGGATCGGTGAAATCTAGAGGATGCCTGCGGCCGCGACCTCGGCCAATTCCGCCTCTGGTATCGCCAGGCCGGCACGCCCGTGATAACCGCGCGTGGCATGTACGACGAAAAGGCGCGCACCTACACGCTGGAATTGGCGCAGATGGTGCCCGCCACCCCCGGCCAGCCCGACAAGAAACCCATGCATATTCCCGTGCGCCTAGGCTTGGTGGGCAAAAGCGGAGCCAATTTGCCTCTCACCCTGGAGGGCGAAAATCAGCCCGGTACCGAGACCCGGGTGCTGGAATTGACCGAGGCGCAGCAGTGCTTCGTCTTTGTCGATGTCGGCGACGCGCCGCTTCTGTCGTTGGGCCGCGGCTTCTCGGCGCCCGCGATCTTCAAGACCGACATTGGCAAGCCCGACCGCGCCATCCTGATGGGGCGCGACAGAGATCCTTTCAACCGCTGGGAGGCGGGCCAGGCGCTGGCGGCTAAGATGATGCTTCAAGGGCGGCGGCGGCGACCGCAACTATCTCGCCGCCCTGGAAGCGGTGCTGGCCAAGGCCGAAGGCAATCCCGCCTTCGCCGCACAGATGCTGATGCCGCCCACCGAAGGCGAAATCGCCGCCAAGCGCACGCCGGCCGATCCCGACGCCATCCATGCCGCCCGCGCGGACTTGATCCAAGCAGTGGCGGCCGCGCATGGCGCGCGCCTGGGCGAACTCTATGAGCGGATGCGCGACAGCGGCGAGTTCAGCCCCGAGGCCAAAGCGGCGGGACGGCGCAGCCTGCGCAATGCCTGCCTGCGCTATCTCACCGCCCAGGACGACGAACCGGCGGCGGGCCTGGCTGACACGCATTACCGTACCGCCACCAACATGACCGACATGATCGCGGGCCTGGCGGCGCTCACCCGCATGGAAAGCCCGCTGCGCGAACGGGCCTTCACCCATTTCCATGACCGTTTCCGGGGCGATCCCCTGGTGCTGGACAAGTGGATGGGCCTGCAGGCGGGCTCGCCTTTGCCCGAGACCGCCACGGCCGTGGCGGCGCTGATGAAGCATTCCGCCTTTGATCTCAAAAATCCCAACCGGGTGCGGGCCCTGATCGGCGCGTTCAGCGCCAATCATCTGCGCTTCCACGATGGCTCGGGCAGCGGTTACCGGCTGGTCGGCCAGGTGATCCGGGCGCTCGATCCCATCAATCCGCAAGTGGCGGCCAGGCTGGCGGGCGCGTTCGAGACCTGGCGCCGTTATGACGGCAGGCGCCAGGCTTTGATGCGGGTCGAACTGGAGGCCATGCTGGCGAACAAGGGGCTGTCGCCCAACTTGTTTGAAGTTACCAGTAAGATTCTAGGTTAGGGATTTGCCGGCGCGTTGGTGCGCATCAGACGCCGCCACCAGGGGCGGTTGCGGCGTGCGAGAATCCGGTCGGCGATAAGCTTGCGTTCATCGGGTGTCAGCGCATTGATCACGTCGCGCAGTTGCGCCACTGATTCCTCTTCCAGCGCCGAAGTCGGCGGCGCGCACCTGATCCAGGGCGCGGGAAAAATCGCCCGGCAGGTAATTGGGCGCAATGAACGCCCGGAAAACACCCTGCCGCGCAAGGCGTGCGGCGCGGCGCCGCTCGCGCAACACATCGCGATGCTCGGCCATGATGCCCGTCACTTTCAACCGCCCCGCATCGGGGAGCTCGCGCGCGATCTGGGCGGGACCCATCACGCCCGCTCCGGCGATGAGGCCTTGGCTCACCCTTCCGATGCCCACAAGGATCAGTGCGATCAGCCCCACATTGAGGCAAAGCGACATCACCATCAGCGTGGCCCGCGTACGCGAGGCCATGGTGCGCGATGGCCCGGCATCCGCCATCAGAGATCCTCCTGCGCGCCTTCAGGCGCCAACAGGTTGAAGTTGGCAGGTTGCTCCAGCGAGAAGGCAGGCTGCTCCTCCATCAGGGCGGACGGCAGAGCAGCGCCCAGCCCAGCCCCGACCAGCAATGCGAAGGCAAAGGCGGTGGCAGGCGCCCAGACCGGCGCCCCCGGCCAGATCGAGTCCGAGAATTCGCGTGCACCCGCCACGAAAGCCGCGCCAGCGCCCTTCGCCGCGCTTGGCGTTCCAGGCGTCATAGGCCGCCAATAGCGCCCGCTCCAGGTCGGGCGACGGAGGGGCTGCCGGCATCCGCTGGAACGCGGCTTGGGTGAAATCCCGGTCGGAAATGTCGTCCTTCATTGCCCGTCTCCTATGAACTCCTTGAGGTGCTGAAGCCGCGATCTTAAGGCGCGCCGTCCCCTGGCCAGAAGGGACTCCAAGGCTTCAACGGAGAGACCCATGATCTCCGCCGCTTCGATATTGCCGCATTCCTGGAAATGGCAAAGCAGGATGGCGGCTTTTTGCCGTTCCGGCAGGCCTTCCAGGGCACGAGCGATCTCTTGCCCCATGGTTCCCTGGTCCAGCAGAGCGCCCGGGGGCAGTGCCTGATCCGCCACTTCGGCGGCTTCTTCCAGGGGCCTAGTGGGCCGGCGCCGGAGCCGGTCGTAACACTGATTGAGCATCACCCGGTAAAGCCAGGTCTCGAATTTCGCGCCGCCTGGGCGCCAGCGCGCGGCATGGGTCCAGAGCCTGAGAAAGACGTCCTGCACCGCGTCCTCGGCTTCGGCACGGTTGGCCAGCATGCGCTGTCCCACGGTCAGAAGCTTGGCGCTATGGCGCGCGATCAGCCGCGCGGCCGCATCCCGGTCGCCCCGCCCGGCTTTTTCGACATCCTCGGCATCGGGGTCATGCATGTGCGCCTATAGGCTCTTCAACGGAAAAACGCGCCGTCTCCGGCGCACATGCTTTCATTGTATACCCCCTCTGCCTACGCACGCCCGAGGGCGTGCTGCGGCATCTCCCCTTCCAGGCGCTGCGCGCCGAGGGGGAGCGGGTCACGACCAAGCATCAACAGGTTCTGGATCGGCTTGCCCGGCGCTGGTGGACAGAGATGGGCAGAAAAAAAGGCGGAAACATTGTTTCCGCCTTTTTTAGACTTCTGAAACGTGGCTTTAGACGACGCCGCGCTTATGCTCGCCGACCACGATGCGGCCGGGATTGAAAGCGCGCTTGAACACGTCCAGCGCCTTTCTGGGCTCCGCATCGCCGCACATGAAGACGTCGAACGCGGCATAGCCTTTCTCGGGCCAGGTGTGGACCGAGATATGGCTTTCAGCCAGCACGGCCACGCCCGAGATGCCGCCACCCTCTTCGAAGGTGTGAAGATGGATGTGGAGCAAGGTCGCTCCCGCCTCCTTCACCGCATCGATCAGGGCGGTTTCGATCCGCTCGCGGTCGTTCAGACCTTCGGCTTCCCAAAGGTCGATGATGAGATGGCTACCCGCATAGGAGAGGCCATTCTTCGTTATAAAGTGATCTTTGTGGTCGTCATTGGAGGGGACAACCACAGGAACCGGCCTCGCAGTCGCGCGGACGCGAGGCGCCCTTGCTTCTTTGTTCGCCGCCACCAGATTAAGTCGAGCCATTCAAGCACCTACCCGTCTTGGAGTTGACACCTGCGCCTTGGCCTTACGGACTTCCGGACGCGCCTAAAGAAGAAAGCGACGCACGGGGTCACCCGGTCGCCGCTTTGTCCCGCTTTTTTTCTCGCGGGGTCGGCCGAATATAGGCACGCTTTCCTTTCATGCAAGAAAAATATTCCCCTCGCGCCGATTATTTTGCCCGGGCGTGACAGCCATGCGTCGCGCGGCGGCGCCTCGGCGCCACGATAGACACGCGCAAAAGCGCGCCGTATAGGGCGCGCATTCGCCACAAGACTTAAGGAATGGTTATGGCCAAGCTCGCGCGCGTTAAAGAGCGTCTCCACAAAGGCTACGCCCAGACGATGGACGTGACCCGCGTGCTGGCGGACGAAAACAGCCGCTACCAGCACATCCGCATCTTCGACACCGTGGCCAACGGACGGGTGATGACGCTGGACGACATCGTCCAGATCACCAGCCGCGACGAAAGCGCCTATGCCGACATGCTCACCCATCTGCCCATGCTCGAGCATGGCCGCGTCGAGCGGGTGATGATCGTGGGCGGCGGCGATCTCTCCATCGCCGACGAGGCGCTCAAGCATGCCTCGGTCAAGGAAGTGGTGCTGGTGGACATCGACGGGCGGGTGATCGAGCTCTGCAAGACGCATTTCGGTTCCGTCAACGCCAAGGCTTTCAAGGACAAGAGGCTAACGCTCGAAGTGGCCGATGCGTTCGAATATCTGGGCCGGCCTGAACTCCAAGAGCCGGTTCGATCTGATCATCGCCGACCGGCCCGATCCCGTCGGCCCCGGCAAGGCGCTGTTCGGCGAAACCTTCTATGACCGCATCAAAGGCGCATTGAAGAAGGGCGGCTACGCAACCTTTCAGACCGGCGTGCCGTTCTACCAGCCCCGGGAAATCACCGAGGCGCTTGAGGACCTGAGGCGCTTCTTTCCCCGCTCCGGCGTCTATCTGACGGTGGTGCCCACTTATATAGGGGGCTTCATGGCGCTCTCCTGGGCGAGCAAGGGCGGAAAGCCGCTTGGCACGGACGCCGGGATCCGGAAGGCCAAGGCGGCCTATAAGCGGCTCAAGCTTAAGACCGACTATTACAACCCCGAAATCCACGCCGCGGCGTTCGCGTTGCCGAATTGGATCAAAGCCCTGGTTCCTTAAGATCTGGCACGCCTTGGTCGCGCCCCTGCCTCCCCTTCGGCGCGAAGCGCCTGGAAGGGGAGATGGCCGTAGCAGCGCTTGCTGGCGCGTAGGCGCATGCCAGAGCGCCAAAAGCAAAGCTGCGAAGGCCGGAGGGGTCCAAAAAAACAGGGGCTTCCCTTTAAGCCCCTGAGTTCCCATCTTTCGGAAAACAACCACGAAAGACAGCATCATGGCCTTGATCGGACCCGGCGGCCGGCCCGTCACCTCGACACCGGTACAGAACAGCGCGGATACCGCCGTGGCGAGCCCGCACATCAAGGATTCGGGCCTCGCCACCTTTGCCGCCGATGTGCTGGAAGCCAGCCGCGAGGTTCCGGTGATCGTGGACTTCTGGGCGCCCTGGTGCGGCCCGTGCAAGCAGCTCGGTCCCGCGTTGGAAAAGGCCGTCAACGACGCGCAAGGCGCGGTGAAGCTGGTCAAGGTCAATATCGACGAGAATCCCGAGATCGCCCAGCAGCTGAGGATCCAGTCCATTCCCACCGTCTATGCCTTCAAGAATGGCCAGCCGGTGGACGGTTTCATGGGCGCGCTGCCCGAAAGCCAGGTCAAGGCGTTTGTGACAGGGCTGGCCAGCGGCCAAGGGCATGATCATGCCGGCCACGACCATGGCGGACCGGGCCACGCCGAAGAAGTGCTGGCGATGGCGGCGGAGGCCTTCGCCGCCGGCGATATCGGTACCGCGGCCCAGGCCTATGGCCATGTGCTGCAGGACGATCCGGGCAATCCCAAGGCGGTCGCCGGCCTTGCCAATTGCTATCTCAAAAGCGGTGACGCCGAGCGCGCCCGCGCCACCTTGCAGCTTGTGCGTCCCGACGGCGCCGCCGACGAAGCTATCCGCGCGGTCGAGGCCGAACTCAAATTGCGCGAAAGCGCCCAGGCCGCCCCAGAGGCGAAGTCGAATTGTTGCGGGCCAAGCTGGCCCAGGACGCGGCCGACCATCAGACGCGCTATGACCTGGCGCTGGCCCTGGACGCGGGCGGCGACCGCGAGGGCGCCTTGAGCGAGCTGTTGGAGATTGTGCGCCGAGACCGCAAATGGAATGATGAGGCGGCGAGAAAGCAGATCGTCACCTTGTTCGAGGCCATGGGGCCGACCGATCCACGGACCTTGGACGCAAGACGCAGGCTCTCCGCCATACTTTTCTCGTGAGGTCTCCCCATGAAGCGGGGCTTTCACTCCCTCTCGGACCTGCCGCAGACCCTGCCGATCTTTCCCCTGACCGGCGTGGTGCTCCTGCCCCATTCGGCGCTGCCGCTCAATGTGTTCGAGCCCCGCTATCTCGCCATGGTGGATGACGCGCTTTCCGGCAACCGGTTGTTCGGGATGATCCAGCCCACCGAGAGCGAGGAAGAAGTGCTCAAGCCCCGTTTGTCGGAGGTGGGATGCGCGGGGCGGATCGTCTCCTTCCGCGAAACCGAGGACAATCGCTATCTGCTCACGCTGGCGGGGGTGTGCCGCTTCAAAGTGAAAGAAGAAATCCCGGTGCTTTCGCCCTACCGTCAGGTGGCGTGTGATTTCGCGCCCTTCGCTTCGGACCTGGCGCAAAGCGAAACCGGTGATTTTCCCCGCGAGCGACTGCTCGCGGCGCTCAAACATTACCTTTCCCGCCGCGACATGAAGGCGGATTGGAAAAGCGTGATGACGGCGCCGCCGGAATCCTTGGTCAACGCGCTTTCCATGATGTGCCCGTTCGAGCCTGCGGAGAAACAAGCCCTGCTGGAAGCGCCCAGTTGGATCGAGCGGGTCGCCACCCTGGTGACGCTGCTGGAAATCTCCACCGCGCCCGGGCCCGGCAGCCTCAATTGATCATGGCCGCCACCGATCCAAAATTGCTGGAAATTCTGGTCTGTCCGGTGACGCGGACCACGTTGCGCTATGACCGCGAGCGGCAAGAATTGGTCAGCCGCGCTGCCGGTCTCGCCTATCCCATCCGCGACGGCGTGCCGGTGATGCTGGTGGGGGAAGCGCGCGAACTGACGGAAGAAGAGCGGGATGGTTTCAAGATAGCGCGCCCACGGAATTGCGGGTCAATCCGGGCAAGGACACGCTGCGCATCGCCTTCAGCGACGGCCCAGCGATCGTGCTGTCGGCGGAAAAGCTTCGCGTCCAATCGCCCAGCGCCGAAGTGCGCGGCCATGGCGGGGAGAAGCCGCCGCCCGTCCGCGGCAAGGAGAATGTGAAGATCCAGCGCCTGGAGCCGGTAGGCAATTATGCCGTGCGCATCGTCTTCGACGATGGCCATGACAGCGGCCTTTACAGCTGGGACTATCTGAAGAAACTGGCGGGCGCATGAACGAAGGGCCTCGTCCGGTCAGCCTGGTGCGAAGGCCGCGCGGCAAACGCATCGCCATCATCAAGGGCCAGGACGCCGGCCGCTTCATGGATTTCTATCACGGCGTCCTTACCGCCTCCTGGCCCGGCTTTGTGGCGCAACTGGCGGCGCTGTTCCTCACCGTCAATCTGGTCTTCGCCATCCTCTATGTCACCGACCGGAACGGCATTACCAACGCGCGCCCTGGAAGTTTCGCCGACGCCTTCTTCTTCAGCGTCCAGACACTGGGAACGCTGGGCTATGGGGTGATGGCGCCGCGCACGCTCTACACCAATATCCTGGTGACGGCGGAAAGCTTCGCCGGCATCCTGATCATCGCGCTGTTCGCTGGCATGATTTTCGCCCGTTTCTCCCGGCCCTTTGCGCGGGTGGTGTTCTCACGCAACGCCGTGGTGACGTCGTTCGACGGCAAGCCCACCTTGATGTTCCGCGCCGCCAATCAGCGGGGCAATTCCATCCTGGATGCGTCGGTGAATGTTTCGCTGGCCGGCAACTACACCACACGCGAAGGCCACACCATGCGCCGCTTCCAGGAATTGAAGCTGTTGCGCGCTTCCAATCCGCTCTTCGCGCTGTCTTGGACCGTGATGCATCCGATCAACGAGGCCAGTCCGCTCTACAATCTGGGCATGGCCGAGATGATCGAGCATGACATGGAGGTCGTGGTGATGCTGAGCGGGATGGATGAGACCATCTCCGACCGCATCTATGCCCGTTATTCCTATCTTCCCGAGGAGATCCTTTGGCACCGCCGCTTTGTCGATGTGGTGTCGGTCACGCCTGGTGGCCAGCGCGTGGTGGATCTGGTTCATTTTCACGACACCGAGGCCCTTGCCGTGGGATTTTCCCAGGACCGGGCCGGCGGCAGCGCCTAGGCGCGCGCGCCGATCGCCTGGGCAATAGAGGAAAAGCCGTCCCGCGTCAGGCACGCCAGCAAATCGCGCTTGATCCGTCCGACCAGGCCGGGTCCCTGATAGACCAGCGCGGTGTAAAGCTGGACCAGGCTGGCGCCCGCCAAGATCTTTTCATAGGCATCGCCCCCTGAGGAAATTCCACCCACGCCGATCAGCACCACCTCGCGCGGCAGACGTTTGCGCATCTGGCGCAGGATACCGGTGGACGGTTCAAACAGCGGCCTGCCGGACAGACCGCCGGCCTCGCCGGCATTGCGGCTCTGGAGCGGAGGCCGGGCAACGGTGGTGTTGGAGACGATTACGCCTTCGATACGCGCTTGCGTGACCACTTCCGCAATATCGTCGAGTGCATGGGCATCCAAATCCGGAGCGATCTTGAGCAGAAGCGGCTTTTGCGCGCCCGCCGCCCGAGCTTCGGTCAGGGCCGCCAGCAGTCGTGTCAACTCATCCTTGCTCTGCAACCCACGCAAACCCGGCGTATTGGGCGAGGAAACATTCACTGTCACATAGTCCGCCAACGGCGCCAACCGGCCGAAGCCTTGCACATAATCGGCAATCCGGTCCGGCGAATCCTTGTTGGCGCCGATATTGATGCCGACTACGCCCTTCCGCCGCCGGCCACCCAGATTCCGCGCCGCTGCCGCCATGCCCCGATTGTTGAAGCCCATGCGATTGATCACCGCCTCGTCTTCGGCTAGGCGAAACAGGCGCGGCTTGGGATTGCCCGGCTGCGGACGGGGCGTGACGGTGCCGCATTCGACAAAACCAAATCCAAGTTTCGCCATTGCCGAAGGCACCCGCGCGTCCTTGTCGAAGCCAGCGGCCAAACCGATGGGATTGGGAAAGGAAAGTCCCAGCGCCTTGACCTCCAATTTGGGATCGTCCCGGGGCGGCGATAACAACAAGGGTGCGAAACCGCGGGTCAAACCCAACGTGGCGACATGCGCAGTTTCCGCAGGCAGGATGCGCAGAAGCCGTGCGGCCAAATCCAAAATCATCTCGTCTCTCGACCGCGACGCGCTTTCCGGGCTATAGGAATAATTACCGAAGCCCCGGACTGGCGTCTTATATCCGATGCTGACTCATTTCCAAATCTGGCGCGGCATCGACACCTTGGCTTCCCGCCACGGGCTTTCGCCTTCGGGTCTTGCCAAGCTGGCGGGCCTCGATCCCACCACCTTCAACAAAAGCAAGCGTGGGGCGGGCGACGGCAAATTGCGCTGGCCTTCGACGGAAAGCCTTTCCAAGGTGCTCACCGCGACTGGCGCCAGCCTGGACGAGTTCGTGGCTCTGGTCTCGGAGAACAATGCCGCCCGCGATCCGGTGCGGCCGATGCCCTTGATCGGCTGGGCGCAGGCGGGACAGGACGGTTTCTTTGACGATGCCGGCTTTCCCAAGGGCCATGGCTGGGAGGAGATCGCTTTTCCCGATGTCGCCGACGCCCATGCCTATGCGCTGGAGATCACCGGCGATTCCATGCTGCCGGTCTTCCGCGACGGCGATCGCATCTTGGTGTCGCCATCCGCCAATCTCAGGCGCGGTGACCGCGTGGTGGTGAAGACGCTGGCCGGCGAAGTGATGGCCAAGCAGCTTTCGCGCCTCACCGCCCAGCGCATCGAACTCAAGGGCTTCAATGCCGGATACGAAGACCGCGGCTTTGCGCTCAGCGATCTCAGCTTCGTGCACCGGATTGTCTGGGCGAGTCAGTAGCTGTTTGTTGCCCCCTCCGCCCTACGCACGCTCGAGAGCGTGCTACGGGCACCTCCCCCACGGGCATGCTTCGCATGCGCAGGGGAGGCGGGTCAGGACCAAGACGCGCCAGAGTTTACGGATAGCCCTGGAACGTTTTTAGCTTGGCTTCGAAAGCGTCGGCGTCTCCGCGCTTCAAAAGTGTGAGCAATTCTTGTGCGCGGGTCGCGACGAATTTCTCGTAAGCCGTCTGCGGCGGGCCCTGGATCGCGGTCTGCAGTTCGCTTTCGATGCGCTGCCGATGCGCAACCTTGTCCAGTCCGGCGAGTGACAGCGCAATCTGATAGTGCACAGCCACGTTGTGGGGAGCGGCACGGCCCGCGCGATCGAACAGCGCCAGGCTTTTTTCCAGGCTCGCGTCATAGATTTTTCCGGCCAGATATTCGCCGCCCACCCGCACCACTTCCACATTCCAGCCGCCCAATGCCGCCAGGGCATAGGCGTTATCCGGATCGAGCGCCAAGGCTTCGTCGAGATGGTGCTTGGCCTGGCCGGGGCTGTCATTCCACTCTGCCCTCATTACACCTTCGATGCGCGCCTCATAGCCCAGCGAGGTGGCCAGCCAGACATGGCCGTCCGCTACTCGCGCATCGAGCGCGATGGCGCGGCGCGCATCCTCCTCGGCCCGCTGCAGGCAAGATAGACAGAGTTCGGGCTGCATCATCGCATCCGCCAATGCTGCCCGGGCCGCGATCGCGAGGCCCTGGGCCGTGCGGCTCTCTTCGCCCCGCCGCATCGCCTCTTGGTAGTGGCCCTCGGCATAGAGCGCGAACAAACCGTCGCCATCGGCGGGCGCCCCCGCTGCCAGCGTCAGCGCGAACAACACCGCCTTCACGCGAGGAAATCGCCGTTCAGCGCCTGACGGATCAGGCGCGCCGTCTCGGCACAGCCGAACAGGGCGGCAAAGGAGCCGAAGCGCGGACCAGCGGTCTGGCCGAATAGAACTTCGTAAAGCGCGGCGAACCAGGCCCGCAGCGGTTCAAAACCATGCGCCTTGCCCACCTCGTACACCGCATTCTGCACCAGGGTTCCGTCGCGCTCGCCCCCCATCGCCTCCAGCCGTGCCGCCAGGTCTTCCAGTGCCGCGCGTTCCTTGGCGTCCGCCGCGCGATAACGCTTGGCCGGCTTCACGAAATCCTCATAATAGCGCAGCGCATAGCCCACCAGCCGTTCCACGCCCGGATTCTTCTGGGAGACGCCCGGGGCGCATAGGCGCGGATAAAGCCCCATAACACGTCACGGTTGTGTGCGCCCGACGCGCTCACCAAATTCAGCAGCAGCGCGAAGCTGACGGGATATTGCTCGGCCGGCACCTTGCCGCCATGAATAAACCAAACCGGATTTTCCAACTTCTCCGCGTCGCTTGGGCTGCCATGATAGGCATCGAGCAACGCGATATAATCATCCACCATTTTGGGGATGACGTCGAAATAAAGCCGCTTGGCCGCACGGGGCTTCTGGAACATGAACAGCGCCAGGCTTTCGGTCGGGCCATAGGTGAGCCATTCATCGATGGTGATGCCGTTGCCCTTTGATTTCGAGATTTTCTGGCCCTTCTCGTCCAGGAACAGCTCATAGACGAAATGCTCGGGCGGCTCCCCGGCGGCGATCTTGCAGATCGCATCGTAGAGCGGGGTCTGGGCAGAGATGGTCCTTGCCGTACATCTCGTAATCGATGTCCAAAGCCGCCCAGCGCATGCCGAAATCGGGCTTCCATTGCAGCTTGCAATGCCCGCCGGTAACCGGAACGGTCTCTAGGCTGCCATCTTCCTCGACATAGGTGATGGTGCCTTTCGTCACGTCGCGGTCAACAACCTTGGCGAGCAATATCTTTCCTGAACGGGGGCTGACGGGAAGAAAGGGCGAATAGGTCTGCTGCCGCTCCTCGCCTAGAGTAGGCAGCATCACCTCCATCACCGCGTCGTAATGCGCCAGCACGCGCAGCAGCGCATCATCGAACCGGCCGGACTTGTAAGTTTCGGTCGCGCTCATGAACTCATAATGAAAGCCGAAATGATCCAGGAAGGCGCGCAACCGTGCATTCATGTGCGCGCCGAAACTGGCATGGCTGCCGAAAGGATCGGGGATCGAGGTGAGCGGCTTGCCCAGATTGGCGGCGATCATCTCCGGCTGCGGCAGGTTGTCGGGCACTTTGCGCAAGCCGTCCATGTCGTCGGAAAAGGCGATCAGCCTTGTTGGGATGTCCGACATGGTTTCGAACGCCTGGCGCACCCAGGAGGTGCGCGCCACTTCACCGAAGGTGCCGATATGGGGAAGGCCGGAGGGGCCGTATCCGGTCTCCAGCACGATCTCCTTCAGCGGCCGGCCGGAGGTTTCCCGGCGCCTGGCGCGCTCCAATAGCTTGCGCGCTTCCTCGAAAGGCCAAGCCTTGGCGGCAAGCGCCTGTTCCTTCAGATTTTTCACGGCAATATTTACCATTGATTAGGGATGTTCTTAAGCGTTTCGAAAGGGCGCGAAGCTAGGCTTTGGCAGGGGATAGCGTCAATGACCGCCAACGCCGCGAACCAGAGCGACGACGCACGGCAAATCTTTGCCGGGCGCATCGACGTTCTGTATTCGCTCGGACGGCCACTATCTCTCGCTTCCCTTCGCGGTTCTCTGCGTGCCCGCCACTATTCTGGCCGGCCGCGGATTGGGCTTTCTGCCGCTTGCGCCCCTGATCCTGCAGATGATTTTGGTGATCGCGGCCGAGCAACTGACATCGGCCTATCGCCGCCGCCCAGTGGACAGCGATCCGCATTATCTGGGCCACCCGCTACACCTGGCTTTCCGCCATCGCGGGCGCGGTCTGGGGCGTCGGTGCCCTGTTCTGGTTCGCCCGGGACTCCTTCCCCGCCCAGGCCTATCTCGCGCTGGCCTTCCTGGGCATGACCGCTACCGAATTCATCGCCCGCGCCGTCCATCGCCCGGCCTATGCCGTGCACACCGTCTTCGCTTTGGGGCCGCTGGTGGTGCTGCTGCTGATCCAGGGCAATCTCTTTCCCGTCGCGACCGGCATTCTGGTGGCCTTCTTCGGCGCCGTCCTGATCAGCTATTCCGGCGGCATGGGACGGTTGATCGACGAAGGTCTGATGCTGCGCAACGAGAATGCCGAGTTGGTGCTGAGGCTCCAGAACGAAAAGAACGACGCGATCCTGGCGCGCGACAGCGCCCAGGCCTCGGCGCTGGTCAAGGCCGCGTTCGTGGCCAACATCTCCCATGAGCTGCGCACGCCCATGAACGCGCTGCTGGGCATGGCGCAAATGCTGGAGCGCGCAGACCTGCCCAAGCAACAGGCCGATCACGTCAAAGTGATGCTGGAAGCCGGACGCGGGCTTCAGACCCTGCTGGATGACGTGATCGCGCTCACCCGCGACGACGAAGACGCGCTCGAAGACGAAGATTGCGATCCCGTCCAGACCGCGCGCGCCGTGACCCGGCTCCTGCAGCCCCGCGCCTGGGAGAAGGGCCTGCGCCTGGCGCTGGCCGCCGCGCCGCATCTGCCGCGCGTCGCCGCCGATCCCCGCCGTGTCCGCCAAGTGCTGCTCAAGATGACGGACAATGCGCTGAAATTCACCGACCATGGCCTAGTGGATATCCGCGTCGAGCTCGACCGCGACCGCAACGGCCAGGAGATGGTGAGGTTTGCCGTATCAGACACGGGCACTGGCGTGGCCCCGGAAGTGGCGCATCTCTTGTTCAAGCCGTTCTCACCGGGCGACTCGTCCTATGCGCGCAAGGAACAGGGCGCGGGCCTGGGCCTTGCCGTGGCCAAACGCATCGTGGAACAGGCGGGCGGCGAAGTGGGCTTCGAAAGCACCCGCGGCGAAGGCGCGCAATTCTGGTTCACTCTGCCGGTGTCCGGCCAAACCGGTGTCGCGACCCAGCACGGCGCCGCCGCTGAAGGTCCCGCCGTGCCGCCGCATGGTCTGTCGGTCTTGATTTCAATCCCCGCCTCCGATGTCGCGGCGTCCGTCGCCGATTTCCTGGAACCCTTCGGCAACCACGTTGTCATTGCCGCCAGTCCCGCCGACGCGGCCGCGCGCGCCAGCCGCGAGAATTTCGACGCCATCATCGCCGGTTCGGACGAATCCGATCTCCTGGCGGCTTCGCCTGGGGTCAAAGCCCCCATCGTGGCGATCTTGTTGCGCGGCGATCGTGTGCCGTCGGCCACGGATTGCGTCATGCGCTGGCCGGTGGCGGGTGATGACCTGTTCCGCGCGCTGGAGACCATTTCGGCCGGCACGCATGAGGGCCATGAGGGCGCCGCTGGGCCGGCTGCCATCGATGCGGTGGCTTTCTCGGAGCTTGAGAAATCGCTGGGGGTGAAGACCCTGATCGAAATCCTGCAATGCTATGTCACCAATGCCGAGCAACTCACCAAAGCGCTTTCGGACGCTTGCGCCGAAGAGAAATGGGAAGACGCGGCCCGGCTGGCGCACGACATTGTGGGCGCGGCAGGCGGCATCGGGCTTTCCGCGATGAGCCAGGCAGCCCGGTATTTCACCCAGGCGATACGTGACAGAGAGAATGCCGGTGTGTTGCGGGGCGCGGTCCAGCAGGTGATGGGCGAGCATGTCCGCGCCCGCAAGGCCCTGATCAATCTTTATCCAGAGCTCGCCTGACAGGACGATTTTTCTCCGCGCACAGTGGCCTGGGCCGGTATATATCCGGCCATGCTTCCCGCAACCGCTTCGCTCGCCGGCTTGACCGCGCTTGTGCCTGCGCCGCCCGGCGCCGCCGCCTGCGATGGCGAGGGCCATTGCCGGCGCCTGGCGTTGAAAGACGCGCGGGAGATTTTCCAGTCCGGCCAGGCGCTGGTGGCGCATGCCGCCTTTGTTGCCGGACGGTTGAAGACGCCCGCGGCCAAGCCACTCTATGATGTGCTGGAACTCTTCGCGCTGGTGCGGCCCGGCCGGCCCATGATCCCCAGCGCCCTGGGACTTGCCCGCGCCCTGGGACTGGATCGGCCGGCGACACCCGAAGCCTCCGCCCGCGCCTTGTTCGAGGTGGCGGAGCGTTTGCTGGAAGACGTTCGCGGCTTTCCCGCCGACGCCAAGGCGCGGCTGGCGCCCCTGGTGGCGACGATGACGCGGGCCGGTTGGCGCTGGGGTCCCTTGCTGCAACGCTCGCTGGGCGAAACCCCGCACGGCTCGCCCATCGCAGGCCTCGAAGCCTGGCGCGGCCTGCCGCAATGGGAGGACGAAGCGCTGGTGGGCACGCCCGGCTCGCAACCCGTGACACCTGAAGAAGCGCGCGCGCGGCTCTTTTCGCTGGTCGAACGTCCCCGTCCCGAACAAGCCGCCTATAGCGACGCCGCGACCTATGCCTTCGGCCCGCGCGAGAATTCCGGCGCGCCCAGGATCGCCTTGGTGGAAGCGGGCACCGGCACAGGCAAGACGCTGGGTTATCTCGCACCCGCCAGCGTATGGGCGGAAAAGAACGGGCCGGGACTTTGGATCTCGACCTATACCCGCAATCTGCAGCGCCAGATCGTGCAGGAGATGGCGCATCTCTATCCCGATCCGGAAGAGCGCGCCGAGAAAGTCGTGGTGCGCAAGGGAAGGGAAAACTATCTCTGCCTGCTCAACTTTGAAGAAGCCGCCAAGCGCACGGCCTTGGCGCCGGGGCAACGCAGCGTGGCGCTGGGGCTGATCGCGCGCTGGATCGCGTCCAACACCGACGGCGATATTTCCGGCGCCGGCTTTCCCGCCTTCCTGGCGGCGTCGCTGCCACTCAGCGAAATCACCGACCGGCGCGGCGAATGCATTTATGCCGCCTGCCCGCATTACCGCATCTGTTTCATCGAGCGCGCCATCCGCCGCGCCCGTCATGCCCCGATCGTGATCGCCAATCACGCGCTGGTGATCGCGCAGGCCGCGAGCGACTGGCTGGCCACCGACCAGACCAGCGACGCGCCGCCCGAGCGGCGGCTGCGCTATGTCTTCGACGAGGGCCATCATCTGTTCGATGCCGCCAATTCCGGTTTCGCCGCGCTTCTGTCGGGGCGCGAGATGGCGGAATTGCGCCGCTGGATCCGCGGACCGGAAGCGCGCGCCCGTACCCGCATGCGCGGCCTGGAAGAACGCTTGAAGGACCTGATCGCCGATCATCAAGAGGCGCAGCATGCGCTGGAAGACGCCGTCCAGGCCGCCGGCGCGCTGGCGGGCGAAGCCTGGATGAGCCGCGTTACGGGCGCTGCCGCGCGCGGGCCAGGCGAAATCTTCCTCGCCGAAATTTACCAGCATGTGCGGGCCCGCAGCGACGACCGCGACGCTTTCTATACCCTTGAGGCCGAGCCCCAGCCTTTGGGCCAGGAGACTCTTCGCACGGTGATCGAACTCACACGCGCCTTGAAACGCATCGCCGAACCTCTGGCGCGGCTGGCCAAATTGCTGCGCCAGGCGATGGACGAGAAGAGCGCCACGCTGGAACCTTACACGCGCGCGAGACTGGAAGCGGCGGCGCGCGGGCTGGATCGCCGCGCCCGGCTCGTGCTTCCCGCCTGGATACAGATGCTGGAAACGTTGGAGTCGGGCGAAATCACGGACGAGTCTCCGGGGATTTCACCGACTGGTTCGAGATCAGCCGCGACGAAGGCCGCGACAGCGACATCGGCTTCGAGCGCCATTGGATCGACCCCACCGTGCCGCTGGCGGCGGAAATATTGGAGCCCGCCCATGGCGCCTTGATCACCTCGGCGACACTGCGCGACGTGGCGGTGGAGGGCGAGGATTGGCGCAGCGCCGAAGTGCGCACCGGCGCGCTGCATCTGCCGCAACCGGCCAAGCGCGCCAGCTTCGGTTCGCCTTTCCATTACGAAGATCAGGCGTGCATCTTCGTCGTCAAGGACGTGGCGCGGCGCGATCCCGACGCCCTGGCGGGGGCGATGCGCGAATTGTTCCTGGCGTCGGGTGGCGGCGCGTTGGGCCTGTTCACCTCGGTGAAAAATCTGCGCGACACCGAAGCCCGCATCGCCCAGCCTTTGGCCGATGCCGGTTTGTCGCTTTACGCCCAGCACGTGGACCGGCTCGATACCGGCGCGTTGGTTGATCTCTTCCGCGCCGAGGAGAATGCCTGCCTCTTGGGCACCGATGCCCTGCGTGACGGCGTCGATGTTCCCGGCCGCTCGCTCCGGCTGGTGGTGTTCGACAAGGTGCCCTGGCCCAAGCCCACCATTCTGCACAAAGCGCGCCGGACCCGCTTCGGCCGCTCCTATGACGATCTCTTGACCCGCTTCCGCCTAAAGCAGGCGTTCGGCCGCCTTATCCGGGGACCGGAGGACCGCGGGTGTTTCGTGATCCTGGAAGGCGCCACGCCGTCGCGTCTTTTGGCCGCGTTTCCCGAGGCCGCGCCCATCAAACGCTGCGGCCTGGCTGAGGCGATTGGGGATATTCGCGATTTCCTGGCCTGAAACCGCGCTTCAAGGGTGTTCCGGCGAAAGAGCCGTCCTATAAACCGGCATGGCCGAACTTCATGCCATTCAGACCGAGGAAGACGGCGGCTATGGCCGCCTGTCCACCGGCATCCTGCCCAGCCACGTGCTGAAGCGGCTGATCGCGGCCGGACGCGAGGTCACCGCCGCCGAGCCGATCACGCCCGCCCAGATCCAGCCCGCCAGCATCGATCTCAGGCTGGGCGCGAAAGCCTGGCGGGTGCGCGCCAGCTTCCTGCCCGGCCCCAACGCCACGGTGGAAGACAAGCTCGCCTCCGTCTTCATGCATGAAGTGGATTTGACGTCGGGCGCGGTGCTGGAAACCGGCTGCGTCTATATCGTGCCGCTGTTGGAGCGGGCGGAATTTTCCGCGCGCATTTCCGGCATCACCAATCCCAAAAGCTCTACTGGACGGATTGACGTCTTCACCCGGCTGATCACCGACCGCGCCCAGAGCTTCGACCGGATCGAGCCCGGCTATCGCGGACCGCTTTATGCGGAAATCAGCCCGCAGACCTTTCCCGCTTTGGTCCGCAAGGGTTCGCGCCTCAACCAGCTTCGCATCCGCCACGGCTCGCCCCAGTTCAGCGATACGCAATTGCGCCGTCTGCATGCCGAGGCGCCCCTGATGGACCGCGAGCCCGATATCGACAACGGCCTGGGTCTCTCCATCGATTTGAAAGGTCCCGGGCGGATCGGCTGGCGCGCCAAGCGCCATACCGGGCTGATCGATGTGGACGCCCGGACGTGCTCGATCCCCGGCAATATTGGGATTCCATCCAAGCCAACGCGCATGGCCACCTGGTGCTCGATCCCGACGAATTCTACATCCTGGCCAGCCGCGAGCGGGTCGCCATTCCTTTCGATCACGCCGCCGAGATGGTGCCCTTCAATCCGCTGGTGGGCGAGTTCCGCGTTCATTATGCCGGCTTCTTCGATCCCGGTTTCGGCTTCGAGCCGGGCAAGAAGCCATCCGCCCGGGCCGTGCTGGAAGTCCGGTCACGCGAAGTCCCCTTCATTCTGGAACATGGACAGATCGTGGGCCGGCTGGTGTTCGAGCGACTCACCGACCCGCCGCCCGAAGCCTATGGCGCCACCCTGGGCTCCAATTACCAGGGTCAAGATTTGAAGCTTTCCAAACATTTCCGCGCGCCGTGACATTTACCAAGCATTCGTCTGTGGACGGAGCGGCGAACTTGTTGCTGAAAATCCACAGAGCCTTGTCAAAAACGCAAGGCAGCCCCGCTACCCCGTTGCGTCCGCGCACTCATCCGGCACAGTTAGTGCCGCTCACGGATGGACGGTTTGGGGAAACCCCGTGAGGTGTTGACTGCGATAGTTTGGGAATGGGTCAAGGGTCCGACTTGAAGGGGGCAGAAAGTGAGGCGGCTACGGCGCGAAAGCAGCCGGCCGCCTCACGGTTTTTTGGGGCCTCCGCTGCTGGCATGATCGCCCCATGATCCTTGAAACCGAACGGCTGCGCCTCGTCCCGCTGCAATTGCAGGACGCGCCCGCGCTCCTTTCGATCCTTGGCGATGAGCGCGCGATGGAGTTCTGGCACCGGCCCGCCATCGCCCGCGCCGCCACCGGGACGGAGATCGTCGCCGGCCAGCTCGCCGCCATGGCTGATGGCCAGTTTCTTTATTGGACGGTATGGCGCGGGGATGACGCCATCGGCAGCGTGGATCTCAGCGCGCTCGATTTCGCCCATCGCAGGGGGGAAGTGGGGTTCCTGTTCTGTCCCGACCAATGGGGTCAGGGTTATGGGCGGGAGGCGATGACGGCGCTCGCCGCACACGCATTCGGGCCGCTCAAGCTGGAGCGCCTCGAAGCGCGCATCCATGCCGCCAACAAGCGCGCCAAGAAGCTGGTGATGGCGTTGGGATTTCAACCGGAAGGCCGTCTCGCCGGTCATCTGCTGCGCGACGGCATCCGTCACGACGTGGATGTCTTCGGCCTTCTGAAAACATCGATGACAAAAAATGGCGTGTAATAGATCGCGATCGACACAAACCCGATCAGGACCAATTCGCCGATATACCAGGGCCAGGGTGCCAGATAGGTGAGCAGACTCACATGGCTGCCCTTGTCATGGAGGTAGCCGTAATTGGCCCCCACCGCATAATCGGCCGCGCCCGCCACGAACGGATAGGCCAGGCTGGCGAGGATCACCCGCGGCAAGGATGCCGGGACCGGACGCAATCCCGTGCCGATGGTGAGGTAAAGCAGCGCCGCGATGATGCCCACATGGTTCGCCATGAAAAGAAGAAAGCGCACATCGGGAAAGCCATAGGCCAAATCGGGCGTGAGCAGACCCTGCAACGTGCCGCCCAGGCCCCAGAAATAGCCCAGCTCGTAGGCGCGAAGGCCGGGATGGATCAGCGCCACGATCAACGCGGCCTCGGCCCAATCGCAGAGGCTGAGCGGCAGATCATTCTGCCAGCGAAGCCAGCCTTCTCGCCAGAAGATGGCGTAGAACAATACCCACTCTCCGACCAGGAACGCGGCCAGCAGCCGGCGCACCCAACGGTCGCGCGTGGGATGTCCGCGCGTGAACGGGCTCAGCGCAACCGGAAGCAGGAAGGCAACCATCAGCGCCACCAGATGCGCCGGCCCGAACAGGGCAAAAGGCGGAGCCAAGCGTCTATTGCGGCATATGCAGGGTCATCAGCACAAGCGCCGGTCCCTCCACCGCGGTGACTTGATGCGGCACGCCATGAGGCACGATGAGGAAGTCGCCCTTTGCCACCTTCTGGTCGGTGCCGCCACTGATCGCCGCGGCCGATTGGTTGGTGGGATTGCTGCGGGTGGGATTGACCATCTGGCCGCCCAGCGTGAGCGTGCCGCCGCCCTCGATCACGAACATCACTTCGTCTTCGGTGTCATGGACTGCGGCGGGCCCGGCGATCGGACGATATTCTAGATTGGCGCGGTAAGGCGCGAGGGAAAGAATCGGCTCCGACGTGGTGGGCGCATCGCCTTTGCGGTCGGCCTTGGCCTTGGCGATAAGTTGCTGCACCTCCGCCGACGAAGTGAAGGTCTTGACCATCGCCGATGGCGTCTGCGCCGCGGCCGGCGCCGCCAGAAACAGGATGGCGGAAAGCGAGAGAAGTTGGATGCGCATGGGAATCCCCTTTGCCCGAAGATGTCACCGCATCCTATACGAGGCCAAGCGGATCAGGTGAAACCGAGCAGTCCGGCGAACGGGCGACGAACCGGCCGCCGCCTGCGTCGGTACGCCTCAGGGTCGAGGCGTTGGCGAAGGCCACGGCCAGGGAAGCCGAGACAGACGCCACGATAGCCGGCGCGATAACCATGTCGCCAAAGCGCCGGCGGCCTCGACACATCCGGAAGCGGCAGCAGCCTGGAAGTGGCCAAAAGCAGCACGGGATCGTCGATCGCCGCAAGTGCTGGAAGAACAAGGACAAAGCAGCAGGCATTGCCGGACAGGGAAGAAGCCCTTGCATCCCCATTCAGCAGAATTGTGCGCATCGCTTTCCCCTCTGCCTTTTTTTGAAGCCCAGGAGGCGTCCCGACGGCCGCGCAAGAAGGCGGCGATCACATCGCGCGAAGAACAAAGTGCACTGCAACATGAAAGCGGAAAGTGCCGTTTCCCCAAACGGAACCACGCTTTTATATTTCACACTGGAGGCAGGGTTTTATTGACTTCCGACCTTCCCAGACGGAAGCTCTCGCCGCTCTTGAAAGAGTTCATCTGGGGACTCAAGAGGGACCAAAATCCTTCAATCCTCTGTGCGCGGCCAACAATTGGGGAGGCTTTATTGAGAAAGGAAATAACTATGGGACACGACCGTCGGTCGTTTCTGAGAAATGCGGGCTTGGGCGGCAGCGTGCTGGCTCTTGGGCCTTTGGCGGCTTCGCTCGCGTCGAGCGCGGCCGATGCAGCCGATGCTCCGGCAGGCGGCGGCAAGTACGGCTTCGACACGCCTTATAATCGCGTCGGCCATGACAGCGTGAAGTGGGATGGTGCGCTTCGCACCGAGAAGATCGATCACATTGTTGCCGGCATGGGCATCGCGGACATGGACTTCCGCGCTGCGCCGTCGATCACGGCTGCGCTGCGCAAGGCCGTCCAGTACGAAAATTGGGGCTATATCGACATGGCCCAGCCCGGCCGCAAAGCCTGGCTGCAGAGCATCGTGGACTGGAACCACAAGCGTTATGGCATCACCGCGATCAATCTCGGCAACATGGGCATCACCACGGGCGTCCACGCCGGCATTCTCGCCACCATGCGCGCCTATACCAAGCCGGGCGACAAGGTGTTGATGGCGACGCCGATCTACAACGGCTTCTATGGCGACATCAAAGCCACGCAGACGGTGGCCAATGAAAGCCTGATGAAGTTTGTCAACGGCCGTTACGAAATCGACTGGGACGATCTCGAGAAGAAGGCCGCCCTTCCGGGCACCAAAGTCTCGATCTTCTGCAATCCGCAGAACCCGGTCGGCCGCACCTGGTCGCGCGATGAAGTCACCCGCTACGCCCAGCTCTGCCTCAAGCACAACATTCTGATGCTCTCGGACGAAATCCATTGCGATTTCATGTCCAAGGGCCAGAAATACACCCCGGTCAGCACACTCGAAGACCAAAAGCTGGTGAACAATTCCATCACCTATAAGTCGGTCAGCAAGTCCTTCTCGCTGGCGGGCCAGAAATGCGCCTGGTTCTTCACCACCAACCCGGAAGTCTACAAGGCCACCGCCTTCAACAATCATGCCGACCTGAACACGCTCGGCATGACGGCGGCCGAATCGGCTTATGCAGGCGGTGAGGATTGGCTGAACAGCGTGATTTCCTACATCAGCGACAATCACGACTATGCCAATGCCTACATCAAGAAGAACATTCCGATGATCAAGGTGGGCAACGCGCCGGAAGGCACCTACCTGCAATGGATCGACGTCACCGCCATCGCCGACAAGATCGGCGCCAAGAAGATGGCTGATGACGCCAACCAGAAGGCCCATGAAGCGGCCGGCAAAATGGGCACGGACTATTCGGGCCGTCAGTCCATGGAAGCGGTTCGCACCGTCACGCCGGAAGACATGGTCCAGCATTGGGTCGCGCAGAATGCCTTTGTGCAGTTGAACGCCGGCACCAGCTACGGCCTGGGCGGCGCCAATCACATGCGCATGAACATCGCCACTTCACGCAAGACGTTGAAGGCGGCGTTGGACAGCATGGCGGCAGCGACCAAGAAGCTTTCGGCTTAAGTGAGTTTGCGCGGGGCTCGTGAGGGCCCCGCGCAATGTCTTTCATCGGCCCAGGCCAAACGGTCTGGGCCGGTTTCTTTTTGCCTGTTTCCATTCCCGCACTGCCTGTTTCCATTCCCGCACAGTCGAAAGCCGCGGCCGGCACATAATCGTGGAAAATCCCTCTGCTTCCGCGCTTTGCGGGAACTGGCTATAGTCCCGCCGCCTTTTCGGGCAACCTTGGTGAAAATCCCGGGCGCGACGATTTCCAGATTTCCATTCGGAGGGAGTACCAGTCATGAGAAAGTTATTGGCTTGCACGATTTTGCTGGCAGGCCTGTTCGGGTTGTCCGGCGCGGCGATGGCGCAGGATCTGCCGATCCCCGGCGTCGAACCGGCCAAGGACCAGCCCGGCGCGCACGAATATCCGGACCCCAAGCTCACCTATAAGATCGTATTCGACCTGGCCGGCGGTCCCGACACCCCGGACAAGGTCAATCCCGGCCTGCGCGGCGTGGCCGAGTTCATCAACACCCTGGCCAAATACAATGTGCCCGCCAGCCACCGCATCATCGCGGTGGTGTTCCACCAGAAGAGCACGCCGGCGATCCTGATCAATGACGAATATCGCAAGCGTTACAACACCGATAATCCCAACATCGCGCTGGTGCAGGCGATGAAGAAGGCGGGCGTGGATTTCCGTGTCTGCGGCCAGGCGGTGTTAGGCATGAAGATCGACCCCAAGACCATCCAGCCGGAAATCCAGCTGGACCTCTGGGCCGGCATGACCATTCCCAATCTGATGATGCGGGGGTATCAACACCTCGGCGGCTAATTGCTTTGTGGGGCTGCGCGTCTTCGCGCGCAGCCCACCGCCTCGGACGAAAGCTCGGGGCTAATGTGTTACAAAGCGCTTACCGGGGCGGGTCTAGTTCAATGGGTTCGGCGCGGTCCGCCGAAGGCGAACGAAATGGTCCAGTGGACCATTTCGAGCGACGAACGCCCGGAGCACAAGCGACGGGCCGGGCGAAACCTCTGGCCCGATATGTTACAAAGCGCTCACCGGCGCGGGTGTAGTTCAATGGTAGAACGGCAGCTTCCCAAGCTGCATACGAGGGTTCGATTCCCTTCACCCGCTCCAGTCTTTTCTCTCTCCCCGATCGAATCCTCGTTATTTTTTATGCCGCAATGCGGATGCATTGCGGCGTGGTTCGATTCCCTTCACCGCTCCAATAATTAGCGGTTCCCCACAGGGCTCTATTCCACGCTCTTCTTGACGACGGTCTTATCGCCATTCGGATCGGTGTGAACCTTCTTCACAGGGGTCCCATGCCGTTTGAAGCCCACATGAGTGCGGATCAATCCGCGCCCCTGCGATACGCGCCGCGCAATGCCCGCTGTGTGCCCTACTTCCCGGTTTGTCCGCCCGTCAAATTCCCGGGGGTGTTGGAACGCGCAACAATATAGGCGACCAAATCGCGTGCCATCGGCTCGGATAACCAGCCGGGATTGTCCTTGGGCATCGTATTGCGGATAAAGTCGAAAAGAGCATCAACCCTCTTTCCCTGCCATACCTTATAAAACGTGGAGCCCGTGAGCGGGGGCGCCTTCCCTCCACTCAGGTCACGGGAATGACAGGCCCAGCACACGGCATTGAACGTGTCTTGGCCCGCCAAAACGTTGCCGGGCGGCACCGGCCGGCCGGCGCCGAAAGAAAGCTTTTCCAAGGGTTGAGGCGAGGCCGGCGACGCCGAAGCGATAATGAGAGTCATGCACCCCCCAAAGGCGCCCAGCCAATATTTTTTCACGATACGCCCCAACCTTCTTGATCCAACCCGCGGACAACGTTGCTTCCAGCGCGACACCTAGTCAACAGCGCTGCCACGTCCGCTTTGACGGAGTTGCTGTCTGCTACGCTCCAAATATTTCCGAATATCTATCGCGCCTTTTGGGCCGTCTTTCCCCAGGCAATTTCAGGCCTGCGGAAACTCATCGCAATCCAGGCCGCAATCAGCTTCACCATGAACTTGGCGGAGTGACCGCCATAATTCGGCACATCATCGGGAAGCTCGACACCGGCGCGCCGCTCTTTTGTCATGATCCGCATTTCGGTCGTGGCGCGCCCGCCACAAAGCGGTTCCGGTACACCGACAACCAGTGCCCCTTGGTGAAGTCGAGGAACATCGCCGAATTGCAGCATATGGCAACCACCCGCCGAGTCGGGGAATCGGGCTTGAGCCGGCGCTCTGCGAGATACTCCTGCCCCACCGCACACTGCACCCGGTCCTTCCGGAACAGAACCATTCCTGTCCCATTGTCGGGATCGAGCACGGGCGGCGCGGAAGCCAGCTGCTCGAACCGGCGTCCGGCTTCCTGGCAGCTCGTGCAGTAACAGGAGCCGGTCAGAATTGGCGGCCCGGCGGCCTCGAACATGACCTTGCCGCATCGGCATGTCGCAACGAGATGTTTTTGATTTTCCTGCTTCACTTCACTTTCCTGGCCTCATTTGTAAGTCTATTCTGCCGACAGAGCGAAATGCCCGCAACATTCCGGAGCGGTCATTCGGCCAAATCCGCGAGCGCAAAAAACGGCTGAAGCAATGATCCGAGTAGGGCTCGGCCTTCGCGCCCTCAAGGGCGGCAGTGTGGTCGTCGGCGTCGCCGCCGACCACGGCGAGCCCCACATTGTATGGTCGTCGTTCCTTGCAACGGCTCTTGAAGGCGACCGTCTCTCGCTGGAGCCCTATCACGTCGCCGCCAAGATGAAGCGTGATCCAGATGATGGGGCTTCACCCGAAGCCAAAGCCGCGGTCGCCAAGGGATGCAAGCGCCAGGAGGAACTGGCGACGGCAGGCCTGAAAGATATCGTCGGCAAACTGCGCCAAGCCGGAAATGAACCCGTGATCGCGGCGCTGCTGGTCAATCGCGCCGGATGGATTCCCGATCTCCTGTCCTACAGCCTCGCCTGGCCGGATCACCCGCCGGTGGCCGAAGGCCTCGCCGTGCGTGACGCACTGAGGTTCGCGCTCGGCCGGCTTGGCGTCAAAGTCGCGGAATTTGATGAAAAATCGCTTCGCGATATGACGTCGGAAAAATTCCGCCTCAGCCCGGCCGAAATCGACGCCCGGCTCAACACGCTGGGCACAACCGCGGGCAGGCCCTGGCGAAAAGAACAGAAACTCGCAAGCCTTGCCGCTTGGCTCGCGCTCAGGTCGCTTTAGTCCCGCGGTGCGGCGCCGGCCACGATGCCCGGCGCGCCCTGGCCGCCGCCCGGCGCCGCGCCCCGAAGCGGATGCGCCGCCAGCCACGCCATCGCCTTGCTGTTGAACTGCTCAACCTTGATGGTGTCGCCGAAATCCACAAAGGCGTCGTTCTTGGGCGTCCAGGCCGGCCATTTCACCGCATCGGTGTTGGGATTGCCGGTCTTGGCAAAGGCCACCAGCGTATCCTGCATGTCGTTGGACAAAGTACGGTCCCAGGCCGTCAATTCACGCGTCCGGCGGAACAAGTTGAAGATGTCCAGATTGCCGAACCAATAGGGAATGTCGGCATTGTGATAAACGCCCACCGTCGCGGTGTTCACATCGGCAATCTTCGCGCCCGGCGTGAATGTATAGCGGTGGTTGAACATGTCGAGATAGGCAGGCGACTTGTTGTACATCGTCTGATTGACGCCGCAATTGCGCGTCGCATTGGCGATGGCTGCCTCGCGCGCCACCTTGGCGGCAACGGCGGGAATGTCGGAATCCTTCGCCACCGGATAGAGCTTGAGGAAGGCGGGCGCATCCACGCCATAAAGCCTGGCGGCGATGGCATCGTAATCCGCTACGCTGGTCGCCTTCTGCAGCGGATGGGAGGATTCGCCGCTGTTGAAATTGCCGATGATCGGCACATCGCTCATCTGATGGGTCTTGGCCATCTCTTCTTTCGAGCCGGGGGTGAAATAGCCGTCGGTGATCGGTCCGGTACGCACGCCGGTATTGATGCTGTAGCCCAGCTGGTTCTCATTCTGGAGCTGGATGATCTTGTCGGCGGGGACGTAGCGCAGATCTTCCAGATCGGACGCACCCAGGCGTTTCTGGATCTCCAAACCGGTCTTTTCCGCGTCCGCCAGCGAGGTGCCCGCGCCGGGCGTGGCGATGCTGCAGGTCGATGACATCATCGCGCCCGAGAACAGGCCCCTGGACAGGGGGCTGTGGAGTTGCGCCGCGACCGAGCCCGCGCCCGCCGACTGGCCGGTGATCACCACATGGGCCGCATCGCCGCCGAACTGGCCGATATTGGCGTGGATCCATTTCAGCGCCGCATTCTGGTCGAGATAGCCGTAATCGCCGGAATGGCCGCCCTGCTCCTTCGTCAATTCGGGATGCGCCATCCAGCCCAGGATGCCCAGGCGATAGGCGATGGTGACAAACACCACGCCCTTTTTGGCCATGTTCTCGCCGTCATACATGGCGCTGCCGGCGGAGCCGATGGTGCCGCCCCCGCCATAGATGAAGACGATCACGGGGAGCTTGTCGCTGGCTTTCGAACCAGGCGGCGCCCAGATGTTGAGATAGAGGCAATCTTCCGACGTCGCCTCTTCCCCGAAATAATGATTCATGTTGTGGGGACGCAGCACCTGCATGCATTCCGGCATCTTGCGGTCCGCGGTCCACAAGCCCTTCCACGAGATCGGTTGCGGCGGCTGCCAGCGCAAATTGTTGATCGGCGGCTTTGCGAATGGCACGCCGAACCAGGCCCGGACGCCGGAATCCAGCACCTTGCCTGCAACCAGGCCGCCTTGCGTCTGCGTCGGTGCAATGGGGGTTACGGTGACCTGCGCCAAAAGCGGCGTGGCGGCGATGGCCGCGCCCAACGACATGGCCAATAAAGCTGTCTTGCGCATCTGAATTCCCTTCCCGATAGCCCCGGTTCGATCCGGATATCCGCCCTCGAAAACATGGCCGTCGTTTGCGGCCCATTCGATGAACTAACTATTACGTTACTTTGGATTCGGGTCAACGGCTCCGGAACGGCCAATTGTCTCAAAATGTCTGCCAATATGGCGCCGGCCGCTCGAAGATTGAACTAAAAGGCGGGCTTGGTCTTGGGATCCATCGCCACCTTGGTCCATTCGCGAATTTTATCCATGAAGGAGCCGGACCGCAGATATTGGAGGTGTGCCGCAAATCTGTCCTCGGCAAGAACTTTCCGGCCAAGATTCTTTTCTTCCTCCTTCATGAGCTCCAGCACGCGCTTATCTTCGTCCGCTGCCAGCCAAAATCCATGCTGGTCCTCGCAAAAATCCATTTCGAGGTCGTAAAGCCTGTATTGGAAACTCTTCATAAGTTTGCCGCACTGGGGGCACTTCCGGTTTGAGGGGGCCGAGCCAAGCATCAAGCTGCCCTTCTCATCGTCGCCGAAATCGAAGACTTCGTCTTCAAGCTGAGTCAATTCCTGGGATGTAAGCCACATCCCCTGGCAGGAGGGACAAACCTCCATCTCGACTCCGTCCCGCTTCTTTTGAACCAACTCGGCATCACAATTCGGGCACTTCATGGAGTCTCCTGCGATCTGACTGGCGGCACAAAGGCAGCATAATCCCCGACCCTCCGAAATTGCCAATCGAAATGTTTTTCTTTCCGCCCTGCCCTTGGCGCCACGCGATCGAGGCGGTTGCCGACTTCGTGCATCAGCATGCGTGATAAGCGCATCTCCGGGACAAATTGCCCGCGCCGCAAACTCCTATAGACTGACGATGAGACGGTCGTGGCAGGATCATGACTGCAGGTAGGGGCGGCATGACAGCAGACCGGATTTTCAGCAAATGCGCCTGGCGGCTGGTGCCGCTGATGACGCTGCTCTATTTCGTCAACATCATGGACCGGGTGAATGTGAGCTTTGCCTCGCTCACCATGAACCACGATCTGGGCTTCGGCCCGGCGGTCTATGGTTTCGGCTCCGGCGTTTTCTTTCTGGGCTACGCGCTGTTCCAAGTGCCCGCCAACGCGATCCTCGAAAAGATGGGTGCGAAGCGCTGGATATTCCTGATCCTCCTGGCCTGGGGCGCGTTGTCGGCATCGAATGCCGCCGTCACGGGGCCTCACAGTTTCTATGCAGTGCGCGTGCTTCTGGGCCTGGTCGAGGCCGGCTTTTATCCCGGCATGATCCTTTACATGACCTATTGGTTCACCCGGCCTTATCGCGCCCGCATCGTGGCTTTGTTCATGGCGGCGCTGCCGGCGGCGAATATCGTGGGCGGTCCTCTTTCCAGCCTCATTCTGGGCATGGAGGGCGTTGGCGGCCTGCATGGCTGGCAGTGGTTGTTCCTGATTGAAGGCGCGCCCGCTATCCTTCTTGCCTTGGCGGTGCTGAAATTCCTGCCCGATGGCCCGGCCAAGGCGCCTTGGCTGAACCACGAAGAGAAGTCCGTCATCGCCAGGGAGTTGGCGGCTGAAGATTTGCCGCAGCATCGCGATTTCTGGT
The DNA here is from genome assembly GCA_963765095.1 of uncultured Alphaproteobacteria bacterium. Taxonomy (GTDB): domain Bacteria; phylum Pseudomonadota; class Alphaproteobacteria; order Micropepsales; family Micropepsaceae; genus Rhizomicrobium. The sequence goes on from CAVXUV010000042.1 coordinate 29,330, forward strand.
CGGCGCTGACGGACATCAAAGTCCTTGGTTTGGCCATCGTCTATTTCGGCTATTCGGTGGGACTTTATGGCGTGGCGTTGTGGCTGCCCCAGATCGTGAAAAGCATGGGGGTGTCCAACCTGGCCAATGGTTTCGTGGTGGCGCTGCCCTATATCGCCGCGGCCATCGCGATGATCTGGTGGGCACGGCGCAGCGACCGCACCGGCGAGCGCATCTGGCATGTGGCCTTGCCGGCGATGCTGATGGTGGCGAGCCTTCTGGTGGCAAGCCTTTCTCATGCCAATCTGGTGATCTTCGTCGCCTTGTCACTGGTGCAGGTGGGCGCGCTCTCGATGCAAGGACCGTTCTGGGTGCTGCCCTCGACATTCCTGGGCGGGGCGGCGGCGGCCAGCGGCATCGCCCTGATCAATTCCATCGGCACCGGCGGCGGCGGCTTTGTCGGGCCCTATATGGTGGGTTTGATGCGGGAGTTGACCGGCAGCTTTGCCGCTGGCATAGCAACGCTTGCCATCGGTCCGATTTTGACCGTCATGATCGTCCTGTTGTTGGGAAAAACAGGATCGCGCCTGGCCGAAAAATCAGGCTGATCTCACGCCGCGGGCGTGTACCAGCGCACGAAACTTTCTTCGCCGCGTTTGCTGAAGGAAACCGCACGCAGGCTGGGACCGCGCATTGCCCAACCTTCGGTCACCACATGCGCCAGGACGGCCGCGCCCAGCGCCCCGCCCAGATGCAGACGCCGCTCGCTCCAATCCATGCAGCCGCGGCAGAGCGGGCGTTTCAACGTCTCCAGACCAGCAAGATCGATCCCGCGGCCCGATAGAAAGTCCCGCCCTTTGCGGGTGAGCTGCAACGCGCCGCCGCGCCAGACGATGAGTTCCGCTTGAAGCCAGCGGCCGGCCAGATCCACCGCCAACCGCCCGCCCAGATGGTCGTAACAGGACCGGGCATGGCGCATCGCCTCGTCCTTGGGCCCCGGGCGCGCGCGCAGATGCCCGGCGCGGTCCGCCACCGCGATCAGGGCCTCGACCAGGTCACTCACATCGGGATGGCTGATCTGGAAGAAACGATGGCGGCCCTGTTTCTCGCCCTTGATCAGGCCGCAGGAGGCCAGCTTGTTGAGATGCCCCGTGGCGGTGGAGGGTGTCACACCCGCCTCACGCGCCAGCTCCGCTGCCGACAGAGCCTGCCCCGACATCAGGGCCATCACCATGTTGGCGCGGGCGGGATCGCCCAGAAGTTGCGCGGCGATGGAAATGTCCGGGCCATATTTCATAGTTTGATGGTAATCAAACTATGCCAATATGTCGAGGATGGCCGAAACGATGGCTAGACGGGTCCCATCAAGGCTCCTAGCATCCGCGAAATGGCATTTGCCGGGATGGGGAGGCATTCATGAGACTTGCGGTTCGGCGTGGGGTTTCCCGCGCTTTGGTCGTACTGGCGTTGGGTTCCGCCGCGGTTCTGGCGGCATCGGAGGGCATGGCAGCGCCCTTGGCCTCATCCGTCTGCACCGGCAAGGGCGGCGATGCCCCCTTCTGCAACGCGGTTCGCGGCGACCGCGCCAGCGGCTGGCTGCCACAAGGCCGCTCGGAAGTGATGGCGCGCAATGGCATGGTCACCACCAGCCAACCGCTGGCGGCGGAGACCGGGCTTGAGATTTTGCGCCGAGGCGGCAACGCGGTGGATGCTGCCGTCGCAACCGCCGCGGTGTTGAACCTGATGGAGCCCATGAATGTGGGCCTGGCAGGCGACATGTTCGCCATTGTCTACACCGCCAAGGACCATAAGCTGCATGTGATCAACGCCAGTGGCATGGCGGCGTCAGGCCAAACCTTGGCCTTCATGAATGCGCATGGTTACAAATGGAATCCCCAGAATATCGGCCCCGGATCGGGCATGGCGCGGGGCGTCTTGTCAGTGACCGTGCCGGGAGCGGCCTGGGGTTGGGGTGAGGTGCTGGAAAAATACGGCACCATGACCTTCAAGCAGACGCTGGAGCCCGCCGCGCACTATGCCGAGCAGGGCTTTCCCGTTTCCGAACGCATTGCCAATGATTGGCACCTGCCCAAGGCAGTGAACGCCAATCGCGGCCAGTTGGAGAATTGCTGCAGCGACATCGATCCGGATTCGATTCGGACCTGGTACATTGACGGCAAGCCGCCGGTCGCGGGTCAGATTTACAAGAATCCCGACCTGGCCAAGACCTTCCGCATTCTGGAAGAGAAAGGCCGCGACGGTTTCTACAAGGGTCCGGTGGCTCAGGCGCTGGTCAACAAGGTGCGCTCACTGGGCGGCACCATGACCATGGAGGATCTCGCCAATTACAAGGGCGAATGGGCCGAACCGGTGATGACCGACTATCACGGCTACACCTTGGCGGAATTGCCACCGCCCAGCCAAGGCTTCGCCGCCAACGAGATGCTCAACATCCTGGCCAGCTGCACCGGCAAGGTCTATCCCGGCCAGACCTTGGCGTCACTGGGCCCACGGGACGCGCGTTACTGGCACATGCTGATCGAGGCCAAGACACTGGCCTATGCCGATCTCAATCGCACCAACGGCGATCCAAATTTCAATCCCAACATGGCGACGCAAGTGAAGATGCTGTCCAGCATGGCCCATGCCAATGAGCTGTGCAGCAAGATCAGCCCGGACAAGGCGATGCCGTCGCCCGGACCCACGGTGCCGACCGGCGGCGACACCATCGTTCTTTCCACTGCCGACCGGTGGGGCAACATGGTGTCATGGGTGAATTCCAACTATGCCAATTTCGGTTCGGGCATCACCGTGCCGGGCTATGGCTTTATCCTGCACAATCGCGGCGGGTTGTTCACGCTCGACCCCAACAGTCCCAATGTAATCGCGCCGCACAAGCGGCCCTACAACACGCTGGCCGCCAGCTTTGTTCTGCAGGGCGGGGGCTTTAACGGCCAGATCATGGCGATGCAGCTGATGGGCGGCGACATGCAATCCCAGGGCCACGCGCAGGTGGTGGTGAATATGGTGGATCTGGGCGCCAATGTGCAGGCCGCTTCCGACATGGCGTTCTTCCATCACAACCAAACGACTGATGTCGTGTCGCTGGAAATCCGAGGCGTTCAAACTGGTGGGCGCGCAGCTTCAGGCGATGGGACACAAGGTCGTGTCGGCCAATGGCGGCGGGATGGGTGGTTATGAGGCCATCCTGTTCACCCCCGATCCCAAGGAACCGGTGCCCGACGGCCGCAAGAATTCGCAAGCCCCGGTCAATGGCACCTATCGGGGCGGCACCGACCACCGCAAGGATGGCATCGCGGCTGGTTGGTAACCCCTCCGCCCGCTCGAGAGCGTGCTACGTTCATACGCTGTCGCTACTCACCCCCTTCCAGGCGCTTCGCGCCGAAGGGAGACAGGTCTGTGGTTTCGCGAGAGAATACTAAACGGCGATTGCCGCTTTGATGCTGGGATGGGCCTGATAATTCTCCAGGATGAAATCTTCGTAGTTGAAACCGAAGATGTCTTTCACCGCCGAATTGAGCCTCATCGTCGGCAGCGGATAAGGCTTGCGCGACAATTGCTCTTCCGCCTGCGCGATATGATTTAGATAAAGATGCGCATCGCCCAGACTGTGCACGAATTCGCCGGGCTTGAGACCGGTCACCTGCGCCACCATCAGGGTGAGCAATGCGTAAGACGCGATGTTGAACGGCACACCTAAGAAGATATCCGCCGAGCGCTGATAGAGCTGGCAGGAGAGTTTCCCGTCCGCGACATAGAACTGGAACAGGCAGTGACAGGGCGGCAGCGCCATTTTTGGAATGTCGGCGGGATTCCAGGCGGTGACGATCAGGCGGCGGGAATCCGGATTGGCCTTGATGTCCCGGATCAGGTGGGCGATCTGGTCGATATTGCCGTCGCCTTGGGTGGGCCAGCTGCGCCATTGCGAGCCATAGACCGGACCCAATTCGCCGCTGGCGTCGGCCCATTCGTCCCAGATGGTGACGCCGTGCTCCTGCAACCAATGGACGTTTGTCTCGCCGCGCAGGAACCAGAGCAGTTCATAAATGATCGATTTGAGATGCAGCTTCTTGGTGGTGACCAGGGGAAAGCCCGCAGCCAGATCGAATCGCATCTGATGGCCAAAAACCGAGCGCGTGCCGGTGCCGGTGCGATCGCGCTTTTCCACGCCGCGGCTCAGCGTTTTTTCCATTAAGTCAAGGTATTGGCGCATTTTTAAAAGGTTCCGGCGGTCGTGACTCAACCTTCAAAATTTAACCACCACACCTTATATTGGAAGAGCCGGGCAACCGGCTATGGCGATAAACGGCTTCGTAATAAGCGGCCCGGACCCGGGGGCGGTACCCGGCGCCTCCACCATAAGCCCATTGCGATGGGCTTTTGTGGGGGCGAAACAGGATCGACGGACGTGTAAAGGCTGTCCTTTCGCTCGGTATGGTTCCGCCGTTATCGGGCTAATCGTACAAGTGCCAACGATAACGAAATGGTGCTCGCTGCCTAATTAATTAGGTAAGCGCGGTTGGAGGGGTACCGGGCAACAGAAACCCCTCACTTGCGCCGGGCACGCCTAGCTTTTCTTAATGAGCGAAGCGAATTTAGAAAAGCTGGCGCAAGCGAGCCGCGGAGCGGCGAGACGACAGAAGCTCCCCACTTATTCCGCAGCTTTGAGCTTCCACGCCTCGCCGCGGCGGTCGTACCAGGCCAACAGCGCCGCCAGGATGCAGATCGTCCCGCCCATCGCCACGGCGCGGCCGGTGCCGAAATGCTCCGCCACCCAGCCCAGGATCAGCGCACCCCACGGCATCATCCCCAGAAATCCCATGGCGTAGAACGCCACGACGCGGCCGCGCATGTCGTCGCGCGCGATCAACTGGATAATGGAATTGGTCGAGCCGCCCAACAGCATCAGGCTGAAGGAGGCTGGCAACAAAAGCGCCAGCGACAAGCCGAACCAATGCGACTGGGAAAACAGGATCAACGAAATCCCGAAGCACAAGGCGGCCACCATCGGTGTGGCGAACAAGTGCCGGTCGGGCACCCGCGCCAGGGCATAGGCGCCGGAAAAAGCGCCCGCGCCCACCGCGGTATAGAGAAAGCCCAGGCCTTCGCTGCCCTGATGCAGCACATCGCGGGCGAAAGCGGGTAAAAGACTCAAATAAGCCGCGCCGAAGGCCGAGCAGAAGGCGATGAGCACCAGCGAGACGCGAAGCTCGCGCGTATTCCAGACATAGGCGAAGCCGTCCCGCACCGCGCGGAAAGCCGCGGCGTGTTTGCGCGCCGGCCGGGCCACGAAGCGCATCAGCAGCAGGCTCACAATCACCGCGCCATAAGAAAAGGCGTCGATCGAGAAACAGATACCCGCGCCCACCAGGGCGATCAGGATGCCGGCAACGCTGGGACCCACCACCCGCGCCAGATTGAACATCATGGAATTGAGCGAGATGGCATGACGCAAATCGTCCTTGCCCACCATCTCCACCGTCATCGCCTGGCGGATGGGCACATCGAAGGCATTGACGAAGCCCTGGAACAGCGCAAGGCAGACGATCTCCCACACCCGGATCCAATGACCCAACGTAAGGATGGCCAGCGCCGCGGATTCCACGCAGGCCAGCGACTGCGTGAGCAACAACATACGACGCCGGTCGAAGCGGTCGGAGATCGCGCCTCCGAAAGCGGAAAAGAAAAATACCGGCACCGAACCGGCGAACGAGGTGACGCCCAGAAGCAACGGCGAATGGGACAGGCTATAGACCAGCCAACCCTGGGTGACATTGGTGATCCAGGTTCCCATCAAGGACACCAGCTGTCCGGAAAAGAACAGCCGGTAATTGCGATGGCGGAAGACTTTGAGGAAGGCGAGCGCGCTTCTGTCCTCCGCGGCTTCGGCGGGCAAGACTTCCGGCTGCGGGACTTCCACCGGCTGGGGCTCGGGAACCCGTTCCGGCGCGTGATGCGGTCGCGTCATTTCACGGCTGGCTTACACGTTGGCCGCCGGGCGCCGCAAGCGCTGCCTGCGGCCGCTCGCCCAAACTCGCGGCGTTCGGCGCTCGAAATGGTCCACCGGACCATTTCGCCGCCTACGGCGTCGCTCGTCACTGCGCTATTCTGATGGAAACATCGCCGCGCTGGCCCAGGATCGCTACCTCCGTGCTTTCGCGGTTGCGCCGGAGCCTGAGATCCACAGACGCGCCGTCCAGGCAGAGATTGCGGATATGAATCTCTTCCAGGAAGCGGGGCAGCAATGGATTGTGGAAGCGGATTTCACGCCGCCCATGATCGCAAACGATGCCCAGGCAGGCTTCCAGCAGCGCAAACGGCGCGGCGCTGGCCCAGGCCTGGGGCTGGCAGGCGACGGGATAGAGCGTGGGCGCGATGCCGCGGCGGCGGGGAAAGCCGCAGAACAACTCGGGAAAACGCATCAGCTCCATGTGGGTCGAGGCATCAAACAATCCTTCGAAGATCGCGGCGGCGGCGCGCTTGAAACCATAGCGGCCAAGCCCAAGCGCGATCAGGGCATTGTCGTGCGGCCAGACCGATCCGTCATGATAGGACATGGGATTGTAGCGGGGAGCGTCCGCCGCCACCGTGCGCACGCCCCAGCCCGAGAACATTTCCGGCGTCATCAGCGTTTCGGCCAACCGGGCAGCGCGCTCAGGCGAGGCGATGCCGCAAACCAGCACCTGCCCGGCATTGGAGGTGCGCACCCGGCAGGGCCTCTTCTCGCCATCCAGCGCAATGGCATAGACGCCCAGCTCTTCGCACCAGAAAGCCTTCTCGAAACGCTCGCGCAGGGTCTCGGCTGCTTCGGCCAATTGATCGGCGCGGGCATGTTCGCCCAGCATGCGCCCCATGACGGCGGCGCCTTTCTTGGCGGCGTAGACATAGGCCTGGACTTCGCACAGCGCGATCGGTCCGGTGGCGAGACGGCCATCGGCATGGAAGATGGAATCAAAGCTGTCTTTCCAGCCCTGATTGGCCAAGCCGTCCTCGCTCTCGCGATAATATTCGACAAAGCCGTCGCCATCGCGGTCGCCATATCGGTCGATCCAGGCAAGCGCAGCCTCCAGATGGGGCCAGAGCGCGCGGATGGTGGCCTGATCGCCCGTGCGCAGGAAATAGCGCGACGCCAGAAGCACGAAGAGAGGCGTGGAATCCACGCTGCCGTAATAGCGGCCGAACGGCACCTCGCCCAGATTGGCCATTTCGCAAGCCCTGGTCTCATGCAGGATCTTGCCCGGTTCGGCGTCGGCGCCGGGATCGATCTTGGTCGCCTGGGTGTGGGCGAGATATTTGAGCACGCCCTGCGCCACCGAGGGATCGATCCAAAGCATCTCCAGCGCCGTGATCAATCCGTCGCGGCCGAACGGCGTCGAGAACCATGGCGTGCCCGCATAAGGGTAGGGCCCTTCCGGCGTTTCGGTGATCAGCATGGATAGATCCGCGCCCGCCCGGTGCAGCATGCGATTGGCCAGCGCATTCGAGCTCGTTACCGTTCCGCCCAGGTGAGACGCCTTTTGCGCCGCGCGGCGGGCGGCCCGATAAGGCTCGGAGAATGGACCTTCGCACCCTTTTCCTGCATCGCAGCTTACGGTCAAGATGATGGCGCGCTGCTCGCCCGCTTTGAGGTCCAGCGTATAGAACGCCTGAGTGTCGCTCAGCCGCGCCGGCTCGGGATCGAGATGAATGTCGGTGATGCGCTCAATCTCGTCCAAGCCTTGATAGCGAAAAGTGAGCCGGCCATCCGCCACTTTGGTGGCGAGGCTTCCCCGCCGGGAACGCTTCATGCCGCGGATTTCGAACAGGTCGCGAAAATCGGCGGCAAAATTGAAAGTGAAAAAGCAGCGATGAGCCTCGGTATCGAAATTATGAATGGCGAAACGCTCATAGGCCGTGCCTCGCCAGAGGAATTTGGACCGGCGCACATGCAGAGTTTCGCGCGGCAGCACGATTTTTCCCTGCTCGTAAATATCCGGATTGGACAGATCGACCGTGAGCACGACATTATCGTTCTCCACCGCCGAAGACAGAAGCAGCGGCCTCTGCCCATGGATCAGGAATTCCAGACCGGAGAGATGGCGCGTGTCCAGGTGGAACAGTCCGCCTGGGGAAGCGCCCGGCGCGACCACGTCGCCCAAGGCATCGAACAGGCCGAACATGTCGCCATTCTTCAGGGTGCGGGGCCAGCGCTCCTGAATCGAACTCTGTCGCCTGGATGTAGAAACTGGAAGTTTCGTCCTGCGATTGTGGGAGGGGTTTGACCTCCATTGGCGCTCTTCCCAATGGTCCGGTTCACGCCGCTTCGACGGCGCGGCTGTCCAAATTTTGTAGCGCGATCAAGCGGCGATAGATGCGGCAATATTCCTGTGCCATGGCGCGGGCGCTGAAGCGCTCTTCGAAGCGGGAGCGGATCGAAGGCCGGAACAGCTGATCGAGCCGCCCCACGGCCTTTACCGCTTCCTCCACATTGTCCACGACAAAGCCGGTGAGACCGTCCTCCAGCACTTCCGGCACCGAGCCGCAGCGATAGGCAACCACGGGCGTGCCGCAGGCGATGGATTCGATCATGACCAGCCCGAAAGGCTCGGGCCAGCGGATGGGAAAGAGCAGTGCTCGTGCATTACCCAGAAATTCCTGCTTCTGGCTGTCATTGATCTCGCCGACAAATTCCACATGCCGGCTTTTGGCCAGAAGGGGGCGAATCACCTCGTCGAAATAGGGCCGGTCCACAGGGTCCACCTTGGCCGCCATCTTGAGCGGCAGCCCGGCTCTTTCGGCGATGGCGATGGCGTCAACCGGTCCCTTTTCCGGACAGATCCGGCCCAGGAAGGCCAAATAGCCGCCCTTGCCGTCGCCCTGGTGAAACTGCCTTTCAGGAAGGCCATGATAGACGGTGCCCATCCATTTGACCGGCGGCATTGGTTCTCTTTGATGGTAGGAAATCGATACCAGCGGCATGTGGGGAAAGGCGCGATAAATGTCGGGCAGCTCCGGTAGGTCCTGGCGGCCGTGCAGCGTGGTCAGCGTTTTGGGCGCCATGTTGCGGAAGATGGGATAATGGAAAAAATCGATGTGGAAATGAATCACATCGAATTCCGCCATCCGCTCGGCGACCTGGTCCAGCATGATGATGTTGTACGGCAGCGAATTGTGGATGCCTTCCAGCCTTAATGCCCGCGGCACGATGGGACACAATTTTGCCTGCGTGCGCGAATCGCCGCTGGCGAACAGGGTCACATCGTGACCTAATGCAACCAATTCTTCCGTCAACCACGATACCACCCGTTCGGTACCGCCATAAAGGCGCGGTGGAACGCTTTCCACCAATGGAGCTATCTGCGCAATTTTCACGGGTCTTGACCCTCGTCACCGTCCTATCCACAACGGCTTGATAATCCTTCCGGTTCCCTGAGAGGCGCGGTTGCGGCCTATTTGCGGTTAGCGCCGGATACACGGTTCCATGCGATTGACTCCTTTCCTCCCGCGCTTAGTCTAAACGCCGCATGGCGAAGGATTTCATCGGCTATCAGGCCCTGACCGATCAGGCGTTGCGCGGCGTCGTGCGCGACGCGCTCAAGCGTATCGAGAAATCGGGGTTGATCGGCGCGCATCATTTCTACCTCACCTTCAAGACCCACGCCGAGGGTGTGGAGATTCCCGATTTCCTCAAGGAGCAATATCCCGACGAGATGACCATCATCATTCAGCACCAATATTGGGCGCTGAAGGTGAAGGAGGACTATTTCGAGGTGACGCTGACCTTCAAGAAACTGCCCGCGCCGCTCCATATTCCCTTCAGCGCGCTCACCGCCTTTTTCGACCCCGGCGTGCAGTTCGGCCTGCAATTCCGCAGTGAAAGCGACACCAAACCCTCCCCCGCCCCGGTGATGGTGCCGGTGGCGCCGCCGGAAGAGGCCACGCCATCCCCCGAACCGGCGCTTCCCGCCGACAAGACCCCCGCCGGCGAGGTCGTCAGCCTGGATTCTTTCCGCAAGAAATAGTACCCGAGCCCGGTCTTTATGCAGGGCGCCATGACCGACAAGACCACCAGGACCGAGACCGACACGTTCGGTCCCATCGAAGTCGCCGCCGACCGTTATTGGGGCGCGCAGGCACAGCGCTCGCTGGGCAATTTCAAGATCGGCTGGGAGAAGCAGCCGCTGCCCATCGTCCGCGCGCTCGGCATCGTCAAACTGGCCGCGGCCGAAACCAACATGGCGCTGGGCCATCTCGACAAGAGCCTGGGCGAGGCCATCATCAAGGCCGCCCGTGAAGTCATCGACGGCAAGCTCGACGACCATTTCCCGCTGGCGGTCTGGCAGACCGGCTCGGGCACCCAATCCAACATGAACGCCAATGAAGTGATCTCGAACCGCGCCATCGAGATATTGGGCGGTGTGAAAGGCTCGAAGAAGCCGGTCCATCCCAACGACCACGTCAATATGAGCCAGTCGTCGAACGACACCTATCCCACCGCGATGCATATCGCCGCGGCGGAAGAGATCGTGCACCGGTTGCTGCCCGCGCTCACCAAGCTGCGCGACGCCTTGCAGGCCAAGTCGGTGGCCTGGAAGGACATCATCAAGATCGGCCGCACCCACACCCAGGACGCCACACCCCTCACCCTGGGTCAGGAATTCTCCGGCTATACCACCCAGGTCAGCAACGGCATCGAACGCATCGAGCAGACCCTGCCCAAGCTGATGCAATTGGCCCAAGGCGGTACCGCGGTGGGCACTGGGCTCAACGCTCCGGTGGGCTTCGACCGCCTGGTGGCCGAACGCATCGCCGCCATTACCGGCCTTGCCTTCACCACCGCGCCCAACAAGTTCGAAGCCTTGGCCGCCCATGATGCGATGGTGTTCAGCCACGGCGCGATCAACACCGTGGCCGCCAGCCTGTTCAAGATCGCCAACGACATTCGCCTCTTGGGTTCCGGTCCCCGTTCCGGCCTGGGCGAACTGGCGCTGCCGGAGAACGAGCCCGGCTCCTCCATCATGCCGGGCAAGGTCAATCCCACCCAAAGCGAGGCGATGACCCAGGTCTGCATCCAGATTTTCGGCAACAATGCCGCCATCACCTTCGCCGACAGCCAGGGTCATTTCGAACTGAATGTTTACAACCCCGTGATGGCCTATAATTTCCTGCAGAGCGTGCGGCTGATGGCGGACGCCGCGGTCAGCTTCACCGACAATATGGTGGTGGGGATCGAGCCCCGGCTGGACAATATCAAAGCGGCGCTGGATCGTTCGCTGATGCTGGTGACGGCGCTGGCGCCCACGATCGGCTATGACAATGCCGCCAAGATCGCCAAGACCGCGCACAAGAACGGCACCACTTTGCGGGAAGAAGCGGTCAAGGGCGGTTATGTGACGGCGGAAGAATTCGATCGGCTGGTGCGGCCCGAGGATATGATCGCGCCGCGATAATGTGACATGGCAGCGCTGAAGAAACGCTCTTTCTCGCTTTCTGGCCACCGCACCTCGGTGGCGCTGGAAGAAGAATTCTGGGGCGTGCTGGAAAAAGAGGCCAAGAATACCGGCCGCAGCCTGGCCGCCTTGGTCCAAACCATTGACGAAACCCGCGGGTCCCGCGCCTTGGCCAGCGCGCTCAGGCTCCATGCCCTTGCCGTGGCCCGCACCAATATCTAACCTCATCCTATGATCACCCTTTTCCATGCGCCCCGCTCGCGTTCGTCGCGCTTCATCTTCCTGTTGGAAGAACTGGGCGCGCCCTATGAGATCAAGATCGTCGATATCCGCCGCGGCGACGGCAGCGGTGTGCGCGATGCGTCCAATCCCCATCCCCATGGCAAGGCGCCCGCGATCCTGGATGACGGGGTGCTGGTGTTCGAATCCTCGGCCATCGCGCTTTATCTCACCGACAAATTTCCCAAAAACGGGATCGGGCCCCAGCTGGGCGATCCGTTGCGCGGGCCTTATTTGTCATGGCTTGCCTATTATGCCGGCGTGATGGAGCCGGCCTGGGTGAGCCAATTCCTCAAGCAGGAAGTGCCGCGCGGCACCGCCGGCTGGGTGAACACGACCGAGGTGATGGAATTCATCAACGCTACGCTCAACAAAGGCCCCTATATCCTGGGCGAGAAATTCTCCGCCGCGGACATCTTGATCGGCACCACTTTCGCGCTGTTCATGGGAAGCCCGCTTCTGCCCAAGACCGAACTTCTAGAAGCTTATGTCAAGCGCGTCACCGGACGCCCTGCCTACTCGCGGGCGCAGGCGCGCGAAACCGGCTGAAGCGATGGCCGCGATCGTCAATCTCAATCGCGCCCGCAAGGCCAAGGCGCGGAATGAAAAGGCTAAGACGGCCGAACAGAACCGTATCCAATACGGCACACCCAAACATCAGCGCAATCTGGCCAAGGCGCGGGCCGAAAAGGATGCGCGCGACCTCGACGCACATAAGAAAGACTAAGCGAAAACCGGTGTTTTGCAGCCCGGGCGGGGAGAACAAAAGCAGGACTTTTGCCGCCGCCGCCTGCTAGAATGCCCGGACTCATGAGCCCTTACCCCTATTCCGATCCGCTGGACGCGGCCTTCGGCGATCCGGAGCCGTCCCAGCCCGTTCCCCGCGATCCGCCCTATCTCGCCGGCCTTAACAAGGAGCAGCGCGAGGCGGTCGAAGCCGTGGACGGCCCGGTCCTGGTTCTGGCGGGCGCGGGCACCGGCAAGACGCGCGTGCTGACCACCCGGCTGGCGCACATCCTGGCCACACGGCGCGCCTGGCCGGGCCAGATCCTGGCCGTCACCTTCACCAACAAGGCGGCGCGCGAGATGAAGGAGCGCATCGGCGCCTTGATCGGCGGCGTGGTCGAAGGGATGCAGTGGCTGGGCACCTTCCACTCCATCGGCGCCAAGATGCTGCGCCGCCATGCCGAGCTGGCGGGGCTCAAATCCAATTTCACCATTCTCGACACCGACGATCAGCTGCGCCTGATGAAGCAGTTGATCGACGCCGAAGGCATCGACGAAAAGCGCTGGCCGGCGCGCACCCTGGCGGCGATGATCGACGATTGGAAGAACCGGGGCATGCGGCCCGACGACGTCTCCGGCAGCGACGGCCAGGCTTTTGCCTTCGGCAAGGGCAAAACGCTTTATCGCCAGTACCAGGATCGGCTAAAGGCCCTCAACGCGGCCGACTTCGGTGACCTGCTTTCGGAACCACTGAACATCCTGCGCACCCATCCCGACATCCTGGCCGATTACCGCGACCGCTTCCGCTACATCCTAGTGGACGAATATCAGGACACCAATGTGGTGCAATATCTGTGGCTCAAATTGCTTGCCACCAGCCACGGCAATGTCTGTGTGGTGGGCGACGACGACCAGAGCATCTATGGCTGGCGCGGCGCCGAGGTGGAGAACATCCTGCGCTTCGAGCGCGATTTTCCCGGCGCCAAGGTGATCAGGCTGGAGCGTAACTACCGCTCCACCCCGGTGATCCTGGGCGCGGCTTCGGGCCTGATTGCCGCCAACAAAAGCCGGCTGGGCAAGACGCTCTGGACCGAGGGCGATGAAGGCGAGAAGATCAAGGTCCAGGGCGTGTGGGACGCCGAAGAAGAAGCCCGCAATGTCGCCGCCGAAGCCGAGGATTTGCATCGCCAGGGCGCGCGTTTTGGCGACATGGCGATCCTGGTGCGGGCGTCCTTCCAGATGCGCGAATTCGAAGATCGCTTTATCTCGCTGGGCCTGCCCTATCGCGTGATCGGCGGTCCGCGTTTCTATGAGCGCGCGGAAATCCGCGACGCCATGGCCTATCTGCGTTTGATCGCTCAGGGCGACGACGACCTCGCCTTTGAGCGCATCGTCAACAAGCCCAAGCGCGGGATCGGCGATGCCAGTGTGGCGACGCTCCATGCTTTTGCCCGCGCCCGCCAATTGCCGCTATTGGCGGCGTCGCGCGAGATCGCCGAGACCGACGAGTTGCCGCCCAAGGCGAAAAAGGCGCTGGCGGAGTTGGCCGCCAATTTCACCCGCTGGGGCGAGACCGCCAAGGTCCTGCCGCACACCGAACTGGCGGAAATGGTGCTGGATGAATCCGGCTACACCGACATGCTTAAGGCCGACAAATCGGCCGAAGCGCCGGGCCGGCTGGACAATCTCAAGGAATTTGTCCGTTCGATGGAGGCCTATGAATCGCTGGCCGCCTTCCTGGAGCATGTGAGTTTGGTGATGGAATTGGCGCAGGATGAATCCGGCGACCGCATCAATCTGATGACCTTGCACGCCGCCAAAGGGCTGGAATTCGACACCATATTCCTGCCCGGCTGGGAAGAAGGCTTGTTCCCCAGCCAGCGCACCATGGACGAGAATGGCTTGGCGGGGTTGGAGGAAGAGCGCAGGCTGGCCTATGTGGGGCTGACGCGGGCCAAGCAACGGGTGCGGATGTCCTTTGCCGCCAATCGCCGTGTGCATGGCTCGTGGCAAAGCGCACTGCCCTCGCGCTTCTTGAGCGAAATTCCCGAAGCCCATGTCGATACCGTGGTGGACGAAGGCTTCTATGGCGGGGCGATGGGTTTCCGCGACAATCAGGGCGGACCCGCCTTCTCCTCCGGTTACGAAAGCCCTGGCTGGAAGCGCGCCCAGGCGAATCGTGCCAGGCCCAAGCCCGCGCCCGTCCGCCCTTGATCGAGGCGCAGGCCTATGCGGTGCAGACCTCCGATCCCTCCGCCTCGCATTACGCGCGCGGCGACCGCGTCTTCCACCAGAAATTCGGCTATGGCCGGGTGCGCTATGTCGAAGGCAACAAGCTCACGGTGGAGTTCGACAAGGCAGGCGAAAAGAAAGTCATCGACCAGTTCGTGGCCCCGGCTTGAACATGATCAACCCGCCTTTGTGGAAGGCATCGGTCACGCTGGCCAAAAGCGAAGCCCCCGATATGGCGTCGCTGCTGGAGCTGGCGTCCGAGCCGCAGGCGGTCTTGATCGCGGAGGAACCGTTCGGGCCTTCCGCCACGGTTGAAGCTCTGTATACGGAAGAACCCGATCCCGCGTTCCTGTCCCGCGTCGCCGGGTGCGATGTGACCGTCGATCCCCTGCCCGACCAGGATTGGATTCGCCTCTCGCAGCAGGGCCTGCCGCCGGTACGCGCCGGCCGCTTTTTCATCTATGGCGCCCACGACCGGGGCAAGGTGCCCGACGGCGTAATCCCCATCCGCATCGAGGCGGGACTTGCCTTTGGCACCGGTCACCACGAGACCACCACGCTGTGTCTGGGCGTGCTGAGCGATCTTTCCCACCGCAAATTCTCGCGCGTGCTGGATCTGGGCTCGGGCACGGGGCTGCTGGCCATCGGCGCCGCCAAGCTGTGGAAGAGGCTGGTACTCGCTTCCGACATCGATCCCGTCGCGGTCGAGGTGATTGACGAGAATGCTCGCGCCAATGGCGTTGGGCCGTTGGTCAAATCCGTGGTGGCGGACGGGCTGATCCATCCCGTCTTGGCCGCCGCGGCACCTTACGACTTGATCATGGCCAATATATTGGCCGGACCTCTTACCCATCTGGCGCCCCAGATCGTCAACGCCTTGAAGCCCGGCGGCACGCTGGTCCTGTCGGGCCTGCTCCATAATCAGGAAGCGACAGTGCTGTCCTTCTACCACCGCCTGCGGTTCCTGGGCCGCCGCCGTGAAGGCCCGTGGAGCGCGCTGGTCTTGGAGAAATCGGGGCGGTAAGCTCGGTTTTCCCAAGTTCTTGCCGGTGTCCGATGGATAAAACCACCCAATTTCAGACCTATGACGATGTTTCCGATGCCGCGACCTGCGCGCCCCGCCTTAAGGCTCTACGCGCGGAATTGGCCAAGCGCGGGATCGACGGGTTTGTCGTGCCCCATGCGGACGAACACCAGAACGAATATCTGCCCGCCAATGCCGAGCGGCTGGCCTGGCTCACCGCGTTCACCGGCTCGGCCGGCACCGCAGTTGTGCTCAAGGACAAGGCCGCGATCTTCGTCGATGGCCGCTATACGCTTCAGGTGAGGAAGCAGACCGACACTTCCCTATTTGAGCCGCGCGACCTGGTGGCGGAGGGCCCGCAAGGCTGGCTTCCCGATCACCTGCCGACGGGCGCCAAGCTGGGCTATGATCCCTGGCTGATGACCGCCAATGGCGTGGCCCTGCTGCGCCAGGCGGCGGAAAAGGCGGGCGGCAGCTTGGTCTATTGCCAATGCAGTCCGCTCGACACGGTATGGACCGACCGGCCGGCTGCGCCGAACGGCAAGGCCGTACCACATGCCTTCAATCTTTCCGGCGAAGAGAGCAAATCTAAGCGCGCGCGCGTCGCGGCGTCGCTGAAAAAAGCCAAGGCCGATGCGGCGGTGATCACGCTGTGCGATTCCGTCTGCTGGCTGTTCAATATCCGGGGCACCGATCTTCCCCATACGCCTTTCGTGCTGGCCCTGGCGATCCTTCACGCCGACGGCAGCGCCGAGTTGTTCCTGAACGAGGAAAAACGCAGCCCCGAACTAGCGGCCCATCTGGGAGACGGCGTCACGCTGAAGCCCATAAGCGCATTCACCGCTTCGCTCGACGCCCTGAAAGACAAATCGGTCTTGGCCGATCCCGCCACCGCGGCGTCGGCCATCTTCGACCGGCTTGAGAAAACGGGCGCGAAGATCATTCGCGGCGCCGATCCGTGCCAATTGCCCAAGGCCTGCAAGAATCCCATCGAACTCGAAGGTACGCGCAAGGCCCATATCCGGGACGGCGCGGCGCTGTCGCGCTTTCTTGCCTGGTTCGCGCGCGAGGCGCCCAACGGCAGCCTGACCGAAATCGCCGCCACCGAAGCGCTGGAAGGTTTCCGCCGCGCCACCAATTATCTTTCCGACCTGTCCTTCGATTCCATTTCCGGCGCCGGGTCCAACGGCGCCATCGTGCATTACCGGGTGACGCGTTCCACCAACCGGACCATCGCCAACAACGAGATGTTCCTGATCGATTCCGGGGCGCAATATCCCGACGGCACCACCGACGTCACTCGCACGGTGATTGTCGGCAAGCCCACCGCCGACATGAAGGACCGCTTCACCCGGGTGCTCAAGGGCCATATCGCACTGGCCACCGTGCATTTCCCCGAAGGCACCATCGGCATGCAGCTGGACAGTTTCGCTCGCCGGCCTTTGTGGGAGGCGGGCCTGGACTATGACCATGGCACCGGCCACGGCGTGGGCTCTTATTTGTCGGTGCATGAAGGGCCGCAGAACATCTCCAAGCGGCCAGTCACCCAAGCCTTGCTGCCCGGCATGATCTGCTCCAACGAGCCCGGCTACTATAAGACCGGCGACTACGGCATCCGCATCGAGAATCTGGTGGTGGTGCGCGAGCCCGCGTCGGTCCCCAGCGGCGAGCGGCCGATGATGAGCTTCGAGACCATCACGCTTGCGCCCATCGACCTCAACCTGGTCGAGCCGGGACTATTGACCGAAGGCGAGCGCGCCTGGCTCAACGCCTATCACGCCCGCGTGTTCGAGATGATCAGCCCATTGGTGGACGAAGAAACCCGCGACTGGCTCAAGCAGGCGACGCGCGCGATTTAGCCAGCGCGGCCTCACGCTTCGACAAGCTCAACATGAGGATCCTGATCCTGTCGCTAGCCGCTGATCAGTTTAAGCCAGAAATCCTCGTCCATAATCTCGACGCCATGCTTCTGCGCGTCCTTGAGCTTTGAGCCTGCGCCCGGACCCGCCACCACGATATCGGTTTTGGCCGAGACCGAGCCTGCGACTTTCGCGCCGAGCGCCTCTGCCCGCGCCTTGGCTTCCTGGCGGGTCATCTTCTCCAAGGTGCCGGTGAACACCACCGTCTTGCCGGACACCGGCGACGAGCGCGCGGGCGCCGCCATCGGCGTCACCGTGAGCCATTCAAGCAGCCGGTCCAGCGCCTTCACATTGTGCTTCTCATCGAAAAAATCCGAAATCGCTTCCGCCACCACGCCGCCGATGCCTTCCAGGCTTTCCAGTTCCTCGCGTGCGTTGGGCGCCTTCATGCCGTAGAGAAACGCATCGATGGTGCGGTAATGCCGGGCGATCAGGCGGGCCGTGGTCTCGCCCACATGGCGGATGCCCAGCGCATTGATCAGCCGGTCGAGCGGAATGGTGCGGCGACGCTCGATCGCCGCCATCAGATTCTCCACCACCTTGTCTTCGCGTTCGGCCTTCTTCGCTTTGGTCTTGACGGGCTCCTTGCCTTCGGCGGTACGGCGTTCTTCCGACAACAGCGCACGATGCTCGGCCAGCACTTTGCTCACCTTCTCAGGCTTTTCGGTGAGGGCAAAAATATCGGCGGGCTCTTTCAGCAAGCCGTTGCCATGGAACAACTCGATCATGGTGCCGCCCAGGCCTTCGATATCGAAGCCATCGCGGGCCACGAAATATTTGAGCCGCTCCACCGTCTGGGCATTGCAGACCAGGCCGCCAGTGCAGCGCCGGTCCACATCCACCTTGCCGGTCTTCTCGTCCACTTCGCGCACCGCGTGGCTGCCGCAGACCGGGCAGAGGGTGGGAAATTTGTAGGGCGTGGCGTTCCTGGGCCGCTTGTCGGTCAGCACTTTGACGATCTGGGGGATCACGTCGCCCGCGCGCTGAATCACCACGGTGTCGCCGATGCGGGCGTCCAGCCGTGCGATTTCATCTTCATTGTGCAAGGTGGCATTGCGCACCACCACGCCGCCCACGGTGACAGGCCTCAGCCGCGCCACCGGCGCCAGCTTGCCCGTGCGGCCCACTTGAATCTCGATATCTTCCAGCACTGTCTCAGCCTGCTCGGCGGGGAATTTGTGGGCGATGGCCCAGCGGGGAGAACGCGAGACGAAGCCCAGGCGCTCCTGTAGATCCAGCTGGTCCACCTTGTAGACCACGCCATCGATGTCATAACCCAACCGCGCGCGCCTGGCTTCGATGTCGCGATAGAATTTCAGAATTTGCTCCAGCGTCTCGCAGCGCTTGGTCAGCGGATTGACCGCAAAGCCATAGTCGCGGAATTTCTCCAGCATGCCGGACTGGGTCTTGGCCGGCAGCTCGCTGATTTCGCCCCAGGCATAGGCGAAGAAATTCAAAATACGGCTGGCGGTAATGGCGGGATCGAGCTGGCGCACCGACCCTGCGGCGGAATTGCGGGGATTGGCGTAGGTGGGCTTGCCGTCTTTTTCCTGGCGTTTGTTGAGCGCCTCGAACCCCTTGTGGGTCATATAGACTTCGCCCCGCACTTCGAGCACGGCCGGCGGCTTGCCGTTGAGGCGCAGCGGAATGTCGGAAATGGTCTTGAGATTGGCGGTGATATCCTCGCCTTCCTGGCCGTCGCCACGGGTGGCGCCCTGCACCAGCACGCCCTTCTCATAGCGCAGCGAGGCCGACAGCCCGTCGATCTTGGGCTCGGCGGTGACGGCGATTTCGTCGTCTTCCTTCAACCCCAGGAAACGGCGCACGCGGCCAAAAAATTCGGCCACGTCTTCATCGCTGAAGGCATTGTCCAGCGACAACATGGGCCGCCGGTGCACCACCTTGGCGAATTTCTCCGACACTTTGGCGCCCACCCGGTGCGAGGGGCTGTCAGGACGGATCAGAAGCGGAAATCGTTCCTCGATCGCGGCATTGCGGCGGCGCAGTGCGTCATAGTCCGCATCCGAAATAATGGGCGCATCCTCGCCATGATAGCGTCGGTCATGCTCGGCGATCTCGCGCGCCAGCCGGTCCAGCTCCTTTTCCGCTTCCGCGGAAGTGAGTTTTTCGACCGACTTCGCCGTCACGCGCTTTGCGCCCGCTTGCGCGATTTCTTGGCGGGCGGACGGGCCGCTTCCGCCACCAGGCGCTTGGCCGCGGCGCGCGCCTCGTCGGTGACATTGGCGCCCGACAGCATGCGGGCGATTTCTTCCAGCCGCGCTTCGTCTTCCAGCGCGACGATACGGGTCTTGTCGCCCACCCGCGAGATACGGAAATGGCGGGCCGCCCGTGCCGCCACTTGGGGGGAATGAGTGACCAGCAAGACCTGAGTGGTTTCGGCCAGGCGTTGCAGCCGTTCGCCCACCGCGTCGGCCACCGCGCCGCCCACGCCGCGATCCACTTCGTCGAACACCATCGCCGAGGGCGCGCTGGTTTCCGCCAGCGCCACTTTCAAGGCCAGCGAGAAGCGGGCCAATTCTCCCCCCGAAGCGATTCGGCTCAACGGGCCAAAGGGCGCGCCCTCCACAGTGGCGACTTCAAAGGCGACCTTCTCCAATCCATGTGCCGTCCCCGCCTCGTCCGGCAAAACCTCAAGTGCCACCCGGAAACGGGCATGGCCCAGCTTAAGCGGTTGCAGTTCGGCGCTCACCGCTTCTTCCAACTTCCCGACCGCGCCGGCACGCGCCTTGGACAATGCGCGCGCGGCATTCAGATAAGCCGCTTTCGCCCGCGCCACGGCGGCATCGGCTTGCTTCAACGAGGTGCCGGTACCGTCCAGCGTCTCCTGCTGCGCCCGGAAATCGGCGAGCACGGCGGCAAGCCCGTCCGGCGTGGTGGTGTATTTGCGGGCGAGCGCGCGCAATTCGAACAACCGCTCTTCCTTGCGCTCCAACTGGGCGCTGTCGGTATCGAGGCTGGACAGCAGCGCGTCCAGATCGCGCCGCGCCTCCTCGGTCTGGGTAAAAGCCTGCTCCAGGGCCGCGGACGCCGCGCTCACCCGGCTGCGCGCTTCCTCGGGCAGGCGGGACAATTTCTTCAAAGCAGCCGCCAGCGATGGCTCCGCGCCTTTCTCGCCGCCCAAGGATTCGACGGCGGCATTCAGATCCTCGGCAATGCGGGCCGCATTCATCATCAGGGCGCGTTCCCCGGCCAGGCTTTCTTCCTCGCCCGGCTTGGGATCGAAGGCGGACAATTCCTTCACCGCGGCGCGGACGAAATCGGCGTTCTTTTGCGCTTCCGCCGCACGCGCCTTGAGCCCGGCCAAGATTCTCGCGCGCCTTATCCCACTGGCGGTACAGCGCGGCCACATCGTCGTGCGCCTGCTCCAGGCCGCCAAAGGCATCGAGCAAGCCGCGATGAGTGGCGATATCGAACAGCCCGCGGTCGTCGGCCTGGCCATGCACTTCCAGCAGCAGGCCGCCCAACTCCTTCAGCAGGCCCACACCCACGGCTTCGTCATTGACGAAAGCGCGGGACTTGCCGTCGGCGGCGAGACTTCTGCGCAGCACGATCTCGCCTTCGTGCGCCATCGCCTGCTCTTTCAAGAGTGCCCGGGCCGGGTGGTCCGCGAAGGGATCGAAGATCGCCGTGGCGGAGCCTTGCGCCGCGCCCGGACGCACGCCGGCGCGGCCACGCGCGCCCACGGTGAGGCCAAGCGAATCGAGCAGAATCGATTTGCCCGCACCGGTTTCACCGGTGAGCACATTCAGCCCCGGCGCGAATTCCAGCGCGGCCTGTTCGATCAGGACGATGTCGCGCACTGTCAACGCGGCAAGCATTTCGCCCTCATATAGCGAAGCGATAGGGCATAAAAAAAGTCGCCCTCATGTGGCGAAACGGTAAGGCATTACAAAAGAATCCGATTCGGCAGACCATCAAGGCTGAAATCCTACGCGCAGCCGCCTTGGTCTCGCTAGGCGGCGGGCGGGAAAATGCAGCCCTTACTCACATCACCCGGTGGAAGGACTGGCTGATCCAGGAGCCCTTGTCTTCCTTGGGGCGCAGATTGCGGCCCTTCAGGATATTGTAGGCGTCCACATACCATTCGCTGCCGGGATAATTGGCGCCCAAGACGGCAGCCGCGGTCTGCGCTTCGCTGTCCAGCCCCAGCGAAAAATAAGCCTCGGTCAAGCGCTCCAGCGCCTCGGCGATCTGGGGCGTGGTCTGATACTGCTCCAGCACCATGCGGAAGCGGTTGATAGCGCCGATATAGTCGCCGCGGGTGAGATAATAGCGGCCCACCGCCATCTCCTTGCCGGCGAGATGGTCCTGAGTAAGGTCGATCTTCAAAGTGGCGTCGCGGGCATATTCCGTGTCGGGAAAGCGCTGCACCACGTCCTGCAGCGCCACCAGCGCGCCTTGGGTGTTGGCCTGGTCGCGATTGACGTCCACGATCTGCTCATAAAGCGAGATCGCCTTCAGATAAAAGGCATAAGCCACTTCGTGGCTGCCGGGATGGAGCGAGATATATTGGTCCGCGGTCGACACCGCATCGGAATATTTGTTGGCCTGGTAAGAGCAGAAGGCGCTCATCAGCATGGCGCGGCGGGCCCATACCGAATAGGGATGCTGGCGATCCACTTCGTCGAACTGCTTGGCGGCGTTTTCCCAGTCGCCTTTGTTGATCTGGGCCCAGGCGTCGCCATAGATCTGCTCGACCGGGCGCTCGTTATATTGGGCGGCGTCCTTGTTGAGGTCGTTGCTGGCATCGTCCTTGTCCAGGCCCAACAGGCTGCAGCCTGCTGCCGCGGTTCCCAGCGCCAGCACCAATAACCCGGCACGGAGCGAGCGGACGGAAGGAAAGGAGGGCCTGAACATGAATGCAAAACCTCGTGAATTTCTTGACCGAACAATGGCTTATACCAACCGCTGCGGTCCTAGTGGCCCTTATAGCATAACGAGACCCTTTTCAGGGAAGGGTGACCATTTCGTAATTGGCGGGATCGGCAAAGAGCGTCCGCAGCAGCCGGTTGTTCAAACCATGGCCGGATTTCACCCCCTGGAACTTCGCCAGCAGTGGCGCGCCTGCCAGCGCCATGTCGCCGATGGCGTCTAAAATCTTGTGGCGGACGAATTCGTCGGCGAAACGCTGGCGCTCCTTGTTGATCAAGCCGGTATCGTTCAGCGCCAAGGTGTTCCCCAGCGACGCGCCAAGGGCCAGATTCATCGTCCGCAAGCCCTCCAAGTCCTTCATGAATCCGAAAGTGCGGGCCGGCGCGATCTGGTCACGGAAGTTTTCGGGGGAAAAATCGAAGCGGAAAGTCTGGCGCCCGATGGCGGTGCCGGGATAATCCAGCACGAAATCGTATGAAGTCTTTTCCGAAGGCTCGAGCGCGGCAAAGGCATCGCCCTCCCGCACTTCGACCTGGCGGAGGACTCGGATGGCGCGGCGAAGCGCGCCTTGCGGCTTCAGCCCGGCATCCTCGATCAGGCGAAGATAGGACAGCGCATCGCCATCCAGTATGGGCGGCTCGGGTCCATCGCAAAGTCACGGTCACATCATCCAGCCCCGCACCCGCGATGGCCGCCATCAGATGCTCAATCACGCCCACGCTCGCGCCATCCTTGGCGATCACTGTGCCCAGCCTGGTCTCACCCACCAGGTCAAAACGGGCGGGAATTTCGCTCGTCCCCCGCCGAAAGAGCACGCCCTGCCCGGCCGGTGCAGGCGACAGGCGCATGGCCACGGTGACGCCGGCGTGAAGCGCGGTGCCGGTGGCCCGGATGTCGCGAAGAAGCGTATTTCGCTGGGACATGGGCGGCTTATAGCAGGCTTCGCCTGGATTTTAATTGCGGGGACCGGCGATTTCAGGCGTTTAGTGGCCGCCAGAAAGGCCAATCCGATGGGACAGCGTTTCCAGGCGATTTTGCTTTCTTTGGGGCTCCTCATGTGGGGGACGGCGGCGTGGGCCGTTGACCTTGCGAAGCTGCCCTATCGCATCGGCGCCGACGGACGCGTTTCCACCGATGTCTTCGTCAATGGCAAAGGTCCTTACAGTTTCGTTCTCGACACCGCCTCCAGCCGCACCATGCTGTTCGAGCATCTGCGGCAAGAGCTGGGACTGCTGCCGGCCGACGGCAGCATGCTCAAAGTCTATGCCATGAACAATATCGGCACCGCGATACCGGTGAAGCCGGGCGCGCTCGGTTTGGACAAGGAGACCATTGACGGCCTCACCATGGGCGTCTTGCCGGATGACGTCACAACCGTGGGCGAGCAGAGCGCGGACGGAATCCTGGGCATGGACGCGCTGTCCCATTATTTCATGGTGATGGATCACGACACGCTGCAAGTGAAACTGATGGACCCCAACGATCCGGGCGCCACCGCCTATCGCGAATGGCCGTCGGAGCGGCTCACGCCCTACCAGGCGCAAAACATGGACATTACGTTCTGGTGGATGCGCGCCAAATTCGGCGGCCAGACCGTCACCGCGCTTCTCGACATGGGTTCTGGCATCACCATGGTGAACTGGGAAGCCGCCGAAAAGCTGGGTCTGCGCCGCGCGGACTTTCTCAAGGACAAAATTCCCCAGGATCTGCGCGATGCGCTGGGAACGCTGGAACCGGTGGTCCTGGTGAAGGGGCTCTCCATCCAGGTGGACGATCACAAATTACTCGACCAGACCGTGATCGTGGCCAACGCCAAAGTATTCCAGTATTTCGGGCTGGACGACCGGCCCGCTGCCATCATCGGCCCGGCCCTGCTGCGTTCCAATTCACTGGCGATCGATTTTGGCAAGCGGCGAATCTATATCGGCCCCACCACACCGGAGGCGGTACCGGCCGCGCACTCTTAATGCGGTGATTTATGCCCTATCGCTTCGCGACTTGAGGGCAATGGCGCCAGCGCCGCCGCGATCGCTGGCGTGGATTCCAGCGACGGTGTGAAGGTGGGCGGCTTGCGCGCCTGGGCGGCTCGTTCGAACGCGGCCCCCAGCGCCAGCAGCTTGGCTTCCGACCAAGCCCCTCCCATGAAGGATATCCCCACCGGCAAGCCCTGCACCACGCCCATGGGCACGGTGAGATGGGGAGTGCCCGCGGTGGCGGGCAGGAAGAAATCACTGCCGCTTTCGCTGTCGCCCTTGACCACGTCGGTGCGGAAAGCGGGATCGTCGGTGGCGCGGATCAAGGCATCAAGATGGTTCGCGGCCAGGGTCGCATCCAGCAGCGCGCGGGTACTGGCCTGCAAATCCTGATGCGCCTCGATGTAAACCGGATCGTCGAGATCGCCCTTGGCCTCGGCCATGTTGAAATAATCCTGGTCGAACAACACCAGCTCGCGCGGTGTGATGGCATCGAAGGCGATTAGATCGGCCAGTGTCTTGGGGCCCGCGCCAGACGAGTTTTCAGGCAGGCTTTGCAGATACTGCGCCATGTCGTGCTTCAGTTCGTATTTCAGCACCGTGTCTTCCTCGTTCGAGGCATTTTCCGGCGCCTTGAAATCGTGAAGCTCCACGATTTCTGCGCCTTGGGCCTGGAGCAGGTCCGCCGCATGCTGCAGCAGGACATCGGTGGTCGACGGTGAATGATCGGGCGGCGGCAGGATCAGCCCCAGGCGCACGCCCTTGAGAGCGCGCCCGATATCGAAGCGGCATAATCCGCGCGATGCGCATCGGCGTCGGCCGTGGCGGGATCGTCGGGATCGCTTCCCGCCATCGCCGACAACAGCAGCGCCGCATCGGCCACGCTGCGGGTCATGGGTCCTGCTGTATCCTGGGTGTGCGAGATGGGCACGATATGCGTGCGCGACACCAGGCCCACTGTGGGTTTGAGCGACGATGCCGTTGAAGGAGCCGGGGCAGACCAGCGAACCGTCGGTCTCGGTGCCCAGGGCAGCCGCCGCCAGGCTGGCGGCCACAGCCGCGCCACTGCCCGCCGACGAGCCGCAGGTGTTGCGGTCGAGGACAAAGGGATTGCGCGCCAACCCACCGATCGCCGACCAGCCGCTGATCGAATGGGTCGAACGGATATTGGCCCATTCGCTCAAATTGGCCTTGCCCAGGACGATCACGCCGGCTGCGCGCAAATGCGCGATCACCGGCGCATCGCGCTTGGTGAAGTTGTCCTTCAGCGCCAGCGAACCGGCGGTGGTGGCGACGGGATCAAGCGTCTCGATATTGTCCTTTACCAGAATGGGAATGTCGTGGAGCGCCCCCCGCACATGACCGGCCTTACGTTCCTGGTCCAGCGCGCGGGCCTGGTTTTCGGCATCGGGATTGAGCGCAATCACGCTGTGAAGCGTAGGGTCGAGCTTGGCGATCCGCGCCTCGTACGCCTGAACCAGGCCCAGCGCCGTGACCCGGCCCGCCGACATGTCGGATTGAAGCGTGGCGATGTCCTTCTCCGCCACGTCATAAGCCGCGCCCCATGCCGGTGCGACCCATGCGGGTGCGATCATCACGGCCATAACCAGAAGCTTCATAGTTCCCCGCATCCCTGCCCCCGATCCAAGTGCCAACTCATGATAGCGGTGGACCACGCGCTCACCAATGGAGAGGTTGATGGTTCGCATGTCCGCAAGCTGCCTCTGGTTGTGATGGCCGTGTCGATGGTTCTCATCGCCTCCGCCCGGGCGGATACCGGCAGGAACCTGGTCCAGGTCTGCGGCCAGAGCGCCAGCCTTTGCGACAGCGATTTTCAAAGCGACCAGCTCGCCCCGCTGTTGAAAGCCAATGCCTGTATGCCCGCCAATCCCGGTAAGGCCCAGACCGATATCGTGACGTGGCTGGGCAAACATCCCAAAACCGCCGCGCGCGAGATCACAGTTTCGGTCAAGGCGGCGTCGCGCGCGCTCTGGCCTTGCAAGAAATAATCAGAGCTGCTTCTGCAGGAACACCAGGGTCAGCCAGCGGTCGAATTTTCGGCCGATTCCGGCAGCCTGCCGGTTTCCTCGAAGCCAAAGGCCTTGTGCAAGGCGATGTTCAACTGATTGTCGGCGTCGATCCCGCCAACCAGGCTGTGCAGCCCTTGCGCGCGGGCGCGTTCGACCAGAGCCGTCAGCAGCGCCTTGCCGATCCCGATGCCGCGCTGATCCTCGCGCACATAGATGGAATGTTCGGCGCTGAGCCGGTAGCCGGAGGGCGCCCGGAACGGGCCGTAGCTGGCATAACCCAGAAGTCCCGAGCCGTCGCGCGCCGCCAGCACCGCATAATCCTTCTTGCGGGCGGCGAACCATTCCGCCATTTCCGCGTCGCTCTTGGGATATTCATGCCAGGTGGCCGTGCTGGTGGCGGCGGCGTGATTGAGAATTGTGGTGATGGCGGGAAGATCGTCTTCGCGGGCGTCTTCGATGTAAAAATCCATTTTGTTGCCCCCTCCGCCCCTCGCAGCTTGCTTTTGGCGCTTCGGCTCACGCCTACGCGCCTGCAAGCGCTGCTACGGGCACCTCCCCCGCCAGCATGCTTCGCGTGCGCGGGGGCGGCGGGTCTCGACCAAGACACGCATTCCTTTTTATAAACAAAAAGGGCGGCCGAAGCCGCCCTTTTCGCTTGGACAAAAGTCAGGATCAGTTGGATTGACGCCTTAAGAAGGCAGGAATCTCGAACTGATCGTCATGACCATGATCGGGGAAAAGATCCTCGCTGGGCGACGGCGCCGGTTCAGCAGCCGGAGCTGCAGGGCGCTGCATCGGCTGGGCGCTGGCGCGGGGACGTTCCAGCGCCGGCTCGGCGCGCATATCGGGCACGGACGCCTTCTTGCGACCGAACAGGCTCCAGCCGCTCTTCTTTTCCGGCTGCGTACGCGCCAAAGGCTGCTGTTCCAGCGGACGATAGCTTTCGGTGGCCGGATATTTGGCGGACGCCAGCGTCGCTTGCGGCAACGGCTCTTCGATCGCGGGGGCGTCATTGCCGCCCAGGATATAAGCCTCGTCCGCCTTCATGGACGGCGCGTTGAGCTCGGCGGCCAGGTTTTCCACTTGCGCCTGCACCGGATTGACCGGCGCCGCCGCCGGCTTGGCCGGCTCGATGCGGAACGGTTGCGGCTTGATGTGCGGCCGCAAGGTGTGAACCTTTTCCGGCAGCTTCAATATATCGGCGTCGATACCGGTGGCGACCACCGAGACGCGGATACGGCCTTCCATGTCCGGCAGAATGGTGTTGCCGAAAATGATGTTGGCGTCCGGATCCACTTCGGCGCGGACGCGGTTGGCGGCCTGCTCGACTTCGAACAGCATCAGATCGGGTCCGCCGGTGATGTTGATGAGCACGCCCTTGGCGCCCTTCATGGTGACATCGTCCAGCAGCGGATTGGAGATCGCCATGTCGGCGGCGCGCATGGCGCGGTCCTCGCCTTCGGCTTCGCCGGTACCCATCATGGCCTTGCCCATCTCGCTGATCACCGACTTGATGTCGGCAAAATCCAGGTTGATGAGGCCGGGCATGACAATAAGGTCGGTGACGCCGCGCACGCCCGCATGCAGCACCTCGTCGGCCATGGCGAAGGCTTGCGACATGGTGGTGCGGTCGTTGGCGACGCGAAACAGATTCTGGTTGGGGATCACGATCAGGGTGTGAACGAACTGCTGCAGCTCGGCGATGCCGCGTTCGGCCACCCGCATGCGGCGGTCGCCCTCCAGGGCGAACGGCTTGGTCACCACGCCTACCGTGAGGATACCGGCTTCGCGCACAGCGCGGGCTATGACAGGCGCAGCGCCCGTACCGGTGCCGCCGCCCATGCCGGCGGCGATGAAAACCATATGGGCGCCCTCCAGATGCTCCATGATCTCCGCCATGGATTCCTCGGCGCCCGCCCGTCCCACATCCGGCTGGGCGCCCGCGCCCAATCCTTCGGTGGTGGTGACGCCCAGCTGGATGCGATGCTCGGCCTTGGATTGGGCCAGGGCCTGGGCATCTGTGTTGGCGACGACAAAGTCCACGCCTTCAAGGCCGGCCTCGATCATATTGTTGACAGCATTGCCACCGGCACCGCCGACGCCCAGCACCGTGATGCGGGGGCGCAATTCCTTGCTTTCGGGTACTTTTAGGTTGATCGCCATTTTACCTTCTCCTCGGTGATGTCACAGAATCACCTTGCGTATCCGCGAATCGCTCTTCTGATTCGCGGATACATTGTTAAATCACTCCGACCACCGGCCGGTCAACCGCCCCCACCATCCCTTGGCCGCCTGCGGCTCGGCCGCCATGGCCAGGTCTGGATTGATCACTTCGGGCGGCATGGTCGCGCCTGCCATCAAAAGACCAATAGCGGTGGCGTAATCGGGACCGTTATTGGCGGCAGCCAGACCGGGGAAATTCTGCGGCCGGCCGATTCGCACCTGCTTGTTCAGCTTGCGCGACACCAGCTCGCGCGTGCCCGCCAGCTGGCTGGCCCCGCCGGTGAGCACCAGGCGGCGGCCCGCCGCCACATCGAAACCGGAGGCCTGAAGCCGCTTCTGCACCTCGTCCAGTATGTCTTCCAGGCGGGCCTGGATGATGCGGGTGAGCATGGAGCGGGGCACGCGCAGCGCGCTGTCGTCGCCCTCTTCGCCCAGTTGGGGAACCGCGATCAGGTCGCTGCCGCTTTCGAGATCGCCCAGCGCCGCCCCGAACAGGCTCTTGATGCGCTCGGCGGCGGAGACCGGCGCGGCCAACCCGCGAGCGATGTCCGAGGTCACGGCATAACCGCCCAGCGGCACCACATCGGCATGGACCAGATGGCCTTCCATGAAGACGGCGATGGAGGTGCAGCCGCCGCCCATGTCGATCACGATGGCGCCGATCTGCTTTTCGTCCTCGCTCAAGGTGGCGAGCCCCGAGGCGTAGGCCGAGAACAAGGTCCCCACCACATTCAGGTGGCAACGCTCGACCGCGAGCTTCAGATTCTGCAAAGGCGACGGCTTGACTGCGACGGCATGCATGGCAACGCCGATGCGCTGGCAGAACATGCCGGAGGGATTGCGCACGCCGCGCGCCTCATCCACCACATAAGTGGTGGGCGCGGACTGGATGATCTCATGGCCTTCGAGCCGGCATTGCGCCCGGCCGTCAGCCAGCAGCATGCGCAAATGCGCGTCGGAGACCAGCGCGCCATCGAGCGCCATCACCGCCCGGCTGGTGGCCGAAACCGGCTGACCGCAATTGACCGAGAGCAGCACATTCTGGATGCGGGCATCGGCATGATTTTCCGCCGCCGCCACGCAGTCGCGGATGGATTCTTCCGCCAGTTCCAGGCTCGTGATGGTGCCCGCACGAATGCCGGCGCTTTCACGCAAGGCGCTGCCCAGGATCTTGAGACTACCCTGCTCGGCGCGCCCGATCACGCAGGCGACTTTGGACGAACCCACGTCCAGCGCCGCCACCAGGCCAGGACGGTAGGCGGGGATTTCGTTGTTGACACGCAACCGGATGGTCTCACCCATTACTCAGGCCCATTGCTCAAGTTTCCTTGCCGCGTTGAACATCTTTTTTCTCGCCGCCGCGCAATACGAAGAAATACTGACCGGGCGAGCGCAGATCGATCTCGGTGACGTCGCGCTCCAGGATGGCCTGGTCCACGATCAAGTGATCCAGCGTATCCAGTTCCTTGCGCCAGCCATTTTCGGGAAGCTTCACCACCACGCCATTGTTGAGGATCAGGTTCCAGCGCCGCTCGGACACGAACTCATAGGCCGCCACCCGCGAATTGACGGCGCGATGCGCCATAACCGCGTCCACCAGATCGGCGGAAGCCTGTGGTGCCCCCGCGCCCACCAGCTTGGGCAGGCGGGCGAATTTCTCCACCCCCTGGGTGGTGATCACGCTGCCCGAGCGTTCGACCACGGCGATGCCTTGCGGCGCCTGCCAAAGCGCAAAAGGCCGCTTCTCCACCACATTGACGAAGATGGCATCGGGATAGCGGCGCACTACATCAGCGGAGGCGATCCAGTCCAGCCCCAGGATGCGCGCGCGGGCCGCCGGGAGGTCTGCTGAGAAGATGGAGCCGCCAGGCTGCATGCCCAGCGCAGCGAGGATGGTCTCCGGTGGCACACGGCTGTTGCCGGACAGATGGATTTCTGAAATGCCGAAGCCGGCCTCGGCGACCATCCTATCGGTGGTGTCGCGGATAGTGTGGATGGTCCGCCCCACCGCCCCGCTGAGGAAAAGCGCGGCCAGGGCCACGAAGACCATCAACGCGATACTCATCAACACGATGGGATGGCGGAAAAACCGCCGGACCGCCCCTCGCACGCGGGAAAGAATGCTTTCGCCGTCTTTCTCGCGGCGGCCACGCGACGTCCCGCCGTCGCGCACGGGACGCGGGGGCTTGCGCATCGCCCTGGCGCGCGGGTTGTCGCGCGGCTTGCGCTGGAGCTTCAGCGATCGCATGAAGCGTCCTCCACCAGCCAGCGGCACAATTTGGCGTAGGAGATGCCGACATGGGCGGCCTGTTCCGGCACCAGCGAGGTCGGCGTCATGCCGGGCTGGGTGTTGGTCTCCAGCACGATCACGCGTGGGCGGCCGCTGGTATCGTCATAGCGAAAATCGCTGCGCGAGACGCCGCGGCAGCCCAGCGCCTGATGCGCCTTGACCGCCAATTCCATGCACTGTTCGGCGATTGTGTTGGGGACTTTCGCCGGCAGGATATGGCGCGACCCGCCTTCGGCATATTTCGCCTGGTAGTCATAGAATTCGAGTTCGGTGGTGATCTCGGTCACGCCGAGCGCGCGGTCGCCCATCACCGAAACGGTAAGCTCGCGGCCAGGGACATATTCCTCGACCATCATTTCATTGGAAAGAGTCCATTCTTCGCTGCCCAAAGCCTGGGGCGGACGGTTGTCGCCTTTGCGGATGATGAACACGCCCACGCTGGAGCCTTCATTGACCGGTTTCACCACATAGGGTGGCTCCATCAAATGTTCGGCTGCCGCTGCTCTCCGATCCACCACGATGGAACGCACCACCGGCAAGCCCGCGGCGCGATAGACGTCCTTGGTCCGCTCCTTGTGCATGGCCAAGGCGGAGGCCAACACCCCCGAATGGGTGTAAGGCAGGCGCATCAATTCCAAGAGACCCTGCACGGTGCCGTCCTCGCCAATCGGCCATGCAGCGCATTAAATACCGCATCCGGCTTCACTCGAAACAATTGATCGCCGGGATTGTCGCCCGGATCGATGCCGATGGGCTCGAAGCCCTCCTCGGTCAGGGCCTTCATCACGCCCTTTCCGGACGAGAGCGAGACCTCGCGTTCGGCCGAACGTCCGCCCATTAGGACGGCGATGCGTCGATAGGCGGTCATGGCGTGACCTCGGCGATTTGCGGTACGCCTACGCGCTTGATTTCCCATTCCAGCGCCACGCCCTGGCTTTCGCGCACGCGGCGGCGCACTTCCTCGCCCAGGCCTTCAATGTCGGCGGCGCTGGCGTCGCCCGTATTGATGAGGAAATTGCAGTGTTTCTCGCTCACCTGGGCCGCGCCCCGGCGCAGTCCCCGGCAGCCGGCCTTGTCGATCAATTCCCAGGCCTTGAGCCCCGGCGGATTCTTGAAGGTCGAGCCGCCGGTCTTGGCGCGGATGGGTTGGCTGGCCTCGCGGCTGGCCACCAATTCTTCCATGCGCGCCTTGATCTTCTCGGGCGCGTCTTGCGTGCCTTCGAACACGGCCTCAATGAAAATGAGGTCGTCGGGGGCGGCGATATGGCGATAGGTGAATGCCATATCCGCCTTGGTGAGGGTGAGTTTGTTGCCCTCGCTGTCCAGCGCCGTGGCTTCGACGAAGATGTCGGCGATCTCGCGGCCATAGCAGCCGGCATTCATCTTGAGCGCTCCGCCGATGGTGCCGGGCACGCCGCGCAGGAACTCCAGGCCCGCGATCCCAGCATCCGCTGCCGCTTTCGCGACATTGGCGTCCAGCGCCGCCGCGCCGGCGCGAACACGTGTGTCCTGGGTCTCGACCTTGCCGAAGCTGGCGGGAAGCCGCACCACGCAGCAGGGAATGCCGCCGTCCCGCACCAGAAGGTTGGAGCCCACGCCGATCACTTGCACACCGAGACCGGACGGCCGCGCCGCCAGGAAACTCGCCAGGTCCTCGACATCGGCGGGACGAAACAGCACTTCCGCCGGACCGCCGGCGCGGAACCACACCAGTTCCTTCAACGGGGCGCCGCGGGTGACGGATCCCCGCACGGGTGGAAGCATGTCGCAGGGCCGCGTCACAGACCCTCCAGCTTTTTTTCGAGATTGTGCATCCAGCCGGTGATCGAGCCCGCGCCCACGCCGATCACCACGCCACCCGGCTTCAGATGCGGGGCGACGGTGGCGGCGAGATCGCCTTCGCCTTCGATGGTGAGGACATTGCGATGGCCGTGCGCGCGCAGAGCTTCGGCATAGCTGTCGCGAGTGAAGCCTTCGATGGGTTGTTCGCCCGCGGCATAGACCGGCGCGATGATGGCGACGTCGGCGTCATTGAGGCATTTGGCGAATTGCTCGAATGTGTCGCGCAAGCGCGTATAACGATGGGGCTGCACCACCGCCACCACCGGGCCGCTATAGGCCTGGCGGGCGGCGCGCAATGCCGCGGCGATCTTGAAAGGATTGTGGGCGTAATCGTCGATGATGGCCGCGCCTTTCCACTCACCCACTTTGGAGAAGCGGCGGCCTACGCCTTTGAAGCCCGCAAGCGCCTTGCGGATCACCGCGTCACCCACGCCCAACTCGCGCGCCACCACGATGGCGGCCAGCGAATTCTGCACATTGTGGTCGCCCGGCATGGGCAGGCTGAGACCGCCGAGCCGCGTCTCGCTGCCCTTGCGGCGGTCGGTGAAGACCACGTCGTAATGCGAGGCGCCTTCGGAATAGCGCACATTCACGGCGCGGGCGTCGGCCTGGGGACTGAAGCCATAGGTGATGATGCGCCGGTCGGTGATGCGGCCCACCATGGCCTGCACTTCCGGATGATCCAGGCAGAGCACCGCGAAACCGTAGAAAGGCACATTCTCGACAAAGCGCTGGAAGGCGTCGCGCATGGCATCGAAGGTGCCGTAATAATCGAGATGATCGGGATCGGCGTTGGTCACCACCGCGACGGTGGCGGGCAGGCGGAGAAAAGTACCGTCGCTTTCGTCGGCTTCCACCACTACCCATTCGCCCGCGCCCAACCGCGCGTTGGTGCCGTAGGCATTGATGATGCCGCCATTGACCACCGTGGGGTCCATGCCGCCCGCGTCCAGCAGCGCCGCCACCATGGTGGTGGTGGTGGTCTTGCCATTGGTCCCGGCGATGGCGACGCAAGACCTGAGCCGCATGATCTCGGCCAGCATCTCGGCCCGGCGCACCAGCGGCAGCGACAGGGCGCGCGCGGCGTCGAACTCGACATTGCCGGGCTTCACCGCCGAGGAATAGACCACAGCGTGGGCGTCCTTGAGATTTTCCGCCGCGTGGCCCACCGCGATGGGAATGCCCATGGCGCGCAGGCGCTTGACATTGGCGCTGTCCGCCGAGTCCGAACCCTGCACCTTGTAGCCCAGATTGTGCATGATCTCGGCGATGCCGGACATGCCGATGCCGCCGATGCCGATGAAATGAATGGCGCCGATGTCGAGCGGCACGCGGGTGGCGATGGGAGTGGCCATCATGCCGCGCTCCCGTCCGCCAGGCCATCGACCATGTCGGCCAGCTTTTGCGCCGCGCCCGGAACGGCAAGGGCGTGGGCGTGGGCGGCGCGCGCCGCCAAATCGGCGGGCTGGGAGAAATTCTCGGTCAGCATCCGCGCCAGGGCATCCGCGCTGAGATCGCGCTGCGCCACCATCCAACCGGCTCCGGCGCGGGAAAGGATTTCCGCATTGGGTGTCTGATTGTCGTCCAGCGCATGCGGCAGCGGCACCAGGATGGCAGGACGGCCGATCGCCATCAGTTCCGCCACCGTGCCGGCACCGGCGCGGCCGATCACCAAATGCGCCTCCGCCATGCGCTGGGGCAGGTCGGTGAAAAAGGCCTTCAGCTCGGCATGGATGCCGGCCTCGGCATAAATAGCGCTCACATACTCGATATCTTCGGGGCGGCACTGTTGAACCAGCGACAGCCTCGCTTTCAAAGCGTCAGGCAGGCGGGTGATCGCGGCCGGCACGATCTCGCTCAAGGCGCGCGCGCCCTGGCTGCCGCCGAACACCAAGAGCCGCAAAGCCCCCTCCGCTGATGGCGTGTCGTAAGGCGCGCCCCACAGCGCGATCACTTCGGGCCGGAGCGGATTGCCTGTAAGCACTATCTTCGACGCATCCCTGGGCGCGAAACGGGCAATAGGGAAAGCCGCGGCGACGCGCTTGACCTTGTTCATCACCAGGCGGTTGGCCCGACCCACCACGGCATTCTGCTCGATGATGGCGGTGGGAAAGCGGCCCAGCACGGCCGCCAGCATCACCGGCACGGACGGGTAGCCGCCGAAGCCGATCACCGCCGACGGCTTCAGCCGCAGCAATTTCGTCAGCGCCAGCAGGATCCCAGCGCCGATCTTGAACGGCGCAAGCAGCGAACTCAGCGGGGCGGAGGGAACCGTCTCGACCCGCGCGCCGGGAAAAGAGGTCGCGTAATTGGCAAAGCGCGCATCGGTCATCACCACGATGCCGTGGCCACGCTTGGTTAACTCGCCCGCCAGCGCCTGGGCGGGAAAAAGATGGCCGCCGGTGCCGCCGGCGGAAAGCACCACCAGGCCCGTCATGCGCCCACTCCCAGGGCGCCCAAAAGCGACTCGTGACGGGTGGCGAGCTTGGGCCGCTGCCGCGTCACCGCCAGCGCAAAACCCATGGTGAGGGCGATGGAGAAGAGCGAAGAACCGCCATAGGAAATGAACGGCAGGGTCATGCCCTTGGCCGGCAAAAGCGACACCGCCACGCCCATATTGATGAAAGCTTGCACGGCGGTGACCGCGGCCAGCCCCGCGCCCGCCAGTTGGCAGAAATATCGCGCGCGTTGGCGGAACGCAGCAGAATGCGCACGGTGAGAAAACAGAACAGCGCCGCGATGATGGCGCAAAGGACGAGGCCGAATTCCTCCCCCGCCACGGCAAAGATGTAATCCGAATGGGCGTCGGGAATGCGGTATTTGACCGTACCCGCGCCCGGCCCGACCCCGGCAAGGCCACCATGGGCGAAGGCCTTGAGCGCCAGTTCCGCCTGATAGCCGATGTCGGTGGAGCTCAGATATTGCGCCACCCGGTGATGGACATGGGGAAAGATCGCGTACGCCGCAACGCCTAGGATCGCGCTGGAACCCGCCATCAGCCCCACCCAGAAGAGTGGCAGGCCGGCGAAAAACAGCATCGCTCCCCACAAAGACAATAACAGCCCGCTCTGGCCCACATCGGGCTGAAGCAGAAGTATGACGATGGCGGGCGCGATCAGAAGAAGGTGATCAGCGGCTTGGGCAGCACCATGGGGGCGCGATCAGCCAACACCGCGGCGGCGAGAATGGCGAAGCCGGGTTTCAGGAATTCCGACGGCTGCAAACTCATGAAGCCGAAATTGAGTTCGCGGCGCGCGCCCAAAACGTCGCTGCCCAGGAACAGCACCAGGAACGAGCCGATCAGACAACAAGCAGAAGCAGACGCGCCGCCGTTCTCATCGCATACATTACTCGATAGTCGAAAGCGAAACAATAACAACTGAAATTACTCTGCTCTTTGCTTCGCCTCTCAAAATTGATGCAGCTTCTTTATCTTTTAGATTGGAATCAATTATTTATTGTTACAACGAATGATTAGATTATTAAAGTGATCTGATATATCACTAATTATTGGTTGTATTGTAATTAATGTTAAACAAAAAACAGAATTCTTATAAGTGCTAATATGACTGCAAAAAATACAATACAGTGTATACTAGAGATGTCAACCGGGCCGAAATTTCCGGCCCGGCCCGCAAAATTTTTTGTTCGGCCCGGCCCGGCCCGGAATCAATGTATTACAAAATTTGTACTATGGTTTAAAAATATTACTGAATTTTAAAATCAAATTTTAAAAAGCATTACTGGTTTTTAGATTTTAGAAAATAATAGTAAAATTTTCAATAAAATTTAATTCAAATTTTATTTTAAAATGTTTTAGGAAATTATTAAAATTTAATCAAATTATTTAAAATTTTATTATGTAAAAACGTAAAACTTTTAAAAAATTATTAATTATTAAATTTTTTATATTTTCTATTAGAATTTAAAACACATTTAAGACAAACTTAAAAAATTAAGCGCCTTTTAGACAAATTTTAGAAAATGTTTGTGAATTTTAACAAATTTTTAAAATATATTTGAAAATTTTAGAAAAATTATAGAAAATCTAATAAATTCTTTTAATTGTATTTTTTATTTTAACAAAAATTTGCATATAATAATAATATGCATATGAAACTACTGATTTGACACGTACTACAATTGAACTAATACAGATAACTGCATATGATTGAAAATTTTCGGCCCGGATTGCTAGCGAAGTAAGAGATTGTTCGGCCCGGCCCGGCCCGCCGAGCCGAGCTAGCCCGGTATTAAAAAAGATTCAGTATACGGATACGTATGCATGTAAACGAGTATGCGTGTAGTTGTGTATCACATCAACCACGAGAAAGTGATATCAATGCGATTAAGAGTGTAATAGAATAAATTATCAAATCAACTACTCATTTGAATGCATTGATCAGAAGAGTACATAAGTATCTTATATGTACGAGTAAATGTTAACTTTCAATGCAATGCAAATCTGCGATGTATTATATGTATGAGATTTTGTAAGCTTTTTGAATGGTTAAAACTTGTCTACCTCCAGTGCGCTTATTAGAATTAGATAAATTGTCAAATTAAATTAGCAATTTTCGTGCCAGCGGACACAATCACTTGATAATCGAATGGCCCACTTATTGATCAGCGTCATCACTCTCACGTTCATACTCTTGCGAGCACATGTCGCTGATTCTTTTGCTGAACGATCATCTCCGGAGCCCGTCAAGCAGTTTGAAGAGTGAGTGCGGTGCTTGGCTGTCGCAGTCTCTGCTCACACAGACTTCTGCTTCCAGTGACAATATTACGCTGCAGAGCACCGCAGGCTCTGTCGCAAACGTCTCAGCTGTCGCAACTACAGATGCAAGTAGTCTCTTCACATCCACTGTGTCAAACACAGGCCCTCCTCAGCTCGTCAACATTACTGACGGTATTGTACTCCTCATTTGTATACCTCCGATTATTGAACTGTATATTGTTTGTGTAGCGGTTGTAGGACGGTCACTAGAGAGCTGGCGACGTCAGCCTACTTTTCGGCGTGTTTACGCCGATCACTTGTCACTCGAGCCTCGAGCGAGGTGAGTGCTTGTGTGGGTGACCGTCCGACACCGCCTACATTCGTACTCACTACTCGGTAACAGTGTCTCATACAATTTTCACCGTACTCAACTACATACGCAGTCACCTCGAAGAGCACCTCTGCTACCAGTGACAATACTATGCTGCAGAGCACCGCAGGCTCTGTCGCAAACGTCTCAGCTGCCGCAACTACAGATGCACGTAGTCTCTTCACATCCACGGCGTCAAACACAGGCCCTTCTCAGCTCGTCAACAATACTGACGGTATTCTACCCCTCATGTACACACCTTAGCTTATTGAACAGTATACTATACTGTATTGTTTGTACTCAGTAACAGTGCCTCATACAATTTCACCGTCTTCAACTACCTCGAATGGTTTGCTCTCATCTACCATCGCTGCCTCCCACACAAGCACCAGCCTCAGCGTAACTGAGCTGCCGATAACAGAAGAAGAACCTGAGGAGACACCAGAACCTGACGAACCCGACTACCCTGACGAACCCGACGAACCTCGAGCCTGAGAAAACTCCGGCAAAAATTACAGCTCGCCGACCAACTACGCTCGGTTGATTAGTATAGTACTTTGCATTATTACATTCTCGTTCAGATTGCTATTTCAATTAACAATCTCGTGTTAGGACAAACTGAAGTCTTTTAAACGCCTTAGTGAACAATTAGACGTCTTTTTAATCTGAAGTCTTTTTAACGCATCCCGAGTTGTTCATACTCTGGTATTGTAGATTGGCAATTGGAATTGAAATAACTTAACATACATACCGGTAGTAGGCAGTTTAGAGATAACTATTACTCTTCGGCCATTCTTCATGTACAGTTAATGTAATGCACAACGTGCTTAGGAGGCGGTGGAGGAAGCGGCGGAGGCGTTCCCTGGTATCTCTGGCTTCTGATCGCTCTCGCGCTCCTGATTGTGGTGCTCTTGCTGCTCGCGCTGCTCTTCTGGTTCCTCGCGCGCACCGGCCGTCTCGTGACCCTCAAGACCAAAACGCTGCAGCTGTTCGGGTTGCCACGGCGACATGGCGGCGATCATTTCAACGCAAACTACGAGGAAATGAACTGGCGAGCAGCTGGAGACGCGGGCGGCAAAAATGGCGGGGGCAGTGCGGGTGCATCGAGCTTCATGAACGCGTCGTATGGGAGTGAGCGTGCAATAGATCCGGTCGCGCTCGAGCTTCAGGAGCGTCAGCCAGCACGACGCTGAAGACATGAACCACACGAATTGCAAGTTAGGCCTAATCGTCTGCTCGTAACAGATTCTGCTTTGATTAAAAGTATTCAGCCACATTATGTCACTTCTAAGATATGCAGCTAAAGTCTTTCGCCTGACTCTACAGTCATAATTATCATTAGTCACCACTAATCAGCGACAACTCATCGAGCAATATTAATCAGTATTATCAATTTATACAGTACTAGCCTTTATACTTTATCATTTCATTTCTGATAGATTATTTCCAAGTCATCATACTCAAGTTATTAATTATTAATTATTTTAAGATAAACAATCGATGATGAGGCGTCTTGTTTCAATGTTTGAATTTGAATTGTAAATTTTTATACTCGTACTTAGGGATTGTTGAGCATGCTGGTTTTTTGGGAGAGAATAAAATGAGCGATGGCAAATGAATAAAGCTATGTATTAAACTGGGTAGAAGCAAATCAGCCTAGTGTGTGCGTGTCTAATATCATCACTTCATCGAAATGACAGCACTCGAGTTTGTGGTAGGAATGCAGTGTATGTTGTGTGAAGGCGAATGCCCCCTTCACAGAGAGGTCAGTTCAGAGTGCTCGCATATATCGGGTTCTCGATTGCGGTGGCGCCGGCTGTCAGGGCGCCCAACTCGTCGCCCGCTGAGGCGCCGGT
Organism: uncultured Alphaproteobacteria bacterium; assembly: GCA_963765095.1. Taxonomy (GTDB): domain Bacteria; phylum Pseudomonadota; class Alphaproteobacteria; order Micropepsales; family Micropepsaceae; genus Rhizomicrobium. The sequence goes on from CAVXUV010000042.1 coordinate 69,136, forward strand.
GGCCGTTACGGCCGACTGCGCTGCGTTCGGCGAGCTGGCGGTCGTCCAACGGCGCACGGGCTCCGGCAGCGACTCGAGCAGCTGCGGGCGCACGCGGCGCACGACGAGGAACGCGATGAACGCTGCCACGAGGAGCAGCACTCCAGTGCCGAGCACCGCGAGCACTACGGTACCGCCACCGGGAAGCCGCCTTGCTGCGACTCTACAACGAGCAGCTCTTCGTGCGCCTGGCCGTCACTCTTACGGAGACATTACTGTATTAAATATATTGCACAATGAGTGAGCGAGCATACGGACACGCTGCGTGCTGTACTGCCACCTGCTGGTGCTGGTTCTGGTTCTGGTGGTGCGCCCGGCAGGAATGGTCTCCCGGCTCGTGCTGCTGGTCCGCTTGGTGGTGGTGAGCACTGCGAGTGTGAAGAACAGGTCGGGTGTCACCGAATTGTGCGCCAAACAAGACGTGTCCTGAGGAGCGTACGTTTCGGCCGCTTGCACACAATTGCCGTATTTGAACGCGCCTCTGCAGTGCTCAAGGGACCAGCGGCCCGAGATGGCCTCCATTGACACGCAATAGGTGCTCTCGGGCTCCGCGTCCGGGTTCGGCTGGTTCGGGAACCAGTCCGTGAACTTGATGGGCGAGCCGTCGTGCGCTGCGAGTTTCCCGTTCCTGTACGCGAAGCCGAGCCACAGCCCGTTCGGCTCATGCGGCTGCCCACCTATTGACGTGAGCTCGTCGTACTGCCGCTTCGCGACCGCCAGCACGTACTCCTGCTCGGGCTCGTTGCCGATCGACGCCAGATCGCTGCCGGCGCCCAGCGCGCTGCACTGTGCGAACGCATCCGTGAAGTACATGCCGCGCGTGATGTTGATTCGGTAGCAGAAGCCGCCCAGCTGCAGGTCCCAACCTGCCGGACAGCTGCCGCCGATGTCGGGCGCGGCGGTCGGCGGCGGCTGCGCGTTGTACGCGTGAGTGTCCATGCAGATGTAGCCGTGCTCCTCGCCGAATCGCGCATCCACCAGCTCCCTGCAGTTCGATGATGCGGCACCGTTCAGTTCAGATTGGATGAACGTACGAGTACATGCTGTGTAGTTGTTCAACAGCGAATGCGAACCGGTGTTGCCGTCGAGGAGGACGCAGCGCTTCTTTTCGTCCATCTGCGGCTCACGCGGGCCCCAGAACGCGTACGAGAACTGCCACTTGTTGCTCCACTCGAGCACTTGCGCGTTCTGCGCCACAGAAGAAGAGAGCTCTAAATTTAGTGAGGCGGATGTGCGATGTGAGAGCGATGCCGGACAGACGCACGACGAGCGAATTGAGGCCGATCCAGAAGCCGTTGTCGAGCGCGTCCTGCGGCTGGTCGTAGAGCGACGCCTGCACGTAGCTCTGGCCGAACACGCTGTGCACCGACACGAGCTCGTCGCCGGAGGCGCCGGGCACACCAGGAGCGCGGCGCCCCAGCTGCTGCGCTCGGCGCCGAACGCGCGGTAGCAGCGGTCGCCGTACAGCGTCCAGTTCGTCTTGCAGCGCGTGGGCTGAGGCGCCGGCATGTCGGTGTCTGCACGCGCGAGACAAGTCGACAAGTCGAAGTGCGGTCGTGACGTGGCCTGAGGAGCGGCGGTGGTGTCGTGGCCTGAGGAGAGGAGATCGTACCCGGGTAGCTCATGCAAACTGTCCGTGTCGCGGGCGTCCGCTCATCGCCCTCCACTTGCCGTCGGCCACCAGCATCACGGCCACCATGTGCTGCGAGTACCGCATCCACTATTGGGCTCCGACGAGACACACACACACACAGTACAATACGTATACATAGGTATGTATAGTATGCGGAGCGCACTGGGGAGCACGTGTAGGGCTGCCCGCGATCCCAGTTCGTGTATAAGACAACGGCTCTGCATGTGCAAACTCGTAGAGTAAATCTACGAGTACAATATGTATATATATATATATATATATATATAAGAACGGGGGGTGTGCGGAGACCGTTGCTCTGCCACTGGAGGTCGCATTTGCCCTGCTCCATGCGGTTCCAGAGGCCGGTCCACACGTAGCCGGAGCGCAGGCC